>NZ_CP077087.1:355000-1052500 GCF_014268495.2 Pseudomonas monsensis | reverse complement strand
TGTCACCATGCACCACGCTCATCACGCCTTTCGGCAGACCGGCTTCCAGCAGCAGTTGAGCGATCAGCAGGGTCGAACTTGGATCGCGTTCGGATGGCTTGAGAATGAAGCAGTTGCCGCAGACGATCGCCAGCGGGTACATCCACAGTGGCACCATCGCCGGGAAGTTGAACGGGGTGATACCGGCAACAATGCCCAATGGCTGAAAGTCCGACCAGGCGTCGATGTTCGGGCCGACGTTGCGGCTGTACTCACCCTTGAGAATTTCCGGGGCGGCGCAGGCGAACTCGACGTTCTCGATACCGCGTTTCAATTCACCGGCAGCGTCTTCCAGAGTCTTGCCATGTTCCTCGCTGATCAATTGCGAGATGCGCGCTTCGTTCTGCTCCAGCAGTTGCTTGAAGCGGAACATCACCTGGGCGCGCTTGGCCGGTGGCGTGTTGCGCCACGCCGGGAACGCAGCCTTGGCGGCATCAATGGCTTTCTGGATGGTTGCCTGGCTGGCCAGTGGCAGCTTGTGGATCGCCTGACCGGTAGACGGGTTGAACACATCAACCGCGCGACCGTTCTCGGTCACCAGTTCGCCATTGATCAAATGCGGGATAACGCTCATCGGGGGACTCCTGAATTTTGTACGCTGGGCGCCCGCCAGGGAGCGCCTTCTATATATAGGTAGCTTTGGGTCGGAACCGAACTGCATTGGCGCGCTTCAGTGCACCTTCGCAAGCAAGCTCGGCTCCAGGTCATGCGTAAATCAGTCGAGCTTGTTCAGCACTTCGCCAACCGCGTCGAACAGACGATCGAGGTCTTGCGGCTTGCTGTTGAAGGTTGGGCCGAACTGCAGGGTGTCGCCGCCGAAGCGCACATAGAACCCGGCTTTCCACAGGGCCATGCCGGCTTCGAACGGACGCACGATGGCGTCGCCATCACGATGGGCAATCTGGATCGCACCGGCCAGGCCATAGTTACGGATGTCGATGACGTTCTTCGAACCTTTCAGGCCGTGCAACGCGTTCTCGAAATGCGGTGCAACCTCGGCCACGCTCTGCACCAGGTTTTCCTTTTGCAGCAGATCGAGTGCCGCCAGGCCAGCGGCGCACGCCACCGGGTGCGCCGAGTAGGTGTAGCCGTGCGGGAATTCGACAGCGTATTCCGGGGTCGGCTGATTCATGAAGGTCTGGTAGATCTCGGAGCTGGCAATCACTGCGCCCATCGGGATCGCGCCGTTGGTCACTTGCTTGGCGATACACATCAGGTCCGGGGTCACGCCAAAGCTTTCAGCGCCGAACATCGAACCGGTGCGGCCAAAACCGGTAATCACTTCGTCGAACACCAGCAGGATGTTGTGCTGATCGCAGATTTCGCGCAGACGCTTCAGATAACCCTGTGGCGGCACCAGTACGCCAGCGGAACCGGCCATTGGCTCTACGAATACCGCCGCGATGTTCGAGGCGTCGTGCAGCTCGATCAACTTCAACAGTTCATCGGCCAGGGCGATACCGCCCTGCTCCGGCATGCCACGGGAGAACGCGTTGCTGGCCAGCAAGGTGTGGGGCAGGTGATCGACGTCCATCATCGCCTGACCGAACAGCTTGCGGTTGCCATTGACGCCGCCGAGGCTGGTGCCGGCGATGTTCACACCGTGGTAACCACGAGCACGGCCGATCATTTTGGTCTTGGTCGCCTGACCTTTCAGGCGCCAGTAGGCACGGACCATTTTCACCGCGGTGTCGGCGCACTCGGAACCGGAGTCGGTGAAGAACACGTGGTTCAGATTGCCCGGGGTCAGGTCAGTGATTTTCTCGGCCAACTGGAACGACAGCGGATGGCCGTACTGGAAGCCCGGCGAGTAATCGAGAGTGCCCAGTTGTTTGGCGACGGCTTCCTGGATTTCCTTGCGGGTATGACCGGCACCGCAGGTCCACAGACCGGACAGCGAATCGTAGATCTTGCGGCCCTTGTCATCGAACAGCCAGCTGCCTTCGGCACCGACGATCAGACGCGGATCGCGCTGGAAGTTGCGGTTGGCGGTGTACGGCATCCAGTGCGCGTCCAGCTTCAGTTGGCTGGCCAGTGGCGACGGCGCGTTTTCAGGCATGTTCATCGGGCAAAACCTCGCAGGGCATAAGCGTCAGGGAGATAGAAAGCGTTGTTGCAGCTAAATTGCCATGGCGATAAAGTCGGTGAAATCCAACTTTTCTAACCTTCAGTTAGATCCCTGCTAAACAATGAGCACAACATTATGAGCAGCCGTCGCCCCGATCCACTGGCTCAGGTCAGTGACTTTGATATTCGCCTGCTACGGATTTTCCGCAGTGTGGTGGAGTGCGGCGGCTTTTCGGCAGCAGAAACCGTGCTCGGCATCGGCCGCTCGGCGATCAGCCAGCAGATGAGCGATCTGGAGCAGCGCCTTGGCCTGCGTCTATGCCAGCGCGGGCGCGCCGGGTTCTCGCTGACCGAAGAAGGGCGTGAGGTTTATCAGTCGGCGCTGCAACTGTTAAGTGCACTGGAAAGTTTCCGCACCGAGGTCAATGGCCTGCATCAGCACCTGCGCGGCGAATTGATCATCGGCCTGACCGACAACCTCGTCACCCTCCCCCACATGCGCATCACCCACGCTCTGGCGCAATTGAAAGAACGCGGGCCGGACGTGCAGATCCAGATCCGCATGATTGCCCCCAATGAAGTCGAACAAGGCGTGCTCGACGGCCGCCTGCATGTCGGCGTGGTACCCCAGGCCAGTGCGTTGTCGGGGCTGGAGTATCAGCCGTTGTACAGCGAGCGCTCGCTGCTGTACTGCGCGGTGGGTCATCCGTTGTTTTATGTCGATGACAAGCAACTGGAAGACCAGCGCCTTAATGACCAGGACGCGATTGCCCCGACGTTTCGTTTGCCGGCGGAGATTCAGGCGCATTACCAGGCGCTCAACTGCACCGCCAGTGCGTCTGACCGTGAGGGTATGGCGTTTCTGATTTTGACCGGGCGTTATATCGGTTATCTGCCGGATCATTACGCCAGCCTGTGGGTTCAACAAGGGCGCTTGCGTGCGCTGAAATCGACGACGCGGTTCTACGACCTGAGCCTTGCATCGGTCACGCGCAAGGGCAGGCGCCCTCATTTGGTGCTGGAAAGCTTTCTCGAGAGCCTGGCGGCAACGCGTTGAAAATATAAACCCAGGATCAACCGCTTCGGCCTCGAACAGCAAAATCAAAGGATCGCAGCCTTCGGCAACTCCTGCATTGGAAGGTGCACAACCATAAAGCTGAGCAAGTGGACAGGTTTTTGCAGTGAAGGGTGAACTCGATCCCTGAACAAGAAACCAAAACCATGCAGCCAGATTCTGAACCATCCAGCGAACTGATCTACGGCCTCGACGATCGCCCCACTCCCCTGGCCGCCATTCTTGCCGCGCTACAGCACGTACTCGCCAGTTTCGTCGGCATCATCACCCCGCCGCTGGTGATCGGCTCTGCGCTTGGCTTGACCGCGCATCTGCCTTACCTGATCAGCATGGCGCTGATGGTGTCCGGGGTCGGCACTTTTATTCAGGCGCGCCGCCCGTTCGGGATCGGCGCCGGAATGATCTGTTTGCAGGGCACCAGTTTTGCGTTTCTTGGCGCGGTGCTCTCGGCCGGGTTTCTGGTCAAGCAACGCGGCGGCAGCCCGGAAGACATTCTGGCGATGGTTTTCGGCGTGTGCTTTTTCGGCGCCGTGGTGCAGATCGTCCTCAGCCGTTTCATTGGCCAATTGCGCCGGGTCGTGACGCCGCTGGTGACCGGGATTGTCATCACCCTGATCGGCATCAGCCTGATCAAGGTCGGCATCACAGACCTGGGCGGTGGTTTCAATGCACCTGACTTTGGTGCACCGGGCAATCTGGCACTGGGGGTGTTCGTGCTGCTGACGATCATCCTGCTCAACCGCTCGAACACGCCGTGGGTAAGACTCTCGGCGATCATCATCGGTTTGGTGCTGGGCAGTCTGGCCGCGTGGTTCAGTGGGAAACTGGTGCCGCAGCCATTGCCTGACTTGCCACTGGTCAGCCTTCCTACGCCATTCAAGTTCGGTTTCAGTTTCGACTGGACGGCTTTCCTGCCCGTCGCGCTGATTTATCTGATCAGCACCATCGAAACCGTCGGCGACCTCACAGCCAACTGCATGCTCGCCCGCCAGCCCATCAGCGGCCCTTCTTATATAAGCCGTTTGCGCGGCGGTGTATTGGGCGACGGCGTGAGTTGCTTGATCGCTGCCACCTTCAGTGCCTTCCCCAATACGACGTTCGCGCAGAACAACGGCGTGATCCAGTTGACTGGCGTGGCCAGCCGTTACGTCGGGCTGTACATCGGCGCGATTCTGTTCTGTCTCGGCCTGTTCCCCATGATCGGCGCGGTGCTGCAACAGATTCCGAAACCGGTGCTCGGCGGCGCAACACTGGTGATGTTCGGTGCGGTTGCGGCGGCCGGCGTGCGCATCCTCGCGCAGTCGCCGCTGGATCGACGCAGCATGTTGATTATTGCCACGTCGTTCGGGGTCGGCCTGGGCATCGCAGCGCAACCGAACCTGCTGCACTTGCTGCCGAAACTGGTACAGAACCTGTTCGACTCGGCGATCACCAGCGGTGGCCTGACGGCAATCAGCCTCTGCCTGTTGCTGCCAGAGTCCAAATCGACGACCAGACAAGTGCCGGCGCCACTGAACAAGATCGAACAGGCGTAACGGTTTTATTGCATCAGGACTTGTCGGATCCCTGTGGGTGCGCTATCAACGCAACTGGTTGCACCCACAGACAAACCCGGAAGTGCCTATGACCTTTGAAGTCCCAGCCCACGGCGGCAAACCCGCCAGCCGCATTCGTCAGAAGAACGAAGAGACCATCCTCAAAGCCGCCGAAGACGAGTTCGCCCGTCACGGGTACAAAGGCACCAGCATGAACACCATTGCCCAGAATGCCGGGTTGCCCAAGGCGAACCTGCATTACTACTTCACCAACAAGTTGGGGTTGTACGTGGCGGTACTGAGCAACATCATCGAGCTGTGGGACAGCACCTTCAACACCCTCACCGCCGAGGACGATCCGGCCGAAGCGCTGACTCGCTACATTCGCGCCAAGATGGAGTTCTCCCGTCGCCAGCCACAGGCCTCGCGGATTTTCGCGATGGAGGTGATCAGCGGCGGCGAATGCCTGAGCGAATATTTCAACCAGGATTACCGCGCCTGGTTCAACGGTCGGGCCGCCGTGTTTCAGGCGTGGATAGATGCAGGCAAAATGGACCCGGTCGATCCGGTACACCTGATCTTCCTGCTGTGGGGCAGCACGCAGCATTACGCTGACTTCGCCACGCAGATCTGTCGGGTCAGCGGACGCAGCAAGCTGACCAAACAGGACATGGAAGACGCCGGCAACAACCTGATCCGCATCATTCTCAAAGGCTGCGGCCTCACTCCTTCTGTATAAGACGTTTTATGCCTTTCACCCTCAGCGGCTTGTGCGAGTACCGCGAAGAGATTCGCAAAAGCCGCTTTATCACCTTCGCCGCACCGATCAGCAGCCCTGCCGACGCGCAGGCGTTCTTCGAGCAACACAGCGACTTGAACGCTTCGCATAACTGCTGGGCGTGGAAGCTCGGCGACCAGTACCGCAGCAACGACGATGGCGAACCCGGTGGCACCGCCGGCCGGCCGATTCTGGCGGCGATCGAGGCGCAGGATTGCGATCAGGTCGCGGTGCTGGTGATCCGCTGGTACGGCGGCATTCAACTGGGCACTGGCGGATTGGCCCGAGCCTACGGCGGCGGCGCGAACAAGTGCCTGCAAAACGCGGAAAAAACCGAGTTGATCAGCCGCGTGCCGCTGCGCTGTGCCTGCGGCTTTGCCGAGTTGCCGCTGGTGAAGCTGCGAGTGGCGGATCTGGGCGGCCTGGTGGTGGAAGAACACTTCACCGCCAATGGTGTTGAATTGCAGCTGGCGGTGGGTGAGGCGCAGATTCAGTTGCTGCAAACGCAGTTGGCGGATTTGAGTCGCGGGCGGATTCTGCTGCAGCGTTAACAGCACGGCTGCGATCTTTTGGGGCGACCCCGAAATGCCTTATTCCCCAGAGTTGCCCACATCCGCTGTGCACCCAACTGTGGATAACCTGAGCACATACCGCTGTAACCCTTCTGTCACGTGGCTTTGCGCGGTTTGTTCACTTTTCGTTCAATCCTCGCAATGAAACGGAAATTTCACGCAGAAACAATCAGTTAGCCGTGTTTATCGCCATTGGAAGAAAGCACCACCGTGCTTATGCCTCGGCGGGAAGCTTGCGCACAAATACTGTGGAGCAACCTGTGGATAACCCGTTCATGGCTGGCGCAGTCGCAGGTTCTGCATAGCTCCCACGCGATTGTTCGTTTTTTGATCAGTTGCCAGCGGGCAAAACTGGAGCCGGATCAACGGCTTTGCTCTGCATTGGTGCCAGGCAACACTGCGATTTGCCGGCGAATGCTCTACCCAAGGTGCCTTGATGCAGCGGCACCGGCGGTTCCTGACTCAATGGCCAGGAAATTGCTTTATCCACAGGCACAACTCCAAGCCAGTCGAGCCTGTCATGCCTATCGCGCCTCCCCTCCCGCGCCTGCAACTGCGCCATATCAGCAAACGCTACCCCGGTTGTCTGGCCAACGACGCCCTTGATCTCACGATCGCACCCGGGGAAATCCATGCGCTGCTCGGTGAAAACGGCGCCGGTAAGAGCACGTTGATGAAGATCATTTACGGCGTCACCCAGGCCGACGCCGGCGAAATGCACTGGCACGGTCAGCGCGTGACCGTGCGCAACCCGGCGCAAGCGCGGCAACTGGGGATCGGCATGGTGTTCCAGCATTTCTCGTTGTTCGAAACCCTCAGCGTGGCGCAAAACATTGCCCTGGCAATGGGCGCGAAGGCCGGCACGCCGAAACAGCTGGAGCCGAAGATCCGTGAAGTCTCACGGCGCTACGGCATGGCGCTGGAGCCGGAGCGACTTGTCCACAGCCTGTCGATCGGCGAGCGACAACGGGTGGAGATTGTGCGCTGCCTGATGCAAGACATTCGCCTGTTGATCCTCGACGAACCGACCTCGGTGCTGACACCGCAAGAAGCCGACGACCTGTTTGTCACCCTGCGCCGCCTCGCGGCCGAGGGCTGCAGCATTCTGTTTATCAGCCACAAACTCGCGGAAGTGCGCGCCTTGTGCCACAGCGCCACAGTGTTGCGCGGCGGCCGCGTGGCCGGGCATTGCGTACCGGCCGAATGCTCGGATCAACAGCTGGCGCAACTGATGGTGGGCGAGGCGGCGGCGTTGATCGGCGACTACCCGAAAGTCAGTGGCGGCGCGGCGTTTTTACAGGTGGCGGGCTTGAGCTGGCACAACCCGGACCCGTTCGGCTGCTCACTCAGCGATATCGACGTGCAAGTGCGCAGCGGTGAAATTGTCGGCATCGCCGGGGTGGCGGGCAATGGGCAGGATGAACTGCTGGCCCTGCTCAGCGGTGAGCACACCCTGCCCCGCGCCGAGGCCGCGACGATTCGGTTTGGCGAACACGCGGTCGCCGATTTACGCCCGGATGCACGACGCAAACTCGGTCTGGCATTCGTCCCCGCCGACCGTCTCGGGCATGGCGCGGTGCCGGAACTGAGTCTGGCGGACAACGCCCTGCTGACGGCGTTTCAACAAGGGCTGGTCAGCAACGGCTTGATCGCGCGCGGCAAAGTCGAAGCCCTCGCTCAGCAGATCATTCAGCGTTTCGGCGTAAAAACCCCGGATACACAAACCGCTGCGCGCAGCCTGTCCGGCGGCAATCTGCAGAAATTCATCATCGGTCGGGAAATCCTCCAGCAACCGAAGCTGCTGATTGCCGCGCACCCGACCTGGGGCGTGGATGTCGGCGCGGCCGCGACGATCCACCGTGCGCTGATCGCGTTGCGCGATGCCGGTGCGGCGATTCTGGTGATCTCCGAAGACCTCGACGAACTGTTCCAGATCAGCGACCGCCTCGGTGCATTGTGCGGGGGACGCCTGTCAGCCCTGCACAACACGGCGGACACTTTATTGAGCGATGTCGGCGGCTGGATGGCCGGCCAGTTCGACAATCCCCCTTCATCCGCCACGGCTTAACGGAGTTATTCACATGCTGCTTTCCCTCGAACCCCGTGGCCAGCAATCGCGCCTGATGCTGTGGTGCTCGCCGCTGTTGGCGGCGCTCCTGACACTGGGCTGCGGTTCGCTGCTGTTTATGGCCCTCGGTCATGATCCGCTGCACACCTTGCACACCCTGTTGATTGCACCGGTCAGCGACCTGTATGGCGTCTCCGAATTGCTGGTCAAGGCGTTGCCGATTCTGCTCTGCGCACTCGGGCTGGCCGTGGCTTATCAGGCGCGCATCTGGAACATCGGTGCCGAAGGTCAACTGTTGCTTGGCGCACTCGCCGGCAGTGCGTTGGCGGTGAACATCATCGACATGCAAAGCCGCTGGGCGCTGGTGCTGATCCTGCTCACCGGCACCCTTGCCGGTGCCGCGTGGGCCGGGCTGACGGCGTGGTTGCGCACGCGCTTCAACGCCAATGAAATCCTCACCAGCATCATGCTCAATTACATCGCGCTGAACCTGTTGCTGTTCTGTGTGCACGGGCCGCTGAAGGACCCGGCCGGGTTCAACTTTCCCGAGTCGGCGATGTTCGGTGACGCCAGTCGTCTGCCGTTGCTGATGGAGGATGGCCGTGTACATGCCGGGGTGTATTTCGCCCTGCTCGCGTTGGTCGCGGTGTGGGTGCTGTTGAAGAAAAGCTTTGTCGGCTTCCAGATCAAAGTGCTTGGGCTGGACAAGCGTGCAGCGGGGTTTGTCGGTTTTCGCGAGAAACGGCTGATCTGGCTGGCGCTATTGATCAGCGGCGGTTTGGCCGGGCTGGCCGGAGTCTGCGAAGTGACCGGGCCGATCGGTCAACTGGTGCCACAGGTGTCGCCGGGGTATGGCTACGCGGCGATTACCGTGGCGTTTCTCGGGCGCCTGAATCCAATCGGCATTCTGTTCTCCAGCCTGCTGATGGCGCTGCTGTACATCGGTGGCGAAAATGCGCAGATGACCCTCAACCTGCCGCAAGCGATCACCCAGTTGTTCCAGGGCATGATGCTGTTTTTCCTGCTCGCCTGTGACGTGCTGATTCTCTATCGGCCACGCCTGAAACAGCGCTGGGCACGGCGCACCTCGACCACTGCCGTAACCGCCGGAGCGCTGTGATGGACATTGATCTGCTGAGCAATATTTTCTACGCCATGGTGCGTTGCGGCACCCCCCTGTTGTTGGTGGCGCTGGGTGAACTGATCTGCGAGAAGAGCGGCGTGCTCAACCTCGGCCAGGAAGGGATGATGCTGTTTGGCGCTGTCATCGGTTTTATCGTGGCACTGAACAGCGGCAACCTGTGGCTGGGTGTGTTGCTGGCGATGCTCGCCGGCATGCTGTTGTCGTCGCTGTTTGCCCTGGTGGCGCTGGTGTTCAACGCCAATCAGGTAGCGACCGGCCTGGCCCTGACGATTTTTGGTGTGGGACTGTCGACGTTTGTTGGTGCGGCCTGGGTCGGTAAACCACTGGCCGGCTTCGAGCCGTTGGCGATTCCGTACTTGAGTGCAATTCCGCTGATCGGGCGGATGCTGTTTGCCCAGGATCTGCTGGTGTACCTGTCGTTCGCCCTGTTTGCGCTGGTGGCCTGGGTGCTCATCAAGAGTCGTGTCGGGTTGATCATTCAGGCAGTCGGCGAAAATCCGGATGCCGCCAGTGCGATGGGGTTGCCGGTACTGACCGTGCGCACCCTGGCGGTGCTGTTCGGCGGGGCGATGGCCGGGTTGGCCGGGGCGTATCTGTCGCTGGCATACACGCCGATGTGGGCCGAGAACATGACCGCCGGGCGCGGCTGGATCGCCCTGGCACTGGTCGTGTTTGCCAGTTGGCGGGTGTGGCGCCTGTTGCTCGGAGCGTACCTGTTCGGCCTCGCCAGCATCCTGCACCTGGTGGCGCAGGGGCTGGGGCTGGCGATTCCGTCGAGTCTGCTGGCGATGCTGCCGTATGTGGCGACGATTGTGGTGTTGGTGCTGTTGTCGCGCGATGCGGTGCGGACTCGGTTGTATGCGCCGGTGTCGTTGGGGCAGCCGTGGCAGGCCGGCCATTGATTAGTGTGTGAGCGGGCCTCTTCGCGAGCAGGCCCGCTCCCACATTTTCCGCGCCCGACTCAGGAATGTGAGGTGATACCCATTTCCTGTGGGAGCGAGCCTGCTCGCGAAGACTTACTCACAGGCAACACCTGAGCAATACCCCACGCCAGTTCAAGGACCAGAAAACCTACCACCAACGAACTGGCGCCGTGGGCCAAGGCATACGCCAGCCACGCGGCGAACAGAAATCGCGTCACCGCGTCATAGCGCCCATAAATCTGCTGTGGATCACGAATCCGCAGCACCGCCCACATGCACACCACCGAACCGAACAAATTAGCCATCAACCGATGCACAGGTTCGAACGGCGGCAGCTCGCCGGGCAGATCCAGCGCCTGACTCAGCGCCGTCAATAACCCATGCAACACAGCAAAACTCCACGGTGTGACAAACGCCGCCGTCACGATCAAGTCATACCAGGCACTGCCGCGCACCAACTGCCGATACTGCGTTGAAGTCCACATCATCCTTGCTCCGAAAATTCAGGGAGCAACCACGCTAAAGCCTGGAGTATGCTCCAGGGTCAAACACTTTCGAGATCTGCAAGATGCGCATCGGTGAGTTAGCCCAGGCCTGCGATGTCAGTCGTGACACGTTGCGTTTTTACGAAGAGCGCGGATTGATCGCGGCACGACGCAGCGCCAACGGTTATCGCGACTATCCGCCGGAGATGGTGCAACTGGTGCTCTACATCAAAACGGCGCAGCGCCTGGGCTTTACCCTCGGCGAGATCGGCAGCAGCGTTGGCGCGTTGTGGCAATCGCCGAACCCCGATACTACTGTCACGCAACTGCTGCAAGACAAGCTCAAGTTGGTCGAAACCCGCATGGCCGAGCTCGGCGAGCTGCGCCACGAATTGCAGCATCGGCTCGGTCAACGCTGTCCATTGAACCCGTGATCTTTCAACTTTCAAGGAACGCCCATCATGTCCGCACTTAATCCTGCCAAGCACGCACTGATCATCGGCGCCTCCCGCGGCCTCGGCCTGGGCCTGGTGAAAACCCTGCTGGCCGACGGTTGGCAAGTCACCGCCACGGTTCGCAATCCTGCGAACGCCGAGGCGCTGAAAGCACTGGGCAACGTGCAGATCGAAAAGCTCGACATGGATGATCAGCAAGCCGTGATCGCCCTGAGCCAACAGCTCAAGGGCGAAACCTTCGACCTGCTGTTCGTCAACGCCGGGGTCAAAGGCCCGGAGGTGCAGACCCCGGGTGGCGCGACACTGGCCGAAGTCGGCCAGTTGTTCTTCACCAACGCGGTGGCGCCGATCAATCTGGCGCAGCGCTTTGTCGGGCAGATCCGCGACGGCAGCGGTGTACTGGCGTTCATGAGTTCCGGGCTGGGCAGCGTCACCGTACCCGACGCGCCGGAACTGGCGCTGTACAAAGCGAGCAAGGCCGCGCTGAACTCGATGACCAACAGTTTCGTCACGCAATTGGGCGAGCAGAAACTCACGGTGCTGTCGCTGCACCCGGGCTGGGTGAAGACCGACATGGGCGGTGAAGGTGCCGACCTTGACGTGGACACCAGCACTCGCGGGCTGATTGGTCAGGTGAATGCGTACACCGGCAAGGGTGGGCATCACTTCATCAACTACAAGGGTGAAACCATTCCCTGGTGAGCAAAGCAAATCCTGTGGGAGCCGGGCTTGCCCGCGATGACGGCGTGTCAGTCTCCGCATGAGGTGGCTGATCCGCCGCCATCGCGGGCAAGCCAGCTCCCACAGGGATGTGAGTTGTCCTGTCGGGTTGGGCTTGCCCGATGCCGCGATTTGTTTGAAACTGCGCGCCTCGTCCTTCGCGGCGACCCTGGATCAGCAGACAGGGCAACACTGAGCTGGCAACCCTGAACCCCACTTTCAGAGGAGCCGGCAACATGCCCGCGACCCGTACCTGGTTAAAAAATCCCCTCGCCATTTTCACGGCCAATGCGCTCGATGCCCGTGGCGGTCTGGTGCTGCAAGACGGCGTGATCGTCGAAGTGCTGGCAGCCGGTCAACAACCGTCCGCCCCGTGCAATGAAGTGTTCGATGCCCGCGAGCATGTGATCCTGCCGGGCCTGATCAACACCCACCATCATTTCTATCAAACCCTGACGCGCGCCTGGGCGCCGGTGGTCAATCAGCCGCTGTTCCCGTGGCTGAAAACCCTGTACCCGGTGTGGGCGCGGCTGACCCCGGAAAAACTCGCCCTCGCGACGAAAGTGGCGTTGGCCGAGCTGTTGCTGTCGGGTTGCACCACCGCCGCCGACCACCACTACCTGTTCCCGGACGGTCTGGAAAACGCCATCGACGTGCAAGTCGAAACCGTGCGTGAACTGGGCATGCGCGCCATGCTTACCCGTGGCTCGATGAGCCTCGGCGAGAAGGACGGCGGCCTGCCACCGCAGCAAACCGTGCAGGAAGGCCAGGTGATTCTCGACGACAGTCAGCGCCTGATTCACGAGTACCACGAGCGTGGCGACGGTGCGCAAATCCAGATCGCTCTGGCGCCGTGCTCGCCGTTCTCGGTAACCCCGGAAATCATGTCGGCCAGCGCCGAACTGGCGAACCAACTCGACGTGCGCCTGCACACGCACCTGGCGGAAACCCTCGACGAAGAAGACTTCTGCCTGCAGCGCTTCGGTCTGCGCACCGTGGATTATCTGGACAGCGTCGGCTGGCTCGGCCCGCGTACCTGGCTGGCCCACGGCATCCACTTCAACCCGGACGAAATCGCCCGCCTCGGCCAGGCCGGCACCGGTATCTGCCATTGCCCGAGCTCGAACATGCGCCTGGCGTCCGGCATCTGCCCGAGTATCGACTTGACCGATGCCGGTGCGCTGTTTGGTCTGGGCGTGGACGGCTCGGCCTCTAACGATGCGTCGAACATGATCCTCGAAGCGCGGCAGGCGCTGTACATCCAGCGTCTGCGCTACGGCGCGGAAAAGATCACCCCGGAACGCGTGCTGGGCTGGGCAACCAAAGGCTCGGCAAGCCTCTTGGGGCGTACCGACATTGGTGAACTGGCGGTGGGCAAACAAGCGGATCTGGCATTGTTCAAGCTTGATGAGCTGCGTTTCTCCGGCAGCCATGATCCGGTTTCGGCACTGTTGTTGTGCGGTGCGGATCGCGCGGATCGGGTGATGATCGGTGGCAAGTGGCGCGTGGTGGATGGTCAGGTCGAAGGGCTGGACCTCAAAGGCCTGATCGCTGATCACAGCCAGGCGGCTCGGCAGTTGATCGCCGGGACCTGATCCCAAGCGGGTTAAACCCTGCAGGGGTGAGCCTGCTCGCATTTGCGGTGTATGAGGTATGAATATCTCGACTGACACTCAGCTATCGCGAGCAGGCTCACTCCTGCAAATGTTGGGTGGTGGGCTTAAAGGCCCAGCAGCGACAACATGATGAAGGTCGCAAACAGCACAAAGTGCGTCATGCCTTCGATGGCATTGGTCTCGCCGTCATTCAGGTTGATCGCGCTGACGATCAGCGTGATGAAGATCATCACCGTCTGCACCGGGGTCATCGCCATTTGAAATGGCTGGCCGGTGTACAGCGCCATCGCCTCCATCACCGGCACGGTCAGGATCACCGTCGACAGTGACGCCCCCATCGCAATGTTCACCACCGATTGCATGCGGTTGGCCAACGCCGCACGCAACGCAGTCAAAATCTCCGGCGCCGCCGAAATCGCCGCCACCAGAATCGCCGTGATCACGGGCGGTGCGCCTGTGCCTTCCAGACCCAGATCGAGGGTCTTGGACATCACTTCGGCCAGCGCGCCGATCACCACCACCCCGAACACCAGAATGCCGATCGACCACGCCAGGCTCAGCGGTTTCTGCGCCTCCTCCACCGGCTCTTTCTTGCGGCGCTTGTCCGGGTAGCTGTAGCTGAAAAAGTAACTGTGCGGGCCCACCTGCATACGCAGGAACAACGCGTAAAGCACCACCATCGCGCCGATGGTGAACGCCGAATAAATCTTCCAGTTGGCCGCCGGAATAAACTCCGGCACCACCATCGAAACGCCCATGGCGGTGAGGATCATCACGCTGTAGCTGCGCGCCGAATCGTCGTTGTACGACTGCTCGCCGTGCTTGAGTCCGCCCATCAACGCGGCGAGGCCGAGGATGCCGTTGATGTCGAGCATCACCGCCGAATAGATCGTGTCGCGCACCAGTGTGGCCGACGCCTCGTTGCTCATCATGATCGCCAGAATCACCACTTCCACCAGCACCGCGGCGAGGGTCAGGATCATCGTGCCGTAGGGGTCGCCGACTTTTTCCGCGAGCAGTTCGGCGTGATGGGCGACGCGCATCGAGGCGGCGACGATGAAGGCGATCAATACCAGGCCAGACATCAGCGCGACGATCTGGCCGCTGTGCAGCATCCAGTGTTCCAGCGGGTAGGCGATGCACGCGGCAATCACCGCCAGCAGCAGAAAGCTTTCTTGCTTGAGAATCGTGAGCATGGCGGGCCTTTTTGCCGAGAGGTTCGAATGAGCTACTGACTGCGGCGCGGCGCTAACGTTTCGTTACACCTTAGCGCACCAACTGATAGCGGTACTTTGGCAGGTGCACTTTTATTGGCCTTGCAGGCCCTGTCGCGAGCAGGCTCACGCCTACAGAGGAATGCGGTCCCCTGCAGGCGTGAGCCTGCTCGCGATGGCCTTCATACAGATTCGAGCCGTTTGTTGTCCTGTTGGTCAGCAATTTGCATTGCCCTCGACCACACACAACAAAAGGAGCTCCAATTCATGCAAATACGTCCGCTGCACAAACTGCTGTGCGCCGCCATAGGGCTGGGGATCAGCCTGAGCGCCAGCGCTGCCGATCCGCTGAAGGTCGGTTTCGTCTACATCGGCCCGATCGGCGACCACGGCTGGACGTATCAGCATGAACAGGGGCGCAAGGCCCTCGCCGAAAAACTCGGCGGACAAATCACCACCAACTACGTGGAAAACGTCGCCGAGGGGGCCGACGCCGAGCGGGTGATCCGCAACATGGCCAAGGATAACTACGACCTGATCTTCACCACCTCGTTCGGCTACATGAACCCGACGCTGAAAGTCGCCAAACAGTTTCCCAAGGTGACCTTCGAACACGCCACCGGCTACAAGCAGGACAAGAACCTCGGCACCTACCTCGCGCGTACTTATGAAGGCCGTTATGTCGGTGGCTTCCTCGCCGCGAAGATGACCAAGACCAAGAAGATCGGCTACGTCGCCTCCTTCCCGATTCCCGAAGTGATCCGCGACATCAACGCCATCCAGTTGGCCCTGAACAAGTACAACCCCGGCACCGAAATCAAAGTGGTGTGGGTCAACTCGTGGTTCGATCCGGGCAAGGAAGCCGACGCCGCCAACGCACTGATCGATCAGGGCGTGGACGTGGTGTTTCAGCACACCGACAGCCCGGCGCCGATCCAGGCCGCCGAACGGCGCGGCGTATACGCCGTGGGCTACGCCTCGGACATGGCGCACTTCGGTCCGAAAGCGGTGCTGACCTCGATTGTCAACGACTGGGCGCCGCACTACATTCAGGCCACGCAAAGCGTGATCGACCACACGTGGAAGTCGCAGGATTATTGGGGTGGACTGAAGGAAGGCACGGTTGAACTGCCGATCAGCGATCTGGTGCCGGCCCCGGTGAAGGCCGAGGCCGAGCAGATCATCGCCGACATCAAGAGCGGTGCATTGCAGCCGTTCACCGGGCCGATCAAGGATCAGGCCGGCGTGGAGAAAATCCCGGCGGGCGTGAGTGCGACCAATGCCGAACTGGCGTCGATGAACTACTACGTTGAAGGGATGAAGGCCGAGATGCCGAAGTAACTTTTACTAACGACACGGACCCTGTGGGAGCTGGCTTGCCAGCGATGAGGCCATCACATTCAACATCATTGTTGCCTGTCAGACCGCTATCGCTGGCAAGCCAGCTCCCACATTTGAGTTTCAGCGTATTCAAGGATTGCGTATGGATCAGCTTCCGATCATCGACATCAGCCCGCTCTACTCCAACGACGAACACGCCTGGCCCGCCGTGGCCGGGCACATCGACCAGGCCTGCCGCGAATGGGGCTTCTTCTACATCAAGGGCCATCCGATTTCCACGCAACGCATCGCCGCCCTGCTCGATCACGCGCAGCGCTTTTTCGCACAACCGGCCGAAGAAAAACTCAGGATCGACATCACCCAGACCCGCCATCATCGCGGCTACGGCGCTATCGCCACCGAGCAGCTCGACCCGGACAAACCCAGCGACCTCAAAGAAACCTTCGACATGGGCTTGCACCTGCCGGCCGATCATCCAGACGTGCTCGCGGAAAAACCGCTGCGCGGGCCCAATCGCCATCCGGCGCAAGCAGGCTGGGAAGCCTTGATGGAGCAGCATTACCTCGACATGCAGGCGCTGGCGCAAACCCTGTTGCGGGCGATGACCATTGCGCTGGGCATCGAGCGTGATTTCTTCGACTCGCGCTTCAATGAGCCGGTCAGCGTGCTGCGCATGATCCACTACCCGCCGCGCCACACCGCCAGCAGCGCCGAGCAGCAAGGCGCCGGGGCGCACACCGATTATGGCTGCATCACCCTGCTCTATCAGGACAGCGCCGGCGGCCTGCAGGTGAAAAACGTCAATGGCGACTGGATTGATGCGCCGCCCATCGAAGGCACCTTCGTGGTCAACCTCGGCGACATGATGGCGCGCTGGAGCAACGACCGTTATCGCTCGACACCGCACCGGGTGATCAGCCCGCTGGGGGTGGATCGCTACTCAATGCCGTTCTTCGCCGAGCCGCACCCGGACACGCGCATCGAATGCCTGCCCGGTTGCCAGGACTCACAACACCCGGCGAAATATCCGACCACCACCTGCGCCGAATTCCTGCTGTCGCGCTTTGCCGACACCTACGCCTATCGTCGCGAGCAGGAAGCGGTCTGATGGATCGCTTGGTCAGGTTTTGCCAATTGTTTCGGCGAGCATCTGTAGAATGCCGTCATTGCACCTGATGAGAAAAGCATATGTACGACTGGCTCAACGCCTTGCCCAAGGCTGAACTGCACCTGCACCTGGAAGGCTCGCTGGAGCCCGAGCTGCTGTTCGCCCTGGCCGAACGCAACAAGATCGCCCTGCCGTGGAGCGACGTCGAAACCCTGCGCAAGGCTTACGCCTTCAACAACCTGCAGGAATTCCTCGACCTGTATTACCAGGGCGCCGACGTGCTGCGCACCTCCCAGGATTTCTACGACCTGACTTGGGCCTACCTGTTGCGCTGCAAGGCGCAGAACGTGATTCACACCGAGCCGTTCTTCGACCCGCAGACCCACACCGACCGGGGCATCCCGTTCGAAGTGGTGCTCAACGGTATCGCCGCGGCGCTGAAGGATGGCGAGCAGCAACTGGGCATCACCAGCGGTTTGATCCTCAGTTTCCTGCGCCACCTGAGCGAAGACGAAGCACAGAAAACCCTCGATCAGGCGCTGCCGTTCCGTGACGCCTTCGTTGCCGTCGGCCTCGACAGTTCCGAGATGGGCCACCCGCCAAGCAAATTCCAGCGGGTGTTCGACCGTGCTCGCCACGAAGGTTTCCTGACCGTCGCCCACGCCGGTGAAGAAGGTCCGCCGGAGTACATCTGGGAAGCGATCGACCTGCTGAAAATCCAGCGCATCGACCATGGCGTGCGCGCCATCGAGGACGAGCGCCTGATGCAGCGGATCATCGACGAGCAGATCCCGCTGACCGTGTGCCCGCTGTCGAACACCAAGCTCTGCGTGTTCGATCATATGTCGCAGCACAACATCCTCGACATGCTCGAGCGTGGGGTGAAGGTCACGGTGAACTCCGATGACCCGGCGTACTTCGGCGGTTATGTCACCGAGAACTTCCATGCGTTGTACGAACACCTGGGCATGACCCAGGATCAGGCCAAGCGCCTGGCGCAAAACAGCCTGGATGCGCGTCTGGTAAAACCGTAAACCTCAGCGCATAACCCTTTGCAGGAGTGAGCCTGCTCGCGATTGCGTCGTGTCAGTCGAAACATCTGTATCTGACACACCGCCATCGCGAGCAGGCTCACTCCTACAATTGGATTTGTGTTCAGCCTGCGACTTGGGTTTCAGTCAGCTCCTCCAGCGTCTTGCCCCGCGTTTCCATCCCGAACAGCCACACCACCCCCGCCGCGATCGCAAAACACAACGCCCCCAGCGCAAACACCCCGCCCTGCCCGGTTATCGGAAACACCAGCCCGGTCACCAACGGCCCGAGCAATGAGCCGACCCGGCCAATCGCCGAGGCAAACCCCGAACCGGTCGCCCGCGCCGAGGTTGGATACAACTCGGGCGTGTAGGTGTAGAGCACCGCCCACATGCCGAACAGGAAAAACTGCATCAGCAGCCCCGTACTGATCAGCAGTGCCACGTTGCCGCCGAACACCGCGCTCTGGCCATAGAAAAACGCCATCACCCCACCGCCGAGCAAGGTGACGATGCACACCGGTTTGCGCCCCCAGCGCTCGACCAGCCACGCCGCCATCAGAAACCCGGGAATCCCGCCGAGCGAGATCAGCACCGTGTAATACACCGACTGGGTCACGGCGAAACCCGACTGTTGCAGCAATGCACTGAGCCACGACGTCAGGCCGTAAAAACCCAACAGCGCGAAAAACCACAAACTCCAGATCATCGTCGTGCGGCGGCGGTATTGCGCCGACCAGATTTGCTTGAGGGCCGAGAAAAAGCTGCCCGGTGGCGTCACCGTCCGCGGCAAACTCACCGGCTCGGGCAACGTGGTGACACCGAGCGATGCGCGCACGCGCTGTTCGATCGCGGCCAAGACCTTGTCTGCCGCCTCATGCCGCCCGGCCTGTTCCAGCCAGCGCGGCGATTCGGGGATAAAGAAACGGATCGCCAGGACAAACACCGCCGGCACCGCCAGCACCAGAAAGATGTCGCGCCAGCCAATAACTGGCAGCAGGAAATACGACAGCACCCCGGCCGCAACAAACCCCAACGGCCAGAAACCATCCATCAGGGCAATGTAGCGTCCGCGTCGTTGCGCCGGAATCAGCTCCGACAACATCGACTGAGCGATGGGAAACTCCATGCCCATGCCGATTCCCAACAGGATGCGGAACAGCGTGAGCATCTCGACGGTTTGCGCCGTCGAGCACAGGTAACTGGCGACGCCCCACAACACGATGCTCCACTGGAACACCGGCTTGCGGCCGAAACGGTCGGCGAGCAGGCCCGACAGCGACGCCCCCAGCACCATGCCGAAAAAACTCGAACTGGCGAGCAGGCCGGCTTGCGCGCTGCTCAGGCCGAATTCGCTTTTGATCGAGCCGAGCAGGAACGTCATCATCGCCAGGTCCATGGAGTCGAAGAAGAACGCCAAAGCAATAATGATGAAAATGATGCGGTGATACCCGCTCAGTGGCAGACGTTCCAGGCGTTCTGCCGCGCTAAAGCGTTGAGTGTCCATATCGTGCTCCCCCATCCGGAAATTCCCCGGATCGAGTGTGCGCGATGGTGATTCAGAGGTCGTACTGAATGCGACCTGCTCGCAGTCGTAGGCGACGCCGGGACGGCCTGACGTCGATCACGAATGCTCTATCACGCCATTTCCAGCTCGGTTTCCCGGGCAAACCGCTGCAATTCACGCTGGCCTGTGGCCGTCAATTGCAGGGCTCTGGAGTCATTGGGCAAGGTCAGCCATCCCGACTGCATGAACAACTGCAGCAGCGCCGCGCCGAGAGAGCCGCCCAGGTGTGGGCGTCGCTCGCTCCAGTCCGGACAGGCGCAGGCCACCTGCACATTGCGGTGTGCCAGTGCCTGGATGAAAACCCCGCGACCGGCCAGCTGTTTCGCGCCCTTGTGGGTGACCACTACGCGTTGCTCAAACTGTTCGATCCAGCCGACGTCGAGCAGTCGCTGATACAGGTCAGCGGCCAGCGTGCCGCCCAGGTGGTCATCGCAAAAGCGTGCGCGCAACAGCGAAGAAGGTGCCGCCTGGGATTTGGCCATCGGTGTGGTGCGTTTGAAAATCTCGGGAATGTCCCGTGGTGCGCTGGCGATGGTGGCGCTGGCCAGCGCTTCGATGGCGGCGCCGACCTCGGGTGCCGAGAGACGGAAAAAGCGTTTGCGACCACGGACTTCGACCTTCAACAGACCGCCAGTGGACAGACGCGCCAGATGCGCGCTCGCCGAGGATGGTGACAACCCTGCCAGCAACGCCAGCTCCTCGGATTGGCGGGCCGAGCCATCCATCAACGCCCACATCATCGCGCTGCGCTTGGGATCGGCCAGCAGCGTGGCGATCTGGCTGATGCAAGGTGCATGTTCCATGTATTCACTCCCTGTGGAATCGTATCGTCTACTGCTCGGAGACATCTTGACCAGTAATGGGGCATCGGCCAAGGCGCGCGCATCACCCTGAACCGGGGCAAGGCAGGCCATTGGCTCAGCAGCCTGCGGCACTGATCTCGCCGCGGTGGCGCTGGCAGACATTAAACAGCGCCCGGTCGGCCGGACGGTGTCCGGGCCGGGGTTTGCGTACTGGCTTGAGGCGGACGCTAGTATAAGCGGGATGGGCGCCGCGTCCTGTAACGGGGCCTGCACGGGTGGTGATTGTTCCTGAGAGAAATTTCTCTATTTACCTGCGACTAATGATCAACTCTCGGGAAAGCGGGAAATTGACTACTCAAATCGGCGCATCGACTGGCGAGCATTTCCCTCAGCAGGTTCACCGGCTTACTCAATTGGGCGCGATGGGCGCACAACAAATTCAGCGGAGCGCGCTCGCACAGCAACTCCGGCAACAGCACTTTGAGGCGCCCCGCCAGCACGTCGGCGCCCACGTCCAGCCAGGATTTGTAGGCAATGCCCGCCCCCGCCACGGCCCATAAGCGCACCACGTCCGCGTCATCGCTGAAGCGGTCGCCGCTGACCGTCAGGCCGACTTCACGTTTGCCGTCGTGGAAACTCCAATGGTCGTGGACGCGGCTGCCAAGCATGTACAACAGGCAATTGTGCTGGGCCAGTTGTTCGAGCTGGCGCGGTTCACCATACCGCGCCAGATAGGCCGGGGAGGCACAGAGCACGCGGCGGTTATGCGCAGCGATGGGCAAGGCGATCAGGCTGGAGTCTTCCGGTTCGCCATAACGCAAGGCGATGTCCACCGGCTGACGGAACAGGTCGGCGATGCGGTCCCCCAATAACAGGCGTACCGTCAGTTTCGGATGTGCGCGCTGGAAATCATCGAGCCAGGGCAGCAATAGATTGCGCCCGAAATCCGACGGCGCCGACAGCTGCAGAATCCCGCTGACCTGATCCTGCCCGCTGGCCAGCAGACGCCGGCCCTCGTCGAGATTGCTCAGCGCCGCCCGGGCGTATTCGAGAAAGCCCTCGCCCTCGGCCGTCAGGCGCAGGCTGCGCGTCGAACGAGCCAGCAGGCGTGCGCCCAGCTGCTGTTCGATTCGCTTCAACGCCGCACTGGCGACCGCCGCCGACATGTCCATCACCCGCGCCGCCGCCGACAGACTGCCCAGATCCGCCGCGCGAACAAACAACTGCAAGTCATCGAAACGCAGCATCCTCAGCCCCGATTATCAAAAAAATATTGAAAGAGACTGCTGTTTTAGCCGGTTTTATCTTGCAGAGAAATAGCCAATCATCTGTCCCATCGTTGTCCCCACTTCTGGAGTCCACCCATGAAAGCCATTGCCTACTACGCCTCCCTGCCGATCAGCGACGAAAAAGCCCTGCAAGACATCGAACTGCCAGAACCGGTCGCCGGCCCGCGCGACGTGCTGGTGGAAGTCAAAGCCATTTCGGTCAACCCGGTCGATACCAAAGTGCGGCAGAACGTGGCCCCTGAAAACGGCGCGGCAAAAGTGCTCGGCTGGGACGTGGCCGGTGTGGTCAAGGCCGTCGGCAGCGAAGTGACGCTGTTCAAGGCCGGCGACAAGGTCTTTTATGCCGGCTCCATCGCCCGCGCCGGCGGCAACAGTGAACTGCACGTGGTCGATGAGCGGATCGTCGGCCATATGCCCAAGTCGCTGGGTTTTGCCGAAGCCGCAGCCCTGCCGCTGACGGCGATTACCGCGTGGGAATTGCTGTTCGAGCGCCTGCAGATTCGCGAAGGCAACACCGATGAAGGCCAGAGCCTGCTGATCGTCGGAGCAGCCGGTGGCGTCGGCTCGATCCTGACGCAACTGGCCAGTCAACTGACCGGGCTCAACGTGATCGGCACCGCTTCCCGTGCGCAGACCCGCGACTGGGTCAGCCAGTTGGGCGCCGATCTGGTGATCGATCACAGTCAGCCGCTGAGTGAAGAACTGAAGCGCGCCGGCATTGACAGCGTGACCCACGTCGCCAGCCTGACCCAGACCGATCAACACCTGGATCAACTGGTCGAAGCCCTGGCACCGCAAGGCAAGCTGGCACTGATCGACGATCCGAAATCCCTGGACGTGACCAAGCTCAAGCGCAAGAGCCTGTCGCTGCACTGGGAGTTCATGTACACCCGTTCGCTGTTCGAAACCGCCGACATGATCGAGCAGCACAACCTGCTCAATCGTGTGGCCGAACTGATTGACGCCGGGACATTGAAGACAACCGTGGGCGAGCACTTCGGCACGATCAACGCGGCCAACCTGCGTCGGGCCCATGCGTTGCTGGAAAGTGGCAAGGCCAAGGGGAAAATTGTTTTAGAAAGTTTCTAAAGGCAAAGGATCGCAGCCCTCGGCAGCTCCTGCGGGCTTCGAGGGCTTTTTGCCGTCAGTCTGACAGTTGACCCTTGTCACAATTGCGATCGTATTCAGGTCTACAATCGAAAACTCTGCGATACATCTTTTACGCAAGGGAGGTCAGCAATGAAGATCCTGATAAAAGAAGTGGCAAAGTCTCAATGGCAGGTTCGTCTGGACCAACACGCCGTCACTTTCCGCAGTGAAGCCGAAGCACTGGCCTTTACCCGCACCCTCGAAGCGCGACTCTGCGCCCCCCATCAGATTCCCGACCGCAGCCAACAGCGCGCTGCTGGCTGACGACTGTTCAGGCCTGCGCCTGGGCTTGTGCCAACGCTCGGGCATTCTGCAGACGCCGGGTGAGCATCGCGACGCTCACCACCAGCACACCGCACAGGCTGATGACCATGGACATCGGCACGGCGGTGCCGTCGTGCAGCACGCCCACCAGCGCCGATGCCCCGGCGGCGACACTGAACTGCATGCAACCGAGCAACGCCGACGCGCTGCCGGCGCGGCCGCCCTGCCCGTTCATCGCGCAAGCGGCAGCGTTGGGACTGATGCAGCCCAGGCTGGATACACAGATGAACAATGGAATCAGCAATGGCCACAAGGCCGCGGTATGCAAGGTGCTGACGGCCAGCAGCGTCAGCCCGGCCGCCAGATAAACCCAGACCGCGCGCGCCAGCAGGAACGCCGGGCCACGCTTGGCCAATAATCGCGCATTGACCTGTGCGACGAGAATGAAGCCCGCCGCGTTGGTACCGAACAGCCAGCCGAAATGCTCGGCCGGCACGCCATACAGCTTGATGAAGATGAACGGTGAACCGGCGATATAGGCAAACATCCCGGCAATGGCGATGCCGCCGGTCAGCGCATGGCCGAGGTAAACCGGATCCTTCAGCAGGCGCCCGTATTGGCGCAGGGCACCGGACAACGGTTGGCGCGGCATGTGCGCCGGCATACTTTCCGGCAGGCCCAGAGCGACCGCCAGTCCGGCCAGCGCACTGAACACGGTCAGTGCCAGGAAGATCGACTGCCAGCCCGTGGTGTTGACCAGCAGACCGCCAAGCATCGGCGCCAGAATCGGCGCCAGGCCCATCACCAGCATCAACTGCGAGAAGACTTTTGCCGAACCGACCGCGTCGCATTTGTCGCTGACCACCGCCCGGGCAATCACCATGCCTGCGCAACCGCCCAACGCCTGCACGAAACGCGCACCGATCAGCCAATCCAGATTCGGTGCATAAGCGCAGGCCAGCGAGGCGAGGGTGAACAGCGTCAGGCCCACGAGCAACGGAATCCGTCGGCCGAAGCGATCCGCCACCGGACCGTACGCCAGTTGACCGATCGACAACCCGGCGAAATACGCCGCCAGCGTCATCTGCACGTGTTTCTCGTCGGTGCCGAAGGCCAGCGCCATCGCGGGAAAGGCGGGCAAATAGAAGTCGATGGCCAAAGGACCGAAAGCGGTCAAGGCTCCGAGAATCAGAATGGTACGGAAGTTCATCAGGCACCCAGGTTGGCAAGTCGGCAGCCCGACAGTCTAGCCGCGCGTGGACGCCTTGAACATTCCGATAGCTCGCTAACAATTAAATAACCTGGAAGCCGGGCGCAAATCGGTGGCGAGGGAGCAAGCTCCCTCGCCACTGGGGTCAATCAGGCCAGTTTCACGGCGTAGCCTTCCTCGCTGATGACCTCGATCACCTGTTCGGCACTCAGCGAACTTTCCACGCCGACCTCTTTCGCCGCCAGATCGACCCGCACGCTGGCCGCCGGATCCTTGGCCTGCACCGCCCGGGTGATGGCGTTGACACAGTGACCGCAGGACATGCCTTGAACGTTGAACACTTGCATGCGATGACTCCTTTGAGTGAGGTTGCCGGCAGTCTCGAGCTTGCCATGATGGCAAGGTCAAGTTCTGAAAGAAACTGCCGGGCTGGCAATCGGCGCCGCGCTCGGCCAAGCTGCGTACATCAATGACTTCTATTCAGGAGATTCAGCCATGCGCTGGTCAGCTTACAGCCTGTTTGGCTTCCTCAGCCTTTTTGCCGCATTGCCCCAGGCCAACGCGACCGGCGAGGACTACGCCGTTCTGATCATCTCTCGCGAGCGCCTGGAAGTGCCGACCTCCTGCGAGATTGGCGTGTACATCCAGGATCAGTTTGCCGGGCGTTTGCTGCAGGAACAGTCCACCTCGTTCAACCTGCAACATGGCACGTTTTCCATCCGCCTGAAGCTGGAGCCGAGCCAGGTCCCGGGCTGCAAGCCGGGCATGCTGGCACCGCCGGCGCAGGAGATCTCGCTCAAGGCCGGTGACGTGGTCAAGTACCGGATTGCAGCATCCGCCAAAGGCTTGTACCTGCGACCTGCCGCTCTCGAATACTGAGCAAAGGCAGACTGTGGGAGCAGGCTCGCTCCCACAGGTGTTTTGTGACGCGCCAGAGATTGGCGCTTGACCTTGCCCGCATGGCAAGGTTGATCCTTGTAGGCATCTACTACAGGGGGTACGACCGATGTCCGATTCCATCACTTTCGACCTGCCGATTGCCGGCATGACCTGCGCCAGTTGCGCCGGACGGGTCGAGCGGGCGTTGAGCAACGTCAGCGGCGCCAGTGCGGTCAGCGTCAACCTCGCCACCGAACAGGCCCGCGTGCAGGCACCCGGCGGCAGTCTGCCGGCGCTGATGGAGGCGGTGACGCGTGCCGGTTACAGCGTGCCGCAACAGACCCTCGAATTGAGCATCGACGGCATGACCTGCGCTTCCTGCGTCGGTCGCGTCGAGCGTGCCCTGAACAAGGTCCCGGGGGTGAAAATCGTCAGCGTCAATCTGGCCAACGAACGCGCCCACCTCGAACTGCTCGGCAAAGTCGACGCGCAAACCCTGCTCGACGCGGTGAGCAAGGCCGGTTATTCGGCGAGCGTCTGGCAAGCCGAACACCCACAAACCGATGACCAACAGCGGCGTCTGCAACATGAGCGCTGGGCGCTGATCTGCGCAATCGCCCTCGCCTTGCCGCTGGTGCTGCCGATGGTGCTGCAACCGTTCGGCATTCACTGGATGCTCCCGGCCTGGGCGCAATTCGCCCTCGCCACCCCGGTGCAATTCATTTTCGGTGCACGGTTTTATGTCGCCGCGTGGAAAGCCGTGCGCGCCGGCGCTGGCAACATGGACTTGCTGGTCGCCCTTGGCACCAGCGCCGGCTATGGCTTGAGCCTGTACGAGTGGGCCACCGCCGCCGGGCGCATGCCACACCTGTATTTCGAAGCGTCAGCGGTGGTGATCGCCCTGGTGCTGCTCGGCAAATACCTCGAAAGCCGCGCCAAGCGCCAGACTGCCAGCGCCATCCGCGCCCTCGAAGCCTTGCGCCCGGAGCGGGCGACGCAAGTGATCGACGGCCGCGAGCAAGACGTCGCCATCAGCGCACTGCGCCTGAACGATCAGGTATTGGTCAAACCTGGCGAACGCTTCCCGGTGGACGGCGAGGTGCTGGAAGGTCAAAGCCACGCGGACGAAGCCTTGATCAGCGGCGAAAGCCTGCCCGTGCCGAAACAACCGGGGGACAAGGTCACCGGTGGCGCGATCAACGGTGAAGGCCGGCTGCTGGTGCGCACCACCGCCCTCGGCGCGGAAAGCGTGCTGGCGCGGATCATCCGTCTGGTCGAAGACGCCCAGGCAGCCAAAGCGCCGATCCAGAAACTGGTGGATAAAGTCAGCCAGGTGTTCGTGCCGACGGTGTTGGTGCTGGCCCTGGCAACGTTGATCGGCTGGTGGCTGTACGGCGCGCCCATGGAAACCGCGTTGATCAACGCCGTCGCCGTGCTGGTGATTGCCTGTCCGTGTGCCCTCGGCCTCGCCACCCCGACAGCGATCATGGCCGGCACCGGTGTAGCGGCGCGGCACGGCATTCTGATCAAGGACGCCGAAGCGCTGGAACGTGCCCATGAAGTCAGCAGCGTGGTGTTCGACAAGACCGGCACCCTGACTTCCGGCACGCCACGCATCGCCCATTTCAGTGCCGTCGACGATGACGAAGACGCCCTGCTGCAAATGGCCGGCGCCCTGCAACGCGGCAGTGAACACCCACTGGCCAAAGCCGTGCTGGACGCGGCTGCCGAGCGTGATCTGAGCGTGCCCGATGTCAGCGACAGCCAATCCCTGACCGGGCGTGGCATCGCCGGCAACCTTGGCGGGCGGCGCCTGGAGCTGGGCAACCGGCGCTTGCTGGAAGAAAGCGGGTTGAGCGCCGGCAGCCTCGCCGAATCCGCCACGGCCTGGGAAGGCGAAGGCAGGACCTTGTCGTGGCTGATCGAACAAAGCCCCGAGCCGCATGTGCTTGGCTTGTTCGCCTTCGGTGACACGCTCAAGCCCGGCGCACTGGAAGCGGTGCAACAACTGGCCGCTCGCGGTATCCACAGCCACTTGCTGACCGGCGACAACCGCGGCAGTGCTCGCGTGGTCGCCGAGGCGTTGGGCATTGCCAACGTTCATGCCGAAGTACTCCCGGCCGACAAAGCCGCCACGGTTGCCGAACTGAAGAAAACCGGCGTGGTGGCGATGGTCGGCGATGGCATCAACGACGCGCCGGCACTCGCCGCAGCCGACATCGGCATCGCCATGGGCGGCGGAACCGACGTGGCCATGCACGCCGCCGGCATTACCCTGATGCGCGGTGATCCACGACTGGTGCCGGCGGCGCTGGAGATCAGCCGCAAGACCTACGCGAAGATCCGCCAGAACCTGTTCTGGGCCTTCGTCTACAACCTGATCGGCATTCCGCTGGCGGCGTTCGGCTTCCTCAACCCGGTGCTGGCCGGCGCGGCGATGGCGCTGTCGAGCGTCAGCGTAGTGAGCAATGCGCTACTGTTGAAAACCTGGAAACCCAAGGATCTGGAGGAGCACCGATGAACATCGGCCAAGCGGCCCGGCACAGTGGTCTGAGCGCAAAAATGATCCGCTATTACGAGTCGATCGGCCTGCTCAAGGCGGCTCATCGCACCGACAGCGGTTATCGGGTCTACGGCGATGATGACCTGCACACCCTGGCATTCATCAAGCGTTCGCGCGACCTGGGGTTTTCCCTGGAGGAAGTCGGCAAGCTGCTGACCCTGTGGCAGGATCGCCAGCGCGCCAGTGCCGACGTGAAGGCTCTGGCGCGCCAGCACATCGACGAGTTGAATCAGAAGATCCGCGAACTCGGCGAATTGCGCGACACCCTGCAGGATCTGGTCGAGCACTGTAATGGCGACCATCGTCCCGATTGCCCGATCCTCAAGGAACTGGCGTCGGGCTGCTGCGCGCAACCCGCTCGCGCTTGAGTGCGAGGACTTTCACCGTCACTAACGTACCGAGCGGGATGCCGTGGAACAGCAGCACCACGGCACCCGGCGTCCACCAGCCATAGAACGGCGCGGCAATCAGCATGCCGACGCCGAATCCGGTCATTTGCAGCAAGGTCAGGAAGCTGAAGATCGGCAGGCGCAAACGCTCCGGTTCGCGTTGCAGGCGCGACATCAGGCCCACTTCGGAAAAACCGTCGCCCAACCCTGCCGGCAGGGAAAACAGCAACAGACCGAGAAGGCTGTGCTGCTGGAACATCAGGATGAAGCCGCAGGACATCAGCGCCACGCCGAAGAAAAACCGGCGCTCGAGGTGGCTGTTGTCCGAGCCCTTGAGGCGGCTGGCGATGCGCGCGCCCAGCAGTTTGCCGCTGGCCCATACCGCGAGCATCAGGCCCAGCGTGGTACTCGCCGACTCTGGCGTGAGCAGTTTGGAGATGATCGGAAAACCAACGTTATGCGCGGCGCTGCCCAAGGTGTCGGCCATGGTCACGGCGAACATCGCCGCAATCACCGGCGCGCTGCGCAGGCCCTGCTTGAGGACTGACCATTCGCCGCGTTCGCAGGTTGATTGTTCGCTGACGTCTGAAGCGGCGAAGCGCAACGGCGCAATCAACAGCGCCGCCAGCACATAGGTCAGTGCGTTGAGCGCGAATACCGTTTCAAAACCGAACGCTGCCACCAGCAAACCGGAGACCAGACTGCCGCCGACCATCGCTGCGGATGACGCCGAGGTGATCCAGGCATTGGTTTTCAGCAGCTGCGCCGGCTCGATCAGCCTCGGCAACTGGCTGTTGAGGCCGATGGCGAACATCGAGTTGCCAAAGCCCAGGCCAAAAGCGATCACCGGCAACAGCAACGCCTGCTGGCTCACCGGCAGGATCAACAACAGGCCAAGCAGCGCCGCGCGTAGCAGATCGAAGGCAATCAGCGGCACCCGACCATTCCAGCGGCGGTAGAAACGAGTACCGATCAGACTGGCAAAAATCCCCCCGCCTACACGGCTGGCGAGAAAGATCCCGACGCTCATGGCGCTGTTGCTCAGCAGGTAGACGTAAGTCGCCAGCGCAACCATGTTGAGGAAAGCGCCGAAGTCGGAGATCAGCCGGGCGGCGATGATCAGATGGGTGTTGCGGGGGGTGGTCACATTCAGTCCTTGAGTGTGGTTGGGGCGGTGGACAGTAGACTTGAATTTGCGTTGATCCGAAAGAGCCCCTCACCCTAACCCTCTCCCTGTATGTACCGGACACATGGTGGACAGGTGTTCGGAGACATGGTGGACACTTTTTAATAGGCACATTGCTCATCACTAAGGAGATGACCTGTGTCTTGGGAAGAGGTGTCCACTGTGCAGCTTCGTTCAGAATTCGTGCTTTTGGCTCGGCAAGAAGGGGCCAATGTCCGGCAGCTTTGCCGTCGATTTAATATCAGCCCAAGCACCGCCTATAAATGGCTTAACAGGTTTGAAAACCTGGGTGCAGAAGGACTGAACGATCAGTCTCGACGACCGAAGACATCACCCAAGCGATGTGCTGATGAGGTTGAACAGCAGATTTTGACCGTGAGTCAGGAGTACGCGGCCTGGGGCGCTCGCAAGCTCAAACGTGTGTTGGAAGACAACGGCTTAGTGATGCCTTCGGTCAGTACCGTGCATGCGGTTTTACAGCGTCATTCACGCGTTGATCCAAAGGCCGCCGAGATCAAACCGTTTATCCGTTTTGAGCATGAAGCGCCCAACGATCTTTGGCAGATGGACTTCAAGGGGCATATCAGTCTGGGTCAGGGGCGTTGCCATCCGTTGACGATACTGGACGATCATTCGCGGTTTTCACTGTGCATCGCGGCGTGTATCAATGAGCAGCGCGACACCGTCCAGGAGCATCTGGTCCGGGCCTTTCGGCGCTATGGCCTGCCTTTGCGCATGACGATGGACAACGGCTCTCCATGGGGTGATCAGACAGGCGTTTATACCGCGCTGGAGGTCTGGCTGATGAGTCAAGGCATCAAGGTCGGCCACTCTCGACCTTATCATCCGCAAACCCAAGGAAAGCTGGAACGCTTCCACCGCAGTCTGAAAAATGAAGTCCTCCAGGGTCAGCACTTTAACGATCTCAACAGCGCGCAACGGGCGTTTGATATCTGGCGTGATATTTACAACCAGAAGCGCCCGCATCAAGCGCTGGACATGCAGGTTCCTGCTACTCGGTACAGCAGCAGCTCAAGGGAATATCAGGAGCAACCCGCAGCGCCGGAGTACGACGATGGTGATGTGGTCAGGAAGGTTCAGGTAAAGGGCGAGATCTACTGGAGGAACCGTGAATACACAGTCGGGAAAGCTTTTTACGGGAAGTCAGTAGCTATCCGGGAAACGACGGAGGACGGCATCCACGATGTCTACTGGAGTAGACATCGCATCGCCCGAATCGACTTGAACTTGCAGATCGTTATGGCAGGTAAGAAGATCTAAAACCGTCCACCATGTCTCCGAACATGTGTCCACCATGTCTCCGGTACATACACTCCCAGAGGGAGAGGGGACTGATTGGGGGATATTTGGGAGGTACACCGACCTGAACGTTTTTCGTTGAATCCATAATCGACTCGTTTTTTCAGGTCGATGTATGACGCAAGACACCTCGGTCGGCTCCCTCTCCCTCTGGGAGAGGGCTGGGGTGAGGGGCTTCTGGGCTTGTAAGGCTTCTGAATCAAACAAAAAACCCGGCCGAAGCCGGGTTTCTCATCAAGCGATCACTGCATCCACGGGGGTGGCGGTGGCTCGTCGGACTTGCCTTTCGGCTCGTCGTCCGCTGCACGGATTGCCTGCTTGCGCTCCTCGTCGAGGCGCGCCGCTTCGATCTCGCGCAACACCCCGCCAACGTCGGCCAGGTCTTCCGGATCATCGAACTCACCGGTCAGCACACTGTTCGGGTGCAAGGTGCCAGCTTCGTACAACGCCCACATTTCCTTGGCGTACTTGGTCTTCTTCAACTCCGGGGCAAAGCGGCCGAAGTACGAAGCCATGTTGCCGACATCGCGCTCCAGCATGCTGAAGGCGTGGTTGTTACCGGCAGCGTCGACGGCTTGCGGCAGGTCGATGATCACCGGGCCGGTCGGCGTCAACAGCACGTTGAACTCCGAGAGGTCACCGTGCACCAGACCGGTACACAACATCAGCACGATCTGCGAAATCAGGAACGCGTGATATTCGCGCGCCTGATCCGGCTCCAGCACCACGTCGTTCAGACGCGGCGCGGCATCGCCGAATTCGTCGGCCACCAGTTCCATCAACAGCACGCCGTCGAGGAAGTCGTAGGGTTTGGGCACCCGCACGCCGGCGCCGGCCAGACGGAACAGCGCCGCCACTTCGGCGTTCTGCCAGGCATCTTCGGTCTCTTTGCGACCGAACTTGGAGCCCTTCGCCATCGCCCGAGCCTGTCGGCTGTTGCGAACCTTGCGGCCTTCCTGATACTCGGCCGCCTGGCGGAAACTGCGTTTGTTCGCCTCCTTGTAGACCTTTGCGCAACGTAACTGATTGCCGCAGCGCACCACATAAACAGCTGCTTCTTTACCACTCATCAGTGGGCGCAGCACTTCGTCGACCAGACCGTCCTCGATCAGGGGTTCAATGCGTTTTGGAGTCTTCATCAGCTTTTATTGTGGGTCCTTTATTACCAAACACGCGAATGTCACTCGTTATACGGCAATCCTCGCATCACGGGGAGGGGTTGCCGACCTGTGAACCTTGAGAATGCACACACTGTGCCGGATTGAACGGCGCCAACGCTACGCGTACATGACCGTTGCGAATCATAGCCGAGCCCACCGAACTTGTAGGCGCCCGTGTTCAAGGGCATTTGCGACAGAATCTGACAGTTGCCTTCACACCCGTCGCAAGATTTTTCCGCAGTGCCCTCAATTTCCCCGTTTTGCAGCCGAAGTCCTCAATGACAGAGGGATTTGTCCGACAATCGTTCCACAAAAATCAGCGATGTCGCACTCAGGGAAACGGGTGATCCACACCGTTTTCGGCTGCCAATAAACCACAAGTCATCTGCACTGCGTGGGCCTACAAGAAAATCTGGAGCGCGGATGAACATCAAACAGAAATTGACGTGGGCGTTTGCAATCATCGCCTGCTTGCCGGTGGTGCTGGTCGCGACCCTGGTGGTGATGAACCTGCGCAGCGATGCCCGGGACAGTTTTGTCGACAGTAGCGGTCGCGAGATTCGTCAGGTCAGCAATGCCATGCAGCTGTTTTTTGATGGCATCAGCCAGAACGTCGATTACCTGGCGTCGCAACCGCTGATCAAAAACACCGACGACAGCCTCAAGACCTACATGAGCGCCAACGCCGAATCCATCCCCCAGGGTGAGATGGATAAAAAGGTCTTCGCGTTCCTGCAGGATCTGGGCAACGCTCACCCGGCGTACGCTTATGCCATCGTCGGCACCGCCGCCGGCGGCTACGTGTCGTGGCCGGATGATCCCAAACTCAACAACTACGACCCGCGTCAGCGGCCGTGGTACAAGGCGGCCCAGGCCAAACCGGGCAAACCGTTCCGGACCGCCGCTTACTACTGGGCGCAGGACGATGCGACCTACGTCAGCACCGTGCGCACCATCGACAACAAACTCGGCAGCAACGGCGGCGTGGTCAGCATCGACGTGACGCTCAAGCAGCTCACCGAGATCGTCAAGCAGATCAAGCTGGGCGAAACCGGCTACCTGATGCTCCTGGAAAACAGCGGCACGGTGCTGGTCGACCCGAAACAGCCGGAACACAATTTCAAGCCGCTGGACAGCCTCGGCGAAGGTTATGCGCAGCTGGCCAAGGCCGGCAAAGGCCTGGTCGAAGTCGAGCTTAACGGTGAGCGCTACATGGCCAACGTCTGGCCGTCGGAGCAATTGGGCTGGACCTTCGTCGGCCTGATCAAGCAGAGCGATGTGATGAGCTCGGCCACGCAGCTGACCTGGCTGATCGCGATCATCGCCGCCGTGCTCGCCGTGCTGTTCGCCGTGGTCGGCGCCAGTTTTGCCAGCCTGATCGTGCGTCCGATCCGCAGCGTCGCCAGTGGCCTGGAAGGCATCGCGCAGGGCGAAGGCGACCTGACCAAAAACCTCGACATCCGTGGCAACGACGAAACCGCGCAATTGGCCAACTGGTTCAATCAGTTCCTCACCGCGATCCGCAGCCTGATTCAGCACATCGGCGGCGCCGCCGGAAAGATCCTCGCCACCTCGCAGAGCTCGACCCGGGTCTCCAGCGATATGGCCGAAGCGGCCGGACGACAGCGTGAAGCGGTGGACATGGTATCGACGGCGTTCCACGAAATGGTCGCCACCGCCAACGAAGTCGCCCGCTCGTGCAGTCAGGCGGCGGACTCCGCCGACAGCGGCCAGCGTCAGGCCCGCCAGGGGCAACAGCAGATTGATGCAGCGGTGCACAGCGTCGATCAACTGAGCCAGGAGCTGGAGCAGTCGGCACAGTCGATGCAGCAACTGGAGCGCGACAGCAACGATATTCAGTCGATTCTCGGCACCATCCGCTCCATCGCCGAGCAGACCAACCTGCTGGCACTCAACGCCGCCATCGAAGCAGCCCGCGCCGGTGAACAGGGGCGCGGCTTTGCCGTGGTGGCGGATGAGGTGCGCGCACTGGCCAAACGCACGGCGGACTCGACGGCGGAAATCGACGGCTTGCTTGGCAATCTGGCCAAGCGCACCAGCGAGGTCACGCAACAGATGCACGCCAGCCTGCAAGTCTCGCAGCAGTCGGTGACGCGCATCGGCGAAGCGCGCGAGAGCTTCGGTCAGATCCGTGAGTCGGTCGACGTGATTCGTGACATGAACACGCAAATCGCCACCGCCGCCGAAGAGCAGCATCAGGTGGCTGAAGACATCAATCGGCACATCAGCCAGATTCATGGCGATGCGCAACTGGTGGCGGAACTGGCGAACTCGGCACAGCAGGATTCGCAGAGTCTGGCGGGGCTGTCGAATGAGCTGGACGGGTTGGTACGTCGTTTTCGTACCTGAACCTCGGTCAGCCCCCTCTCCCGGAGAGAGAGCGGGCTGACCGAGGTGTCTGGCGTTATACATCGACCTGAAATACCGCGTCGAATTTGGACTGGCAAAATTCTCCAGACTGGGTCGATTCTGGATTCAGCGTTGTTCTCTCACGTCAGCGTAGGTCTGCAATTTCCCGCGATCAGTCCCCTCTCCCTCTGGGAGAGGGCTAGGGTGAGGGGCCTTTTCTAGCGTTCGATAATGGCGGTGACGCCCTGCCCGCCCGCCGCGCAGATCGAAATCAGGCCGCGGCCCTTGCCCGCTGCGTCCAGCAACTTGGCCAGGTTGGCCACGATGCGCCCGCCGGTGGCGGCAAACGGATGCCCGGCCGCCAGCGAACTGCCCTTCACATTGAGCCGGCTGCGATTGATCGAGCCCAGCGGCGCGTCGAGGCCCAGACGGGTTTTGCAATATTCGGGATCTTCCCAGGCCTTCAGCGTGCACAGCACCTGCGCCGCGAACGCCTCATGAATTTCGTAATAGTCGAAGTCCTGCAAGGTCAGGCCATTGCGCGCCAGCAAACGCGGTACCGCGTACACCGGAGCCATCAGCAGACCTTCGGCGCCATTGACGAAGTCCACCGCGGCCGCCTCACCGTCACGCAGATAAGCGAGGATCGGCAGCCCGCGCGCGTTCGCCCATTCCTCGCTGCCCAACAGCACCACCGAAGCGCCATCAGTCAGCGGCGTGGAGTTGCCCGCCGTCAACGTGCCCCTGGCGCTTTTCTCGAAGGCTGGCTTCAGTGTGGCGAGTTTTTCCAGGGTCAGGTCCGGGCGCAGATTGTTGTCGCGGGTCAGGCCGAGGAACGGCGTCATCAAATCGTTGTGCCAGCCCTCGCTGTAGGACGCGGCGAGTTTGTGGTGGCTTTCGAGGGCCAGTTGATCCTGTTCTTCGCGCGGGATGTTCCAGGTCTGCGCCATCAACTCGCAGTGTTGGCCCATCGACAGCCCGGTACGCGGCTCGCCATTGCGCGGAAACTCCGGAATCAGGTGTTGCGGCCGCAGTTGCAGGAAGGTCTTCAGTTTGTCGCCGGTGGTCTTCGCGCGGTTAGCTTGCAAGAGGATTTTGCGCAGGCCTTCGCTGACGCTGATTGGCGCGTCCGAGGTGGTGTCGACGCCGCCGGCAATGCCGCAATCAATCTGGCCGAGGGCAATTTTATTGGCCACCAGCAATGCTGCTTCCAGGCCGGTGCCGCAAGCTTGCTGGATGTCATAGGCCGGGGTGGTCGGGGACAGGCGTGAGCCCAGCACGCATTCGCGGGTCAGGTTCATATCCCGTGACAATTTCAATACTGCGCCCGCCACCACTTCGCCAATGCGCTGGCCGTGCAGGTTGTAGCGTTCGATCAGGCCTTCCAGAGCGGCGGTGAGCATTGCCTGATTGCTGGCGGTGGCGTAAGGCCCGTTCGAACGGGCAAAGGGAATACGGTTACCGCCGATGATCGCGACGCGGCGCAGCTGACTCATGAATAACTCCTTGTTGAATATCCGGGTTCATAGAGAACCCTGTGGGAGCTGGCTTGCCAGCGATGGGGCCGGCACATCCAACCTTTTCAGTGGCTGACACTCCGCTATCGCTGGCAAGCCAGCTCCCACAGGGTCGGTGGTCTACTCTGCTGTTCTAGCGTAGGCCTTATTGCGTGGATCGAACGATTGATTGCCGTGGGTAGTCCACACTTTGAACCCCAACTTTTGGAGAGCGTTCCATGTCTGACCGCTATATCGACTTCGCCAACTCGTCCATCGGCCACCGTTTGGTCGGGGCTTTGGGCCTGCCGTCGCCGGTGCGACTGGAACGCTGGCAGGCCGGGCGCCTGCGGCCGGTGGACGGTGCGCTGCTGCTCGGTGGCGGGCCGCTGGCAGAGCGGGTCAATGCCTTTGCCAACCGCCTGACCGATGCGATCTACAGCTACGGCACCGAACCTTCGATGGCCGCCGCGTGGATTCCCGGCCACGGCCCGAAACTCAAGGCCGTGGTGTTCGACGCCAGCGACCTGCAGCACACCGACCAGCTCAAGCAGTTGCGCGAGTTTTTTCAGCCGCTGATGAAAAATCTCGAGCACAGCGCGCATCTGGTGATTCTCGGCCGGGCGCCGGAAACCCTGCGCGATCCCTTTGCGGCCAGCGCGCAACGGGCGCTGGAAGGTTTCTCACGCTCGCTGGCCAAGGAGCTGCGCAGCGGCGGCACCCTGCAACTGATTTATGTCGGCGAAGGCGCCGAAGATCAGCTGGAAGGCCCGCTGCGGTTTTTCCTCTCGCCGAAAAGTGCGTTTGTTTCCGGGCAAGTGATTCGGCTGACGGCGTGCACTACGCCAGTGACCGACTGGACCCGCCCCCTGGCCGGGCGCAAGGCGCTGGTCACCGGCGCCGCGCGGGGTATTGGAGCGTCCATCGCCGAAACGCTGGCCCGTGATGGCGCCGAGGTGATTCTGCTCGACGTGCCGCCGGCCAAGACCGATCTTGATGCCCTGGCGGCGCGCCTCGGCGGTCGCAGCATCACCCTCGATATCTGTGCCGAAGACGCTGCCACGCAACTGATCGAACACCTGCCGGATGGCCTCGACATTCTGGTGCATAACGCCGGCATCACCCGTGACAAGACCCTGGCCAACATGACCCCGGAATTCTGGGACGCGGTGCTGGCGGTCAACCTCAACGCCCCGCAAGTGCTGACCAAGGCCCTGCTCGACAACGGCACCTTGCACGACAATGCACGGGTGATTCTGCTGGCCTCGATCAGCGGCATCGCCGGCAACCGCGGGCAGACCAACTATGCCGCGAGCAAGGCCGGGTTGATCGGACTGGCTCAGGCGTGGGCCCCGACATTGCTCGAGCGCGGTATCAGCATCAATGCCGTGGCTCCGGGTTTTATCGAAACCCAGATGACCGCGCATATCCCGTTCGGCCTGCGCGAAGCCGGGCGGCGCATGAGTTCACTGGGCCAGGGCGGCTTGCCCCAGGACGTCGCCGAAGCGGTGGCATGGCTGGCGCAACCGGGCACTGGCGCGTTCACCGGCCAGGTGCTGCGGGTCTGCGGCCAAAGTGTTCTGGGGGCGTAGACATGAGCATTGAATGGCACACCCTCGACCGCGAACCGCGCCTGCCCGGCCTGTATGTGCGGGCCGCGACGCGTCGCAAGATCCGCGGCACCCAGTTGCCCGACAGCGGTTTGCGCTGCTGGGTCGATGTCGACGCACAAAAACTGGCGGCCTATCGCAAGGTCTGTGGCTTTGCCGATGACGGCCTGTTGCCGCCGACTTATCCGCATATCCTCGCCTTCGCGTTGCAGATGCAATTGCTCACAGCGAAAGACTTTCCGTTTCCGCTGCTGGGGCTGATTCACCTGAGCAACTGCATCCGCGTAGTGCGGCCGATGGGCGGGATCAGTCGCGCGCAAGTGAGCGTTCGCGTGCTCAACCTGCAACCGCATCCGAAGGGCGCGACGTTTGATGTGCTGACCACTCTGGACGACCAGCTCGGACCGCTGTGGGAAGCCGAAAGCCGCATGCTCTGTCGCGGGGTGAAACTGGCAGGCGAGTCGCCCGAACAGGACTGGGAGCCCGCGCAAACGCTGGTGGAAGTGGCGCACTGGAAAGCCCCGACGGACATCGGCCGGCAGTACGCCAGGGTGTCCGGAGACTACAACCCGATTCATCTGAGCGCCGCGAGTGCCAAGGTATTCGGCTTCCCCACGGCCATCGCCCATGGCTTGTGGAACAAGGCTCGCACGCTGGCAGCGCTGGCCGATCACTTGCCGCGGGCGAATCTGGAAATCACCGTGCACTTTCGCAAACCGGTGCGCTTGCCGAGCGAGGTGACACTGCTGGCGAGCGCGCCTGGGTCCAGCGGTGAATTGCGCCTGGTGGGCGCCGGGGATCTGCAGCACATGGTGGGGCAGTGGCAGCCGCTGGCCTGAACAACCGGGAAAATGGCCTGCTGCCTGTGACAAGGGGATTTATCCCCGTTGGGGCGCGCAGCCGCCCCAGCACAAGCACCTGCGGTGAATCTGATACATCCGGTACATCTCTTTACGACGGCTGCGCCGCCGAGCGGGGATAAATCCCCTCGCCACAGATGCTCCGTTGCGTGCATTTCACTGGCGGGGCAAGCCTGTAAATTGTGTATATATCACTTAAGTTTTTCTTCCCGCTTTGCTCCCTGCGGCAAAAAACCCGGCCTTGATTTTCAAGGCTTTTTTTTGCCCGCCTATCACCCCGGTATTAGTTCTTAGGCACTGCGCAGCCCCTTATATATAAAGGCGTTAATACCAACTTGAGAATGGCGTGAACTGACCGCGCGATTGAGATTGGCACCACGGACGAGGCATTGCCGGCGACAGATCGGCGAGCCATCGAAAACGACGAATGTTGTGACAGGTGCAAGGAATCTTAATCATGAAAACTCAAGACGTGTGGTGCAAATCGGCAATTACTCTGGCATTGATCCTCTCCCTCGGCCTCGCCGGCTGCAGCAGTGGCGGTGGCGGTCATCACAGCAGCTCGGGCAGCTCATCCTCCGATGGCGCGGCACCAGGAGCGGCTGACGGCGGCACCAGTGGAACCGGTGGTTCAAGTGGCACCGGTGGTACTGCGGGCACTGGCGGCACTGGCGGCACGGGCGGAACCGGTGGCACGACCACCCCGACAACACCAACCACGCCGACCGATCCAGGTGGTCCAACCACCCCGACCACGCCGACACCTTCACCACTGGTGACCAGCACCCTGGTCCAGGATGTCGGTAATACCGTCGCCGGCGTCGGCACTGGCGTCGGTCAGGTCGGCGACTCCCTGAGCGCCGTGCCTGTGGTCGGTGGCGTGGTGCAAAGCGCCGCCAAAACAGCAGGCAAGGTGGTCACCACACTGGGTGATGGCGTGGCCAACGGCATCGGCAAGTTAGGCACCGTCGATAACGGTCTGGGTGTCACCGCGTCGTCCGTCGGCGGCGTGGTCGCGGATGTCGGCAGCGGCGTCTCGGACCTGAGTGGCAAGCTCGCCACCGCCACCAACAGCGTTCCCGTGGTGGGCGGCGTGGTGACCAAAGTCGCACCGGTGCTCGACGGTGTTGGCGAGAAAGTCACTATGCTCGGTGACACCCTCAGTGTCGCCACCACCACCGGGCCGCTCGGTTCCGTGACCAAGAGTGTCGGCAACGGGCTGGTGCCGGTGATTGCCATGGTGGAAAGCACCACCGACAAAGTCGGTGATGCAACCGGGCTCGGCGCTCCACTCAACGGCCTGATCAAACAAGTCGGCACTGCGGTTGACGGCGTGGGCGACAAAGTGACCGGCGCCGGCAACGGCAACGCGCTGACCAATACGGTCGGCGGCGCCCTGAGCAACGTCGGCACGGCGGTCGGCAAAGCCGGCGGACTGGTGGACAACGGCACCGATTCAGGGGGCGTCGGCGGCGGTCTTGGCGGCGGTCTCGGTGGTACCGGCCTGCTGCAAACGGTCGGTGGCGCAGTGGTCAACGTCGGCAGCGGCCTGAACGCCGGCAACACCAACGGCGCGGTCAGTGCCGGTGGTGTCGCGGTAGGCGGACTGGGCAACACCATCGCCTCGCTCAACACCGTGCTCGGCGGTTCCGGTACACCGATCACTGGCACCACTGCACCGCTGGCGGGAGTGGGCAACAGCGTCGGTACGGCACTTAATCCAGTGACCACCGCGGTCACCGGTCTGACCCAAAACGTCGGCGCTGCAACCGGTCTCGGCACTCCGGTCGCCGGTCTCACCGGTCAGGTCGGCGGCGCGGTCAGCAATGTCGGCGCCACCATCGCGGCCACCAACAATCCGGTGACCACAGCAGTCGGCGGTCTGGTCAGCAACGTCGGAGCCACTGTCGGCGCAGTCGGTGGCCTGGTCAACGGCGGCGCCGCCACCGGAGGCACGGCAACCGGCGGACTGGGCGGCGTACTGGGCGGCCTGACCGGCACTCTGGGAGGCAACAAACGCTAAATTGCACCTGGCCGATTCGACGGCCTCACCTACAGCGCCTACGCTTGGTTGAGGGCGGAAGACTCCGACGAGTCTTCCGCTTTTTTCTTAGGAAAAAACAGCCCTGTGCTGCGACCTGACCACGGAGTGTCCTATGCGCGTAATGGCATCCCTGCTGTTCCTCAGTCTCAGTTCCGCCGCTTTCGCCGACACCCTGCCCAGTTTTCTCAACAGCAACGAAACCATCCGCAACCTGCCCGTACCGAACCTGCCCGCCGATGCCTATCGGCCGGCCGCCACCCCGGTGCTCGTGCCGGAACCCGGCGCGGCCACTGCGCAGCCGCTGATGCTGGAAACCCGAATCAACCTGAAAACGGTGCAGATTGAAGGCGGTACGATCTACCCGCTCAACGAGTTGGCCGAGATCTACAAACCCCTGATCGGTCATCCGACCAGCCTCGCCGATCTGATCGAAGCCACCCGCAACATCACCCGCCGCTATCAACAGGACGGCTATCTGCTGTCCTACGCGTTTTTGCCCCAACAGAAGTTCGACGACGGCGTGGCGCGGGTGGTGTTAGTTGAGGGTTATGTCCGGGATATCCAGATGCAGGGCGATGTCGGGCGGGTCAAAGGCCTGCTCGACGAACTGGCGGCGAAAATCCAGGCCGAACGGCCGCTGACCCGCAAGACTTTCGAGCGCTACACCACGCTGATGACCCGCATTCCCGGGGTGACGGTACAGGCCCAGGTGCCACCGCCGGGCACCACCGACGGCGCCACCACCCTGGTCGCCCAGGCCAGCCGCAAACCCTTCACCAGCACCCTGAGCACCACCGAAGACAATCGCAATGGCACCCAGGCATTGCTGGGTGTCAGCAGCAACTCACAGACGTCGATGGGTGAGCAACTGACCCTCAGCGGCCTGTTTCCACCGGGGGACGATCACGAGCATTACTACCGCCTGGACTACAACCAGTTCCTCAACAGTGAAGGCACGCAGTTGAGCCTGTTTGCCTCGCGCTACCGCGCCGACCCGGGTACCAATCTGGTCACCAGCGACGGCTTCGAACTCAAGCCGCACAAGGAAGACGACCGTTACTCGATCGGTGTCAGCCACCCGTTCATCGCGGCGTCCAACGAACTGCTCAATGCCGGCGCGCGGCTGTATGCGGTCGATAGCAGTACCCGCTACAACGTGATCGGCTTCCCCCTGAGCATCGAGGAACGGACCGACGTCCGCGCCCTCGCTTTCGAAAGCGACTGGCGCAAGGCCGATGCCCGCCGATTGCGGATTCTCAGTGGCGGTGTGTATCAGGGCCTCGACAGCATGGGCGCCCATAGCAACAACCCGGCGCTGGACCTGAACTTCCTGCGCCTGCGCCTTTCCGGCGTGCAGAGCGACAAATTCCTCGACAACTGGCAAGGCGTGCTCTCGGCGGCGGGGTACTGGAGCGATGACACCCTTCCCGACAGCGAGCGCGCAGTGTTTGGCGGGCAGAACTTCGGTCGGGGCTACCCGGACGACCAGGCCTCCGGCGACAAAGGCTGGGGCGCGGCGTACGAGGTCAATTACAGCTTCAATCGTGATGGCAACTGGGTGCGCATCCTGCAGCCGTACGTGGTACTGGATCGCGCGAAAACCTGGTTCAACCAACTGGCGGTGCAGAGCAGCGACCTGTCATCGGCAGCCATCGGCCTGCGGTTTGGCGACGCCAAGTACTACAACATCGCGCTGGAGGCAGCGAAAGCGATGTCCGATGAAGCGCTGGACACCCACAACCGGCGAATGAGGTACAGCATCAGCTTCAGCTATCAGTTGTAGGGCAAGCCCTGCGAGTTTGACCAAGTGCCCTCGCTGGCAGGCCGGCTCCCACAGGGGGACTACATCCCCCAGTGAGGCCCGCCCGCTGGCGATCAACAACGCCCGGCCTAAGGTGTCCCGCCCCCAGATCCACTGTCGACCTTGCCACCCTGCTGCTGATCGTAGAACTCCGGAATATCGTGCTGGTAACTTTTCAACCAGCGCTGCATGGCCAGCTCGCGCTCGGTCGGCGTGACGGTTTGCAGGGTCGGCGAAGGCACCTTGTTGCGCGCCTGCAGCTGTAACCAGCCTTCGGTTTCCTGTTGCTCGGCCGAAGCCGGGCCCGCGTCGATGGCATGACTGACCAAGGGCAAGGCCAGCAGACTGAAGCAGACAATCGCAGCTCTCATCGCAGTTCTCCTTATTTGAGCATGGCCGTGACAGCGGCCGGGGCCGGGACTTTCGCCGGCACCTTGAGCTGTTCCGCGCGCCTCTGCGCTTCGCTGAATTGCTCGGGGCTCAGGCCGAGGCGACTGACCAGTTCACCGGCACGGTTCCAGTCATCCTGATACAGCAACAGCGTGACCAGATTCAGCGCGGCCAGTTGATCGCTTTGCTTGAGCTCCATCGCCGTCAGGAATTCGAAGCGCGCGTCTTCAATGCGCAGTTGGTTGAGGTAGACCACGCCGAGGTCATTGCGGATTTTTTCGTCGGTCGGCGCCAACCGTGCGGCACGTTGCAGATGCGCTTGAGCCTGACCGTAATCGGCCTTGGCCGCCGCCAGTTGACCCAGACCGTGCTCGGCCTCGGCCGCCAGGCAACTGCCGAGCAGGCCTCGATAAAGCGGCTCGGCCTCACTGCGGCCGAGCAAGCGGTAAACCCGGGCCTTGCGCAGGCGCACGTCGGCGAGGTTGTCCGGCAGGCTCTGCAGGTTGGCAAGGCTGGCGTGCAGCTTGCCGTCCTTGACCATATCGTCGGCGAGGTTCAGCGACAGTTGTTGCTCGGAACTCAATTGGCCGCAGCTGGCGTTGCTGCTCAGCGCCGCCCAAGGGGTCTGCCCGGTATTGGCACAGCCCCCGAGCAACAGAAGACAGGTACCTGCAATCATTGCTTTCATTACGATCCCTCTAGGCTCCCAGGGCCTTGGCCAGGGCGGTGAAGCCCGGACCGGCCAGGACGATCAATAACGCCGGGAAGAGAAACAGCATCATCACGACGGACATTTTGGCGGACATTTTCGAGATGTATTCCTGCAACCGGGTCAGGCGGCGGTCGTCGAGCAATTGCTTGAGTGACAGCAACGATTTCATCGCGCCGCCGCCCTGATGCAGCAATTGCTGGAGGATCACGCAGGTGTCAGTGAACTCGTCCACCGCCAGCAGTTGCGTGGCCTTGTTCAGTTCTTCACCCAGCTCAAGGCCGGAGTCGACCCGCGCCAGCACCAGGCGCAACTCTTGCGTCAAGACCGGCAGCAACGCCTGGGCCTCGTGGCTCAAGACCCGCAACGCCTGCTCCACGGCCATGCCCGACTCGAAGAGAATGCGCAGCAGCGGCAGGAACGTAGCGATCTCGCTCGCCAGGCGTTTCTGCCGACGCGCCACCGCCATTACCAAAAGGCGCTTGGGCAGCAGGTAGCCAACGCCGAGGGCGAACAGTGGCGCGATCCATTGTTTCTCTACAGACGTAAAGAACACCCCTTGCAGCAACACCACCACCGCGAGCATCAACAGCGGCGCGCCGATCTGGCAGGCAGCGAACAGCGAGCGCTGACGCGCACTGCGCCAACCCAGGCGGCTGAGCAGGGTCTGGGTTTCATTGTCGAGCTTGACGCTGTGCTGGCCCACCCGGCTCTCGCCGAGCACTTGCAGCAGGTTGCCAAAACGGTTCTCGCGGCTCAGCTCGCCGTCGAGCCGGCGGCTGATCTGGCGGCTGCGCCGACGCTGCTCCAGCAGGTTGGCAATCAGCAGCACTGCGGCACCGAGCAAGCATAAAGCGCTGATCATCAGGGGCGTGGTCATAGGCTGCGCAACATCCGCCAGAGCAACAGACTGCCGATCACCTGCATGCCGAACGCCGAGGCGAGCATGCGCTGCCCGGAAGGGTCGTGCCACATGGCAACCAGGTACACCGGATTGGACATCAGGAAATAGCCGGCCATGGCGATCGGCAATAGTCCCAGCACCCACGCGGTGAGGCGGGTTTCGCCGGTCATCGCGCGCAACTGGCGCGAGGCCTGGTCACGTTCGCGGATCATCTTGATCAGGTTTTCCAGCAACTCGCTGGCGTTGCCGCCGTAGCGGTGATTGACCTTGAGGCCGAGGGCGAACAGACGAAACTCATCCTTCTCGTACAACTCGGCCAGATCCGCCACGGCGTCCGGCAGGCTCACGCCCAACTGCACATTGCGCTGAACCCGGCCCATGGCATTTTTCAGCGGATCTTCACTGGCTTCGATGCCGCCAAGCACGGCATCGGCCAGCGTGCGCCCGGACTTGAGACTGCGCACGGTGTGGTCGAGCAGTTGTGGCAGTTGTTCGATCATCCGCCGCAATCGACGCTGGTAACGCCAACTGACATACAGGCGCAAAACCACCGGCGGCAACGTCAGCAGCACCAGCAAGCCAATCCATCCGGCGATGGCAAAGCCGATCAGTGTCGCAAACGCCCACAACAGCAGCCACACGCCGAGTCGATCCGTCGGACGCCCCAGACCCGCGCGTAGAAATGTCCGGTCCAGACCGGCCCAGCGCGGAACTTCGCCAGCCCGTTGCGGCTGCCCCTGACTCAGCCGGTCGAGCACGCGCTCCGCGCCACTCTGGCGCCAGCTGTTATAGAACAGGCGCAGCGACAGACCGAGCAACGCCAGGCAAATCACGATCAGCAACAGCGGTTTGAGCATGCTGTGCCCCTCAATGCGAATGCGCCGGTTCGCGGCGCAATTTGTCACCGGCCGGGTTGACCGCTTCACGCAGAAAGCCGAAACCGGTGCGACGGTCGAGGCGGAACAAGGTGTTGGTGACATAGATGTCGTCGCGCACGCCGACCACTTCCACCACTTCGCTGACGCAGCGGCGACCGTCAGGCATGCGGGTCAACTGAATGATCACGTCGAGGGCTGCGCAGATCATCTGGCGCAACGTACGTTCGGCGATGGAACGCCCGGTGAGCCCCACCAGTGTCTCCAGCCGGAGCAAGGCATCCTGGGCGTTGTTGGCGTGTACGGTGCTCATCGAGCCGTCATGGCCGGTGTTCATGGCGGTCAGCACATCGACCACTTCGACCCCGCGAATCTCGCCGAGGATGATCCGGTCCGGGCGCATCCGCAGGGCGTTGCGGATCAGGTCGCTGGGCTTGACCTCACCGTGGCCCTCGGCATTCGGTGGTCGGGTTTCCAGGCGCACGACGTGCGGGTGGCCCAGCTGCAATTCGGCGACGTCTTCGATGGTCACCAGCCGTTCATGGGGATTGATCAACTGGCTGAGAATATTCAGCAGCGTGGTTTTTCCGGTGCCGGTACCGCCACTGATGAGGATATTGCAGCGCTTGCCGACGGCTTCCTCGATAAAGTCGAAAATCGCCTGATCGATGGTTTGCATCGCCATCAGGTCGGTGCTTTTGAGCATGTCCTTGCGAAACTTACGGATCGACAGGCAGGGGCCGTCGAGGGCAATCGGCGGGATGATGGCGTTGACCCGGCTGCCATCGGGCAGCCGCGCGTCGACCATCGGCGACGACTCGTCGAGGCGACGCCCGAGCGGGGCGAGGATGCGTTGCATCACCCGTTCGACGTGATGCGCATCAATAAACCGCAGATCGCTCAGGTGCAACACGCCGTCGCGTTCGATGAACACCCGGTGCGGGCCGTTGACCAGAATCTCGGTCACCGCACTGTCGCGCAGCAGCACTTCCAGCGGACCGAAACCGGTCAGCTCGTCGACGATTTCTTCAGCCAGCCGCTCCATTTCATAACGCGAAATCGCCAGGTGCAGCCGTGCGATGTAATCGGCCACCTTGTCGATGACAAACTGCGAAAGCACCTGCCGCGAACCTTCCAGCAGGTTTTTCCCGGACTCTTCGATAGCGTCGATGATGTAGCGGTGCAGCACCAGTTTCAGGCCGTCGTGATCGGTGTTGCCGGCGGCTTGGCGCTGCTGCTCGCCGAACAGTTGCTCGCCGTTCATGAGGTGCCTCGCAGGCGGTTGAGCCAGTTGACCTTGGGTTTGACCAGGCCTTCGGAACGTTTGGCCAGACGTTCGCCGAGGGTGCGCAGGCTTTGACTGAGGGCTTCGCGCGGCGCCAGCTCAAACAGGGTGACACCCTGGTTTTTTGCGTTCAGGCGCAGCTCCGGACTGCAAGCGAGCACGGCGATCACTTCCAGGCCAAAGGTCTTGCCGAGGGTGTCGGAGTCGGGCGCGACGTTGCGCAGATAACGGTCGACCAACAAGCGGCCGTGCTCGAGTTTCATGCCTTTTTCGCGCCACAGGTTGAGCACCGCAAGGTTACGCCGACAATCGAGGACATTCTGGTCGGTGTACCACAACAGCTTGTCGCAATGGCTGACGAAGGTGCGCAGGGCTTCGCTGTCCGGCTGGCCGGTGAGGTTGACCACAATGTGCTGGAAGTGCTGCCGCAAGGCGCTGAGCAGCATGTACAGCTCAGCGGCACTGGTGCGCTCGAGCGGCTCGTCGCCACTGGCGTACGCGAGGATGCGCAGGCCAGCTTCGGCAGTGGTGAAGGCGCTGTCGATCAGGGTCGCGTCAAGGCGCCGCAAGTGGCGCAAGGCATCGCCGAAATGGAACGAGCTCTCCAGCCCCAGCAGCGCCAGACTGTCACCACGCGGCAGGCCCAGATCGAGTAGCAGGGTTTGCTGGCCGCTCTTCTGCACCACCAGCGCCATGTGGTTGGCGAGCAACGCGCCGTCGGCATTGCTTTGCACGCCGTACAGCACGGTCAGGCCGCCGAGCTGGGCATTCGGCGTCACCGCCGGCAGGCGTTTGCTCAGGCGTCGCACCAGCCCGGCGACCTCGCTGGAACGCGAGCCATAGGCGACGAAATCCCGCGCCCCGGCGCGCATCGCATTAAGCACCAGCTGATTGTCCATGCCATCGCCGAGGGCAACGATGGCGAGCATCGGTTTGGCTTCCAGCACACCTTCGATCAATGCACTCTGCGCCACCAGATGGTCGCGATCGAGACCGACGAAGACCAGGCTGGCGAAAGTCACATCGACCAGCGCCAGCAATTCATCAAGACTGCCGCCACCGGCACTGACCACTTGGCCCAGCGGCGCCAAAGCGCCCTGCAACCATTCAAGGTCGGTGTCGTTGCGGGTGATGGCGAGGAAGGTCTGGCTGAGGCTCTGGCTCATTGCGATAGCCCGCTGCGTTTGTCGAAGTTGCCGTTTTCCAGGAAGTACAGGCGGTACCAGTTCGGATCGTAGTTGCGCAGTTTTTCCCCGGGTAGCGACGGTAACGGCGCATTCGCGGCCAGTGGCTGCACCAGGTGCGGGGTAACGATCATCAGCAGTTCGCGCTCCTGGCGGTTGACCGACGAGTTGCGGAAAAACGCACCGAGCACCGGGATATCGCCCAGCCCGGGAAACTTGTTCACTTCCGAAGCGTTGTTGGTGCTGATCAGCCCGCTGATGACAAAACTCTCGCCATCGGCCAGCGAGATGCTGGTATCGGTGCGGCGAATAGTGAACGCCGGCACCTTGGTGCCGCCGATGGTCACGCCGTTGTTGTAGTCCAGCTCACTGACCTCCGGAGCGACCTTGAGGGCAATCCGGTCACGACCGATCACGGTCGGGGTCAGTGTCAGGCGAATGCCGAATTCCTTGTACTCGATGGAGTAGCTGTTGCTGTTGGCACTGGGGACCGGAATCGGGATTTCGCCCCCCGCAAGGAAACTTGCACTCTGCCCGCTCAGCGCCACCAGGCTCGGCCGCGCCAGGGTATAAGCGAAGCCGCTGCCCTCCAGCGCGTTGACGATGCCAAGGAATTTACTGCTGCCGCCACCCCAGACAATGTTGAACATATCGTTGGCCAGCGGGATGCTCGGCACCGCGATGCGCGGATCGAGATTGCGCAACGGCACCACGCCCGGCGTGACCGAGGTGTTGGGCACCGTGCCCGGCGCGCCAAACAGAAAGTTGTTCGAGCCCTTGCCGAAAATCTGCGTGCCGGCTTCCTTCAGTTTGGTGCGACTGACTTCGACGAAGCGGATGTCGGTCTGTACTTGCGACGGCAGGGTCGGATCATCGCTGGCCGGCAATGCCACGGCGGTCATCGCTGCACTGGCCTTGCCCTGGACGAACACCATGCTTTGGCGCGGTGCGCTGGCGCAGGCGCTCCAGATCATCAGTGTGGTTGCACCGGGAGCGACGCCGGTCAGCAATACCCCTTGATCGCCGGTCACGCGCACGTCGGCGATTTTCGGGTCGCCCACCGCAACCCGGGTGATCGCCACCGGTGATTGCAGTGCTTGCTGCATGCCCTCGCCGACTTCCAGCGCCGCCGGCAACGGGGCCAGTGCCGCGCAATTGCCACTCGCGGCGGCAGCACTGCCGCTGGCGGCAACGCCCAGCAGCGGGGCCAGTAGCAAGCCGATGAACAGGGGCGTAAAACGTCTGCGCATGTAAAGGCGTCCTTGCTCGATTCAGGGGGTGGGTTGTGCGGTTTCGGCACCGCGGATCACTTCCACGGATGCTTTGCGTGGGGTCGGTGCGCCAGCCACTGCCATGGGTTTGGGGGGCGCAGCCAGTGACAGCTGACTGAACTCCAGAAGTTCGCGACGCGGCGTGTCGAGTCGCGTCGCGACATCGTTTTCACCCTTCCAGTATTTCGCCAGTTGCTGTTCATCGGCACTGCGCACGGCCAGGCGCAGCACACCAGCGCCGGACGCCAGCATCAAGCGACTGAGTAACGGCTCCGGCACCGCCAGCACCACACTGCGCGCGGCCATGCGTTGCTGTTCCTGCTTGAGGCGTTCATCGTCGCTGCGTGCCGCACCGGTGGGCTGGCCGTCGTTGGTCAGGCCGGTCTGGCTGCCGACCACCAGCACCCGTACCGCCGGGATCACCAGCTGTGCCGAAGGTTGTGGATTCATTTCGTCCTTGCGCAGAAACAACAGCACGTCCACGTAATCGCCGGGCGCCAGTTGCCCGCCGACGTTGATTACTTCATCGACGGCCACGGCCAGTGCGCGCTCACCGGGACGAATCATCCGCGACAGTTGGCTACCGGGTTCGAAGCTTTCTTCACTGAGCCAGCTGCCAGCGCTCAACGGCCGCCACGGCGTGCGCCCAATGACTTGATCGACGTTGCCCAGACTACCGGCCGGTGCGGTGCGCAGCTTCTCCACGGCCACGTCGGCGGCGGTGATTTTCACGAACGGAGCGATGTCGCGCAGCAGCACGACAACCGGTTGGCGGCTCGGGTCCTCCACCGCAGCAGGGGTAGCCGGCGCTGACGCGACAGCTGCGGTCGCGGGCGCCGCGACCGGTTCAGCAATGGCAGGTTGCCGGCTCAACGTGAGTCCCCAATACCCGGCGATGATGGCCCCCAGCAGGAACAATCCGGCCAGACCCAACGTGATGCGACTGTTCATGACGGCTCTCCCTTTCCCGCTGCGCGCTCTTCTTACTGCAATGACCCGTACTTCCAACGAGATAACTTCGCAATCAGGCAGCTATGAACAAGTAACTATTTCGCTATTTGACGGTAGCGCAGGAAGAACAAAACGCCATTACGAAGGCGGAAATATCCAACGAAAGTAGCGGGTGGATACGCCAAAAGTGGTTTTGCATGGTCTAACGGCGCCTTACTACTTTGGAGTTAATCCGTTCTTACAGTTGCTGGGGCGGAAAATGCCGACAATGCTGATGCTGGCACAGGGAAATCATGTTGCGAATGCGCAACACCTGGTGTGCTCAAGGAGAACTCTCATGTCGTATTCCCGGGTAGCCCGCAAAATCAAAGCTCAAATGGCGTTTTTCAAAAGGCTGGCCAAAGACACTGAAGGTGCATCAGCCATCGAATATGCATTGGTCGTGGGTCTGGTGGCGCTGGTGATTGCTGCCTTCGGTAACGGCATCGGCCTTCGTGTCACCGCGATCCTGACTTCGATCCAGACCGCGCTGGGCGGATAACTTGTCAATGCGCCCATTGGGTTCTACCGTCAGAACTCAGTCCATTGCAGGTGTCGCCCATGAACGCTTCCGTACCTTCTCGCCAGCAGTTGCTTCTCGTCGACGATGAAGAGGACGCACTGCTGGAGTTGGCGGAATTGCTGGAAGGCGAAGGCTTCATCTGTCATACCGCGACGTCGGTGAAGCTTGCGCTGCACCATCTGACCCGCCACCCCGATATCGCATTGGTGATCACCGATCTGCGCATGCCGGAAGAAAGCGGCATGTCGCTGATCAAGCGCCTGCGCGAGCACACGTCGCGCCAGCACCTGCCGGTGATCGTCACCTCGGGCCATGCGGACATGGAGGATGTCAGCGACATGCTGCGCCTGCAGGTCCTGGACCTGTTTCGCAAGCCGATCTATCACGTGCGCCTGCTGGAAACCCTGGACAACCTGTTTCCCAAGGTCAGGACCCATCTCGGTTGAGATCAAACGGTTTGACCCCGGCGGATACCGGGATCATCAGCGGTCAGTGCGCCGTCACTCGCAGGCGTGATCCCGAAGTGCCTGGCGACAACGCCAGGGCCAACTGGGTGCGGTTATGCATGTGGGTCAGGCGCAACACCTGCGAGACATACAGCTTGACCGTGTTCTCGGTAATCCCCAGCTCACAGGCAATCTGATAGTTGGTCTGGCCTTTGCCGACCAGCCGTGCGACGTCGAGCTGACGCGGTGACAACTGATTGAAGATCGCCGGGATTTCCACCTCGTGCTGCCCGTCCGCCGACGGCTCGGCGCTGCTTGGCACTGGCGCGCGACGCACCTTGTCGAGGTCCTGATACAGGTCGTCGATCGACTCGGAGAGGTACTGCAGCTTCTCGTTCAGGTGGCCCAATTGCAGGGTTTTCTGCCGTTCCTGCAGGGCGGCCTCCTGACGTTGCAAGCCCTCCAGCAACTCGTCCAGATCAATCGGCTTCTGGTAGTAATCGGCGATCCCGGCACGCAAGGCCTTGATCACGTCCTGCTTGTCGGCACGCCCGGTGAGCATGATGGCCTCGAACACCCGGTGTTTGCCCGACAGGCGTTGCAGTTCCTGCACCAGCTGGATGCCGTCCATGTCCGGCATGTGCAGATCGCACAACACCAGGCCGATGGCAGGGTTTTCGACAAATTGCTCGATGGCCTGCCGGCTCGATTGGCAAGGCACGCAACGGTAGCCACTGCTTTCGAGAAACTCGCAGAGCTCCTCGACGATCAGCGGCTGATCGTCGACCACCAGTACCTTCACAACAGACGTAAACTTGTTCACTTGCAACTCCATGCCCGGGCCAAAAGGCTGACCGTTCCTGTACTCACAGCGTGTGGTTGTATAACCGTTGATTTGAAAGTAGACCCACTTTCCTACTATGTACATAGCAGTAGTGGCAGGTGGCGACTAATGGATCCAAACCAGCGTCAGAGCGGTTCCCGCGAGCACGAACGGTGCAAATGGCAGCTTTTTTGACTTTGATGGCGCCATGTATCGCAGACGTCGCCTAAGTCCTTGACTCATATGCAGCCAGAGTTTTGGCGCAAACAACAGCCAGAGCGCACTGGCGAGTGCGGCGCCGATGAACGTACCGAGCAGCAGTTGACCGTCCGTCGCAAGGCCCAAGGCTGTCATTAGTTTCACATCGCCGGCACCCAACCGACGCCATCGGTAACCGGGCAACGTCAACGCCAGCGCGAGCACTGCGGCCCAGCCGCCCTGAACCGCTTCAGCCCCCAGCCAGGTGGTGCCGGTGCTCAGCAGATAGGCCATCGCCAAGGCCCCCACACCCAGCGTGAGCGCATTGGCGATATGCCGCTGGCGGGCATCCTGCGCCGCGCACAGGGTCAGCCAGATCAGTAGGACAATGCTCTGCATGCGGTAAAAAACGTCCGTTTTGGCCGATTGATTCTATGCTGACATTACGTAGTGATTGTCAGGGTAGACGCACTCATGAAAACCAACCTCCCCCGCAAGCAAAAAGGCGCCGTGGCCATCGAGTTCGCCCTGGTGTTCGTGGTGTTCTTCGCGGTGTTTTATGGCCTGGTGAGTTACAGCCTGCCGCTGCTGCTGATGCAGTCGTTCAACGAGTCCACCGCCGAAACGGTGCGCCGCAGCGTGGCGCTGGATCCGGCTACCGCCAACTACCCCACCGCGCTGACCACCCTCGCCCGCACCGAACTGACCCGGCAACTGGGCTGGCTGCCCGGGGCTCTGAACTTCAATGCCGCCACCGACAGCAGCATCACCTATGTCGGCGGATTGCTGACGGTGAGCATCAATTACCCCACCTCCAAGTTGAATCAGGCGCTGCCGTTTCTGGTACTGCCGGGAATCGGTACGGTGCCACGTCTGCCGGCGACGTTACGCGCCTCCTCGAGCCTGCAGTTTTGAGTCCCGGGGACACCTTGTTCGGGCGCCTGCTCAATCGACCGCCGGGAACGCCCGAGGCTACGGATCTGCCGCTCGTGCCGGGCGTCGGCCTGCAGGTGTATCTGGACAGTGAGGGCCACGTCGAACACCTGGGTGGCCCCGTGCGCCATGCCCTGCTGCGGTTGACGGCGCGTTCGGTCACGCACCTGACAGACTACCTGCTGCCCCACAGCGGCCTGGTGGTAGAAGGTCGGCCGCAGGACTGGCAAGGGCAAACACTCGACCTGGATTTTTTCAGCCAGGCCGGGCCGCCCCTGCATCTACGCGGCTGGGTTCAGCCACAGGGTGATGGCTGGTTGCTGCACTTGCTCGACATCGGTGACCTGCTCGGCGAGCGGCGTCAGGCGCGCAGTCGCGAACAATGCCAGTGGCTCGCGGGGCAGATCCGCGAGCAACTGCGCCTGTGCAGTCTCACGCGTCTGGCGCAGGTGCTGGGCGAACAATTGCAACGCGTCAGTCAGTACTTGCACATCCCGTGTCTGGCGCTGGCGGTACTCGATGATCAGGAGCAAGGCTGGCAGATCCATCAGCACTACTGCGCGCCCGGGGCGCCGCAGCTGTGGAGCCCGGCGCAAGGACTGGGGACCGCGCTGGACAGTCTGAACAGTGCGGCCCCGCAAGCCCTGCAGGTCAGCGAACAGCCGCGCCTGAGTAGCGTGTTTGGCCCCAATCCGGGCTTTGCCGTACCCTACTGTGATGCTCAAGGAGTCGCGGCGTGGCTGCTTTGCGCCAACTATGACGCCGGGCAACAGGCGCCAGACCTTGGCGATCGTGACTGGCTGGCACTGGCCACCGCCATCGCCGCGCCACTGCTGGAAAGTTTGCGCGAGCACCGCCATCAGCAACAACTGGAACGCCTGGAAGCGCTTCAGGCACTGCTCGGCACCGGATGGTGGGAAGTGTTCGACAGCGCCGAAGTGCAACTGGCCAGGTCGCTGGCCGACAGCCTGGGCCTGCCGGCAACTCGCCTGTCGCTGCAGGACTGGTTCGCCCGGGTGCACCCCGCCGATCGCGATGAACTGCGCAGTCAGCTGCAAGCCTTGCAGGATGAGGGCACACCGCTGGAGTTATGCGTGCGCCTGCAACCCTGCGAACAGGCGCAATTGCTGTGGTATCGGGTGCAGGGCCAGGCGCTGGGCATCGGTGCCGGACGCCGGCTCGTGGGGTTCATGCTCGACATCAGCGACATCAAGAATCAGCAGCAACAGGCCGCCGCCGCCCATGCGCGGCTGGACAACCTGATCGCCAGCTCACCGGCGGTGATCTATGTGCAGCGCTACGTCGAAGGCGCGCTGCAACCAACATTTTTCAGCGCCAGTCTGCAACCGCTGCTGGGCTGGAGTCTGGCCGACTGCAGCGATGGCGCACTGGTCGAACACGTGCATCCTGACGACCGCGCGGTGTATTTCCAGCGCACGCGACAATTGCTGCGCGAGGGCACGGTGAGCACGCGCTATCGGGTCCTCGACCGGCAAGGCCATGCACACTGGTTGCTCGATGAAGCCAAGCTGCTGCGCGACGACCTCGGCTTGCCGGTGGAAGCCGTGGGCCTGTGGCTGGATATCACCGAGGCGACGCTCGCCGCCGAGCAGGTCCGGGCCAGCGAAGAACGCTACCGGATTCTGGTAGAGGATTCGCCGGCGATGATCTGTCGCTACCGTCCGGACCTGACCCTGATCTTCGGCAATCGGCCCCTGGCGACGTATCTGGAGTGCGCGCCGGAGCAGTTGCCCGGGGTCAACCTCGGCAGCTGGATGTCGGACGAACAGCGCGCAGCGTTCACCCAGCGTCTGGCGCAACTGACCCCGCAGGTGCCGGTGAGCACAGCCGAAGTCAATCTGCGCCTGCCAGGGCGTGAACATGCGTGGTGGGTCTGGTCGGATCGCGGCGTGTTCGACGAGCAGGGACGCCTGCTCGAAGTGCAAGCGGTGGGCCGCGACAACACCGAGGTCCGCCGCTCGCAACAGCAACTCACGCAGAGCGCGAAAATGGCCACCCTCGGCGAAATGGCCACCGGTCTGGCGCACGAAATCAATCAACCGCTCAACGTGATGCGCATGGCCATCGTCAACGTGCTCAAACGCCTGGGCAACGGCGATGTGCAGGTCGATTACCTGACCGACAAACTCAACCGCATCGACGCCCAGGTCCAGCGCGCCGCGCGGGTGGTCGATCACATGCGGGTATTCGGACGCCGCTCGGAAATCGAACAACATCCGTTCAACCCCCTCGAGGCCATCGACGGCACCTTGTCGCTGCTCTCGGAGGGCTTGCGCGGCAAAGGCGTGGAGCTGCGGCTCAAGGAATCGGACTTGCAGGTGCAGGTGCGCGGTTATGTCGATCAACTGGAACAGGTGCTGATCAACCTGATGGTCAACGCCCGGGATGCGCTGCTGAGCAAGCGCGAAGCCGATCGCGACTTCCAGCCGTGGATCGCGGTGTCCGCCGAGAGCGACGAGCATGTGGTGCGATTGTGGGTGGAGGACAACGGCGGCGGCATCGACCAACGCCTGCTGGAGCGGATTTTCGAGCCTTTTTTCACCACCAAACCGGTGGGCGTCGGCACCGGCCTGGGGCTGTCGGTGAGCTACGGCATCGTCGAAAACATGGGCGGACGCCTGAGCGTGCGCAATGGCGATGAAGGCGCACGCTTCTGCATTGAACTGCCGCTTGCCGTGGTCGACTAGATCGCCAGCATCGGTTGTCCGGGCGGCTTGCAACTGAGGTTGGCGCCGACGTCGACCTTGTTCAGGGTGATGCCGAGGTTGGCGAGCAAACCATCAAGTATCGGATCGAGCACCGGACTGAGCAGGTTGTCGATCACCACCCCCAGCGTGTTGTTCACCCCTGCCAGCACATCGGCGGTGGTGGTCAGCAAACCGCCCAACAGGCTGGAGCCGGTCGGTTTGTATGCCTGCACCTGAACCCCGGCCAACGTGCCCCGAAGGCTGTCGACCACGCCCTGGGTAGCAAAACTGTAATACTGCGGCGGGGTTTTGATTTCCGGTGGCTGATTGTAGATGTGCGTGCTTTGGGTGGCGGCCACCGAGGTATCGACCTTCACCCCCAGACCACCGCCGTAGAACGGTTTGCGACTGTTCGGGTCACAGGTCGCCGAGCCGAGCCCCAACAGCGGAATGGTACAGGTGACGACGCCGACGTCGATCAGCGCCAGCGGCTGCACAGTGATGTCTGCCGAGGACGAAAAGGCATTGGCGGTGTCGATCCTGCCGACCTTGAGCTTGACCAGCGACGAGTTGGTCTGGGTGGTCAGGGTCTTGGTCGCATCGCTGACGCAGGTGTAATCGGTGACATGGCTGTCGGCGGCCGCCACATCCAGTGCAATGTCGATGGTCGAGGTCGGGAGGATTTTCAGGTCGGTCCGCTGGCAGGTGCCTCCCAGTGTGCAGAACAACGAGTTCAAGGTGCCGGCGATGTTCAGGTGCAACAGGTTGTTCAGGGTATCGGTCAGCCCGCCCACCAGCGGCGCGCTGACAATCGCATTGGCCAGGCCGGTGACGCCGGTCAGCAATGGCAGGTTCAACGAAATCACTGTGCGGACTTGCGCGGTTCGCACGTAGATCCGGTTGGCGCCCATCGGGTCGGCCTTGGCCAGCGCCGGGTTGCCGAACGCCGACAGTTGCGGCGGCTCGATGACCTTGACCTTGACCGAACCATTGACCAGCCCCGGAATGTTCAGCGGCACGCTCGCCACCAACGCATTCTGACTGTTGGCCAGTTGCACGAAGGCTTCCACCAACTGGAACACTTGAAGATTGGCATTGAGCGCCGAAGACGTGGCGCCGGTCTGCAATTGCAGCAGTTGCCCGAGCACCACCGAGGTATTGCCGACCACCGCTCGCAGCCCGACCAGACCGTCGACGGCCACACTGGCCGTGTTGCCGCCCTGGGTCAGCACGTTGATGGCGGTGTCGATCAGTTGCGTCAGCTGGATGTTCTGGCCGAGCAGTTGCGTGTAATTGCCGGCTTGAACGTTGACGTCCAGTGCCAGCTGATTGAGGTAGCTCAGCACATTGATATTGGTGTCCACCAACCCCTGCCAGCCCGCCACACTCAGGTTGAGATTACCGCCGAGCATCTGCCCGATCAGTGCATTGAGGGCAGCCGATTTGCTGGCGTCGATGGTCAGCGCCGTGGTGCCGAGGGTCAGTTGTGCGATCGGTGGCAACACCGCATAAGTACCGACGGCGGTGGCCGTAAGGCGTGTGGTCGGGGACACCGAACCCGGTGTGAACAGGGCGTAGAGGGCGGCGGCGACGCTGGTTGGCACCACGCGGGTGGCAACCACGCTGATGGCTTGCTTTTGCGCAGCGTTCGCGGTGAACGCCCGCAGGTTGTTCGCCCCGGTCTGCACGGTGCCGCAGGTCACAGTCAGGGTTGTCCCAGAGCCCACCGTGAAGTCGTTGCGCGCAGCGCTCGCGGTGGCGTAAGTGGCAGCCGTTGTGCCCGCCAGGCAATCGCCCTGGCGCGATACCGCTTCCAGGGCCGCCACATCCACCACGCGCTGCAGGCGACGCTGCTCCATGTACAAGCGGCCGCTGTCGACCACCAGCACCATGCACACCAGGGCCAGTCCGAGTGTCAACGCGGCCATCAGACCGATCGCCCCGCGTTGCCGGGTGCGGCCTTTGAAACGAGAACGGGGCGACATGGCGCACTCCTTTGCCGGCCCACTGCCGGGCGCTGCCTCCATGGGTGCAATTGAGTGTAGTAGCCACTACTGGCAACGCGCCATTCCATACACCGCAAAACCCTGTAGGAGTGCGCCTGCTCGCGACAACGGCGGCACATTCAACAACAAAGTGCCAGAGAGTCCACCATCGCGAGCAGGCTCGCGCCTACAGGGGAGTTGTTTTTATGCCGTCTTAGCGCGGTGGATAGTTGGCGAGGATCCGCCCGACCGTTTCGCGAATCGCCTTGCTGCGCTCCTGCGGATTCGGCGAGCTGCTGAGCATTTGCTCGTCACTGCCACGCCAGACCAGTTTGCCGTCCTTGCCGTCGAGCAGATCAATCTGGATGGTCGCGACCTTATAAGTGATGTTGCGCGTTTCGTTGTACATCGGCGCGCCCCAGTAACCGTTCCACGGGCCACCCCAACCACCGCCGTAGTTGGTCGTCACTTGCTGCTGACGATCTTCGACGATCAGGTAGGCCTGCACATTCAAATCGCCCCTGGCCCCCGCGGCGGCCGGACGCAAGCCACGTTGATCGAGCTGATCGGCAACCGACTGGCGGATACGCTGCTCGGTCAGGTCGCTCTTGATTCGCGGATCATCGGGACGATATTGCAGGGCGGGTTCTTTCCAGCCCCAGCTGCGGTAGGCAGCGAAATCGCGGCTGGCATCAAAGTCATGGTTGACCTGGTTGGCGGCGCAGGCGCTGAGCAGCGCGGCCATGGCCAGTAAAGCGAGACGGCGGAACATGGCATTTCTCCGGTGGAAGACATGACCCTGCGAAAAAGGCTGATTTGAAGATTAGCTCGGTGGATACGTCGACATGGCTTTTTCCAACGCCTCGCGAATGGCATCGGTGCGCACGAGTTGGCTGCCCTGGTTGGCGGTTTCGGCACTGGCGCTCCACACCGGTTGACCGGTGCCGGCGTCGAACAGATTGACCTGCACCACCACGACCTGCTCCTGATACGTGCGCACGATTGGTACGGTGTTGTACATGCCGTAGCCGCGGCCATAACGATCGTAGCCGCCGTAGCCACTGCCGTAATAACCATAGTCGTCCTGCACCTGACGCAAACGGGTTTCCAGGCGCAGATTGGCGCTCACCAACAGATCGGCCGGACGCTTGTCGTGCAACGGGCGCAAGCCGCGCTGATCCAGCGCATTGCTCACTGCTTCGGCCACTTGTGCCGAGTCAGCCCACGCCGTGCCCGGCGGCAGTTGGCCGTTGAGCCAGGCCCAACTGCGGTAGCGCCCGTAATCCCGTGGCGGTGCCGGGTACGCGCTGCGATCAAAGGTGTTGGCCGCTTGCGCCGGCGCCGGGGGCAAGGGCCGCGACTGCGCCACGTAAGGGTTGCTGCCCTGGCAGGCAGCCAATCCCAGACACATCAGCAATAACCCGGATTGAGCTTTCATGTCGCGCTCCGATCAGATCGGCCGGCAGATCCAGTGCAAGTAACGCCCAAGCCCGGCGAAGCTTGGGTGACGACGGTGGGCGAGCTCCATTTCCAGCAAGTCCACCAGTTCGGCGCGGGCCTGGAATTCCACCGGCATGTAGTCGTGGAAAACCCGGATCCCGCTTTGCGTTTCGACCTGCCACAAGCCGGCGAGTTGCGTGGCCAGTTCCCGCGGATCCAGCGGCTGCTGAGGCGTCAGGCTCTGCTTTTCGCCGGCCAGGCTGTTCTTGCGCATTTTCTTGAAATGGCCTTTGAGCAGGTTGCGGTAGATCAAGGCATCGCGGTTGTAGAACGCCAGCGACAACCAGCCGCCGGGCCTGGTCAGTTGATGCAGCACCGGCAGAATCGCATGGGGTTCGGCCAGCCATTCGAGTACGGCGTGGCAGATCACCAGATCATACGGTTCGGTGAGTTGACCGAGCAGTGCCTGCCACGGTGCCTGGATGAATGTCGCGGTCTGCCCGGCCTCGGCGAAACGCTGGCGGGCGCCTTCGAGCATTGGCTCGGCAGGTTCCGTGAAGGTCACGTCATGCCCGCGTTCGGCCAGCCACAATGACATGTGGCCGAGGCCGCCACCGATATCGAGCACCCGCAGCGGCCGATCCGGCAGCGCTTCAGCGAGGTCGGCCTGCAACACCGCGAGGCGAATCGCGCCTTTGGCGCCGCCGTAGATTTTCTCGGCGAACCGCGTCGCCAACTGATCGAAATGCCGGTCGCTCATCAGCTGAACCGCCGTTCGCTGTCGGCGAGCTTGGCGCGCACCACTTCGTTCATGTCCAGGCCCAGTTCACTGCAGAGCAATAACAAATACAGGACGATATCGCCGACTTCCTGCCCGGCATGCGCCAGTGTTTCCGCCGGCAACTGGCGCGACTGGTCTTCGCTCAGCCACTGGAAAATCTCCACCAGTTCGGACATCTCGACGCTGGCGGCCATGGCGAGGTTTTTCGGGCTGTGAAATGGTCGCCAGTCATTACGGTCGCGAATGGCGTGCAGGCGTTCGGTCAATTCAACAAGGTTCATCGGGCTCTCCTGAAGGCGTATAGCTTCGGGGGGATACGTCCTGAAGGCAAGCGGCGCGCTGCGCTTTTGGTGGGAGCGGGCTTTAGGCAAACCCTCTATAGTTGCAGGGAACTCGGCCACCTCCGCTGCGGCCCAAGGCTCAGCTCTTTTCATCAGGATGCACACATGCAGGTAGAAAGCTTTTTCGAATGGCTCGGCCAGGCACTCGGCTCGATCATCCGCTTCATCGTCGATGGGCTCAGCGGCTTGTTCAACATTCTGAGCAACGCCGGCGGCAATTTCGTCGATGGGCTGGCCAGGACGCTGGGCATGGACACCTCGATCATCAGCATCCTCGCGCTGATTGTCGGCTTGATGCTGTTGTGGTCAGCGATCCGTGCGTTCATGAATGCGTCGATCATTGCCGGGATCATCTGGTTGCTGCTGGGGTTGTGGTTACTGAGCTGGATTATCCATTAACGCCTTCAAAAGCCCCTCACCCTAACCCTCTCCCGGAGGGAGAGGGGACTGACCGGAGTGTTTTCGAGAAATACACCGACTTGCAATACCGCGTCGAACTCCGGTTTTGAAAACGCCAGAGATCGGCGCCCTCTCCCACCGGGAGAGGGGACTGATCGGAGTGTTTTCGAGAAATACACCGACTTGCAATACCGCGTCGAACTCCGGTTTTGAAAACGCCAGAGGTCGGCTCACTCTCCCACCGGGAGAGGGGACTGACCGGAGTGTTTTCGAGAAATACACCGACTTGCAATACCGCGTCGAACTCCGGTTTTGAAAACACCAGAGATCGGCTCCCTCTCGCACCGGGAGAGGGGACTGACCGAAGTGTTTTCGAGAAGTACACCGACTTGCGATACCGCGTCGAACTCCGGTTTTGAAAACGCCAGAGATCGGCGCCCTCTCCCACCGGGAAAGGGCACTGACCGGAGTGTTTTCGAGAAGTACACCGACTTGCGATACCGCGTCGAACTCCGGTTTTGAAAACGCCAGAGGTCGGCTCCCTCTCCCTCCGGGAGAGGGCTGGGGTGAGGGTCGCTTCTACCGCTACAATGCAGCTCCCAAGGAGCCCGCATGTCCAACCTGATTGCCGACTGGCGCGACCGCCCGACTCACCGCAAGGTCTGGGCGCTTGCCGCGCCGATGATTCTTTCCAATATTTCCGTGCCACTGGTGGCGCTGGTCGACAGCACTGTCATCGGACACTTGCCCCATGCCCATCAATTGGGGGCGGTGGCGGTCGGCGCCAGCCTGTACACCTTTCTGGCCTGGGCCATGGGGTTTCTGCGCATGGGTACCACCGGGTTTGCCGCACAGGCTGCCGGGCGCAGCGATGGTGCGGCGTTGCGGCAGACTCTGTTGCAGGGCTTGTTGCTGGCGATGGGCCTGGCGCTGGTGCTCGGCACCCTCGGCGTGCCATTGAGCGAGGTCGCGTTGCACTTCATGCAGCCGTCGGCCGAACTCGATCAACTGACCCGCGACTTCTTTCACACCCGGTTGTTCGGCCTGCCGGCCGCGCTGGCCAGTTATGCGCTGGTCGGCTGGTTCCTCGGCACCCAGAACGCCCGCGCACCACTGGCGATTCTGCTGAGCACCAACCTGATCAACATCGCCCTCAACCTATGGTTCGTCATTGGCCTGGAATGGGGCGTGGTCGGTTCGGCCCGGGCTTCGGTGATCGCCGAATGGAGCGGCGCCCTGCTCGGCCTGTGGTTGACCCGTGGCGCCTTGCGCGCCTATCCCGGGCACATCGCCTGGGCCGCGTTGAAGCTGTGGCACAGCTGGCGCCCGCTGCTGGCGGTCAATCGCGACATCTTCATCCGCAGCCTGGCCCTGCAATCGGTGTTTTTCATGATCACCGTACAAGGCGCGCGGCTGGGCGATGCGACCGTCGCCGCCAATGCGCTGCTGCTCAACGGCCTGCTGCTGACGGCCCATGCGCTGGATGGTCTGGCCCATGCGGTCGAAGCCTTGTGCGGCCATGCCATCGGTGCTCGTGATCGCCTCGCGCTGCGCCGTTCGCTGGTGGTGGCCGGTGGCTGGTCACTGATCGCCAGCCTGGGGTTTGCCGCATTGTTTCTGCTGGCCGGGCACTTGTTCATCGAAATGCAGACCAACATCCAGAACGTACGCGACACGGCGTTCATCTACCTGCCGTATCTCGCCGTGCTGCCGTTGATTGCGGTCTGGAGCTACCTGCTCGACGGCCTGTTCATTGGCGCCACCCGCGCGCGGGAAATGCGCAACGGCATGCTGCTGACCATCGCCCTGCTGTTGCCGTTTGCCTGGGCGTTGCAAGGGCTGGGCAATCACGGGCTGTGGATCTCTTTCCTGCTGTTCATGGTCCTGCGCAGCCTGACCCTCGGTGGCATAGCCCTGTGGCTGCGACGTCACGACGGCTGGTTCAGCGGCGGTGTTCACTGAACCGGCGTGTGCTTGACGAATAACACCACCTGGTCGAGCACCGGCGCCAGACGCCGAAGCGGTCGTGACAGGGTTGCCACCAGCGTCACATGACTGGGCCGCGAGTAGTACAGGTCCTGAACCGGCACGCCCGCCTCGCGCAGTTTGCGTGCCAGGCCTGCGGTGTTGCGCGTCGGGTTGACCAGAGTGTCCCGGGTCGCGGCGATCAGCAGCGCCGGGGGTTCGCCCTGCCTGACATGGTTGATCGGTTGCGATTGCGGCGGTGAGTCCGGCCAGAAAAACACCGGGCGCACGTCGGCATTCTTGATCGGCAGAAAATCATAAGGGCCGGCCAGACCGATCCAGCCGCTGAGGTCTTTCGACGACATGCCCACCGCCCCCAGCAGGCCTGGGTCCAGCGCCAGCATCGCCGCGTTGTAGGCCCCGGAACTGTGGCCCATCAGGTACAGGCGCTGCGGGTTGCCGGAGAACGCGCGTATGTGTGCCCGGGTCCAGGCCACCGCCTGCGCCGAGTCCTCGAGAAACAGCGGATAACGCACTTGCGGGTACAGTCGATAATCCGCCAGCACCGCGACGATTCCCCGCGACGCCAAGGCCTCGCCGACAAAGGCGTAATCGCCGCGATCGCCGCTGTTCCAGCTGCCGCCGTAGAAAAACACCACCACCGGCGCCCCTTCCAGTGGCTGGCGTGGCATGTACACGTCGAGTTTCTGCCGTGGATCGGCGCCATAGGCAATGCCGGCGGTTCGGTGGAAGGTGTCGTCGGGGGTCAGCGCATTCAGCAGCCTGACCGGTGAACACCCTGTCAGCACCATCAGCAGGAGCCCGCCGAGGACTGTGCCGAACCACTGCCGCGAAGGATTTGCCATGGACGCCTTACCTCACGATTGATCTTTCTGCCAGTACCGCCGCACATGGTCGAGCCGCTCCTGCGCGGTCAGCGCGCGCGGAAAGTCTGGCAGTTCCGCCCGGGGATGCTGCAAGCGTAGCCACAACCAGGCATCCAGCACCGTCCGTTCGCTGAAACCCAGGGCCAGACCTTGCTGAACATGGGAGGCCATGCACGCGTAATCGGTTCCCATCGCTTGGCTCCAGCGCCAGATGTGCTGTTCCAGCAGGCACGTCTGCAACCGCTCGCGCTGACGATACGTGAGGCTTTGTTCGATCCCCAAGGGTTCGACCGGCCACTGCGGATTGCGCAATTGCTGCCAGCCTTGACTGCCGATCGCCCGATCGGGCCAGGTGCCGCCGAACCAGCGCAACCGGCGGATCGGCCCCAGCCAGCGACTCAGCTCGGCGGCATCGCAGGCGTCGAAGAAATAGCTCGCGGTCTGGCGGTTGTAATAGCCGAGCAAGGCCCGGTGATTGCGGCCGAACGAAACCGTCAGCATGCGCCGCAGGTGACTCAACAGCAGCTGCTCCGAGGCATCTGAGTCGAGCAGCAGCCCGCGCCAGGTAAACGGATCGTGGTGACACAACGCTGCCAACGCGCTTTGAGCCTGTAAGTCGACCAACACCGGGCCCACGTCGCTGACCGGTTGAAACTCGGTGCCCTCGAATAATTGCCAGCGGCGCACCGCGACGAAGCTCTGGCGCAATACCGCCAGGGCACGGGGCGCGTCGGGACCGTCGAGCAGCAACCACCGCGCAGGTGGCTCAAGCGCCGCGCCGCTCATGGTGCGCCGCTCTGGTCCAGCGAAGCGAGCAACCGACAGCTGCACACCGACGCCGGACAATGCTGGTAACTGCCACCACCGGGCACCAGACACAACAGCAACATCGGTTCCGCCGACTTCAGCCATTGCGCAAACCCGGCACTTGGCAGTTCGTCAGCGAAAACCGGCTCGCCTTCTTCGTTGTCGTCGGCAAGTGCCGGTTCCAGCAATACCCCGCTGATCACGGGTTGATCCGGGTCGCCCTCAAGAAAACTCACCACCACCTCGACACCTTCACGCAGGGTCGCCAGCGAGGTCGCGTTCAGTGACGGGGCGAGCGGCAGCCAGCAATGGCTCGCGGCGGCACCTTCGCCTTGATAGAGCCAGTCGAACTGCACCGCCACCGGTCGCGAATGATCCGGGCGCGGCTCGTCAACCGACACCACCCAGGCCCGTTGCAGACTGTGCATCGGTGGCCTGAGCCGGGCGGTAGCGGCAGGCGCCAGCATTTGCGCGACGCCCGCGATGCGATTGCTGTAGGGCGGTTCAGCGCCAGTATCGGCGCGATGTTCGATCCGGCTCAGCAGCCAGTGCCGGTTGCACTCGGCAAAGGGATGGCCGTGCAGCGACAGCCACTGCCCGCTGCGCAGGGCCGACAGATCCGATTGCCCCTCAGCCGTGCGCAACGCCGGGGCAGTCTCGCCGCCGGCTCGTGTGCCCGCCTGCAGTTGCCAGCGACGTACTGCCGGCGATTTGCCGAGGTGATCGAAGGACGCCGCGCCAGCTCCGGGCAATTGCCCGGGGTCATCGCCGAAGACCAGGCAATGCCCGTCACGCCCATGCTCGAAGTAGTAGTGGATGTGCGCCTGCGCGCACAGACGCTGGACAAATTGCAGATCAGACTCGCGGTACTGAGTGCAAAAGGCGCGTGGCGGATAGTCGCCATGCAGGTCAAACCGGCATTGTGCACCGACAATTCCATGCTCCTTGAGGACCTGCATCAAAATCTGCGGCACCGAACGGCCGCTGAAAATCCGCTGACTGAAACGCAGCGCCAGACAACTCAGCTTCGGCCCCAGCGAAACACGACATAACCGCAACCCCTCGCCGTGCTCGTACTGGACCACACGCAGCAACTGACCGTTCAGGCCTGCGCGCAATGGGCCGAACTGCAGGAAGGCGCAGCGGTACAACAGACCGGCAAGGTCCAGGTGCGGGTCAGCGATCAACAGGTCGATGTCAAAGGCAAAGGGCTCGCTGATGCCCTCACTTCCGGTAAAGGCCAGAACTTCGAAGGGGTCGGACAGACCCGCTACATCGAGACGAAAGGACGGCTCGTTGACTGGATCGAACATAGGCGGATCTCTACAGGAGGGGCGGTCGGGGATTCTCGCCGAGAGCCATGGCCGAGTAGAGTGCCGAAGTTCAACTTAGGAAATGACCTACGCGAAAAGCAGACCAGATGACTTTCCTGGCTGAGGTAGCCAGGTTTTTCGCGCGGATTTGGAGAAATGTCCCACCGGATCATCTGAAGTTTCCGCTGTAAGCGGAAAAACTTCAGACAACCCGGTGAGCAGGCAACCTGGCCTCAGGAAGACAGGTAGGAGGAGCGGGTCAGGCCCAGACGCAAGGCATCGAGGAACTGCGTGCGTTCGCTGGCACTGATGCGGGCACTGGCGCACTTGTCGCGGTAGTGAGTCATCAGTTCTTCCGGCGACAAGTGCACGTAACGCAGCATGTCTTCGATGGTGTCGTGGGTTTCGATACCGGCGTGGTACACGCTGCCATCGGCGTTCTGATAGATGTTCACCGAATCGGTGTCACCGAACAGGTTGTGCATGTCGCCGAGGATTTCCTGATAGGCGCCGACCAGGAACACGCCCAGCAGGTAATCTTCACCTTCATTCAAACCGTGCACCGGCAGGCTGGTCTCGATGCTCTGCTCGTCGACGTACTGGTTGATCTTGCCGTCGGAGTCGCACGTCAGGTCCTGCAGGACCGCACGACGCAGCGGCTCTTCATCCAGACGATGCAGCGGGATGATCGGCAGGACCTGGTCGATAGCCCAGGTGTCCGGCAGGCTCTGGAACACCGAGAAGTTGCAGATGTACTTGTCGGCCAGCTTGTCATTGAGTTCGTCGAGCACCTGACGGTGCGAACGCTGACGCGCCTTCAGCGAGTTGTGCAGGCGGCGGCACACGGCGAAGTAGCATTGCTCGGCCAGGGCTTTTTCGGCCAGGGTCAGCTTGCCGTCGGCGTACTGCGACGCCACGTCGCTCATGTAGTGGGTGGCGCGCCAGTAGGTTTCGGTGACCATTTCAATGTCGGTCGGGCCGAGCAGGTCGACCAGCCACTGCACGGTTTCCGGCAGGTTTTCCTTGTTTTCGATCAGCGGGATTTCGTCGTTGTGTTTCTCGACGTCGGTCACCTGCACCACCAGCATCGCGTGGTGCGCGGTCAGCGAGCGGCCGCTTTCGGAGAAGATGTGCGGATGCGGCAGGCTCTGCGCGTCGCAGAATTCCTTGAGCATGCCGACCACGACACCGGCGTAGTCGTCCATGTCGTAGTTGATCGAACTGGCATTGCGCGAGTGGGTACCGTCGTAGTCGACACCCAGACCGCCGCCGACGTCGATGTGATCGACCGGCAGGCCAAGGTTGCGCAACTCGCCGTAGTAACGGATCGCTTCCTTGAAACCGTGCTGGTAGTCAGCCAGGTTGGCGATCTGCGAGCCCATGTGGAAGTGCAGCAGGCGAATGCCCTGATCCAGGCCAGCCGCGCGAAAACGCTCGACCACCGACAACAGTTGCGCCGCCGACAGACCGAATTTGGATTTCTCGCCACCGGTGTCCGCCCACTTCGACGAGGCCAGCGACGACAGGCGCACGCGCAGGCCGACCTGTGGCTTGACCTTCAGCGAAGCGGCTTCTTCGATCACCAGGCCGACTTCGGATTCTTTCTCGATCACGATGAACACGTTGTGGCCGAGCTTCTGGCCCATCAGCGCCAGACGGATGAACTCGCGGTCCTTGTAACCGTTGCAGACGATGGTGCCGCCCTTTGGCGCCAGTGCCAGCACCGCCAGCAGCTCAGGCTTGGAGCCGGCTTCCAGACCGATGGAAACGTTCTGGGTGGCGATGATGTTCTCGATTACCGCTTCTTGCTGGTTGACCTTGATCGGGTACAGCGCGGTGTACTTGCTCTGGTACTCCAGGCGCTCGATGTTCGAGTCGAAGGCACCGGTCAGCTGACGGACGCGGTCTTGCAGGATGTCGGGGAAACGAACCAGCAACGGCAAGGACAAACCGCTCTTGCGCAGTTGATCGACTTGTTCGAACAGGTCGATAGGCGAGCTGCTCGGGCCGTTCGGACGAACTTCGACGCGACCGGCGTCATTGATCGCGAAATACCCGGCCCCCCAATGGCGAATCCCGTAAACACTGCGGCTGTCCGCAACTGTCCATTGGCTGCCATCGTCTTTACGTGTGCGTCGTACGGACATCGAAGTCCCCTATAAAGAAGTCATAGTGCGTCGCCTGATCGCAGGCCGGCGCAGTCTAAAGAATGAAAATGACGATTCGTCAGCGCGGCGGTAGACCGCACTGACCGCGTGTAGTTTAGAAACCGGTATGAACAGGCTCTGTGAAAACCATGGAGACGACGCCGGCGCTGAACATTGCAGAACCGGATCAAGCCGCAGGTGGTTTTCACAGAGGCTGCTAGCCGCCGGACTTCTTCGCCTTGAAACCGTGCTTGATCAACTCGGCCAAGAGTAGCTCGACATGATCGCCCTGGATTTCGATGACCCCGTCCTTCAACGCCCCGCCGGTGCCACAACGTTTCTTCAACGTTGTCGCCAGCTCTTTGAGCGCGTCTTCGGCCAGTGGCACGCCGGTGATGGTGGTCACCGTCTTGCCGCCACGGCCCTTGCTCTCGCGACGCACGCGGGCAATGCCGTCCCCGGCCGGGATCACGGTTTGTTTGCAGATACAGGCGTCCACCGGCTTACTGCATTCCGGGCAATGACGACCTGCGTCGGTGGAAAATACCAGACCGCCCAGGGCGGCGAAGGATGCGGCTTTTTTGGCCACCGGCAATCCTCTTCGGAGGACAAAGACTGATCGCAACCTTGGGCAAGGTTATCGACCGCGAAGCCCCACTCAGGCAGGGGCAGCGCTACTGCATCGGTAAAACACCAGATGTCGGAGCTGTCGAGTGAAACGAGGCTGCGATCTTTTGATTTCGACGCCAAAACAAAAAATCAAAAGATCGCAGCCTGCGGCAGCTCCTACAAAAAGCAATCGCGGTGCAGCTTGAAAAGGTCGCGCAGTGTAACGGCAAAATTCCCGATTGCTAAGTGCCAATCGGCGCCAATTTATGAGTTCTTTGCGACGTCGCTTTGCTGCGCTTTCAAATAGCGTCGCAAAGCCGCCAGAGAGTCCGGGCAGTAAGGCTTCTGCTCGATTTCGCGCATCACCTGTTCGACCGGAATGAAGCGTGCTTCCAGCACTTCTTCCGGCTGAAGCTTCAGCGGGCCATCCCACACGGCGGAAAATGCCGAACACCAGAGACGGTTGTCGGTGTCCTCGAAGAAGAAATGGTCATGGGCGGTGAGTTCAACCCCGCTCACGCCCAGCTCCTCTTCCAGCTCGCGGGCCGCCGATTCGGCGTAGGTTTCGTCCGCCTGCACCATGCCGCCCGCCGCCACGTCCCAGTAACCGGGATAGATGGCTTTGCTCAACGTGCGACGGTGCACGCAAAGGTCGCCAGCGGAATTGAACAACATGATGTAGGTGCCCCGGCCGATCAGCCCGCGCTGGCGCAAGTCGGCCCGCACCAGGGCGCCGAGCAGGTTGTCCTGTTCGTCGACCCAGGCGATCTGTTCGGCATCCGAGGCGGCGCGATGGGCCGCCTCTTTGGCGTTCTGACTCATGAATCAGCCCTGATTGAGCAATTGACGCAGGTCGATGACGGCAGCGTTGGCCCGGGAAATATAGTTGGCCATGACCAGCGAGTGGTTGGCCAGCACGCCGAAGCCGCTGCCATTGAGAATCATAGGACTCCAGACCGGTTCCTGCGAGGCTTCCAGCTCACGGATGATCTGGCGCACGCTGACCGTGGCGTTCTTCTTCGCCAGGACGTCGGCGAAGTCGACTTCGATCGCACGCAGCAGGTGCGACAGGGCCCAGGCCTGACCGCGCGCCTCGTAGAACACGTTGTCGATCTGCATCCACGGAGTCTCGACGACCTCCTCGTCAACCTGCGGCACTTCACCGATGGCCGGGACTTCGGTTTTCAGCGCAGTGTTGAGTTTGACCCGGCCGACGCTGGCCGACAGGCGTTGCGACAGCGACCCCAGGCGGGTGCCGACATCGCCGAGCCAGTTGTTCAGGTTGTCGGCGCGGGCATAGAACAGCGCGTTTTTCTGAGTTGGATCGGACAGGCGCGCCTGATAGCGGCTCAGGGAATTGATACCTTCCTGATACTCCGACTCACTCGACGGCAGGATCCAGCTCTTGTTGTCGAAGTTGAAACGCGGCTCGGCCTTGGCCAGATCGGCATCTTCAGCCGACTGCGACTGCGAACGGGCAAAGTCTTTGCGCAGGGCACGGGTCAGGTCGCGCACCTGCACCAGCACGCCATATTCCCAGCTCGGTGTGTTGTCCATCCACAGGCCCGGCGGGAAGCGGTCGTTGGAAATGTAGCCGCCCGGCTTGTTGAGCAAGGTGCCGGCAACGGTCTTCAGGGTTTCGACGGTGGTGTAGCCGATCACCATCTGCTTGCCTTCTTTCTCGGCCGCCACCTGAGCGTTTTGCGCCACAGGAAACAGTGCCGGCTCCTGACTCCAATACCAGCCCAGGCCAATGGTCACCAACAGATAAATGCCGACCAGAGTGGCCAGCGCACGGCTGAACAACAGCCCGCCGACGTAGCTGCGGGTGGCCGACTTGGGCTCGGCGGCACGTTCAGGCGCGCTGCCCGCGCGGTTTTTCCAGTCCAGCATGGCGATATCCTTTCAATTACTTGGGTTCAACAGTTCGACCACAACCATACAACAACGTGCCGGGGCCGGGCACCCGCGAGTATAGATAAGCCGCAAATTGCGTGAGCGGATGTCGCCTCTGTCAGATATAGGGGAATCCCTGAGGGCAGTTGCCCTACCCACACAGCCCAGGGCACTGCAAACACCGGCAAGGCACATTCCTCGTGCGGCTGTGCGCCAAACCGGAAACGCCGTCCCGAATCGCCGCCAACCGCAGAGCAAGCGCCCTGCCGGCAGGGGCCTGAACGACGTGCAGGTCGAAAATAAAACCACTCGGTCAGAAACTGAATGGCGTCCCATTGCAGATTATTGACGTGCGACACTCGTCTAAGGGAAAAGAGGTGCTAGCATAGAGCCACCAGTCGATCTCAGCATGCAGCCTAACTAGTAGTCAGGATATGACCGAGCCAGAAGACCCCAGCCGTGAGCGTCTCAAGCACCACTTTGCCCAGCGGGTAATTCATCAGGCACGTCAGATTCTTGAGATATGGCAGCGCCTGCAACGCAGCGAATGGTCCACCGTCGACCTCGCCGAACTGAGCGAGGCCAACCTGCGCCTGCTGCGTTTTGCCGAGCGTTTCGAGCAGCCTGAACATACCCAGCTCGCGCACCACATCAGCCAGTCGCTGGAAGCGGTGGATGCCAATCGCGGGCGCCTGAGCAGCGGCCTGATCACCGACCTCAATCGCCTGATGCAGCGCCTGTCGCGCACCGGCCTGCGCCACGGCGATCAACTCGACCAGACCTTTCTGCCGCCGCTGCGCAAACCGATCTACGTGATGCTGCAAGACCACGACCGCGCCGAGCGGCTGGCCAAGCAACTGGAGTTTTTCGGTCTGAGCGCGCAGGCGCTGGACAGTGTTGCGGCGTTTCGCTCTTCGATGGTCGAGCGTTTGCCAGCGGCAATTGTGATGGACGTGGACTTCAGCGGCGCCGGCGTCGGCCTGAAACTCGCCGCCGAAGCTCAGGTCGGTCTGGAGCAACCGCTGCCTTTATTGTTCTTCAGCCTGCACGAAACCGATACGCCGACCCGCCTTGCCGCCGTGCGCGCAGGTGGCCAGGAATTCCTCACCGGCACCCTCGAAGCGTCGAGCCTGCTGGAGAAGATCGAGGTGCTGACCTGCGTCGCCCAGTACGAACCTTATAAGGTGCTGATCATCGACGACTCGCGCGCTCAGGCCCTGCACACCGAGCGCCTGCTCAACAGTGCCGGGATCGTCACGCGCACCCTGATCGAACCGATTCAGGCGATGGCCGAACTGGCGGATTTCCAGCCGGATCTGATCATCCTCGACATGTACATGCCGGCCTGCACCGGCACCGAGCTGGCCAAAGTGATTCGTCACAATGATCGCTATGTCAGCGTGCCGATCATTTACCTGTCGGCCGAAGACGATCTGGACAAGCAACTCGACGCCATGAGCGAGGGTGGCGACGACTTCCTGACCAAACCGATCAAGCCGCGACACCTGATCACCACCGTGCGCAACCGCGCTGCCCGCGCACGCAATCTGAAGGCACGGATGGTCCGCGACAGCCTCACCGGCCTGTACAACCACACGCATATTCTGCAGTTGCTCGAAGACTGCTCGTTCCGCGCCCGCCGCGAGAACAAGCCATTGAGCTTTGCCATGCTCGACATTGACCACTTCAAACGGGTCAACGACAGCCACGGCCACCCGATGGGCGACCGGGTGATCAAAAGCCTGGCACTGTTCCTCAAGCAGCGGTTACGCAAGACCGACTTCATTGGCCGTTACGGCGGCGAAGAGTTCGCCATTGTAATGCCCGACACCGACATCGAAGCTGCGCACAAAGTGCTCGACGAAATCCGCCAGCGTTTTGCCGAAATCCACTACCCGGCCCAGCCGCAGGATTTGTGGTGCACCTTCAGCGCAGGTGTGGTGGAGATGAGTGATGACTCCGACAGCCTGATGATGGCCAGCCAGGCCGACGAGGCGCTGTACCGCGCCAAGGATGGCGGACGCAATCGGGTGCAGACCGCGCGGGAGTCAAAGCAAAGTGCCACTTTTTCATCGGAATCCACTGATTCGGTCATAACCCTGTAACAGAAACGCAATAAATTCAGGCGCTTACCATTCTGCCGTTGGTAGCCGTCATGCGCCTGAAGTTGCTCACCAATCTCAATACTCTGCTGCTGGTCGCCGTGTGCGTGGCCCTGGGTGCCACGTTATGGTGGTCGCAAAAAGCCCTGGAACGCCCGTATCTGTTGATGGAGCGCTACCTGGGGCTGTCGCAGCAATTTCAGAATGACGTGGCGCGCAACGTCGAGGATTACCTGGCCAGCGGTGATGCCCTGCGCCTGAGCAGCGCCAGTCAGGCCATCGAGGGTTTGCAGAAAGAACTCGGCGAACTGCCGCCGGCGCTCGCCGACACCTTGCGCCCGAGCCTGTCGAGCCTGGAAGAATTCAGCAAAACCGACCTGCTCGCCGCCGGCAAACTGGCCGGTGATCCGCAAGCCCTGCTGTTGCAGGCCGAGCGCGAGTTGAGCGCCAGCCTCGACCAGCTCAACACTTATGCCAACGGCGATGCGACTTATCTGACACCCCTGCTGGCCGCGTCGCAGCACTTGGGCAAACTGTCACTGGCGCGGGACAAACTGGTCAGCAGCGGGCGCAGTGAGCTGGCCGCCGATGTCGAGCGTGAAGTCAGCAACATCCGCACCCAGGCCCAGGCCCTTGATGCCCTGCCCCTGCTGGGCGTGGTCGCCAAAAACGAATCCGGCAGCGATGACTTCGCCGCGATGATGGGTATCGAAAGCACAGAAAAAACCGTCGCCGAAGACGCCGGCGTCGGCCTCAAGCGCGAACTCAACAGCCTGCTCGGCCGCTATCCGGCGGAGCTTGCGCGCACCCGCGAGCAGATCCAGAAGCGCACCGACCTGAGCACCGCGACCCACCTGAAAATCGCCGCCGTCCAACAAGCCATTGCCGGGCTGGAGCCAGTGGTACGTGCCCAGCACGGGCAGATCCAGAGCGAAGTGCGCCTGATGCAAGGCGTGATGATCGGCCTGATTCTGCTGATCGCGCTGTTGATCGACACGCTGCAGCGACGCCTTTCGCGCACCCTGACCAACCTCGCCCCGGCCCTGTCGACCTGGGCCGAAGGCGATTTCAGTCGCGACATTCGTCTGGGCAAGACCAACCGCGAACTGCACGACATCGAAGCGTCGCTCAATCGGCTGCGCGCCTATCTGGTGGACCTGGTCGGGACGATTCGCGGCAACGCCGAACAAGTCGCTGGCAGCAGCCGTACCCTCGCCGAACTGAGCAACGATTTGCACAGCGGCGCCGAGCATCAGGCCGGTGACACCGCGCTGATCCGCGACTCCCTCAGTGAGCTCGAAGCGACCATTCAACAAGTCGCTGGCGATGCACGCCAGGCTGCGGATGCCAGCCGCCATGCCGGGATTGCCGTCGAGCACGGCCAGACGGTTATCGGGCAAAGCCTGACCGGATTGCACGCGTTGGTAGGTGAAGTCCAGGGTAACGCGCAGATGATCGAACACCTGGCCGAAGAGTCGGCAACCATCGGCGGTGTGCTGACGGTGATCCGCTCGATTGCCGACCAGACCAACCTGCTGGCGCTGAACGCGGCGATTGAAGCGGCCCGTGCCGGGGAAATGGGTCGCGGGTTTGCCGTGGTGGCCGAGGAGGTCCGTTCGCTGGCGCAGCGTACCGCTGGGGCGACGGCGGAAATTCAAACGCTGATCGCCGGCCTGCAAACCGCCGCCCGGCAATCGGTCGAAGGCATGCGCGCGCAGGTCGAACACGCCGAGGCCACGGCCAATCAGGCGCAAGCGGCGGATGGTGCGCTGGATAAAATCGTCGGGGCGATCCAGACCATTTCCGACACCGCGATCCGCATCGCCGATGTCACCGCCCAGCAGAGCGGCGCGGTCAGCGAGATTCGCGATCACAGCGAGCGGATTCATCAGTTGGGTGGGGATAATCTGGTGCGTATCGGCCGCGGGCGTGAGCAGGGTGAGAATCTGTTGGTGTTGGGTGGGCAATTGCATACGGCCGTACAGGCGTTTCGCGTCTGACAAATTGCCTTCGCGAGCAAGCTCGCTCCCACATTGGAATGCATACCCCTGTGGGAGCGAGCTTGCTCGCGAAGGTGTCAGTCCAGACACCACAAGTGACCGAATCAAATCACTTGGTCACATATTTCGCGCAAACATCGGCCATCGTGCTGGCTATTGCATAGAACTGGACAGTCATAAAGTCTTTGCGGCATAGTCGCCGGGTTCTGACGACTGCTCATTCATAACAAGGACAACGCAGATGGCAACCTTACTGGTCCTGCACGGCCCCAACCTGAACCTGCTCGGCACCCGCGAACCCGGCACCTACGGTTCCACGACGCTGGCGCAGATCAATCAGGATCTGGAACGCCGCGCCCGTGAAGCCGGCCATCATCTGCAGTATCTGCAAAGCAATGCCGAGTACGAATTGATCGACCGCATCCACGCCGCACGCGGCGAAGGCGTCGATTTCATTCTGATCAATCCAGCAGCTTTTACACATACAAGTGTTGCATTACGTGACGCGCTGCTGGGAGTGAGCATCCCATTCATCGAAGTGCATTTGTCCAACGTGCACAAACGCGAACCTTTCCGCCATCACTCTTACTTCTCCGATGTAGCGGTGGGAGTGATCTGCGGCCTTGGCGCCAGCGGTTACCGACTGGCCCTGGAGGCTGCGCTAGAACAGCTTGAAACACAGGCAACGGCTTGAACTACAAGCGTTAAACGCCCCTGACCGACCCTTGGGAGTTGATGATTCATGGATATCCGTAAAGTTAAGAAATTGATCGAATTGCTGGAAGAGTCCGGCATCGACGAGCTCGAGATCAAGGAAGGCGAAGAGTCCGTACGCATCAGCCGTCACAGCAAGACCCCGGCTCAGCAGTACTACGCGCCGGCTCCGATGCAAGCACCGGCCGCTGCACCTGCCGCCGCTGCTGCTCCGGTTGCTGCCGCAGCCCCGGCTGCCGCTGCTGCGCCAGCGCTGAACGGCACTGTTGCCCGTTCGCCGATGGTCGGCACCTTCTATCGCAAATCTTCGCCAACCTCGCCGTCCTTCGTTGAAGTCGGCCAGACCGTGAAGAAAGGCGACACCCTGTGCATCGTCGAAGCCATGAAGATGATGAACCACATCGAAGCTGAAACCAGCGGTGTGATCGAATCCATCCTCGTCGAAGACGGCCAGCCGGTTGAGTACGACCAACCGCTGTTCACCATCGTTTGAACTGCGGAGAGCCTTTGATGACTGCGAAGTTGGAAAAAGTTCTGATCGCTAACCGCGGTGAGATCGCCCTGCGGATTCTGCGTGCCTGCAAAGAGATGGGCATCAAGACCGTCGCCGTTTACTCCAAGGCCGACAAAGAGCTGATGCACCTGGGCCTGGCAGACGAATCCGTCTGCATCGGCCCGGCGTCTGCCGCTCAGTCCTACCTGCACATCCCGGCCATCATCGCTGCCGCTGAAGTGACTGGCGCTACCGCCATTCACCCAGGCTACGGTTTCCTCGCGGAAAACGCCGATTTTGCCGAGCAAGTCGAGAACTCCGGCTTCGCCTTCATCGGCCCGAAAGCCGACACCATTCGCCTGATGGGCGACAAGGTATCGGCCAAGCACGCGATGATCGAAGCTGGCGTACCGACCGTTCCAGGTTCCGACGGCCCGCTGCCGGAAGACGAAGAAACGGCATTGCGCATCGGTCGTGAAGTCGGCTACCCGGTGATCATCAAGGCCGCTGGCGGCGGCGGTGGTCGCGGCATGCGCGTGGTGCACAAGGAAGAAGACCTGATCGCCTCGGCGAAACTGACCCGCTCCGAAGCTGGCGCGGCGTTCGGCAACCCGATGGTCTATCTGGAAAAATTCCTCACCAATCCACGTCACGTCGAAGTGCAGGTACTGTCCGACGGCCAGGGCCACGCCATCCATCTGGGCGACCGCGACTGCTCGCTGCAGCGTCGTCACCAGAAGGTTCTCGAAGAAGCGCCGGCACCGGGCATCGACGAGCAAGCGCGCCAGGAAGTACTGGCTCGTTGCGTCAAGGCGTGCATCGACATCGGTTACCGTGGCGCCGGCACCTTCGAGTTCCTCTACGAGAACGGTCGTTTCTACTTCATCGAAATGAACACCCGTGTTCAGGTGGAGCACCCGGTTTCGGAGATGGTCACCGGTATCGACATCGTCAAGGAGATGCTCAGCATCGCCGCTGGCAACAAGCTGTCGTTCACCCAGGATGACGTGGTTATCCGCGGTCACTCGCTGGAGTGCCGGATCAACGCTGAAGACCCGAAAACCTTCATGCCGAGCCCGGGCACGGTCAAGCATTTCCACGCCCCGGGCGGCAACGGCGTTCGCGTCGATTCGCACCTGTACAGTGGCTATGCCGTTCCGCCGAACTACGACTCGCTGATCGGCAAGCTGATCACTTACGGCGCCACCCGCGACGAAGCCATGGCACGCATGCGCAATGCCCTGGACGAAATCGTGGTTGACGGGATCAAGACCAACATCCCGCTGCACCGCGATCTGACCCGCGACGAAGGCTTCTGCAAAGGGGGCGTGAACATTCACTACCTCGAGCACAAGCTGGCTGGCGAGAAGCACTAAGCTTCAGCCCGCACCAGACAGAGCCGCCTTCGGGCGGCTTTGTTGTTTCTGCAGATTACATACCCCCCTGCAGGCTCACACCGACAAGGGAATGGCGTTTCAAGTCTCTCCCACAAACGGCGCGCGCTCGCGTAAACTTGCGCGCTTCTCGCTGGCCGCTAGGCTGCAATCAATATTTTTTCAAAGGTGCCCGCCATGCCTTGGCTGCAAGTACGCCTCGCCATCAGCCCGGAACAAGCCGAAACCTACGAAGACGCTTTCCTTGAAGTGGGCGCCGTGTCGGTGACCTTCATGGACGCCGAAGATCAGCCGATCTTCGAGCCGGAACTCAACACCACCCCGCTGTGGGCGCACACGCACCTGCTGGCGCTGTTCGAAGGCGGCACCGAGCCTGAACCGGTACTGGCGCACCTGGAACTGCTGACCGGCAGCCCGCTGCCCGAGCACCACAGCGAAGTCATCGAAGACCAGGACTGGGAACGCAGCTGGATGGACGGTTTCCAGCCGATGCGTTTCGGCCAGCGCCTGTGGATCGTGCCGAGCTGGCACGCGGCGCCGGAACCTGACGCGGTCAATCTGCTATTGGACCCGGGCCTGGCGTTCGGCACGGGCACACACCCGACCACCGCGCTGTGCCTGGAATGGCTCGACGGCCAGGACCTGAAAGACTGCAACGTGCTCGACTTCGGTTGCGGTTCGGGAATTCTGGCGATTGCCGCCCTGCTGCTTGGCGCCAAAGAAGCCGTCGGCACCGACATCGACGTACAGGCGCTGGAAGCCTCGCGCGACAATGCCGGGCGCAACAATATTGCCGACGAACTGTTCCCGCTGTACCTGCCGCAAGACCTGCCGCAGGTCAAAGCCGATGTGCTGGTCGCCAACATTCTCGCCGGCCCGCTGGTTTCTCTGGCGCCGCAGCTGTCCGGGCTGGTCAAGTCCGGTGGACGTCTGGCGCTGTCGGGTATCCTCGCCGAACAAGGTGATGAAGTGGCCGCCGCTTATGCACAGGACTTCGATCTCGACCCGATCGCCAATCGCGATGGCTGGGTGCGCATCACCGGCCGTCGGCGCTAATATGTCCGCCTGCATAATCCGGATCGCCGCATGACCGACAGTTTCGTCACCCAGTGCCCGCATTGCCAAACCAGCTTCCGTGTCAGCCATGCTCAATTGAGCGTGGCCCGCGGGGTGGTTCGCTGCGGCTCCTGCCTGCAAGTGTTCAACGCCGCCAAACAGCTGCTTGAGCAACACGCCGGCAAGGACGCGGTGACACCGGTCGCGCCCCCCTTGGGCGAACCGGCGCCGAGCCCGGCACCAACGCCTGCGGCAGAACCTCCGTCCGTCGCCGAAACACCCGCACCACGCGCCATCAGCCAAAAGCAATGGAGCGCCTCGGACCTGGACCTCGACAGCCTCGATCTGGACGAAGAACTCGCCCGCCTCGAGCAACGTGAAATCCAGCCGACCACGGAATTCGGTCGCCCGCGGGAAGACGCCTTGAGCGCCCGCCGTGACAACCACGAAACCGATGAACCGGTATGGCGCGACAGCCTGTTCAGCGCTCGCGACGACGAGCATTTGCCCGAACATGAGCCCGAGCTCGCTGCCGAATCCGAGATTGTCGAGCCAGAACCACTCAAGCCTGCGCGCACCGAACCTTCGCTGTCGCTGGAACCGGTGGACCTGGACGACGAACCGGCGATCCCGCAACTGCGCCTGCACGATCCGATTGATCCACATGCCCGCCGCGAACGTTTGTCCGCCAGCGACGACAGCGATGAGGACGATCTGCCAGCGGTCGAGCCTTTGCGCAAACAGCGTGAACGCGCCGAACCGGGCGTGCGCGCTGAAGTCCTGCAGGACCTGACCGACGATCCGCTACAACTGGACTGGCAAAAGCGCCGCTCGCCCTGGGGCCGACGCCTGCTCTGGCTGCTGTTGGTGCTGCTGGCGGCCGGCGGCCTTGCCGGCCAATACATTGCCTATCATTTCGATGAGCTGGCGCGGCAGGATCAGTACCGCCCCTGGTTTCAGCAGGTCTGCCCGCAGATCGGCTGCACGGTGCCATCCAAAGTCGACATCGCCAGAATCAAGAGCAGCAACCTGGTGGTGCGCAGCCACCCGGAGTTCAGCGGCGCACTGGTGGTCGATGCGATCATCTATAACCGGGCGACGTTCTCCCAGCCGTTTCCGCTGCTGGAGCTGCGCTTTGCCGACCTCAATGGCCATCTGATTGCCAGTCGTCGCTTCAAACCCGGCGAATACCTCAGTGGCGATCTCGAAGGGCTGGCGGAAATGCCACCACAAACACCGATCCACATCGCGCTGGATATTCTCGACCCAGGCCCGAAAGCGGTGAATTACAGCCTGAGTTTTCACTCCCCGGAGTGAACCGCTTCACCGCTTCTGCATTGACGGCGGTTTTCTGACTGCGCCGCGGCCAACCAAACCGCTGGCGATAACAGAATAACTGTTCAGATTTTGTTCAATTCAGCCTTTATCCAGTCATCGAGAGCGGGTATCATGCCAACCCTTTTTCGAACTCTCATGATCCGGCCCCACTTCAGGGAAGTCCTATGTCGGCGGTACGCATCGGCCCATACACATTGCAGAACGGCTTGATTCTCGCCCCGATGGCGGGGGTCACCGACCAGCCCTTTCGTCAGCTGTGCAAGCGTTTGGGCGCAGGGCTTGTAGTCTCGGAAATGGTCACCAGTGACATGAGCCTGTGGAACACCCGCAAGTCGCGCATGCGCATGATCCACGAAGGCGATCCCGAGCCACGCTCGGTACAGATTGCCGGTGGCGACGCGCAGATGCTGGCGCAAGCGGCCCGGGCCAACGTCGAACTGGGCGCACAGATTATTGATATCAACATGGGTTGCCCGGCAAAGAAGGTCTGCAACAAGGCCGCCGGCTCCGCGTTACTGAAAGATGAAGCACTGGTGACCGAGATCCTGCAGGCCGTGGTGGCTGCGGTCGATGTGCCGGTCACCCTGAAGATCCGCACCGGATGGGATCGCGACAACAAGAACGGCTTGACCGTGGCGAAGATCGCCGAGCAGGCCGGGATCACCGCGCTGGCAGTGCATGGCCGCACTCGCGCCGATCTGTATACCGGTGAAGCCGAGTACGACACGATTGCCGCGATCAAGCAGGCCGTGTCGATTCCGGTGTTTGCCAATGGCGACATCGTTTCGCCGGAAAAGGCCCGTTACGTGCTCGACGCGACCGGTGCCGATGGCCTGTTGATAGGCCGTGCCGCCCAGGGGCGGCCATGGATTTTTCGTGAGATCGACCACTTCCTGCGTACCGGCGAGAAATTGCCGGCACCGGAGCTGATCGAAGTGGAACGCATCCTGCTGGAGCATCTGGCCGCACTTCACGCCTTCTATGGGGATGTGATGGGCGTCCGTATTGCCCGCAAGCATGTGGGCTGGTATCTCGCAACCTTGCCGGGCGCCAAGGAGTTTCGCGCCCACTTCAATCGTTTGGATGGTACGGAAACACAATGCGCCAACGTTCGGGAGTTTTTCGCCGAGCGTTACAAGAGCCTGACAGGGGACGAAGAAGGGGTGGCCGCATGACGATGATGACCGAGACTTTAGTGAGTGGAACAACACCCGTGAGCGACAACGTGAATTTGAAACAGCACCTCAATACCCCGAGCGAAGAAGGCCAGACCCTTCGCGGGAGTGTCGAGAAGGCGCTGCACAATTATTTCGCCCACCTTGAGGGCGCGTCCGTCACGGATGTGTACAACCTGGTGCTCTCCGAAGTCGAGGCTCCCCTGCTCGAAAGCGTGATGAACTACGTCAAGGGCAACCAGACCAAGGCCAGTGAGCTGCTCGGACTCAACCGCGGCACGCTGCGCAAGAAACTCAAGCAGTACGATCTGCTGTAAGCATTCAATCAAACCAGAAAGGCGCCCGCGTAAAACCGGTCGCCTTTTTTGCTGACTTCCTTTGCTTTTGATGGAAATTGAGATGACCGACCAGACTACCCGCCTGCCGATCCGCCGCGCCTTGATCAGCGTTTCCGACAAGACCGGGATCCTCGAATTCGCCAGGGAGCTCGAAGCTCTGGGCGTCGAGATCCTCTCCACCGGCGGGACGTTCAAGCTGCTGCGCGACAACGGTGTTGCCGCAGTGGAAGTCGCGGATTACACCGGTTTCGCTGAGATGATGGACGGTCGGGTGAAAACCCTGCACCCGAAAATCCATGGCGGGATCCTCGGTCGTCGCGGGATCGACGACGCGATCATGAACGAGCACGGTATCAAGCCGATCGACCTGGTTGCCGTTAACCTCTACCCGTTCGAAGCCACCATCAACAAACCAGGCTGCGACCTGCCGACCGCGATCGAGAACATCGACATCGGCGGCCCGACCATGGTTCGTTCGGCAGCGAAAAACCATAAAGACGTGGCGATCGTGGTGAATGCCAGCGATTACGCCAACGTTTTGCAAAACCTCAAGGCCGGCGGCCTGACCTACGCGCAGCGTTTCGACCTGATGCTCAAGGCATTCGAACACACCGCCGCCTACGACGGCATGATCGCCAACTACATGGGCACCGTGAATCAGGCTGCCGACGTGCTGAGCACCGAAGGTCGCAGCGAATTCCCGCGCACCTTCAACAGCCAGTTCATCAAGGCTCAGGAAATGCGCTACGGCGAGAACCCGCACCAGAGCGCGGCGTTCTACGTGGAAGCCAAGCCTGCCGAAGTCGGCATTGCCACCGCGACCCAACTGCAGGGCAAAGAGCTGTCGTACAACAACGTGGCCGACACCGACGCCGCGCTGGAATGCGTGAAGAGCTTCGTCAAACCGGCCTGCGTGATCGTCAAGCACGCCAACCCGTGCGGCGTGGCCGTGAGCCCGGACGCCGAGGGCGGCATCCGTCAGGCCTACGAACTGGCCTACGCCACCGACACCGAATCAGCCTTCGGCGGCATCATCGCCTTCAACCGTGAGCTGGATGCCGAGACCGCCAAGGCGATCGTCGAGCGTCAGTTCGTGGAAGTGATCATCGCCCCAAGCGTGAGCGAAGAAGCCCGCGCCATCGTCGCGGCCAAAGCCAACGTGCGCCTGCTGGCCTGCGGCGAGTGGTCGGCTGACCGCGCTCCGGCGTGGGACTACAAGCGCGTCAACGGTGGCCTGCTGGTACAGAGCCGCGACATCGGCATGATCGGCGCCGATGACCTGAAGGTCGTGACCAAGCGCGCCCCGACCGAACAGGAAATCAACGACCTGATCTTCGCCTGGAAAGTGGCCAAGTACGTTAAGTCCAACGCCATCGTCTACGCCAAGAACCGTCAGACCATCGGCGTCGGCGCCGGCCAGATGAGCCGCGTCAACTCGGCACGTATCGCTGCAATCAAGGCTGAACACGCCGGTCTGCAAGTGGCTGGTTCGGTGATGGCATCGGACGCGTTCTTCCCGTTCCGCGACGGTCTGGACAACGCGGCCAAGGTCGGTATCACGGCGGTGATCCAGCCGGGCGGCTCGATGCGTGATGCTGAAGTGATTGCTGCGGCCGATGAGGCAGGGATTGCGATGGTTTTCACCGGCATGCGCCACTTCCGTCACTGAGTTGCGGCAGCTACAAGCCTCAAGCTGCAAGCTGCAAGAAAAAGCGGACACTCGTCGTTCTTCTTGCAACTGGCAGCCACACTAATTCAAAGCCACAAGTTGCATCTGAGAAGCCCCATGGGCTTTCACTTGCAGCTTGTAGCTTGCAGCTTCTCCGAAGGAGTCTTTCTTTGAACATTTTGATCATTGGCAGCGGTGGCCGTGAACACGCCCTGGCCTGGAAAGTGGCTCAGGATCCGCGTGTGCAGAAGGTTTTCGTCGCGCCGGGCAACGCCGGTACCGCGATTGAAGCCAAGTGCGAAAACGTCGCCATCGACGTACTGGCCCTTGAGCAACTGGCCGACTTCGCCGAGAAAAACGTTTCCCTGACCATCGTTGGTCCGGAAGTGCCACTGGTGGCGGGTGTGGTCGATCTGTTCCGCTCCCGTGGCCTGGACTGCTTCGGTCCGACCGCCGGCGCTGCACAGCTGGAAGGTTCGAAAGCCTTCACCAAGGACTTCCTCGCCCGTCACAAGATCCCGACGGCCGACTACCAGAACTTCACCGAGATCGAGCCGGCCCTGGCCTATCTGCGGGAGAAAGGCGCACCGATCGTGATCAAGGCCGATGGCCTGGCCGCCGGTAAAGGCGTGATCGTTGCCATGACCCTGGCCGAAGCCGAAGACGCGGTGCGGGACATGCTCGCCGGCAACGCGTTCGGCGACGCCGGTTCGCGCGTAGTCATCGAAGAATTCCTCGACGGCGAAGAAGCCTCGTTCATCGTCATGGTCGACGGCAAGAACGTCCTGCCGATGGCCACCAGCCAGGACCACAAACGTGTCGGCGACGGCGACAGCGGCCCGAACACTGGCGGCATGGGTGCCTACTCCCCTGCCCCGGTGGTCACCGCTGACGTGCACCAGCGCGTGATGGATCTGGTGATCTGGCCGACCGTGCGCGGCATGGCTGAGGAAGGCAACGTCTACACCGGTTTCCTGTATGCCGGTCTGATGATCGACAAGGCCGGCAATCCGAAGGTCATCGAGTTCAACTGCCGCTTCGGCGATCCGGAAACCCAACCGGTGATGCTGCGTCTGCAGTCGAGCCTGGTGCTGCTGGTCGAAGCCGCTCTGGCGCAAGCGCTGGACAAGGTTGAAGCACAGTGGGACCCACGTCCGAGCGTCGGCATCGTTCTGGCCGCTGGCGGCTACCCGGGCGACTACGCCAAGGGCGCAGCGATCAACGGTCTGGACACCGCCGCCAGCCTGGAAGGCAAAGTCTTCCATGCCGGCACCGCGCTGAAAGACGGCAACGTGGTCACCGCCGGTGGTCGCGTACTCTGCGCCACCGCCATGGGCGCCAGCGTGAGCGACGCCCAGCAGCAGGCCTACAAACTGGCGGCGGCGATCGACTGGGAAGGTTGCTTCTACCGCAAGGACATTGGCTACCGCGCCATTGCCCGTGAACGTGGCGAAACCCAGGAATAAGCTGCACATCACGCCCGGCGGGGAATGCCGTTCCTTGCCGGGCTGTTCCGCCGTCGCGCATCGTTATATTCTGGCATCAACCTACGAAGGGATTTCGCCGTGCGCTGGCTCAGGATTGCCATAAGTTTCACCGTCACGTTGCTGACCTTGCTCTGCATGCTCCCGGCCCTGGCCGCGCAAGGCAGTGGCTGGTCGGTATTGCTCGACGACCAGGGCAATCTGCAACTGAGCGACATTCGCTCGGCTCGCTACACCAATCAATTCAGCCCCATCGAACTGGACCGCCTCACGGCCGCCGAGCCCGATGGCGCACTGTGGCTGCGTTTCAAACTGGCGCCGGGCAAACACGAACAGGTGCTGCGCATCTTTGCCCCGGACCTGTCGCACCTCAATCTCTATGTGCTGGACGGCGACCAGCTGATCGAGCAACGCGACACCGGCACCCGCCAGCCGCAGGCTGAACGGCCATTGCCGAGCAGCGACTTCATGCTGCCGCTGCCCCAGAGCAACAAACCTCTCGATATCTACCTGCGGATGGTGTCCGACCACCAGTTACGCCCGCATATCACGCTGCAATCAGCCGTGATGAGCGCGGCCAACCATAACCAGACATTGATTTTCGGCCTGTTGTTCGGCTGCCTCGGCATGTTGTTGCTGCACAACCTGGTGCGCTACGCCTATTCCCGTTCGCGCAGCAGCCTGTGGCTGGCCATTTGCGAAGCTCTGCTGGCGCTCAGCCTGTTGTTGCTGCTCAACCTCGCCGGTCCCTGGTTGCCGAACTGGCATGCGATCCAGACCCCGGGCGCCTACCTCGCGCTGTTGCTGACCGCCCCGGCCGGGCTGATGTTCGCCTTGCGCTTCTTCGCCCCGCTCGGTCCGCACCCGCTGAACAAACTGCTGCTCGGCGACATTCTGTTCATCGTGACCTGCAGCCTGTTGCTGTTGTTCGTCAACACCCTGCCGCTGAACATCATCACCTATGCGCTGGTGGCCCTGGCCGGCCTGAGCATGCTGTTCGTGGCGGTCTATCACTGGCAGAAGGGTTATCGTCCGGCGCGGCTGTTTGTCGCGGCAATGGTGGTGTTCAACATCGGCACGCTGATCATTCTGCCGGCGCTGCTCGGGTTGACCCTGGTTGCACCGCAAGGCTTGATAATGACGCTGATGGCGTTCATTTGCGTCAGCGGCCTGTTGATGAGCATTGCCCTGGGCGAGCGCCAGCGCAGCATCACCGAAAGCCGTTTCAGCATCAGCCGCGACCTCGCCGCGAGCAATGCCGAGATCAACGCCAAGGCCGAATTCCTCGCCAAGATCAGCCACGAAATCCGCACCCCGATGAACGGCGTACTGGGCATGACCGAGCTGCTGCTGGGCACCCCGCTGTCGGTCAAACAACGCGATTACGTGCAAACCATCCACAGCGCCGGCAACGAACTGCTGACGCTGATCAACGAGATTCTCGACATCTCCAAGCTCGAATCCGGGCAGATCGAACTGGACGACGTACAGTTCGACCTCAACGCCCTGATCGACGATTGCCTGAGCATCTACCGCGCCAAGGCCGAACAGCAGAACGTCGAGCTGATCAGCTTCATTCAGCCGCAGGTGCCGCGCGTGATCAGCGGTGACCCGACACGCTTGCGCCAGACACTGCTGAGCCTGCTGGAAAACGCCCTGAAGAAAACCGATGAAGGCGAAGTGCTGATCGTCGTCGCCCTCGACGAGCGCAGTGACAAACCGCGCCTGCGCATCGCCGTGCAGGACAGCGGCCAGCCGATGGAGCCGGAGGAACGCGAAGCGCTGATGCACGCCGAACTGCACAGCAAGCATTTCCTCTCGGCCAACCGCCTGGGCGGCAACCTCGGACTGGTGATCGCACGGCAACTGATCCGCCTGATGCACGGCGAATTCGGCATCAAGAGCGGCGCCAGTCAGGGCAGCACGTTGTGGCTGACCTTGCCGCTCGATCCAGATCGCCTCGAACACCCGACCTCCGATCTCGACAGCCCGTTGCAAGGCGCGCGCGTGCTGGTGGTCGACGACAACGACACCTGCCGCAAAGTGCTGGTGCAGCAATGCAGCGCCTGGGGCCTGAACGTCAGTGCCGTGCCGTCGGGCAAGGAAGCGCTGGCGCTGCTGCGGACCAAGGCGCACCTGCGCGACTATTTCGATGTGGTGCTGCTCGATCAGAACATGCCCGGCATGACCGGCATGCAACTGGCCGCGAAGATCAAGGAAGACCCGAGCCTGAACCACGACATCCTGCTGATCATGCTCACCGGCATCAGCAACGCGCCGAGCAAGATCATCGCGCGCAACTCCGGGATCAAGCGCATTCTCGCCAAACCGGTGGCCGGCTATACGCTCAAGACCACGCTCGCCGACGAGTTGAACCAGCGCAACAAGGGCCAGGTGGTGTTCCAGCCGCAAGTGGTGACGCCGTCTACGGCAGCCAAGGTGCCGAGCGATTTCCGCATCCTTGTCGCCGAAGACAACACCATCTCGACCAAAGTGATTCGCGGCATGCTCGGCAAACTCAACCTGCAACCGGACACCGCCAGCAACGGCGAAGAAGCCCTGCAGGCGATGAAAGCCCAACGTTACGATCTGGTGTTGATGGACTGCGAAATGCCGATTCTCGATGGTTTCTCCGCGACCCAGCAACTGCGCGCCTGGGAGGTCAGCAACCAGCGCATCCGCACGCCGATCGTCGCGCTGACGGCGCACATCCTCGCCGAACACAAAGAACGCGCACGTCAGGCCGGCATGGATGGGCACATGTCCAAACCCGTCGAGTTATCGCAGTTGCGCGAGTTGATCGAGCATTGGGTGGCCCAGCGTGATCAGCAGAACCGAACGGCGTCGACCTTCTGAATCGCCCGTTGGCGGGATGCAATCGACGCTCGAGTGCACCCGGTGACCTGGGCGAGACGGACACCACCGCGACCTGCGCTGCCATGAGCGCCGTCACGCCTCAATTGCTGCTCGACTGATAGACTCCATCCCCACACTCTCCTGCCGCGAGCCGACACCATGCTCCATGTGCTGTTCAGCGTTTACCTGAAGATGCTGGTGCTCTACAGCCCGTTCTTCGTATTGTCCTGTTTCATCAGCCTGACCCGTGGTTATTCGCGCAAGGAGCAACGGCGCCTGGCCTGGAAGGTGGCGTTGGCGACGCTGGTCTCCAGCGTGTTGCTGTATCTGTTCGGGCGGGTGATTTTCGATGTGTTCGGCATCACCGTGGATGCTTTTCGCATAGGTGCCGGCAGTGTGCTGTTCATTTCGGCACTGGGCATGGCACAGGGAAAACCGGCGGTGCAGGCCGATAACGTGCAGCAGGACGTGACCATCGTGCCGCTGACCATTCCGTTGACGGTCGGCCCCGGCACCATCGGTGCTTTGCTGGTCATGGGCGTCAGCCAGCCACACTGGGACGACAAACTCACCGCGATCATGAGCATCGCACTGGCCAGCTTCACCGTGGGCGTGGTGCTTTATCTGTCGAACCGCATCGAGCGGATCCTCGGCGATCAGGGTTTGCAGATTGTCAGTCGGCTGATGGGCTTGTTTGTCTGTGCCTTGGCGGCACAGATTATCTTCACCGGTATAAAGGGTTATCTGGTGCCCTGACGGCCGGGATCGCGGATAACGGGTGCACAACAAAACGCCGCGAACGACAGGGTTCGCGGCGTTTTGCTGTCGGACGGCCTTACGCGGCGATCGCCGGTACCGCCGTCAGATCCTGCAGCGTCATGCTTTTCGAACGCCCTTCACCAGCCTGCAAACGTTGCACCCACGTCGATACCGCATGGGAATGCTGGTGATTGAACGCGAGGAAAACCTCGCCGCGCAACGCCTCGTCAGCAGAACAGACATCACGCAAGATCAGGCAATGCTCACTGTCCGGATCAATGATCAGCAGATGTTCCCGGACGATTTCGAAGAGCAGTTTTTCCGGCGCATCGAACTCCCAGATCAACTTGCCAGGCACCGCTGGCACTTCACCCGACGCGTGCCGGCAATCAATGATCAGCGAATCAAGCCTGCGCCAGGCGGCCCGCGATAGCCTGCAGGTCACATGCCCCTGCCCCAGCCGCAGAACCATCAAAGAGACGTCATCGGGAATCAGCGGCAACAGATCATCCACACGGTCCTGCGCCTCAATGGTCACCACCTGAGCGTTGCGCTGGAAGTAGTTGAATCGCCCAAGGCCGTGCATGCCCGGATAGGTCTGCACCGTGCCCGCAGCAGGCTCGTGGAGCAATACCGTGGTTGCCCCCTCGCGGGATGGCTGATGCTGTGTACCGAGCAGAACAGCATCCAAAGGCAGCGCTTTGCCGACAACGCGCACCAGCCTGGCACCCTGCACGTCATACCATTGCAGACTGTCCGGACCAGACTCGACGAAAACGAAATCTTCGTGATCGACGTCGTTCAACAAGGTTTGCAGGCGTTCGAGCAGCGGACCGCCCTGCGCAGTGACCCAATGTCGATTGACCCCACTGATGACTTCAGACTCCTGATAGCGAAGGTTCAGCAATACGCCTTCCACCGTAGTGCCCGCTAACCCCGAGCCGTCGACGCGCACCTCGGCAAATCGCCAGTCAGCCCATTCCGGCACAGGTGCAGGCAGAGCGTCGGCGTGCAACAACTGCGCACCTGCGCCAAAAGCCCGCTCAAGATTCTGCGGATCCATGAGTGGCTGGCTCCAGATCGCTCCGCTCGAGAGGTCAAACACCCAGCACGCCTGGTTATCGGGTGTGACGCCGAGCAAACGTACTTCCTTGTCGCGCCCCATATCGCACAGCAGCAAGCGGTTGTTCACAAACCAGGCCGACAGGTTGCCGTCACCGGCGACGTTGCGTAACCCGACAATCGCAAAACCGTTCGCCGCATAACGTTTGGCGATTGATTCCAGCGCCAGCCACCATTGCGCTCGATCCTGCAGCCATCGCTCATCGAGGCCAGCCAGCAGCACATCGCCTTGCGCGGTCAGATTGAAGAAACGCCCCTCGTCATCGAGTAGCAGATACCCCCCGTCAACAGCCACCACCTGCGTCAGTCCTGCCGGCTCGATCCAGCGTTTCGACCATTGCGCCTGGCCCTGCCTCACGGTTCGCTCCTGCCGGCAAAGCGTCTGGTCGATGCGGTTGTAGATGAAGAACACATCGGCGGCGTCCGTCATCGGCATCAGCATCAAGTCGCCGAGGTGCTTGATCGAGTCTTTCCAACCGCGGGCATGACGAGGCAGCGGCTGGGGATGAATCAGCAGTCGATCGGCGCCGCGGATCCAGACCATATCGCGCTTGCCCGGATCGAATGCCCAACACACGGAAACATAGGCCGCCGGTTGCCACTCCACCGTAGTCACGCCATCTTTTTCGGGATGGGAACGGGCGATCAGGTAATTGCCCAGCACCGAGGGCCAATCGACCAGCGTATCGCTGGCGAACACGGTGGCTTGCAACTCGCGATGCTGACCGTAAGTCACCGAACCGAGCAATAACTGTCCGTCGTGGATCAGGTAACCGAATTCACGCGGGGCATGGGCAGCGCTGACCGTTTGCACAAAATGAATCACGCCGTGGGCATCGACCTGGAATTTGTCGAGCAGACTGTCCCCCTCCAGCAATACACGGAAGCGATGTTTGATCAGTCCGCTGAGCGTATCGACCTGCCAGATGTCGTAGCTGTCCGCCACGTAAAAGTACGCGTAACCGTTGACCACCAGCGCCAGCTGCGCCTCATCGGTTTCCCCGGCGCCTTCGTTGCGAATATAGAGAAAGCGCTCTTCGTGCGCGTCATACCACCCTGTGACGTACCGGGGTTGTTGCGGTGATTCGAACGGGATTGGCCACTGATGAATCGGCGTGTAGGGCAGCAGCAAACGATGCTCGTTGGCCAACATCTTGTAGTGCGTCAGCAACGCCTGCTCATCCAGCCCGGCAGGCGCACTCTGTTCGATGATCGCCAGCTGACGCCTGACCTGATCAACCTGGAACAATTGCTGATCGGCTATACGCAAGCGCAGCGTATGTCGACCACGGCCGGACAGCTTCAGGTGCACATTGCCGATGTACAGCTCGCCGAGTTCGACGCGGATATCCGTCACACGCGCCCATCCGGCCTCCAGCACCCAACTGCATCGGGTGCCGCTCGGCGCTTGCAATTCGATGTCATAACCGCGGCTCAGCGCCAATGTGCATGAAGCGTCGGCTCCGCAAATACGGTAGGACACCTTGCCCTCCCAGATACTCGGCAGCGACGGCGCCACCAGGACCCGTTCGACGGCATCCAGCTGCACCTCGATGACAGTCTGGCGATAGTCGGCATACAACCGATGCAGGATGTATTCGCAAGGAAAGGAATAAAACGAAAAACGAAACAGCCAATTGCCGTTCTTGTTCTTTTTTTCCAGACGTCGCGCCGTATCGAAACCGCGGTCGTCGCGCAGGTTGCCAAATGGCAGGGCCTTGTATTCATAGCCATAGCAAGTCTGCGGCGTACATGGCAAGACGATGGTCTGTTTGGCTGGAGGGGTAAACACGATCTCGCCCGGCAGTTTTAACTGCTGACGGATATCAATCGCCCGGTCGTAGTCGAGGTCGTAGTCCGTCACGCCGATGTGATCACGCAAAGGGTAGAGTTTGGGACTGTCGAGGCGCAGTTTGCCATTGGCCAGATCAATGCTTTTGACCAGCAGCGCAGGCGGCACAGTCCAGGCGCCCAGGCGGGCGTCGAAGTGAAAGCCGACCCCGCGATACGCATGTTCCATGTCCGCGAAGAAGTTACCGACGGCCTCCGCATCACGTGCAATGCCGGTAAAGCCCTGGGCGAGCGCAGCGAACCCGACCGCCAGACCGCCGAGGATGACCCCCGCGCCCCCGAGCACCGCCGCAGCGGTTGAGGCGCCGGCCAGTGCCGCTCCGATCCCCCCCGCCGTCAAGGCCAGGCTGGCTGAGTCAAAGGTCAGTTGGGTGCCGAACTGTGCCTTCTCGACCTCATCTTCGGCGGTCGCCAACTGGTAGACATCAAAACCAACGTTGGCCAGCCCCAGCACGGCGCCGACACCTTCATTGGCTGCGTGGCCCAGCGCTTCGCTGACCACCGGCCCAACGGTGCGGGCAATGACCTTTTGCTCATTCAGCGCCGTGCGCACCAGACGAATCAGCCCCACGACATCCACCACGTTGCCATGCACCAACTGTGCATAGTTGACGTAGCCATGCAGACGCACAGCCGTGGTCAGTGTGCGCGCCTCCCCTTCCCGTCCGCGCAATGTGTTCATCAAGGCCTGAAGAGTGAAGCCGGCGTTGAGGGTATGCACACTGCCGGCTTCGGTGGGATCCACCCCATGAGCGGTCCGCTGCGGTTTGCGCGCCAAGGTTGAGAACTGCCCGGACAACCAGGTTTTGATGCGCAACAGACGGTGATCCTCACTGAGCACCTCGACCACCTGCGCAGGATTTGACGGATTGATGAGACTCAGTCGGTATGAGCCTTCAGGCGTCACTTGCAGCGTTTCGAACAACGGCACCAAAGGCGTCGCCCCGGCGTGCAGTTTTTGCAAGGCCGCTGTGGCGGCGGCGATCTCCTGGCCCCACCAATGGCTGTCCAGTCCGAGCAGGCTCGCGCCCAGGTGGGCGTTTTCGATCAGCGATCGGCCGTGTGCGCTATTAAGACGCTGGCGAAGGCTGCCTTCCGGTTGTTCCGGCAACGGTTCATTACTCAACAATGTGCCCGCCGTTATCGCGCCGGACAATGGCCAGGATGAGATCCGCTCGGCGTGCAGCTCTGCCAGATTGAACTGTGGCCGCGTTTCGTCACCGTAAGCTGCGTAATAACCGGCCATCTTCTGACGCACGAAAAAATGCTCGAGCGCTTGCTGGAACTGGATGGCGTCGCTGAACCCGAACAGGCCAAAGTTGGGATCATAGAAGTGATAAGTGGTCACCCCTCCCGCCACGGTTTTAGCCGCGAGCATCGAATGGTTGTCCGAGTTGAGCATCAACATCCGGGGGCCGCTGCGACTCTCCAGAGCGGCGCTGATTTGCGTGAGATCGGCATGGCCCAGCGGCGTACCGACGTCACTCAGTGCGATACCGCGCAGTTCCTCCACCGCGTGCTTGAAAGCGATCGAATCGTTCTTCCCTGGCTCGATCACCGCCAGAAAAAAGCGTTCGCGTAATTGCTGGAGGGCTGGGCTGCCCTCGGTAAGGGCCGCGCTCATCAGCAACGCCAATGGGTAACACCGCCCGCCAATGGCCTCGCCGCGACCACCGAGCAAGAAATCCTGAGGCACCGCTGCGAAACTGCCGAAGTCGAACGAACCGAGCAGGCGATCGGTTTGCTCGTTGATCTGCATGCGATGTTCAAGTGTGGCGACGTGTTGGATCTGCCCGACCTGCCGCCCCCACTGGCGCTGGGTGTGCGCATCCTTCAAGGCGCTTTTCTTCAGCGCCAGTGCCCCCACGGCGCTGGTTGGCAACAGGTCAGCCGCCAGACCGTTCAGGAACGCCCGATCCTATCGCTGATACAGATGTCGCTCGATGACCGCGTAACGATTGGAAACCCCCAGATCACGAACCTGGTTGGCGAGGTTGTCCAGCTCCCCCGTGAGCGCCAGGAACGCCTGACCGTGCAGCGAATCGGCTCCAATCAGTGCGCCGAGGGCCAGTCGTTGCAACGGGGTAATCTCGTCAAGACTGAGCTCACCACGGCCCATCCCGACCAGCACTTCATCCAGCCCCAGCGCTTGCGTATTGGCGACACTGAGAAACGGCGGAGGCAGCGCACTGGCTGGCTGTTGCCTGATCAGTTGGCGTTCGGCGTAACTCAACGGCAATGGATGCTCAAAGTTGACAGGGCCATCATGACCAAGGCGCATCGCCCTGATAAACGGCTCGCCAAGGGTATCGACCAGGTGCTGCAAGACGTCCGTCAGCAATACGGTGCGGCCTTCGATTTTTGGCCATCCCTGTTCAAACACCAGGGTCGAGCCCTTGAGCAACTGCCCGATATCACCCGCATAACGGGTTTTATATTCACCGCTACTCCAGCGCTGGCGCTCTGTCTTGAGCCATTGCTCAGGATCGGTTTCGTTGTCTTTCCAGGAGTGGTCCTGCTCCTCTTCGGTATCGCGATTGATTGTCCCAAGGGCAGAGATCGGCGTATCCGCGCGAAACACCTGCGCATCCACAGGGGTAAAGTGAGTTCTTTCGTAATCGCCCATGCTGTCGCGCATGGCGCCGGGTCCGGTCAGGTAGATGGTCAGTTCGCTTTGCAGGCGAATGCCGTCACTGAAGTGACAGGCTGCTGCACGGGCCAGATACGCTGCAAAAATTTCCTGCTCTGCGGGCAGTTCGCCCAGAGGGCCATAGAATTTCTCTAACGCCTCATTTGCCAGCTCTGACATACGCTCGCTGTCACTCAACGCAACTCTTCGCTGCACCGCTAAACGGGCCGTGGCATCAATCAAGTCATAGCTCAAGCGCAATCGCTTGATCAGCGATTGCAACATCGCTGCGCCGGGGTGAGCCATCAAAAATGCATTGCTCATCGACCCCCCTTCAGCAACAGCCCTCAGCGCAAAAGGTCGGACCAGCCGATCTGCCGGAGGCTGAAACACCTCGCCCATGGCGGGATGGCTTTTGGCGAAGGTTTCGATTGTCGAACGGTGCTCGAGAGGGATCTGTTCCAGATAATGCGTATAGCGCTGACGCAGTGCCTGACGTCCAGGCATCCAGTGCGGATTGTGATCGAGCATCAGTTGCAAGACGCCGGCGCGGGCCGGCGGTTGAAGGCTGCCCATGTCAACACCGGCGAGATGCTTTCGCAGCGGTGGCAGGTTATCCACATCGGCGTAACTGCCACCTTCGCGGTACAGGACCTCGGCACGCACCACATCGGACGCCGCCGCCAGATTGCCGCGCAAACGGGTCTCGCGTTCGTAGATGTCTTGCAATTGCAGCGGTTCTTCGCCGACATCAAGATCGCGCAACTGCAGGTCCGCTCCCGCGAGTGCCTGCACGCTGTCACGATTGCGCTCCCTGAGCACTTGCAACGTTGCGCGGTCCTGACCGTAGGCCTCGACCAACAACGCGATGCGTGCTTCATCAGCCGACTCGCCGCCTTCAACGGCAGCATTGATGTGGGCATACATTTGCTGCTTCAAGACGATCGCGCGCTCTTCGTAGAGAGTGGCCAACGCACTTTCATCAATGACTTTTTCACCAACCTGTGCGAGCGCATCGGCCTTGGCCGCCTCGACAATCAGCTTGTTGGTCTGGTGGGCCAGCAGTGCATCACTGTCATACCAGAGATTGAGTGCATAACCTTGCCCGGCAAGCACCTGGCGCCAGACGTAGAGGTAATCGCGCTGAATGTCACCAACACCACCACCGAGCCAGACAAAGTGCAGCGTTTTCGCAACAGGCGTCGGCGCGGTTTTGAGCAGCGCAGCACTCGACTGAACACGGGACTCGAAGTGTTCGACCTGATGGTAGATATTCGTTAGCCGGTCATTCGTGACAGGCTGTTCCGTACCGCGCTTTACTCGCCCCGGCGCCAGCAGCAGGGCCAGGGTCTGACGCAGCAGGGCCAGCGGTTCAAGTATTCGTGCGGAGTTTTGGGGGTCGACACAAGCGCTGTAAAAACGCAGTACGGCATCACTCAGTTGGTTGTCGGCTTGCAGTTCAAGAGCCTTTTTAAGATCGGCCAGATCAAACAGACTGGCAAAATCAAACTCTTTATCCTCGGATGTTTTATTACTCTTCATGAACCGGGTCTCAACGAGATAATTGAGCCAACACGCTAACTATCATCAACTTCAGGCTCAAACCGGATTACATTCAAATATTATCGTGCGTCGCCAATTGCAAGCGTCCATGTCAGCAGACACATGGACATTTATAGACCGTCTGTTACGCACAACCGACAACCCCAACAAACAATAACTATTGCCTGACAACCGATAATTTTAAAAACAAAAGAGCCGCCAATAATCTGTTGGCGGCCCTGCCATTTAAATTTTGATTTATAAATCAGATTATTTCTTTGATCACCGCGCCCAGCGTAACAATGGCTTCATCGCCCTGTGCCCGTGAGTAAGCCTGCAGCCACTGTTCAATGCTCAACGTGCACTGTTTGCCTTCAATAGTGACGGCCAGGGCCATGGGCATTGGCGACTCGCCATCCTGCGGATCGACGCCCCGCACTATCAAGCTGTGGGCATTGTCCGGGTCACTGAGTACCAGATGCCCGGCGACCCGGGACATCAGCAGATGTCCGGCTTCAGGTAAATCCAGAGTCAATAAGTCTGCTCGCGGCATCTCGAGCCCGGAGCTACGCCGTGGATTGACCACAATACAATCGAGGCGCTGCCAGACGGGTTCCGATAGCCGATAACGGGCGGCCTGCGCGCCGAAAGTCAGAATCAACTTGTCGACCCCATCAGGCAACATTGGCAGCCAATCCGTTACTTCGTCGTTCACTTCAAGCGACAACACGTCACCTTCACGATGGGCGTAACTGCCTGGCAGCCAGAGATCCTCCGCGGATCCGCGACTGAAGATCAACCCGTCCACCGGATCGAAAAGCATCGGCACCGTCTCGTTGAGGGTTCCCAGAAACTGCGGGTACTGCCCATCGGCTCGTCCCGCAATCTCGAAAACGCGATCCAGTGCCGGCACGTAATACTTGTAGCGATCCGGAACACTGCCCAAGGGCAAAAACGCGGCGTGGGGCTGCTCGTGCACCAGCGCTCTCAAGCGAGCCCGCAATGCCTCGGGTGATTCGCTATACACGTACGACCAGGCATTCTCGACACCGACGATGCGCGCGGGCTGATGATCGCGCAGTTGCAGATTCACCCCTTCGCGAGTGCGGCCCACCAAACCTTCGCCATCGGCCGACACCTGACTGAATGTCCATTTCGGCCAGACTTTTTCCGCGTTTGGCAATAAGTCGGGATGCAGCAGCCGCTGACCGTCACCAAACACCTTGCGCAGTGCATCGAGCGGCATCAGCGGCTGGCGCAGGATTTGCCCTGCGGCAACGTCCAGCAGCCAAACGGCCTGCTCATCCGGAGTCCGCCCCAGCAAGGCGAACTCCTTGCGCTCGCTGCCACGGGCCAGCACAACCTTCTCCCCCATACACCACACCGCCAGCAACGCATCGCCGGATGCACCGGTCAGGCCGAGGATCGGAAACGGTTCCGATTTATAGGCCTTGGCCAACGCCGGTAGGGCGCTCAGCCAATCAGGATTGCGTTGCAGCCAGTGCTGCCCCAAACCGAAGAACTTCAACACGTGCTCGTCGATTTCGGACTGCCAGTTATTGGCTTTGGCGCTCAAGTCGATCTCGAAAAGCCGGCCATCGGCGCGGGTGGCAATATAGCGATCCCCTGCCCGGGTGACCTCGACGATGTCCTTCGCGATGACCTGATTGAAGAAGTAATCGGTTCTGATTTCGATGCCATGACTGAGCGTCTGAGTGTCTTTACTGTAAAAAATCAGCGCGGCTTCCGGATCCGTTACCTTGGGCATGAGCATGACCATGTCAGGCGCACTGCCGTGTTGCGCGCGAAAGTATCGCTCATGGCCGGTGGCAATCCAGGCGCGCTCCAGCAACACGTCAAAAGAGTAAGCGTGCGCGTGAACAAAGGGAGTGTATGACCAAATGCTGATCGCCGATGCCATGCCTGGCGTTCCGTCCGCGAAAGGGCGAGCCTTTTTCAGACGGTGCCGCAGAAAAGAGATTCTGCTTCCGGCTTCGGGCTTGAGGCTGGAGCCCTCAAGGCCGGGCGACCACATTTTGATATCCAGCAACGTCACCTTCAGTCCGCTGATCTGGAACGTCAGTGTGGTCTCGACCTTGCTCGCGGATGCCTGCTCACGCAACTGCTGCGCGATATGCAGACTGCCGTCCGCCTGTTGGGTGAAACTCGTAATCCTGGTGCCCAGGTCAAGGCTGAGCAGACGATAGCGACGCACGACGGTGCCGGTCAGCGCATCGACCTGCCATATCGTCCCGTGATCGGGGTGATAGAACCACGCATGAGTGGCGGTCGCCGCGCCCAACACCAGGCCGCGATTGACCTCGACAGGCAGATTGCGGGCAAACAGCAAGCGCTCCTGCCGCGTGTCGTAATAAGCCGTAGTGAGCACCGGCGAGCGGGCTGGATTGTAGGGCACTTCGAATCCGTTCAGGGTCACATAGCCCTCCGCCAGACGCCTCTCGCCAGCCCGTTTGCGCAGATGAACCAGAACCTTTTGCAGGGTGTTTTGCCCGTCCTGCAGCGTGACCGAAACCAGGCGCAAACGGCGCGCCTGCCAGTCGACCTGGAACAGCTCGCCGTCAGCCAGTTCGATCAAGCCGTCGAAACCTATAACCAGCATACCGTCGACACTCAGTGTGCGAGCATCGTGGCCTGCCGATAAACGCTCGTCCGCCAGCGGAGGCGAAGCGTTGAACACAACGCGTTCGATATTGACCCACGGCGCACGGACCACCCATTTGGCACTGCCTTGAAACCTCACGGCGACCAATCCGGGGGTGAGTTGCATCTGGTATTGACCGGCGGCGGCAACGATTTCGTAGTGGAGCTTCGCGTGCCACTCCTTAGGCAGCTCTGGAACCACCAACTGACGAACCTGATCGTCGAGTCGCACGCTGATTTTCGTTGTTTTAAAGACGGGGTGCAGCTTGTAGAGGATGTGCTTGAACGATGGCGTGCTGTGCAGATACACCTGACGGTTGCCTTGCCTGTCATATTCAAGCTTGTCTGCCACTGCGTTGCGCAACTGCGGATATCGGGTATGGATGCCGTTGTTCGAACTGTTGGTCAACACTTCTCCCAGCACCTTCGGCAGCGACGTCAATGCCCACCAGTTCGGCCCGCGTATCTCACTCGCGAGACGTGGCGTCACCCGCTCTCCAGGCAATGGCACATAGTCATAGCCCGAACCTCCCAACTGGTATTCGTAACCGAAGTAACAGATCGGTGTGCACGGCAACACCACGGTATGACGACCACCGGCATTGCCCAGCCTGATCACCTCAGGCAGCTCCAGTGCCTGGCGAATGTCGACGGCCCGGTGCAGCTGTTTCGGGTCATCGTTGTACTGCGGCAACTCGAGCGCACCGCCCTTCCAGGGGTAAAACTTCTGGCTATCGAATCGCGCTTCATCGGCTTTCAGGTCGAGGCGCGTGATGACCGCCTCGGGCGGGAACTGCAAGACCCCGTGTTCGAGTGTGTAGGCGCCGTGCTGGTAAGCATTGTAGATGGCGCGCAAATGGTTACCGACGGCGGTCGCCTTGTCGCTGATCTGTCCCAGGTTGCTGGCAATGGCCGATACACCGATCCCGACCCCGAGCAGCGGCACAGACAGAATCGCCGCCGCGGCGCCGGCCGTTCCGCCCACAGTCAGCGCGACCACGTCCAGCCCCAGCGCGGCGATATCGAACGTCAGTTGCGCAGACAACCGCGAGCGCTGCTCATGATTCTCGGCCACCGTCAGCCCATAAACATCGAAGCCGATATTGACGATGGAAAAGCCGACACCGGCCGCCGTGGCGGTACGGCCCAGCAACCGTCCGGACAGCGACGACTGGCGCACGGCCAGCGCCTGCTCACTGGCCGCGACCTGACGCACCAGATTGATGATCTGCGCGGTATCGGTCAGCACGCCAAAACCCAACTGCGCATAGCTGACATAAACCTGCACTTGCAGCGCAATCGACAACGCCGGTATCTCGCCACCTGCCGCCTGATATTCGCGCAGGCGCATTTCATTGATTAACGTCTGAATCACAAAAGCGAAACTCAACCGGCTGCCACCGTCGGCTTCGGCCGGAGCGCTCGCGCTGCCTGCAAAGGTCTTCACCAGACGTTGCAGGTGCTGTCTGACCCGGCTCAGACGCGCATCGCTGGTACTGACCGTGCGGCTGTTTTGCGGTTTTTTGACGTCCACCATCGTCACCGAAAAACCAGCCTCCGGGGTCGCCCGCACCGTCTCCAGCAATGGCAGATAGTCACCGCTCAGTTTGTGTTCATCGCGGATACGCCGGGTGGCTTCATCGAGTTCCTGCGCCCAGTAACGAGCGTCCATTTGCGCCAGGCTGGCTCCCATTCGGGCATTTTCGTTCAGGGAACGGGCACGGCCGAGCGCTTGTTTGGCCCAGACTGACGACGTTTGAGAAGCCGGGTCCTTTGTCTGTAAAAAACTGTCCACACGCAGGCTGGATGAAAGCTGCCGTTCGGCGATCGCGGCGGTGTCCAGCTCGATGACGTTGAAGTGCGCTGCGTCGACATCACCCAAACCGTAAAGCGTGGCCAATGCGTGCTGGCTGTCATTCAGGTAATGCTCCACGCCGAGTTTTAAATCGGCGTGCCCGGCAAAGGTATAGAGCGCAAAGTTAGGGTCATAAAAACGATAGAACGTTTGCTCGCCCACCTGCACGTTGGCGACCAGCAGCGCATGATTACCGGTGTCGAGCAGCAGGACGGTCGGCGCGGTTTTCGCCGCCAGCGTCTGCATCACGCTGTCGAGGCGCTGTAAGCCTCGTGACTCTCCAAAGGCCTTGCCGGAAACGTCCTGAAGCTCACCCAATGCGTTCAACAACGCCTGCGACTCAACGTCCTGCGGATGTTGCGCAGCATGACCGACACGCGCAACCAGTGCACGTTCGGCCGGCTCACCGGCCGCCATGGCTGCGCCCATCAACAGCGCCAGCGGATAGCAGCGCCGCCCCGGGTCACCCGTGCCGAGCATCAACAGATCCTGGGGCACCTGCCTGCTGGAAAGCGCACCGGCCTGGAAAAACCCTTCGCGCACCCGTGCGCTGCGCTTGAGGATCCGGGTGGTGTATTCACGCTGCGCGGTACGATGGATGTGTCCGATGCGCTCGCCCCATTGCTTCAGTGTCAGCGCGTCATTCATCGCCAGCGCCTTGAGCACGCGCGACGTGTGCGTGCCGTTCGCCACGCCCCGCGCCAGTGCGGCCTCGAAGGCCGGCGACTGGCGCTCGACCAATACCTTTTCAATCGCGTTATAACGGGCGAACAAGCCTTCATCGGAGGTATCCCGGGCAATGCTCATGACGTTCTGCCAGGCGCCGGCGAACCCGCTGGCATCCAGGCTCGTCGCGCCAAACAGGCCACCGAGCATGACGCGCTGCAAAGGACTCAACTGCTCAGCCAACAGAGAGCCGTGGGCCACGTGCGAAAACAGTTCGTTGAGGTTGCTGGTGGGTTCAGCCCCCAGAGAAACGGGAATCTCACCTGCCGGTTGTGTGCGTATTTGCTCACGACTGTCGAAGTCGATGGAAAACGCTATCGGGAAGTTAATGTCACCACTCAACTTGTCTCTCATTGCGCGAGTGAACGGTTCACCGAGGTCATCAATCAGTTGCTGCAGTACCGAGGTCAACAGCACCGGTTTGCCTTCAATGACCGGCCAGCCTTGTTTGAAGGTCAGCGTATGCTGCCTGAGCAACCCGGCCAACTGACCCACGTAACGTGACTTGAGTTTGCCCGTGCGCCATTTCTCCTGCTCGTTCCTGAGCCATTCATGTTCATCGCCATTCACCGTCCAGCCGGAGATCCGTTCCTCTTCAGTGGAAACGTTATAGCCCTCGACCAGTTTCAGGCGACTACGGATCTCATTGATCTGATCGGGTTGCAGATGCTGTTCGATATACCGGGTAAGCCCTGCGGCAGCCGCCCCCGGTCCGGTAAGGGTGATGGTGCCTCGCGCATCGACGCGTATCCCGTCCTGATAATAGGTCCGGATGGCGTCAATCAATTTGGACGCTGAAAAATGAATCTTGGAATCAGGCAACTTGCCCAGCGCCTGCATTTCATTCACGACGTTTTGAATGACGTCCAGCAAACGCCCCTCATCGGCGAAGTCGATACCGGCGACGATTGATCGACGCTCGACTTCCTGCAGGCAGTCATAATTCAGGCGGATCATCTGCATGTAGGCCATGACCATGGCACTGCCTGGATGGGCGATGAAGTGCGCATTCATTTCCCCGGTGACCGCACTTCCATGAGCCGTTCCCAAGCGCATGGCATCTTGCGGTGCCGCGTGCTCCTTCGGTGCAACGAAGATCTCATGGACACCCGGCTTACTGTGCGCGAACGCCGTCAGCGCCGCGTCGGCCGCAGTGGGAATTTCACCGGTTATCTCCAGGTAACGCAGTGGATCGCGCCCCGGCATCAAAGCCTCGTTGTGATCCAGTAGCAGTTTCAGAATCCCGAGTCGCTGGTTGCCGTTAAAGTCACTGATATCGACAGCGCCCAACTTCTCGGCCAGCGGCGGCAAGTAGTCCATGTCGCTGTAGCGACCACCCTCCAGGTACTCGGCCTGTAACCGCACGACATCGCTCGCTGCCGCGAAGTTGCCACGCATGGCAATTTCACGCTGGTAGACATCGTGTAAAAAGTGCCCGGCAAACTCTTGGCGAACGTCACGTAACTGCAAGTCCGTTGCGACCATTGCCCGATGCGTTTCCAGGCATTGCTGACGAAAGTTTTCCAATGTCGCCCGATCCTTGCCGTAGGCGCGCACCATCAAGTCAATGCGCGCCTGGTCGGCGTTACCGCGCCATTGAGGTTGTTCCAGGAACGCGAACATCTGCTGTTTCAGCACCCGTGCGCGATCTTCGATCATTTGTGACAACATCGCGGGTTTGCTCAGCGTATCGCCTCCCGCCTCCATCGCATCCACTCTGGCGGCGTCGAGAATCACCCGGTTCATTTCAAAGGCCAGCAACGCATCGCTGTCGTACCAGAGGTTGAACCGGTAACCCTGTGGTTCGAGGATCTGGCGCCAGATGTTCATGTAATCACGCTGGTTGACGCCGACTTCACTGCCACCGACCCAGACAAAGTGCATGATTTTCGGCACGGGCCGGCCTTCATCCTTGAGCAGGGTTAGCGTGTCCGCCATGCGCGCGATGGACTTGTTCAGTTGCGATCTGATCTGTTTGACGTCCCCTAACACGGGCGTTGTCTTACGCTTGATCAGTAACTCCAGCAATTCCTTGAAGAGCTTCACCGACAGCAGTCTTTCGTTGTGATCGGTTGTTTGCATAGCCCTGTTGTAATGCTCTGACAACGCCGTGTGTTCAGCGCTACCGGTAAACTCACCAAGTGTTTGTTGCATTTGCGAGTAATCTTCAGCGGAAATGAACTCGCGCAACTTATCGTTAGCTTCCATTATTACCTTCCTTGACTAAATAGAATTACCGGAAGGAAATCTATTCTGCAAAAACGGCACATTCAAACCTTCAATAAGCTCAAACAATATCCAGCGAAACAACGAATAACACTTATCCCGCCCGCGCGAATGACCCGGCAATATATTTAACTTTCCATTTAGCCTGCCGCCGCACGCAAAAAGCCGCCAATCAATATGATTGGCGGCTTTCTCATTCAAACTAATTATTCAACTCAAAAGATTAACTGCATGTCACGCCAAGGGAAGTTACTTACAACTTGGCTCGGCGTTTACCGCCACTATTATCAACCAACAGGCTTTTCACCATACCAACGAGGCGTGTAAACCCATGTCTTTCCATCGGCGCGCGCGAACGTGCAAGTGGTCGAAGAACCGATCAGCACCATGGTGCGCATGTCGACTTGGTCCGGCGTCAATTCGCCCAGGGTCGTGGTGCGCAACGTCTGCCCCGGACGCCCGATATCGCGCCCCAGCACCACCGGGGTTTGCGGCACGCGATGGCGGGCGACGATCTCCAGTGCGCGTCCCAGCTGCCACGGGCGGGCACGCGAGATCGGATTATAGAAGGCCAGTGCCAGGTCCGCTTCTGCGGCCAGATCCAGACGCTTCTCGATGATCGACCACGGTTTGAGGTTGTCCGACAGCGACATCACGCAAAAGTCATGACCCAGCGGCGCGCCGGCCTGCGCGGCGGTTGCGAGAGACGCTGAAACACCCGGCAGGATTTCCAGATCGACGCTGTGCCAGGCCGGATCGTTCGATTCATGCAGCGCTTCGAGCACCGCCGCCGCCATGGCGAACACCCCCGGATCGCCGGACGACACGACGATCACCGAACGGCCGGCAGCGGCCAGGCGGAAGGCGTGGCGGGCACGTTGCATCTCTTCGCGGTTGTCGGTGCAGTGTTGCACCTGATCGTCGCGAAACGGGCCGGCCATGCGCACGTAGGTTTCATAACCGAGTACGTCGGTGGCGCGGGCCAATTCAGCCTTGACCGCCGGCACCATCAGTTCGGCAGCGCCGGGGCCGAGGCCGATCACCGCCAGACGCCCGCGCGGGCGACCGATGCTCGACACCTGCAACGGCTGCTCGGCAACCGCGATGGCCAAGCCGTTGGCGGTAACCACGGCAGTCCCGGGCACGGCGGCGCGCACAAGGGCTTCGATGTCCGGTTGCGCCGCTACAAAGCGCAGCGGCACACCCAGTTCGAGCGCCGCTTCACGCAGGTTCGCAGAAGCGATTTCGCTATCGGCTGCGACCAGACAGGCCAGCGATTGCAGCGCAACTTTCGCCTGCTGCAAGCTGGCGCGTACAGCATTTGCCACATCGTCAACGGCGGCGCTGACCGCCACCGCGACACTGCGTGGATAGATCAATAATTCATCCGCCCTTGCCGCGCGTACGCCGCTGCCAACATGAATGGCACGCTGCGCCTGCGGGTCTTGCGGCAACTGCGCCTGATCCAGCCACGGCGCCGCACCTTCGATGCGCACGCTGTGCCCGGCGAGCAAATCGGAGACGAAACGCTTGCCCGCCTCCAGATCAGCCAACGCGTAGCCACTGGGTGGATTGAGCAGGCAGGTACCAAACCGCAATTCGCCACTGGTGGTAATGGCCGCCGTCACCTGTAATCCGGCAGCAATGTCACGCGCCATGACGTTCACCCCGCCCAATCCGCCAAGCAGCGGCACGACGGCGCTGCCGTCTTCGGCCACCGCAAGCACGGCAGGTTCGACGCCCTTTTCCAGCAGCAGCGGCGCCAGTGTGCGGATGACAATCCCGGCGGCGCACAAGGCAATGATCGGCGTGTCCTGTTGATACAACTCGCGCAGGGTCTCGCCGAACGTCTGATACACCAGGTCGGCGCCCTCGACACGGCCAGCCAGGCCATGGATCTGCGCTGCCGGATACACCTGCTGGATGCGCCGGGCGGTGGCCAGGCTGGCCTGACCGAGAATGACAATAGCGGGGGGGGATTGAGTCATCAGCCTTGCCACCGTTCGCCCGGCACAATGATCAGCGAGAAGTACGGCGAGGACATCGGCTCGACCTGATCCATCGGCACGATCTTCTGGTTGGCCATGGTTGCGCGTTCGACGTACAGCGCGCGCTCGGCCAGGCCCAGCTCTTCGAGCACCTGACGTACTTTGGGGAAGTTGCGCCCCAGCTTCATGATCACTGCCGCGTCGGCATCGGCCAGACGTCGCTTCAATTCTTCGTGAGGCAACACGCCGGAAAGCACCGACAGGCTTTGATTGCGATACACCAGCGGCGCACCCAGCACCGAGGCGCCGCCGAGCATCGAGCACACACCCGGCACCACCTGCGCGTCGTAACGCGTGGCCAGCCGGTCATGCAGGTACATGTAGGAACCGTAGAAGAACGGATCGCCCTCACAGATCACCGCCACATCACGGCCGGCATCCAGATGCGCCGCGACGGTTTCGGCAGCTTCATCGTAAAAATCGCTGATCACTTGTTCGTAGGACAATGGCGCCGGCAGCGCTTCGGTGGTCACCGGGTACACCAGCGGCAGCAGATTCTGCGCCGCTTGCAGGTGAGCTTCGATGATGCCGAATGCGTTGCCTTTTTTGCCTTTGGCCACGAAGTACGCCACCACCGGCGATTCGCGCAGCAGGCGCAGGGCCTTGACGGTAATCAGCTCCGGATCACCGGGGCCGACGCCCAGGCCAATCAAACGTCCTTTGGCCTGCATCATTCGATCTCCGTGGCGAGGGCATTGACGGCGGCGGCCGCCATGGCGCTGCCACCGAGGCGGCCCTGCATGATCACGAACGGTACGCCACGGCTGTCGGCGGCCAGTGCGGCTTTCGATTCGGCGGCGCCGACGAAGCCCACCGGGAAGCCGAGGATCAGCGCCGGTTTTGGTGCGCCGGCGTCGAGCATTTCCAGCAGATAGAACAGTGCGGTCGGTGCATTGCCGATCACCACCACACTGCCTTCCAGGTGCGGACGCCAAAGTTCCAGCGCCGCAGCGGAACGGGTGTTGCCCAGCTCACGGGCCAGCTCCGGCACGCTGTCGTCGCGCAAGGTGCAGATCACTTCGTTGTTGGCCGGCAGCCGCGCGCGGGTCACGCCTTCGGAGACCATCCGCGCATCACAGAGGATCGGCGCACCGGCGGCCAGCGCATCACGCCCGGCCTTGCCGGCACCTTCGGAAAATTGCAGACCGTCGACGGCCTCGACCATGCCGCAGGCGTGGATCACCCGCACCGCGAGTTTTTCCAGATCGGCCGGGATGCGCGCCAGATTGGCCTCGCGGCGAATGATCGCGAAGGAGTTGCGATAGATCTCCTGACCGTCGCGGATGTAATCAAGCATCAAGGGGGCTCCGGGAGCGGGCGTCGAGCAGGGTCGCGGCCGCTTCAATAGTAAGGTTGCGTGCGTGCAGCGTGCCGAAACCCGGCAGCGTTGCATCGCGAAAATAGAGGTCGTAATGACCGGGGCTGACCGCCAGCAAGGTGGCCGGTGCACGGTGCGCGGCGGCGCAGGAGCGCGGACAGCCGGTGAGGTGCACATCCAGTGCTTGCGGCAACAACCTCGCCAGCCGCCGGGCATCCTGCTTGGTGTCGGCCAGTCCTTTGCCGCAGCCGTTGGAGCCGGTGCAGGCAATCAGGTGTGCCAGCGGCTCGCGGGATCGGGTCAGCAGGTTCAGTTGCTCAAACGCCGCCAGGACGGCAGCCGCGTCGGTTGCCTGCACATTCGGTAACAGCAGACTTTGCCAAGGGGTGAAGCGCAGGCTGCCATCGCCGAACTGGCGGGCCAGGTGTGCGACACCGCGCAGCATCGCTGGATCGAGGCGCCCCAGCGGCGGAACGGCACCGATGTAAACCAGACCCGCGGTGTTTTGCGGATGAACGCCAATGTGCAGATTGTCCGCTGACAGGGGGCGCTGCCAATGGCGGATAGCGGTGATCGGCAGGCGTGATCTCAGTTGTTCGAGAAACGCCAGCAGCGGCAGTTCGTCGAGCAAATGGCGCATACGCGTCTGCTCGGGTCGGGCCCGCTCAAGGAACAACTCCAGCACCGCCACCACCAAGGCATGGCCGTTTTCCAGCGACACGGCAGCGACCGCGGGATCCGTCGGACATCCGGCCAGACCGAACGCCAGCAACGTTTCACCGTCGCGTTCGAACGCCGACAACCACAGGTCATGGGGATGTTCGAGCATCGCCAGCGCTTCGCCGCCGTCCAGTTGCACGGCGAACTTGGCGCTCAACGCATGGAAACGTGGATGGCTTTGCAGTGTGTCGAGAATCTGTCCGGCCAGTGCACGGGTGTCGAGGCGCATCTGCCGGTCGATGCCGGCGGCTGGGCTGAGCATCAGGTTGCGCACATCGTCGCCGGCAGCAGTGCGTGGCCCGAGATCCGCAGCCAGCAGGGTGTCGATCAGTGCCGCGCTCTGCTGACCGATCCCGCGAATCTGCAGATTGGCGCGATTGGTCGCCTCGATCACCCCGCCGGCGAACTGTGCGCCAGCATCGGCCACTGCATCGGCCTGCTCAGCGCTGATCGCACCGCCATTGAGCTTGATCCGGCAGATGCCGCCGTCCAGCGCCTGGACAATGCGCAACAACCCCGGGCAGGCCGAGGGGCGTAAGGCGGTGGACATCGGGCGTTCGTTCAAGGGGCTGACCGGCTGCGTGGGAAAGGCGCTTCGCGGGCGAAGGCGCGGTATTATGCCTGCTTTGTCCGGCGGCATGAAAAGTCTGCCCGTCGGAACGGCGTGTTTAGAGGAATATAGATGTCACCCTGGCTGACGGTTGTGGGAATCGGTGAAGACGGCTTCAAGGGTCTGGGCAAAAATGCCCGGCGTGCCCTGATGGGCGCCTCGCGGATCGTCGGCGGCCAGCGGCAGCTGGATTTGCTCCCGGTGTGCATCCGCGCCGAGCGGCAGTTGTGGCCGAGCCCGTTCGCCCTCGCCCCGGTGCTGGAGCGGCGTGGGGAGGCGATCTGCGTGCTGGCCAGCGGTGACCCGATGTTCTATGGCGTCGGCGCCAGCCTCGCGCGGCAACTGCCGAGCGACGAGATGCTGATTCTGCCGGCGCCGTCCTCCTGCGCACTGGCCGCCGCGCGACTTGGCTGGCCATTGCAGGACGTGGTGACGCTGTCGCTGGTGGCCCGGCCGCTGGCGGCGCTGAATGCGCCGTTGTCCAGTGGCGTGCGACTGTTGTTGCTGAGCAACGACGGACAGAGCCCGGCGGCGGTCGCGCAGCTATTGCGCGAGCGCGGTTTCGGCGCGAGCCGGATGTGGGTGCTGGAACATCTGGGCGGCGACGCCGAGCGGCGCATCGCGGGCAACGCCCATGACTGGGCCAACCCGCCGATTGCCGATCTGAACGTGATCGCCATTGAATGCCGCGCCGACGCACACGCCCCGCACCTGTCGCGGCTGGCCGGGCTGCCGGACTCGGCGTTTCAGCACGACGGTCAACTGACCAAACGCGATGTGCGGGCCATCACCCTCGCCCGCCTCGCGCCAATCCCCGGTGAACTGCTGTGGGACGTGGGCGGCGGGTGCGGCTCGATCGGCATCGAATGGATGCGCGCGCACCCGAGTTGCCGCGCCATCGCCATCGAGGCGGATGAGGGCCGGCAGACACTGATCGAACACAACCGCGATGCACTGGGCGTGCCCGGCCTGCAACTGGTTCGCGGCAAGGCACCGCATGCCCTCGCCGGGCTGGAGCGTCCGGACGCCGTCTTCATCGGCGGTGGTGTGACCCGTGAAGGCGTGTTCGAGACTTGCTGGGAGCAGCTCAAACCCGGCGGGCGACTGGTCGCCAACGCGGTGACCCTGCAAAGCGAAATCACCCTGATGCACTGGCGGGAACGCCACGGCGGCGAGCTGACGCGCATTCACGTGGCCCAGGCGCAGCCGCTTGGCGAGTTCGACACCTGGCGCCAGGCGCTGCCGATCACGCTGCTCGACCTGGTCAAACCCCGCGATGCGTGACGAGACCGGCGAACAACCCGCCCCCCTGCGCAGCGGGCTGACCACCGGCAGCTGCGCCACCGCCACCAGTCTCGCGGCGGCACGCCTGCTGCTGGGCGGCGTCGCGGCGGATGCCGTGCAAATCGTCTTGCCCAAAGGCAAACAGGTGCAGATGCGTCTGGAGTTCTGCCGGTTGACCGCCGACGGCGCCGAGGCCGGGACGATCAAGGATGCCGGCGACGATCCCGACGTGACCCACGGTGCGTTGCTCTATACGCAAGTGCGGCTGATGGCGGAACCGGGCATTCGCTTCAATGCCGGCCTGGGGGTCGGCACGGTGACCCGGCCAGGGCTGGTGCTGGCCGTGGGCGAACCGGCCATCAACCCGGTGCCGCGCAAGATGATCAGCGATCACCTGACCCTGCTCGCTGAAGAAACCGGTTATGCCGGCGGTTTCGAGGTCACGGTCAACGTCGAGGGCGGCGAAGCGCTGGCGCTGAAAACCATGAATCCGCGACTGGGTATTCTCGGTGGCCTGTCGATTCTGGGTACCAGCGGCATCGTCCGGCCGTTCTCCTGCGCGGCGTACATCGCCTCGATCCACCAGGGCATCGACGTCGCCCGGACTAACGGCTATCTGCACATCGCCGCCTGCACCGGCAACGCCAGCGAAGACACCATGCGCCGGGTCTACGACCTGCCGGAAATCGCCCTGATCGAAATGGGCGACTTCGTCGGCGCAGTGCTCAAGCATCTGCGCAAAGTGCCTGTGGATAAACTCAGCCTGTGCGGCGGCTTCGGCAAGATCAGCAAACTGGCAGCGGGGCACATGGATCTGCACTCGCGGCATTCCAGTATCGACCTGCCGCAACTGGCGGAATGGGCGGCGGCGATTGGCGCCGATGAGGCGTTGCAGCAAGGCATTCGTGAGGCCAATACCAGTCAGCAAGCCTTGGCGATGGCCAGTGCGGCGGGGATTGCGCTCGGTGATGAGGTCTGCCGCCATGCGCTGAATTTCGCCCGCAGCGTGGTGCCGGCGCAGGTGCAGGTCGAGGTGTTTGCGATTGATCGTCAGGGCGGCATTGTCGGCCACGCCGGAGGTTTTGCATGAAGCGGATACTGTTGCTCGGCGGCGTCACCGAAGCGCTGGTCATCGCCCGCACGCTGGGGCCAGAACATATTTACAGCCTGGCCGGCGTGGGCCGGGTGCCGACCGACCTGACCTGCCAGGTGCGTGTCGGCGGCTACGGCGGCGCCGAAGGTCTGGCGCAGTTCATTCGCGCGGAAGGCATCGACCTGCTATTCGATGCCACCCACCCCTACGCCGCGCAAATCAGCCATAACGCCGCCCTCGCCGCGCGCCGGGCCGGCATCCCCTGCTGGGCCCTGCGCCGTCCCGCGTGGCAGCCGCAAGCGGGTGACGACTGGCGCGAGGTCAGCGACTGGGCCGAACTGACCGAAGCCCTCAAACCGTTCCGCCGCCCGTTGTTCACCCTCGGCCGCGAGCCACTGCAACACCTCGACGAAATCCCCAGCGAGCAGTTCTGGACCCTGCGCGCCCTCGACGTATACCCCGGCAACGAACGCTGCGAAGTCATCGGCGCCCGTGGGCCGTTTCTGCTGGAAGACGAGCGTGCGCTGTTCGAGCGCCGGCAAATTGATGTGCTGATCAGCAAGAACAGCGGCAGCACCGCGACCGAGCCGAAGCTGGAAGTGGCTCGGGAGTTGGGAGTGCCGGTGCTGGTGTTGAAGCGGCCGGTGTTGCCGGGGGTTGATCGGGAGTTTCTGACGACGTCTGAAGTCCTTAATGCACTGCTCACGTCAGACTTTTCCTGATTTCAAATTTATCTGCGAATTAACCGGCTTGTTTTGAGGAAGCAGCCGACTGGTCTTCGCTATCCCCTCGCCCAATACTTCGGTTCCTTTAATTCATACAGGCAGACAACCGCAGAAAAGCGGCTTGCCAGACTGTATCCCAAGGAATACGATCCTGACATGATCGAACTTGAACGATCCCGTGTATTTTCCGAATGGCTCGACTCGTTGAAAGACATCATCGGCAAAGGCCGAATCATCTCCAGACTTCGAGCAGCCGAACATGGCAACTTTGGCGATTACGGTTTTGTCGGTGACACCGTTTACGAAATGCGTGTTCACTACGGTCCTGGTTACAGGATGTACTTCACTCGTCGAGACGAAGTGATTTATCTGCTTTTGATCGGGGGCGATAAATCGACACAACGGCGTGATATCAAGCGCGCCGTACAAATGGCACATAGCATCGGTAATGAGGAGTAAGTCATGACCGAAAAATTCACCCGTTTCGACGCCGCCGAATACCTCAAAACTCCCGAGGATATGGCGGCGTATCTGGACGCTTGCTTTGATGATGATGAAGGCGATGGCGTACTCATCCGTGCAGCACTGAATGACATAGCCCGAGCTCAGGGCATGACACAGGTGGCACGTGATGCCGGCCTGGGTCGTGAAAGTCTCTATAAAGCGCTGAGCAGCACTGGTAACCCCGAATTCGCAACTATCATGAAGGTCATGAAGGCTTTGGGTTTGAGATTGCACGCCGTCGCGGTTTGATTGATCTGCGACACCAAACCGCACGACGCCTTTTTACTTATCGGCCCTGATCAGGCTAAATAGCGGCGCCTGATCGCCCACCCAACGGATCTGTCCCATGAACCGACACCGGCTCGCATTTGCCTGGATCGCCTGCTTCGCAGTGCTGTTCAACATGCTCGCCATGCCGATGACGGGGGCGATGGCGCAGGCGGCCAGTTCACCGGCCGAACAATTGCTGTGGAGCAGTTTCTGCACCGGCAGCGGGACGAAGATGGTGGCGATCGACATCGGTGCCACCGATCAGAAGGCCCCGAACAACGACACTCATTCGAACATGCAGCATTGCTGGTGCTGCTCGGGCTCGGCGCCATTGGTGGCGCTGCCGGGTCATACACCGCAGTTGTATTTCGCCCGCTACGAAAGCAATCGCAGCGTGGCGCCACCCTCGTTGCAAACACCGACACCGCGCCAGCAATGGCCGAGCCTCAACCCCCGCGCCTCGCCTCTGGTTTGATTTGTTCTCGCAATTGACCTGCGTATCAAATCGTTCTGGAGAACTGCCATGTTGAACAAACTCTTCGTCATCGCTGCGCTGTTGCTGCCTGCGTGCTTCGCCCATGCCCACGAATACAAGGCCGGCGAGCTGGAAATCGCTCACCCGTGGTCGCAGGAACTGCCGCCCAATGCGCCGACCGTTGCCGCTTACTTTGTGATCAGCAATCCCGGCAAGACCGACGACCGCCTGCTCAGCGTCGATTCGCCGATCACTGACCAAGCGCAGCTGCATGAGCATGTAATGCAGGGCGATCTGATGAAAATGCAGCAGGTGCCCAACGTGGTGATCCCTGCCGGCGGCAAGGTGACGTTCGCGCCGATGGCCTATCACGTGATGCTGCTCAACCCCAAAGACCGCAGCCTGCTCAGCGACGGCAAACGCTTCCCGCTGACCCTGCATTTCGAGAAGGCCGGTAACGTGACCGTCGAGGTTGCCGTGCAGAAGAAGCCAGCGGAAACCAAGACGCACGATCACGCCCAGTAACCGATCCGGCTGACCACGCCCGTGCGCCCGCAACGCGCCGGGGCGTCCAGCAGGCATCGCCAGAGCCAGACTCTGACCCGCGGTAGCTGGATCGCCCTGTTCGCCATGATGATGATCTTCATCGGCCCGCTGATTTCTCAGTCGATGCCGATGGATCAACACGCCTCGACGTCCATGCCGATGAGCATGGACATGTCGATGAGCATGGACATGCCCGGCATGGATCACGGTGGTCAAGACGCGCAGCCCGGCGCCGAACATTGCCCGCCGCAATCCTCGCACCACGTTCTGTGGGAAAAATGCGGTTATTGCAGCCTGCTGTTCAATTGCCCGGCGCTGACCGGTGGTGGCAGTTTCACCACGTTCAGCATCGCCCACGTCAACACGTTCACCCCGCCCTCCCCGCGCCTGGGTCATGCCCGGCGAACCTTCTTCCCTGGCGCCCGCACCCGCGCCCCGCCCGTCGCCGCGTAAACACCGCACCTTTGATTGCACACGGTTGAAAAGACAGCTCCAGGCTGCCGCCCGTGTCGTTTACGACTGTTTGATGGAAATTGTCATGTCCAGGTTTTCCGCTGTTCCACGTTTGAGCGCAGCTCAGGCGTCCTTCGCGCTGAACGCATCGCGTATTCGTTTCTCGCACGCTACCGCCGTCCTTTGCGGCGTATTGCTGTCCCCGCTGGTGCTGGCCGATGATCACGCCGGTCACAACGAAGAACTCAGTCCAACGGTGATCACCGCCCTCGCCCCGAGCTCGCCGCTGACTATCGTCACCAATCCCAAGGACCCGCGCCAACCGGTGCCGGCCAGCGATGGCGGTGATTACCTGAAAACCATTCCCGGTTTCGCCCTGGTGCGCAATGGCGGCACCAACGGTGATCCGGTGCTGCGCGGCATGTTCGGTTCGCGTCTGAACATCCTCACCAACGGCAGCATGATGCTCGGCGCCTGCCCGGGCCGGATGGACGCGCCTACCTCGTACATCTCGCCGGAAACCTACGACAAACTCACGGTGATCAAAGGCCCGCAAACCGTGCTGTACGGCCCCGGCGCGTCGGCCGGCACCGTCCTTTTCGACCGTGAGCCGGAGAGTTTCGGTGAACTCGGTACGCGAGTGAATGCGAGCATCCTCGCCGGTTCCCACGGCCGCTTCGACAAAGTCGTCGACGCTGCGGCCGGGGGGCCGTTGGGTTACGTGCGGGTGATCGGCAATACCGCGCACTCCGATGACTACCGCGACGGCAACAATGACATCGTCGCCTCGCGCTACGACAAGTGGAACGGTGACATCGCCGTCGGCTGGACCCCGGACGCCGACACCCTGATCGAACTCACCGCCGGCAAGGGCGACGGCGAGGCGCGCTACGCCGGACGCGGCATGGACGGTTCGCAGTTCCTGCGCGAAAGCCTCGGCCTGCGCTTCGAAAAGTCCAACATCACGGATGTGCTGGAAAAACTCGAAGCGCAGGTCTACTACAACTACGCCGACCACGTGATGGACAACTACACCCTGCGCACGCCGTCCGGCACCGGGATGATGGCCGGGCCCATGGCGTCCAACGTCGACCGGCGCACCCTCGGCGCGCGGATCAAGGCGACCTGGCGCTGGGCCGACATCCAGTTGATCACCGGGCTCGACGCACAGACCAACGAACATCGCCAACGCAGCGCGATGGGCATCGACACCTACAAGGACCTGCCGTACACCAAGGACGCCGATTTCCATAACTACGGCGTGTTCAGCGAAATGACCTGGTACGCCGCCGACCGTGATCGTCTGATCACCGGCGTGCGGGTCGACCGCGCTTCGGCCAAGGATTATCGGCAGACCACCGGTTCCGGAATGATGAGCCGGCCGAACCCGACCGCCGACGACACCCGTGCCGACACCCTGCCCAGCGGATTTGTCCGTTACGAGCACGACCTGGCTGACAGCCCGACCACCCTCTACGCCGGTCTCGGCCACGCGCAACGTTTCCCGGATTACTGGGAACTGTTTTCACCGAAGTCCGGCCCGGCCGGTTCGGTGAATGCGTTCGACTCGATCAAACCGGAGAAAACCACCCAGCTCGACTTCGGCGTGAACTACAAAAATGCCGACCTTGAAGCCTGGGCTTCGGGCTACATCGGCGTGGTGCGCGACTACATCCTGTTCGACTACACGCCGACGATGATGGGCATGAGCAGCTCGCGCGCGGAGAACATCGACGCGCGGATCATGGGCGGCGAACTCGGTGCGGCGTACAAGCTCACCGATCACTGGAAAGCCGACGCGACCCTGGCCTACGCCTGGGGCAAAAACAGCAGCGATGGCAAAGCCCTGCCGCAAATGCCGCCGCTGGATGCGCGTTTCGGCCTCACCTACAGCGAAAACAACTGGAGCGCCGGGGCGCTGTGGCGGGTGGTCGCGGCGCAACACCGCATCGACCAGAACAAGGGCAACGTCGTCGGCAAGGACTACGACAAGAGCGGCGGCTTTGGCGTCTTCTCGCTCAACGGCGCCTATCGGATCAACAAAAACTGGAAGGTCAGCAGCGGCGTCGACAACCTGTTCGGCAAGGCTTACGCCGAACACCTGAACCTGGCGGGTAACGCCGGATTCGGCTACCCGGCCAACGACCCGCAAGCGATCAATGAACCAGGGCGCACGCTCTGGACCAAGGTCGACATGAGCTTCTAACAGTCAAATCCCACCCTGTGGGAGCGAGCTTGCTCGCGAAGGGAACGGCACATCCAACATAGATGCAGCCTGATACGACGCCTTCGCGAGCAAGTCGCTCCCACAAGGGTTGCAGAACAACTAAAAGATCCAAGCCAAGCGGAGCACACGTGATGAAACAGCCCAAACCGAATTTCTACAACCTGGCCTGGCGTTGGCATTTTTACGCCGGCCTCTTCGTCGCCCCGTTCATGGTGATGCTGGCCCTGACCGGCATCATCTATCTGTTCAAACCGCAACTCGATTCACTGATGTATAGCAGCCTGCTCAACGTCCCGGTCGGTCACCACAGCGTGCCCGCCGATGACTTGCTGCAACGGGTGAAAAGCGCCTATCCACAGGGCCAGATCACCCAGTACCTGCCGCCGGCCAACGCCGGACGCAGCGCGCAGTTCGTGGTCAAGAACGCTGAACACGAACTCAACGTGTTCATCGACCCCTACCATGGCGACATCCTTGGCGAACAGGATGCCAAGCGGAATCTGCAAGCCATCGCCCGCGCCATTCACGGCGAGTTGATGATCGGCACGGTCGGTGATCGCCTGATCGAAATGGCCGCCGGTTGGGGCGTGGTGCTGGTGGTGTCGGGGGTGTTCCTGTGGTGGCCGCGCGGCCAGGCCGCGGGCATTTTGTGGCCTCGGCTGAACAGCCGCGGGCGCGTGTTGTGGCGTGATCTGCACGCGGTCACCGGTTTCTGGGGCGCGGCATTGCTGCTGGTGATGCTGCTCAGCGGCATGACCTGGACCGGGTTCTGGGGCAAGCAGTACGCCCAGGTCTGGAACGTGTTCCCCGCCGCCATGTGGAACAACGTGCCGACCTCCGACGTCGAGGCCGGCAGCCTCAACAACGCCGCGCGCCAGACCGTGCCGTGGGCGATGGAAAACACGCCGATGCCGATGTCCGGCGACCATGCCGAACACATGGCCCACGGCGGCATGCAACACGGCCCCGCTGCGCCGGCCATCAGCCTGCAAGACGTGCAGAACATCGCGATTGAACGCAAGGTCGAGCCGGGCTACAGCATCACCCTGCCGAAGACCGCCACCGGGGTATTCACCATTGCCGTGTTCGCCGATGACCCGCGCAACGACGCCACCCTGCACGTCGATCAATACACCGGCAAGGTGCTGGCCGATGTGCGATTCGAACAGTACGGCGCGGTGGCCCGCGCCACGGAAATCGGCGTGATGCTCCACGAAGGCAAGATGTTCGGCACCTTCAACCAGATCGTCGTGCTGCTGATCTGCCTGATGATTCTGCTCAGTGCCGTCAGTGGCGTGGTGATCTGGTGGAAGCGCCGACCACAGGGCAAATTCGGCGTACCACCGCTGCGCCATGACTTGCCGAAATGGAAAACCGGCGTGGTGATCATGCTCGCGCTGGCGGTGGTGTTTCCGTTGGTGGGGGCTTCGCTGGTGGTGGTGTGGTTGCTGGACCGGTTTTTGCTGGCGCGACTCGGTCAGCAAACGGCAGATCTGCCCGGTTGACCCCTTGCACGCGGGTGACACCTGTCACCCGCGTCAAGCGGCCTTGATCGGCGCCTACAACTCATCCCTGCGGCGAACAATGCCCGGGCTGGGCGGTTGCTGACGGCCAATCGGCCAGGTGGCACCCTGTCGCCCGGTCTGGCGCCAGTAGTGGCCGGCGACCAGTACTGACAGTTCGCCCAGCGCCCCAAGCCTGGAAATGAACTCGCCGGGGCTCAGCCGTGTGACCCATCGGCCCTTTTCATACGCCACCTGCCGGGTCGACAGCAACTTCCTCTCGGCGGCTGTATAGACCGGGATGTACTTGAGCAAAACGCCGTGGGGCGTTGAAAAGTAGTAGGTCTGGATCGCGAAACCCTGATCCTTGAGCTGATGGGTATGCGCCTGTAGCTGAGCCGGCGAGGCGAAGTTGGCCTGCACGTGCTCCGAATCGACACCAAGCGAGGTGTTCCCGGACAGGTGCAGTTGATGACTGGCAACCAGGGAAAAGCCCTCAGGGTATCGCGGGGCGGGGTTGCGCCAACCGGTCGACGGATCCGTGGAGGCGCGGAATATCCGTGCCAGCGGGCGGCTTTGACGCGCCGAAACGGCAACCGGTTCGAGCGGGACAAAGCGATTGCTCGTGCTGTGCGCCAGTATTGCCCCTTCGTACCCTCGGTCGATGACCGGTTCGCCGGTTCGACTGCCGGCATGGCGGGCGGCATCGTCGGCGTGATGGAACACCGGCCCCAACGCGGGCTCCGGATGGTTGCGCCATCTTTCATCGTCGGCAGTCTCGCCCTCGACAGGTTCTCTTTCCTCGCGAATCCAGCCCAGGCGCGACCAATACTCGCTGGTTTGCAGCACGTCGAGCTTGCCCGCCCGGGCCATTCGACGCACGTAATCGGCAAGCACGAACGTGCCTTTGGCCATGTCACGCTCATCGTTCGCCGCCTGCGCGGGCGAATCGAACGTGTTGGGGCGCAGTTCGATCTGCCCGTGCCTGTCGTAGAACTCACCGGGTTCGAAGGCATGCAGTTGCAATCTCAACAGTGCCCCGTCGGCGCAGGAAATGTAGATGGGTAAATAGCCCTGGGGCGTGTTGGCCCGTCGGCAGGCTTGCAAGACATCGGTCGGTGAAAGAAACACACTGCGCACGTCATTGTGCCGCGCGCCCAACGGCGGAAAGGATGCACGCAGATAAATAGCCTCCAGCCCATGACCGTAGTGTATCCGCCCCTGCTCGAAGACCCGGTCCAGCGCCAGCCGCGAACCCTGCGCCGCAATCGGCAGGCTGGCAATGAACGCATTGCTCTCGGAGCGCAGGATAAAACCGAAGGTCAGCGTATCGCGGCTCACGACCGCCTCATGAACATACGTGGCGGCGGCATCGGCCTGAATGAACAATGAACTGCAGACCGGTGCATGGGTGGCTTTGTGGTAATCGGCAATGGGCAGCAAATCCGCAGCGAAGGGCACCCAGCGAGTGACATGACGGGGCGCGCCCCAAATATCGCTGCCGACCACCACGTGCAAATAGCCGGACTCGGCCAGCGAGCCGACCCATTTATTCATCTTCAATGCGCCGCTGCGGATGCGCTGCCTGACGGTCTCGGCATCAAGCGAAGGAGGCACATGGCCGGTGTCGGTCAGGGATAGTGACAGGTCGGCGAGCACGCGGTCCCAAAGGCCTGCCTGATAGCGAATCAACGAACCGTCGGGCGCGAACAGGTATTCGTCCCACGTCCCCGGCATCGTGCGGTTGAATGCCGAGTAGACGGTGTCGACCGACAGCATATTCAGGTAAAGCTGCTTGTCGGGTCCGGAAAAAATCACCGACAGTTCTCGCCGGACTCTCGAGCGGTAACGTGCAACGATGTAGCAGTCTGCCGGAGCCAGTCCGGCGTTGATACTTTCGTACGGGAACACCTCGGTGACATCGAAGTTTTCCCGGGACACCTTGATCGGCAGCGTGGCAACAAACAGGCCTTCGGCGGTTTTCAGAATCACTCCGCCATAAGGACCGTCGGCGGAGGCCGGCACTTGCAGACGGGCATGTACCGCCGCATCGTCAGCACTCTGGAACACCGGGCCGAGCCAGCGACGCTCGAGGTTCGCGAAGGGTTTCCAGGCACTGCTTACCCGTCCGACCCGATCCCAACACAGGCTCGTGCGCAGGACAGACAGTTCACCGCTGCCGGCAACCTCGTGGACGAAGTCCACTGGCCGCCACTGACCTGATGCCAGGTCTTGCTTGATGGTTTCAAGTCTCCGGCTGGAGAGATCGTCATGGAACAGCTTGCTCGCGCTGCTTCTTACGTACTTCAACAGGGCACCGTCCTGAGTACTGATATACAACGCGGCGGGCAGACCAGAGGGGCGCACCGGACGACTGGGCGAGTAGTACATCGCCACCGTCAGGTTATCCGGCGAAATAAAATGCCGTGCCAGCCACGCGCTTGTCCCGCTGGCGAGACCGTTCACCTCATGGTGCAAGTAAAAGTTGCCGTACAGACTGAAGCCGTCCGGGTAGTGGTAGCCGGACTCTGAAAGCCCTATGCCAAACAATGTCCCCAGTTGAAACAGATTGTCGCCACGGTCGTTGACGGGCACCCCTTCAGTGGCGACGTACTCCTCCCGCTCGCGATGCTTGAGGATAAATCCGAACAACGCTCGGGTTTCGTCCTGCAAATGCGCAGCACGCGCGGACTGATCCTGCGCCGCCTCATCCGCCGAAGGAAAAACCGCTCCGCAGGCGACCCTGTCAGGGCGTTTCCAGGCAAGCGTTGATGTCGACAGAAATTCGCCGCGGGAGAAAATCGGCGATAGGTCCAATGGCCTGTTCGGAAGCATGGCAGGGGGGGCCGGCAGTTGATCGGGCAGTGCAGGGTCCGGTGTGGTTGGCACGGATGTTCCTGCCAACGGCACCGCCATCATGGCCCAGTTTGCAGGTACATCACCGCGATATCCCCACAGGGGGTTGTCGAGCAGCACCGTCAACCGGCCGGCCGCTGCTTGCTGGCGGACAAAGTCCTGCGGTCGCAGTTCACCACTGGCAAGTTTCAACGCCAGCGAACCGGGATTTTCACGTGTCCCCAAAAGGGCGGCAAGCTCTCGGCCACTGGCGCCCTCGGACAGTTCATACCTGAGCAGACTGTTCGCCGCCCCTGAGACATAAAGCGCAGTTTTGTCGAGCCATGCCTGCCGGACCTCATCGACATTCAACATCTGCAGGCTCAGGGCCGCTTCTTCGTGCGTCCACTTGAAACTGTCAATCACCACCGGTTCGAGCTGCGACAGCGCCCCGTGCGACACATATCGACCGCGCAGCACATGGTCATCGGGAAAAATGGTCTGCCCATGATGGTCCCGCGGATAAAGACCGCCCGAGGCAAGCGTCTCAATGTCACCCGCGAGGGGTTCGGTGACCACGAAGCGCTCGTCGGCGCTGCGCTGAAAGACGTAACCGACAAATGTACGATCACGCCGATTGCCGACTTGTTCGTGTGCATATCGAACGGCATCCTCGGCCGAGAGGAAGTCATCACTCAGACCTGGCCAGGGGAAATTCGCAAAGGGCTGCCATTGCAGATCTACGCGCCCCAGCCGCGGCCACAGCGCACTGCCTCGCAGAACGTCCAGCCGACCACTGATCACCAGGATCGACACGAACTCACGCGGTCGCAGTGTCCCGGCCAGCAACCTCGATTGCAGTCCCGGATCGGTGACGCTGCCATCGGCTTGCTCGATGCTCATTGCGGTTTCGACCGGATCGCCGCTGAAGGTGTACTTCAACATCGCGGCATCACGGGTCTGCAGGTACAACGCCAAGGGCCTGTCGGGCGCTGCCAGATGCCGGGCGCGATCACGACTTGCAATGGCTAGTGCCATTTCCTGCGGTGTGAAGAAGTTCTCGTACAGCCACGCCTGCGCAGGGGATGTGCGCACAGGATCCGGCCGGGAGGCACAGTAAAAACCCTCGAGCGCATAGCCTGTGGGGAGTTTCAATTTCCCGTCACGGCCCACCGGAAAGATTTTCTGCGGGTCCCAAGCGGACAGCCCGGCCGCACGCGCATGGGTCGCGACATACTCTTCGCCAGTGAGTTTTTTCAGTACCAGCCCGGCGGTCTGCGCACCTCTGGATTTCAACGCAGCGAGCACGGCCCGATCGGCACTGACGCAAACGCGCGTCATCAGCGGCAACTCAGTCACCTTGCCCGTAGAAAATCCCTGCCCGCGTTGCCAGTCAGGCGGTACGACGCCCACCGAGTACCCCCAGTCGGCATTCGACACAAGGACCTTCAGCTCACCGAGCATGGCCAGTTTATTGATGATGCTCAACGCGTCACGCGTCCATGGCTCACGGCCCGGCCGCGCGCCTGCTTCATGCCAACGGTAATACTCACGCTCCGCCTCTGAACCACTGGCAGTGTACTTGAGCAATGTTCCGTCAGGCCCGGACAGATAGGCGCTGCGAAACCAGGCCCGGCCGTCGACATCGCCCATAAAGTCGACGTCGGAAAAGAAATTGACGAACAGCCGCAGCCCCATCTCATCCAGCTCTGGATAAGCCTCGCCAACCTCTGCGTGTAACGCGACATGGCTGTGGACGTTTGCGGCAAAACGATAGCCTGCTGGCGGCTGGAGATCGCCGGAGGCATCGAAGTCGACGAGGACGCTCATATCGAAGGTGGTTGCGTCTCCGGGCACAGGTGAACTGGCGACGAACTTTCCATCCGGTCGCAGCAGAATCAAGCTGCCGTATTCCTTTTTCGCCTTTAGCGGAATCCTCGTATGCACCCAGTACGCAGCATCCTCTTGCGTGAGAAATCCCGGACTGAGTGGCGGCAGTCTGGTTCTGCCGGAGGGGGTTGCGGCGCGTTCGGTGCGTCCTGACACATCGTTCATGATAAAGATCCTGCTGAAAGAATTCGGGATGACTGGCGAACGAGTGTGTCGCCTCGCTGCCCGGACCATGCGATGCAGGGTTATCGTTTCTGTGTCCAATTCTGTAGCCGCCCACTCGCCCCAATCTGGCGCATACAAGCGCACCACAGCCTTCAGCGTGTCCGTTGCTGGTGCGCGAGCGGCGTCGCCCAACCGCTCTGCGACGGCATTTTCATGTTGGATCCCGACCGGGCACAGCCCTTGCAAACCTCCCTTCAGTCGTCCGCATCTGCCAACCAGAAAAATTAAATGTTCATGGAGATCGCACAATGAAGCGTCGCAGTTTGATCAAGGCTTTCACACTCTCGGCATCCATTGCCGCGATGGGCATGACCTGGACTGTCCAGGCCGCCGAGACCATCAAGGTCGGGATTCTGCATTCGTTGTCCGGCACCATGGCGATCTCCGAAACCTCACTCAAAGACATGGCGTTGATGACCATCGACGAGATCAACGCCAAGGGCGGCGTCAACGGCAAGATGCTCGAACCGGTGGTGGTCGACCCTGCATCCAACTGGCCGCTGTTCGCCGAAAAGGGCCGGCAGTTGCTGACCCAGGACAAGGTCGCGGTGGTGTTCGGCTGCTGGACTTCGGTGTCACGTAAATCGGTGTTGCCGGTGTTTGAAGAGCTGAACGGCCTGCTGTTCTACCCGGTGCAATACGAAGGCGAAGAGATGTCGCCGAACGTCTTCTACACCGGCGCCGCGCCCAACCAGCAAGCGATCCCGGCAGTGGAATACCTGATGAGCGAAGAAGGCGGCAGCGCCAAGCGCTTCTTCCTGCTCGGCACCGACTACGTCTACCCGCGCACCACCAACAAGATCCTGCGCTCGTTCCTGCATTCCAAAGGCGTCGCCGACAAGGACATCGAAGAGGTCTACACCCCGTTCGGTCACAGCGACTATCAAACCATCGTCGCCAACATCAAGAAGTTCTCCGCCGGTGGCAAGACTGCGGTCATCTCCACCGTCAACGGCGACTCCAACGTGCCCTTCTACAAAGAACTGGCCAACCAGGGGCTGAAGGCCACCGACGTACCGGTGGTGGCGTTTTCGGTGGGTGAAGAAGAACTGCGCGGCATCGACACCAAGCCGCTGGTGGGCAACCTCGCAGCGTGGAACTACTTCGAGTCCGTCGAGAACCCGGTGAACAAGAAGTTCGTCGCGGACTGGAAGGCCTACGCCAAGAAACACAACCTGCCGGGCGCCGACAAAGCGGTGACCAACGACCCGATGGAAGCCACTTACGTCGGCATCCATATGTGGGCGCAGGCGGCGGAGAAAGCCAAGTCCACGGATGTCGACAAGGTCCGCGAAGCGCTGGCCGGCCAGACCTTCGCCGCGCCGTCGGGCTACACCCTGACCATGGACAAGACCAACCACCACCTGCACAAACCGGTGATGATCGGCGAGATCCAGAGCGACGGTCAGTTCAATGTGGTGTGGCAGACCGAAGGGCCGATCCGCGCGCAACCGTGGAGCCCGTTCATTCAGGGCAACGACAAGAAGCCGGATTATGCGGTGAAGAGCAACTGAGTCCGACTTGGGCTTTGAGGTGGGGCGGAGATCCTTTCCCCCTCACCCCAACCCTCTCCCCCCAGGGGGCGAGGGGGAAAGGGAGCCGATCTTCGTGCTTTTCAAAGCTTGAGTTCGACTCGAATTCGCAAGTCGCAGCACATGGTCCAAAACACCTCGGTCAGTCCCCACGATTGCATGAGGGAGAGGGGGAAAGGGAGCCGATCTTCATGCTTTTCAAAGCCTGAGTCCGGCTCGAATTTGCAGGTCGCAGCACATCGTCCAGACACCTCGGTCAGTCCCCTCGATTGCATGAGGGAGAGGGGAAAGGGAGCCGATCTTCATGCTTTTCAAAGCCTGAGTTCGGCTCGAATTTGCAGGTCGCAGCACATGGTCCAGAACACCTCAGTCAGTCCCCTCAATTTCACGAGGGAGAGGGGGAAAGGGAGCCGATCTTCATGCTTTTCAAAGCCTGAGTCCGGCTCGAATTTGCAGGTCACAGTACATCGTCCAAACACCTCGGTCAGTCCCCTCAATTTCAAGAGGGAGAGGGGGAAAGGGAGCCGATCTTCATGCTTTTCAAAGCCTGAGTCCGGCTCGAATTTGCAGGTCACAGTACATCGCCCAGACACCTCGGTCAGTCCCCTCTCCCTCCGGGAGAGGGTTAGGGTGAGGGGGCGGTTGAACAGGACACCACTAATGCCCACTGCCATATACCGCTTGTTTCTGATCATCGCACTGCTGTTGCCGATGACTGCCTTTGCCGGCGACGCCGAAGACTTCGTCGCCGCCAATCCCGTGCAACAAGCCAAACTGCTGGAAGCCTGGGCCGCGCAGCCCGAGCCGGCGCGTGTCGAGCTGATCAATGCCTTGCAACAAGGCGAACTGACGATCGACGGCCAGCCAAAAACCCTGCGCCTGAACAACCGCCTGCGGGGTCTGATCGACACCGCGCTGGCCAGCCACCAATTGCTCGCCGCCGACGCCAAAATCCGTCTGGCCGCGGCGCAGCAATTGCAGAAAAGCGCGAAACCCGCGCAGCTGAAATTCCTCGACCAGCAACTGGCTGGCGAAAAAGACCCCGGCGTGCACGATGCCCTGAGCCTGGCCCTGGCCAATCTGCAACTGGTGGATACCGACCCGGCAGTGCGTCTGGCCGCCGTGCGCCTGCTCGGGGAAACCGGCGACCCACTGGCCCGCACCCGCCTCGAAGGCTTGCTCGAACCCGGCGTCGAAAGCGATGGCGGTGTGCGCACGGCCGTCGAAACCAGCCTCGCCCAAGTCAAACGCAAACTGTTGATCGGCGAAGTGTTGGGGCAGGCGTTCAGCGGCATGTCCCTCGGCTCGATCCTGCTGCTCGCCGCGCTCGGTCTGGCGATCACCTTCGGCCTGCTCGGGGTGATCAATATGGCCCACGGCGAGATGCTGATGCTCGGCGCCTACTCGACCTATGTCGTGCAGTTGATGTTCCAGCGCTATGCCCCGCAAGCCATCGAGTTCTATCCGCTGATCGCGCTGCCGGTGGCGTTCTTTGTCACGGCGGCGATCGGCATGGCACTGGAACGCACGGTGATTCGTCACCTCTATGGCCGGCCGCTGGAAACCCTGCTCGCCACCTGGGGCATCAGCCTGATGCTGATCCAGTTGGTGCGCCTGCTGTTCGGCGCGCAGAACGTCGAAGTGGCAAACCCGGCGTGGCTGTCCGGCGGCATTCAAGTGCTGCCGAATCTGGTGCTGCCGTACAACCGCATCGTGATCATCGCCTTCGCCCTGTTCGTGGTGGTACTGACCTGGCTGCTGCTGAACAAAACCCGTCTGGGTCTCAACGTCCGCGCCGTCACCCAGAACCGCAACATGGCCGCCTGCTGCGGCGTGCCCACCGGGCGCGTGGACATGCTCGCCTTCGGCCTCGGCTCGGGCATCGCCGGCCTCGGTGGTGTGGCGCTGAGCCAGATCGGCAACGTCGGTCCGGACCTCGGCCAGAGCTACATCATCGACTCGTTCCTGGTGGTGGTACTCGGCGGTGTCGGGCAACTGGCCGGTAGCGTGCTGGCCGCGTTCGGCCTGGGTATCGCCAACAAGATTCTTGAACCGCAGATCGGTGCGGTGCTCGGCAAAATCCTGATCCTCGCGCTGATCATTCTGTTTATCCAGAAACGTCCGCAAGGCCTCTTCGCACTGAAAGGACGGGTGATCGACTGATGAATCAGCCTCTGTTAGTCACGGCCACACAAAAGGCCGGACCGAAAGTCACGATGGCGGTCGGTGCGGTGATTCTCGCGCTGCTGATCGCCCTGCCGTTGCTGTCGTTGTTGGCGCCGGACAATGCGCTGCACGTCTCGGCCTACACGCTGACGCTGGTCGGCAAAATCCTCTGCTACGCCATCGTCGCCCTGGCGCTGGATCTGGTCTGGGGTTACGCCGGCTTGCTGTCGCTGGGCCATGGCCTGTTCTTCGCCCTCGGCGGTTACGCGATGGGCATGTACCTGATGCGTCAGGCGGCCGGCGATGGCTTGCCGGCGTTCATGACCTTTCTGTCGTGGACGGAACTACCGTGGTACTGGAGCGGCACCAGCAGCTTTGTCTGGTCGATGTGCCTGGTGGTGTTGGCACCGGGTCTGCTGGCGCTGGTGTTCGGCTTCTTTGCCTTCCGCTCGCGGATCAAGGGTGTGTATTTCTCGATCATGACCCAGGCCCTGACCTTCGCCGGCATGCTTCTGTTTTTCCGCAACGAGACCGGGTTTGGCGGCAACAACGGCTTCACCAACTTCCGCACGATCCTCGGTTTCGGCATCACCGAGCCAGGCACCCGCGCGGTGTTGTTTCTGGCCACGGTGCTGTTGCTGGTCGCCAGTCTGTTCATCGGCTGGCGCCTGGCGCAGAGCAAGTTCGGCCGGGTGCTGACCGCGCTGCGCGATGCAGAAAACCGCTTGATGTTCTGCGGCTACGACCCGCGCGGTTTCAAGCTGTTTGTCTGGGTGTTGAGTGCGGTGTTGTGCGGACTGGCCGGTGCGTTGTACGTGCCGCAGGTCGGCATCATCAACCCCAGCGAAATGTCGCCGACCAACTCGATTGAAGCGGCGGTGTGGGTGGCCCTCGGCGGCCGTGGCACGCTGATCGGCCCGCTGCTCGGCGCCGGCGTGGTCAACGGCATGAAGAGCTGGTTCACCGTGGCCTTCCCCGAATACTGGCTGTTCTTCCTCGGCGCGCTGTTCATCGTCGTGACGTTGTACCTGCCCAAAGGCGTGATCGGTCTGCTGAAGAAACGAGGTGAATCATGAGAGTGACAGCCACTGCCGAATTCATGCTGGAACCGGCGTTTTTCCCGGTGGAGCCGAACAAGGACGAGGGCACCAGCCGCGACTCGATCGGCCTCGGCCAACGCGTCGGCCCGGGCCTCGACACCCGGCACGGCACGATCCTGACCCTGGAGGACATCAGCGTCAGCTTCGACGGCTTCCGCGCCCTGAACAATCTCAACCTGTACATCGGCGTCGGTGAGCTGCGTTGCATCATCGGCCCCAACGGCGCGGGCAAGACCACGCTGATGGACGTGATCACCGGCAAGACCCGGCCCAGTCACGGTAAGGCCTGGTTCGGTGAAACCCTGGACCTGACGCAAATGAGCGAAGTGCAGATCGCCCAGGCTGGCATTGGCCGCAAGTTCCAGAAGCCGACGGTGTTCGAAGCCCTCAGCGTGTTTGAAAACCTCGAGCTGGCGCAGAAGACCGACAAGTCGGTGTGGGCCAGTTTGCGTGCGCGGTTGAGCGGCGAGCAGCGTGATCGCATCAGCGAAGTGCTGGAGACCATTCGCCTGACCACCTCGGTCAATCGCCCGGCGGGTTTGCTGTCCCACGGCCAGAAGCAGTTCCTGGAGATCGGCATGCTGCTGATGCAGGACCCACAACTGCTTCTGCTCGACGAACCGGTGGCGGGCATGACCGACGCCGAAACCGAGTTCACCGCCGAGCTGTTCAAATCGCTGGCGGGCAAGCATTCGCTGATGGTGGTTGAACATGACATGGGCTTTGTCGGCTCGATTGCCGACCACGTCACCGTGTTGCACCAGGGCAGCGTGCTGGCTGAAGGCTCGCTTGAGCAGGTGCAGGAAAACGAGCGGGTGATCGAGGTCTACCTGGGCCGATGAATCGGCCAGCTGCAAGCGACAAGCTTCAAGCAGCAAGTAAAAGCAAAGTCATAAACAGTCCTGCTCTTGCTTGCAGCTTGCAGCTCGCGGCTTGAAGCCCAACTAACGGAGTTCCGATGCTACAGGTCCAACAACTTCATCAGTACTACGGCGGTAGCCACATCCTCCGGGGCCTCAGTTTTGATGTGAAGGTCGGCGAAGTCACCTGCCTGCTCGGACGCAACGGCGTGGGCAAGACCACCCTGCTCAAATGCCTGATGGGCCTGTTGCCGGCCAAGGAAGGTGCGGTGAACTGGGAGGGCAAACCGATCACCACGTTCAAGCCGCACCAGCGCGTTCACGCCGGTATTGCTTACGTGCCGCAAGGCCGGGAAATCTTCGGACGGCTGACCGTGGAAGAAAACCTGTTGATGGGGCTGTCACGGTTTCCCGGCAGCGAAGCCAAAGAAGTGCCAAGTTTCATCTACGAACTGTTCCCGGTGCTGCTACAAATGAAGCAGCGTCGCGGCGGTGACTTGTCCGGCGGGCAGCAACAGCAACTGGCAATCGGTCGCGCACTGGCCAGCCGTCCGCGCTTGCTGATCCTCGACGAACCCACCGAAGGCATCCAGCCGTCAGTGATCAAGGAGATCGGCGCGGTGATCAAGACACTCGCAGCCCGTGGCGACATGGCGATTTTGCTAGTCGAGCAATTCTACGATTTCGCCGCCGAGCTGGCCGATCAGTACCTGGTGATGTCCCGGGGCGAGATCGTCCAGCAAGGTCGCGGTGAAAATATGGAGGCCGAGGGTGTACGCGGACTGGTCACGATCTAAGGCAACGTTCTAATCTGTAGCTTCCTAACGATAATCACACACCATGAATTCGACTGTTTCACCTGCCCTGTTTACCCCGAGCTGGCATGCCGAGCTGGAGCTGGCCTACGCCCGCTTCGGCGACTGCACGCGCCCGGTTCAGCGTCGACACATCGGTCCGCTGCGGGTGCAAAAGCATCTGTACGCCGAAGGACCTGAAGTCTGCCAACACATCATCGTCCACCCGCCGGGCGGGATTGCCGGCGGCGACCGACTGGACATCAGCGCCCGCGTCGAAGCGCACGCCTGGGCGCAGATCACCAGCCCCGGCGCGGCGAAGTGGTATCGCGCGGGCGGGCCGGCTTATCAGAAGCTCGACTTGCAAGTCGCGGCCGGGGCGACGCTGGAATGGCTGCCGCAGGAAACCATCGTCTACAGCGCGGCGCAGGCTGAGCTGAGCACTTCGATTGAACTGGAAGGCGATGCCCGGCTGTTCTACTGGGATGTGGTGGCGCTGGGTCGCCCGGCCAGTGGTGAACGTTTCGACCGCGGGCATTTTCAGGCGCATCTGGATATTCGCCGTGATGGTCGATTGCTCTGGCACGAGCGCCAGCGCGTTGTTGGCGGTGACGGCTTGCTTGATTCACCGATCGGGCTGGACGGTAATCCGGTGTTTGCGACGTTGTTGGTCACCGGTGAGATTGAGGCTGAAATGCTTGAGCGCTGCCGCTCGCTGGGCCACGAAGTGCGAGGGGATCTGACGCAATTGCCGGGGCTGTTGGTGGCCCGTTGTCTGGCCAGTGAGGCATTGCTCGCCCGCGCCTGGCTCATCGACTTATGGCGTTTGCTGCGGCCGGTGCTTCTGGATCGCGAGGCGGTGTCACCGAGAATATGGAGCACCTGAAAGCCCCCCTCACCCCCCGCCCTCTCCCGGGGGGAGAGGGAGCCTGACCGAGTCGTTTGAAATGAATTAACTGCCTGAACGAATACTGCTGACTGAACCGGCCATTGAAAACAACCGAGATCAGTCCCCTCTCCCTCGAAAGAGGGAGCCTGACCGAGTCGTTTGAAATGAATTAACTGCCTGAACTAATACTGCTGACTGAACCGGCCATTGAAAACAACCGAGATCAGTCCCCTCTCCCTCGAAAAAGGGAGCCTGACCGAGTCGTTTGAAATGAATTTAACTGCCTGAACGAATACTGCTGACTGAACCGGCCATTGAAAACAACCGAGATCAGTCTCCTCTCCCTCGAAAGAGGGAGCCCGACCGAGTCGTTTGAAATGAATTTAACTGCCTGAACGAATACTGCTGACTGAACCGGCCATTGAAAACAACCGAGATCAGTCCCCTCTCCCTCGAAAAAGGGAGCCTGACCGAGTCGTTTGAAATGAATTCAACTGCCTGAACGAATACTGCTGACTGAACCGGCCATTGAAAACAACCGAGATCAGTCCGCTCTCCCTCGGGAGAGGGAGCGTGAGCGAGTCGTTTGAAATGAATTAACTGCCTGAACGAATACTGCTGACTGAACCGGCCATTGAAAACAACCGAGATCAGTCCCCTCTCCCTCGGGAGAGGGCTAGGGTGAGGGGCTGCTCCAACTGGCACCCCGCACCCACAAGAACCTCAAAAATCTGCCCTGATGGAACGACACAATGGACCTGACCCCACGCGAGAAAGACAAGCTGCTGATCTTCACCGCCGGCCTCGTCGCCGAGCGGCGACTGGCCCGCGGCGTGAAACTCAATTACCCGGAGGCCATGGCCTACATCTCCGCCGCGCTGCTGGAAGGCGCGCGTGATGGCCAGACCGTGGCCGAGCTGATGCACTACGGCACCACCCTGCTGAGCCGCGAGCAAGTGATGGAAGGCATCCCGGAAATGATCCCCGAGATCCAGGTCGAAGCGACGTTCCCCGATGGCACCAAACTGGTCACCGTCCACCAACCGATCGTCTGAGGCCGCGCCATGACTTACACGATTCGCGACGCCCTCCACGCCGACCTGCCGGCGATCCGTGACATCTACAACGATGCGGTGCTCAACACCACGGCGATCTGGAACGAGTCGGCGGTCGACCTCGGCAACCGTCAGGCCTGGTTCAGTGCACGTCAGGCCCAGGCGTATCCGATTCTGGTGATCGTCGGCGGCGACAACGCGGTGCTCGGCTACGCTTCATTCGGTGACTGGCGGCCGTTCGACGGCTTTCGCCATACCGTCGAGCACTCGGTCTATGTGCGCAGCGATCAACGCGGCAATGGCCTTGGCCCGCAATTGATGGGCGCCCTGATCGAACGGGCAAGGGCCTGCGGCAAACATGTCATGGTCGCCGCCATCGAAAGTGGCAACGCCGCCTCCATTCGTCTCCATGAGCGCGCCGGTTTCAGCATCACCGGCCAGATGCCGCAGGTCGGCACCAAGTTCGGTCGCTGGCTCGACCTGACGTTCATGCAACTGACCCTCAACCCCGGCGCGGAGCCGCCTGACGCCAACAAGGAGTGATACCGATGAACGCTGCCCAACTGCGCCGCGTCAACGCTGAAAGTTTTGCGCACTATCGTCAGGGCCTGATCGACCTGCTGCTCGATGCGGTGGGCTATGGCGCCAGCGTCGGCTTCATGGCCGACCTCGATGCCGCCCAGGCCCGCGCCTATTTCGATGAGGTCCAGGACAACGTGAACAAGGGCAGCGTGTTGCTCTGGGTGGTGGTCAAGGACGAACAGGTGCAGGCCAGCGTGCAACTGAGCCTGTGCCAGAAGGCCAACGGTCTCAATCGCGCCGAAGTGCAGAAACTGCTGGTGCGCGAACACGCCCGCCGACGCGGCCTCGGCCAGCAATTGATGAGCGCGCTGGAACTCGAAGCGGCCAAGCACAAGCGCGGCATGCTCTACCTCGACACCGAGGCCGGTTCCCCCGCCGAAGATTTCTACAAGGCCCTGGGTTACAGCCGCGCCGGTGAAATTCCCGACTACGCCTGCGACCCGCACGGCACCTATCGCCCGACCGCCCTCTATTACAAGATCCTGCAAGGAGCCCGGCCATGATTCCCGGCCAGTACCAGATCCAGCCCGGCGACATCGAACTCAACGTCGGCCGCCGCACCCTCAGCCTGAAAGTCGCCAACAGTGGCGACCGGCCGATCCAGGTCGGTTCGCACTATCACTTTTTCGAGACCAACGACGCCCTGACCTTTGACCGCGCCGCCAGCCGTGGCATGCGCCTGAATATCCCGGCCGGCACCGCCGTGCGCTTCGAGCCGGGGCAGAGCCGCGAGGTGGAACTGGTGGATTACGCCGGGCACCGGCGGGTGTTCGGGTTTGCCGGGCGGGTCATGGGTGATCTCTAAAAAAGCAGCTTCAAGCTGCAAGCCTCAAGCTGCAAGAGAAAGCAGTTTTGTGGCGCCCGCACATTCGCTTTTTACTTGAGGCTTGCAGCTTGAAGCTTGCAGCTCAATTCCGAGGAACGAGGAAATGAAGATCTCCCGTCAAGCCTACGCCGACATGTTCGGCCCCACCGTCGGCGACAAGGTGCGCCTGGCCGATACCGAGTTGTGGATCGAAGTCGAAAAGGACTTCACCACCTACGGCGAAGAAGTGAAATTCGGCGGCGGCAAAGTGATCCGCGATGGCCAGGGCCAGAGCCAGTTGCTCGCGGCCGAAGTGGTCGACACCTTGATCACCAACGCGCTGATCATCGACCACTGGGGCATCGTCAAGGCCGACGTCGGCCTCAAGGACGGGCGCATCGCCGCGATCGGCAAGGCCGGCAACCCGGACGTGCAGCCCGACGTGACCATCGCCATCGGCGCCAGCACCGAAGTGATCGCCGGTGAAGGCATGATCCTCACCGCCGGCGGCATCGACACCCATATTCACTTCATCTGCCCGCAGCAGATCGAAGAAGCGCTGATGAGCGGCGTCACCACCATGATCGGCGGCGGCACCGGGCCTGCCACCGGCACCAACGCCACCACCTGCACCTCCGGCCCGTGGCACCTGGCGCGCATGCTCCAGGCCGCCGACGCGTTCCCGATGAACATAGGCCTCACCGGCAAGGGCAACGCCAGCCTGCCGGAGCCGTTGATCGAGCAGGTCAAGGCCGGTGCCATCGGCCTCAAGCTGCACGAAGACTGGGGCACCACCCCGGCAAGCATCGACAATTGCCTGAACGTCGCCGACCAGTACGACGTGCAAGTGGCGATCCACACCGACACCCTCAACGAATCCGGCTTCGTCGAAACCACCCTCGGCGCGTTCAAGGGCCGCACCATCCACACCTACCACACCGAGGGAGCCGGTGGCGGCCATGCGCCGGACATCATCAAGGCCTGCGGTTTCCCGAACGTGCTGCCGAGTTCCACCAACCCGACCCGGCCGTTCACCCGCAACACCATCGACGAACACCTCGACATGCTGATGGTCTGCCATCACCTGGACCCGAGCATCGCCGAAGACGTCGCATTTGCCGAAAGCCGCATCCGCCGCGAGACAATTGCCGCCGAAGACATCCTCCACGACCTCGGCGCGTTCTCGATGATCAGCTCCGACAGCCAGGCCATGGGCCGTGTCGGCGAAGTCATCACGCGCACCTGGCAGACCGCCGACAAGATGAAGAAGCAGCGCGGCCCGCTGCCGCAGGACGGCGCAGGCAACGACAACTTCCGCGCCAAGCGCTACATCGCCAAGTACACCATCAACCCGGCGATCACCCACGGCATCAGCCACGAAGTCGGCTCGGTGGAAGTCGGCAAATGGGCGGATCTGGTGCTCTGGCGCCCGGCATTTTTTGGCGTGAAACCGACGCTGATCCTCAAGGGCGGCGCGATTGCCGCCAGCCTGATGGGCGATGCCAACGCGTCGATCCCGACCCCGCAACCGGTGCACTACCGCCCGATGTTCGCCAGTTACGGCGGATCGCTGCATGCCACCAGCCTGACCTTTATCAGTCAGGCGGCGCAGGAAGCCGGGTTGCCTGAAGCGTTGGGATTGAAGAAGAAAATCGGCGTGGTCAAAGGCTGCCGTGATGTGCAGAAGACCGACCTGATCCACAACGATTATCTGCCCAACATCGACGTCGATCCGCAGACGTATCAGGTCAAGGCGGACGGTGTGTTGCTCTGGTGTGAGCCGGCAGAAACCTTGCCGATGGCACAGCGGTACTTTTTGTTTTGAGCACAAAAAAGGCCCTTCGGGGCCTTTTTCAATGGTGAATCAGAATGACCGTGTAACCGTTCTTCGCTGGCAAGCCAGCTCTCACAGGTTCTGCGTCGAACTGAAATCCCTGTTTCAACCCAAAACCCTGTGGGAGCTGGCTTGCCAGCGATGAGGCCAAATCAACCGACACAAAGTTTTCAGGCTATCTACTCAACCACCAACCGCCCCAAGCGCTGGCGCAACATGCGGTTCTCGGCGCGCAACTCGCGCACTTCTTCCAGCAGATCCAGCGCCAGGGCGACGCCTTCCCACTCCAGTTCCAGTTCGCGGCGCAATTTCGCCGCACGTTTGGCCAAGGCCAGTTCGTAATCGGTGAAGCGCCATTCCCGGGGCTGTGCACCCTGAGGTTCGAGGATGCCGTGTTCGACGATTTCGATCACGTAGGCATCCGACAAATCGGCCGCCTCACAGAATTCTGCCAAGTCCAGTTGAACGATCAGGGGGCTGCTCATGATGGGCTACTCCGTCGTCGAATCAGAAGTTCTCTCGCGGATTGAAGGCGGCTTTCTTCGCCAGTTCCTGCCACAGCGCCTTGACCTCATCGTCCGAGGCTTTCGGCATCACGGCTTTGAGCTGCACGAACAGATAACCGCGCTCACCGGCCTTGTTTTTCAAACCATGACCCTTGGCGCGCATGCGCTGGCCGTTCTGGCTGCCCGCCGGCACCTTGAGGTTGATCTTGCCGGTCAGGGTCGGCACGGCCACTTCAGCGCCCAGCGCCAGTTCCCACGGCGCCAGCGGCAGGGTGATGATCAGGTTTTCGCCTTCGACATCGAATTTCGGGTGCGGCGCAAAGCGAATGGTCAGGTACAGATCGCCATTGGCCCCGCCACCGATCCCAGGTGCACCCTGGCCCTTGAGGCGGATGCGCTCGCCGTCGGTCACGCCCGCCGGGATCTTCACGTTCAGGCTCTTGCTGGTGTTGCTGACGTGCTGGCCGTTGGCGTTGTATTGCGGCACCTGGAAGGTGACCTTCTTCGACTCGTTCGCCAGCGTCTCCTCGAGGAAGATCGGCAGTTCCATTTCCACGTCTTGTCCCCGGCGCCCGGTACTGCGTTGTTGCCGACCTTCGCCGCCACCGAAACCGGGGCCGCGATTGCCGAAGATCGAACTGAAGAAGTCCGAGAAGTCGCCGGTGTCGCCACCGCCGCCGCCAAAGCCGCCACGGCTCTGCCAGCCCGGTGGGCCCTGGAACGGCTGACCATGCTGGCCATAGCGGCGCAGTTCGTCGTATTCGGCGCGCTTGTCGGCGCTTTTCAGCGCTTCATAGGCTTCCGAGGCATCCTTGAACTTGGCCTCGGCGTCTTTTTCCTTGCTGACATCCGGGTGGTATTTGCGCGCCAGCTTGCGATAGGCCGCCTTGATCGCCTTGTCGTCCGCCGTCGGCTCCACGCCGAGTATCTTGTAATAGTCTTTGAAGTCCATCGAAGGAATCACCGTCCGTTATCGATTTCGCGCCGAGCCCAGCATGCGCTCATTCGCGCGTGCCGGGTTGACCGATCTCAAGTTTGTGACCGGGTGGCGCTGCAGAAGTTTATCGGCAGTGGGCGACGGTTCTTGTGACCGCCGGTGTGTCTGCCGGCCCATGCCAGCAAGTTTGGGGCAAAGTCCGGGCTTTCAAGGCAGTTTAGTCGTGAAATAGCAGATGACCGGCCTTCGAATCTGTCGCGCACTGACATACACTGCGCGGCCGTTTTTTAGACCGGAACCGAAAGACATGAAAGACGCCTCTCCAGCCCGTGCCTGCGGCATCGACTTCGGCACGTCCAACTCCACCGTCGGCTGGCTGCGCCCCGGCATGGAAACGATGATCGCGCTGGAAGACGACAAGATCACCCTGCCGTCGGTGGTCTTCTTCAACATCGAGGAACGTCGCCCGGTGTACGGTCGCCTGGCGCTGCACGAGTACCTGGAAGGCTACGAAGGCCGGCTGATGCGCTCGCTCAAGAGCCTGCTGGGCTCCAAGCTGATCAAGCACGACACCAGCGTCCTCGGCACCGCGATGCCGTTCAAGGACCTGCTCGGCCTGTTCATCGGCCAACTGAAGAGCCGCGCCGAAACCGCCGCCGGTCGGGAATTCGAGCAAGTGGTCCTCGGTCGCCCGGTGTTCTTCGTCGATGACGATCCGCTGGCCGACCAGGAAGCCGAAGACACCCTGGTCGAAGTGGCGCGCAAGCTCGGCTTCAAGGACGTGTCGTTTCAGTACGAACCGATCGCTGCGGCCTTCGACTACGAGTCGACCATCGAAAAAGAAGAGCTGGTGCTGATTGTCGACATCGGCGGTGGTACCTCGGACTTCTCGCTGGTGCGCCTGTCGCCCGAGCGTCGCGGCATGGACAACCGCCACGATGACATCCTCGCCACCGGCGGCGTGCACATCGGCGGTACCGATTTCGATAAACAGCTGAGTCTGCAAGGCTTGATGCCGCTGTTCGGCTACGGCAGCCGCATGAAGAGCGGCGCCTACATGCCGACCAGCCACCACATGAACCTGGCGACCTGGCACACCATCAACTCGGTCTACTCGCAGAAATCCACCCTGGCGCTGGGCAGCATGCGTTACGACATCGAAGACACCGGCGGCATCGACCGCCTGTTCAAGCTGATCGAACAGCGCGCCGGCCACTGGCTGGCGATGGAAGTAGAAGAAACCAAGATCCAGCTGACCCACACCGACAGCCGCCATGTGCCGCTGGACCGGATCGAGCCCGGCCTGAGCGTTGAGCTGAGCCGCGCCCTGTTCGAATCGTCCATCGACGCACTGCTTGAGCGCGTGCGCGGCAGCGTCACGCAGCTGTTGAACGATGCCAACGTGTCGGTGGATCAGGTCGATACGGTGTTCTTCACCGGCGGTTCGAGCGGCATTCCGGCGCTGCGCAACAGTGTTTCGGCGATGTTGCCGAACGCACGGCATGTTGAAGGGAATATCTTTGGCAGCATTGGCAGCGGTCTGGCGATTGAGGCGATGAAGCGTTACGGCGCAATGGCCTGATCACAATCGCTGTGGCGAAGAGCCTTTGTGGCGAGGGGATTTATCCGCGTTGGGTCGCGAAGCGGCCCTCGACTTTTGAAAGCAGGGGCCTGCTGCGCAGGCCAGCGGGGATAAATCCCCTCGCCACAGATGCATTCGCTACAGATGCCTGGCCTTAGACCATCCCACCCAGCTTCAACTCACTCTTCAGGTACGCGTAATAAATCGGCCCCGCCACCACTCCCGGCAGGCCGAACGCGGCTTCGAACACCAGCATCGCCAGCAGCAACTCCCACGACTTGGCACTGATCTGCCCGCCGACGATGCGCGCGTTGAGGAAGTATTCGAGCTTGTGGATAAAGATCAGATAACCCAGCGCCGCCACCGCCACCCAGATCGACAGCGACAGACCGACGATGGTGATCAGCGTGTTCGACATCAGGTTGCCGATCACCGGCAACAGGCCGAGCAGGAAGGTCAGGACGATCAGGGTCTTGGTCAGCGGCAGCTTGATGCCAAACATCGGCAGGATCACCGCGAGGAAGATCCCGGTGAAGATCGTGTTGAGCAGGGAAATCTTGATCTGTGCGAAGACGATGTTGCGAAAGGCCTGGACCAGCAGGTGCAGGCGATCGAACAGGGCGGCGGCCAGCGGCTTGCGCTTGGTCACGTCCGGTATCCGCTGCAGGGCGATGATCGCGCCAAGGACCATGCCGATCAGCAGGGTGACAAACATGTGCGCCGCGTCCTTGCCCACCAGTTGCAGTTCGGACAGGTGCTTGCTTGCCCATTGACCGATGGCGACACGGAACTCGGCGGCGCTGGCAGGCAGGTAGGCATCGAGAAACGGCGGCAGTTGCCCGCGCGCACGATCGACCACGCCCATGAATTTATCGAGAGAAGCGCCGGGGTTTTCTGCTTCGTGCAGCAGGAAACTGATAGCGCCGGCGAAGATCAGCGCCAGCACACTGACCACCAGCGTGCCCAGCAACGCCACCGCCAACCAGCGCGCGCGCCGGCCTTCGATCAGCCGTTGCAGTTGCGGGGTGAGCATGTTGACCAGCTCATAGACCAGCAGACCGGCCAACAGGCTGGGCAACAAACGCAGCGGCAGCACCAGCAGCAAACCGCCAAAAATAATGATGCAACTGACCCAGAACACAACATGACGCTCAGAAAACGTTGGCATACAGCCTCAAAACGAACGGCGTAAAAGGATTGGCAGTCTGCCAGCGATCCAGAGAGAGCACTAGGGATATGCGGTGCTTCAGGTCCCCTCACCCTAGCCCTCTCCCAAAGGGAGAGGGAACCGATTGGGGGATGCTCTGCGTATCCAGTGACCTGAAACAGCGACATGGAATCCAAAATCGACCGGTTTTTTCAGGTCGACGAGTTTCTTGAGATTTGCCCTCACCCTAACCCTCTCCCAAAGGGAGAGGGAACCGATTGGGGGATGCTCTGCGTATCCTGTGACCTGAAACAGCGACATGGAATCCATAATCGACCGGTTTCTTTCAAGTCGACGAGTTTCTTGAGACGCTGCGGTCAGTCCCCTCTCCCTCCGGGAGAGGGTTAGGGTGAGGGCAAATCTCAAGCGGACGCGTCGACCCTGACACGCCACAGAAGCGGGTTATTTTTTCTTCAGGCAGTCACTCATGAAGGTCTTGCGCGCATCGCCGGTCAGGGCTTTGGTTTTCGCGTCGGCGTTGCAGGTTTTCATTTTTTCCTGCTGCGGGGTCAGGGCCTTGGCATCGTTGGCCGCCGGCGCTGCCTTGAGGCAGGTGCTCATGAAAGTCTTACGCTCATCGCCCTTGAGGCTCTTGGCGGTCGCATCGGCATTGCAGGTGGTCATTTTGTTCTGCTGCGCGGTGGCGGCGAAACCCTGGGAGCACAGCAGCAGACCGATCATCAACAAAGGGACACGCAACATCTTCATGGAGTTTTCTCCTTGTCGCCGCACCGATGGATGCGGCCTCTGCTGAAGTGTAGCCAAATCTTGTTACACCTTCCCGCCTTCCAGGTGGCTGCGCCGATACTGCTCCGGCGTGCATCCGGCCTGACGGGCAAACATGGCGATGAAGGCCGAGCCACCGCTGTAACCCAGATCGAAGGCGATCTCCTGCACGCTCTTCGAACTTTCCAGCGCCTCGATCGCTGCCAGATAGCGCAGACGCTGACGCCATTCGCCGAAACTCATCCCCAGCTCACGCACGAACTGCCGGGCCAGCGTGCGCTCGCTGACGTGTACCTGCGCCGCCCAGTGCGCCAGCGGTTGGTTACTGCCCGGATCGGCCTGCAATGCATCGAGAATCGCCAGCAACCCGGGATTACTCGCATACGGCAGATAACATTCATGCACCGGCGCCTGTTGCAGTTGATCAACCAGCACCTGGGCCAGTCGCCGGTCGGCTTCGAGCTCGGGGATTTTCACATCGCGTGCGGCGAAGTCCTTGAGAATCGCCTTGAGGATGTCGCTGATTGCCAGCGTGCAGGCCCGTGCCGGCAGTTCGGCGCAGACCTTGGGGTCGAGGCACACCGCACGATAGTTGACTGGTTGGTGGCTGTAGAAACTGTGCTCGACCTGCGGCGGTACCCACACCGCGTACTGCGGCGGCGACATGAAGCGGTTGCCATCGACGTCCATGTGCAGCACACCGTGCGCCGCGTACTCCAGCGTGCCCCACGGATGCCGGTGCGGCGCGGCGTATTCATGGGCGTTGAAGTCGGCGTAGCGGAAGTACACCGCTGACGGCAGTTCGCTGAAATCCAGCAGATCGATGTGTTTACTGTTCATGCTGTCCGGTTGCAGAGGCAGGTTGTCCGGTTCGCAGTATAGGGCTGCATCCAGACAGGGGATAATCACCGTTCATCAACGTTCTGGTTTTAACCCATGCAATACGCGTTTCCCCTGCTGGCGATTTTCATTTGGGCCGGCAACACCGTGATCAACAAACTGGCGGTCGGGGCGATCTTCCCGGCCGAGATCGGTTTCTACCGCTGGCTGCTTGCCGGCCTGCTGTTCACCCCGTTCATGCTCAAAGCGGTCATCGCGCACTGGCCGCAGATCCGCCCGAACCTGGGCAAGATCTTCATCCTTGGCGTGCTCGGCATGGCGGTGTATCAGAGCCTCGCCTACTTCGCCGCGACCCTGACCACGGCGACCAACATGGGCATCATCCTGTCGCTGATGCCGCTGATGTCGCTGGCCATGGCGATCATCAGCCTCGGCCAGCGCCTGACTGCCGGCGCCTTGTTTGGCGCGGTGCTGTCGTTTGCCGGCGTATTGGTGGTGGTCTCGTCAGGCAGCCTTGGCGCTCTGTTGCAACACGGCGTGAACCTGGGTGACGCGATGATGCTGATCGCTACCCTCGCCTATGCGATCTACAGCACCTTGCTGAAAAAATGGCAGCTGCGCCTGCCGCCACTGGTGTTGTTGTACTTGCAGGTGCTGGTGGCGATCGTGGTGCTGTTTCCGCTGTACGCGATGTCGCCGAAAACCGGGCTGACCCTGCAGAACATTCCGTTGGTGCTGTATGCGTGCCTGCTGGCGTCGATGCTCGCGCCGCTGGCGTGGATGCAGGCCGTACAGCGTCTGGGGCCGAGCCGGACGACGTTGTTCTTCAACTTGCTGCCGCTGATCACTGCGCTGATTGCAGCGCTGGTCTTGAAGGAACAGCTGGCGATGTATCACCTGGTCGGTGGTCTGCTGACGTTGGGCGGGGTGATTCTTTCCGAGCGCTGGACCACGGTGTTGGCCCGCAAGGTCAGCGTTGCCTGACCCGACGCCATCGCTGGCAAGCCAGCTCCCACAGGGTCGGTGTCGCACACACATTTTTGTGAACGCCACGAAGCAGTGTGGGAGCTGGCTTGCCAGCGATGAACGATAACGCGGTGTGCCTGCTAAACCCCGGCAGCCTCAAGCCGCGCCGCATGCTCGACGAACAGCCGCACCGGATCCGCGCCCTTGCCCACCAGTCCCAGCGACTGGTTGACGATGTCGAAGTGATCCAGCGGATAGTCATCGCCAATCACCGTGCCCAGATGCGAGCTGTAGCGCCCGACCATCCCGTCACACTGCCCCGGTTCGCGCACAAAGGTTTTCGCGAACAAGCGGCAGCTGCGATTGGTGCCGTCGAACAGGTTGCCGCCGCGGTCGGTCTTGCCCGGCTGCAGCGTGCCCGACCACGAGTAATAGCGCACACCGTTGACCTCTTCCGGCCCGTGTCCGCCCCAGGTGTCAGGCAGGCCTTGTGGATAACGCTGATTGAACAGCGCCACGCCTTCGCTGGTCAGCGATTGGTGCGAAGCGTGGATATCCACCGGCAGCTTCGGCCCGCGGTAACCGGTTTCCAGTAACGCCATCAGCCAGCCGACAACGCGCAACAACACCTCAAGGACGCGTCCTCTGGCGCTGTCCGCCGGATAGTGTTTTTGCAGATAGTCGGCCAGTTCCGAACCGTGATTGGGTCCGGCCACCGAGGTCACCGACGCGACCAGATCCGGACGTTTGGCCGCTGCATAGCGTGCGGTCAGCGAACCCTGGCTGTGGCCGAACAGGTTGACCCTGGCCGCGCCGGTCTCGCGCAGGATCTCGTCGATCCGCGCCAGCAATTGCTCGCCGCGCACTTCGGTGGAATTGAGCGGCGACACCTGCACCGCAATGACCGTCGCACCACCACGGCGCAAGGCTTTGATGATTCCGTACCAATACGGATAGAGCACCAGCCGGATAAACCCGAGCATGCCCGGCACCAGCACCAGTGGATAACGCGTCGACATGGGCAAACATCCTTGTGGTCGATGAGTGGATGCAAGGCGTGCAAAACGCCCGCCAAGCATCCTCCCTGATGATGACAACTCAACGACCAGCCTACTTCAGCCCCGCCACCCCCGCCACAATCAGACCTACCGAGAGCAGTTTGACCAGCGTCAGGCTTTCGCCGAGCAACGCGAACCCCAGGAACACCGTGCCCAGCGAGCCAATCGCCGTCCAGACCGGATAGGCAATGCTCACCGGCAATTCACGCATGGCCAGCGTGAGAAAGTAGATCCCGCCGATTGCCGCAATCACGGTGATCAACGACGGCCACAACCGGGTGAAGCCTTCGGCGTACTTCATGCCCATGGCGAAGGTGACTTCGAACCCGGCGGCGATCAGCAGGAACAGCCAGGCCATCTAGAACGCCCCGGCGAGGTCGAACAAGCGCTGCTCGGCCTCCGCCACCGACGCTGCGAAGGTGCGTTCAGCGGATTCTTCACCCTCGGCCGCGACTACGGTGACGTCGTTGATACCGATAAAACCCAGCGCCGTGCGCAGCCATGGATCGGCATGGTTCAACGCCTCCAGCTCACCGCCCGGGCCAAAACCGAAGCCGCCGCGACTGGTGACGATCAGTGCCTTCTTGCCTTGCAACAGTGGCGTGTAGTTGGCAACGCCGTTATCCAGCGTGTGATCGAACGTCAGCCCCAGCCGCACGATCTGATCGACCCAGGCCTTGAGGCCGCTGGGCACGCTGAAGTTGTACATCGGCGTGGAGATCAGCAGCAGATCATGCTCGAACAGCTCGCCGACCAGTTGATCGCTGAGCGCCAGATCGGCCTGCATCGACAACGGCCGTGCTTGCGGCTCCGGGTAGAACGCCGCCGCTACGAACGCCTCGTTGACCGCTGGAATCAAGGCCCGACCGACTTCGCGGCGAGTGACGCGAGCCTGTGGATGATGCGCCTGCCAGGCGCTGAGAAAACCTTCAGCCAGACGCCGCGAATGCGAACGGTCACCGCGCGGACTGGCATGGATCACAAGAATCTTGCTCATCTGTCTTTCCTCCGGACTAGAATCAAACGGCTTGTGGCGTGCAGCTTGAGGCGCGCCGCTGCTGTCCTTCAAATGAGCAAAAATCAGTCGGGATGAATTCATTTCATCCGTGGAGTTTTCAATGTTCGCCTCGCTGCCGCTGACCGCCCTGCGCGCTTTCGAATCCGCTTCGCGCCTGTTGAGCTTCAAGGCTGCTGCCGAAGAGCTGTCGGTCACCCCCACAGCGATCTCTCATCAGATCCGCTCGCTGGAAGACTGGCTCGGCGTCGCCCTGTTCGAACGTCTGCCGCGTCAGGTGCGCCTGACCGAAGGCGGCGAGCGCCTGTTTCGCAGCCTGCACGGTGCCTTGCTGGAAGTGGCGCAAAGTGTCGACACCCTGCGCCCGCAACGCAGCGGCAGCAGCCTGACGCTGTCGACCACGGCCGCGTTCGCCGCGCTGTGGCTGGTGCCGCGCCTGGGGCGGTTTTATGCGCAGCATCCGAACATCAACCTGCGCCTCGATACCCATTGCGAGGTGATCGATCTGCATCAGGACGCCAGCGTCGATCTGGTGTTGCGCTACAGCCTCGATGACTATCCGAACCTGTATGGGCAGTGCCTGTTCGACGAGTCGTTCGGCGTTTACGGCTCGCCCGAGCAAGTGGCGCTGGCCGCGCGGCGCACGCCGACGCTGATCAGCGTGCGTTGGCACAACTCGAAGCTGTATGCCCATGGCTGGGAAGCCTGGTGCGCGCAGTCCGGCGAGCACTGGCTGCAGCAGCATCCGGTGAGTCGTGAATACGACGAAGAGCATTACGCCCTGCAAGCGGCGATTGCCGGGCAAGGGTTGGTCCTGGCAAGCAATATTCTGGTGTCGGAGAGTGTCAGCAGCGGGCTGCTGGTGCCGTACAAAGGCGAGATTCAGGTCGATGGCGCCGGGTACAGCGCGTTGTGCGTGCCGGGGCGCGAACGGCATCCACCGGTGCGGGCGTTTTTTACCTGGCTGCATGAGGAAGCGCTGTTGTCCGGGCTGACACGCAGATCGCAACCGTCGGCAGCGTCTGTAGAGCAGGCGGCAAAAATCTCATAAAACTTTTTGCTTCGCGCAGGACTCACAACTGGGGTAGGCGAGCACGCCTGTAGAGCGTGGCGCCAATCGGATTAGCCTCCAGGAGATCGAAATGAGCGACGACCTGCATCTGTCAGATGTCCAAACCCTGCGCGACCGTGCGCGCCAACACGTCGAGAACGGCGCCGTCACCGAAAGCTACAGCGCCGACCGTGAAGAGGTACTGCGCTTGCTCAACGCATCGCTGGCCACCGAACTGGTCTGCGTATTGCGTTACAAACGCCACTACTTCATGGCCTCCGGGGTGAAAGCCAGCGTGGCCGCCGAAGAGTTTCTTGAGCACGCCACCCAGGAAGCCCAGCACGCCGACCGCCTGGCCGAACGCATCGTGCAACTGGGCGGCGAGCCTGAGTTCAACCCCGACCAGCTGTCGAAAATGGCCCACGCCCAATACGTGGCCGGCTCCACCCTGAAAGAAATGGTCTACGAGAATCTGGTGGCCGAGCGGATCGCCATCGACAGCTACCGCGAGATCATTCAGTACATCGGCGAGAAAGATCCGACCACCCGGCGCATCCTGGAAGACATCCTCGCGCAGGAAGAAGAACATGCCGATGACATGGCCGATATCCTGAAAGACCTCTAAACCCTATCGCGAGCAGGCCCACGCCTACAGAGGAACGCATTCCCAATGCAGGAGTGAGCCTGCTCGCGATGGCGTCGTTATACACGCTGAAGTTATTGGGTTGGTTTAACGGTGACAGGCGCCTTGCCTGCCTTCATCTGCTCCAGCAACGGCGCACACTGATTAGGCTCGCCGCCGCTCGGTGCCACCAGGGCCAACAGCCCTGCCGCCGGCGCCGCAATCACACCCAGCGCCACCATACCCGCCCCACGCAGTATCAACGGCACGGCCTTGACCCCGGCATCCGGCTTGATGAACTTGCCGCGCACATACAAAGGTGAACGCAGGGAAATCAAACGCCAGCCCTTGGACTCCGGGGTCACCGTCAGATCGAGTTGCTCGGTGGCCATGTTGGCTGTGCCGTCGATATAGATGATCGCGTTCTCGGTATCGAAGACAAACAATCGCGTGGTCGCCAGACCCGTCTTGATGTCGAAGTCGGCCGCCGCGCAGTTGATCTTCACTTCCTTGTCACCAAAGATCTTGCCGACCACATAGTTACCGACGTTCAGCCCCGCCAGTTCCATCAGTTCGCGGCTGATTGCGCCGTCGTTGATCAGCATCTTCAGGTTGCCGTTGGCGCCGCCGAGCAACTTCGCCACCGAATTGCCGCGCCCGCTGATATCGGCATCACCGTTGAGCTCACCGAAACTGGTTTTCATCGGCTCGAAGGTGGGGAACAGTTCCTTGAGCTTGAACTTGCGCGCAGTCAGTTTCGCCCGGCCTTCCAGCGGCTCGGTGCGGCCGTCGAGGCGGATTTGCGCATCGAGGTTGCCGCCAGCCACGCCGAAGCGCAGCGGTTCGAGGCTGAGTTCGCCGTCGTTGAGTTTCAAATGGGTATAGAGGTCGGTGAACGGCAGTTTCTCGCTGTGGACAATGCGTTTGCCGGTGAACTCGACATCGGCGTCCATCGCGCGCCAGCGATCGGTCTTGAACTCTTCCACCGGCAACACTTTATCGGCCGGCTGCTTGCTCTCGCCGCCTCGGGCCTTTTGCTTGGCGTTGGAGTCGGCGCCGATCAGCGGGGCGAGGTCGGCGAACAGCAATTGGTTGGACAGCAACGCGCCGCTGAGTTTCGGCCGCGGCTGGCTCGCGACATAAGTCAGGTCGCCGTGGATATCACTGCTGCCGATCTTGCCGTTGAACTGCTCATAGGTGAACGTCGCCCCGGCCACGTCATGCAGTTTGGCGATCAAGTGACCGTCGGTGGAATAGGGTGGTGTGTCGGGCAGGGTCACGCCGGTCAGCGGATACAGGTTACCCAGGCTCGCGCCGGCCAGTTTCAGGCGCAGATTTAGAGCGCCGAGGTTAAGCGGGTCAGTCAGGGTGCCGGCCAGGTCGAGGCTGGTGTCGCCGATCTTTGCCTGCGCCTGCAGCGGGAACGGTTTGCGCGCGTCCTGCAAGGCCAGCAGCCCGCCGATCTTGCCTTGGCCGGTGAGGCTCTGGCCGTGGTACTGGCCTTTGACCTTCAACGCAAACGCATAATCCTGGGGCGCGCCGCCCTTGTCCTGGGCGGTCTTGGCCGCTTTGTCACCGACGATTTCGCTGAATGGAATCGGTTTGCCCAGCGGATCGATCAGCACATCGAGGCTGGTCTTGAGGGTCTGATCGTCGAGGGTCACATGGCCCTTGTCGAAACCGATGGCGCCGATGTCGACCACCCAGTTCGACGGCTCGGCATTCGGGTCCTTGGGATCGAACTTGAACACCCAGTTGGCGCGACCGTCCGCCAGCCGCTGCAACTCAGCGTTGGGCTCGGTCAGGTCGATACGCGGAATCACCACGCGCTGCGCGAGCAAGGCCAGCGGCGAGATGCGCAACTCGACCCGCTTGAGGGTCACCATCTGCGGCTTTTTCGACCAGTCCGGATTGCCCAGGCTCAGGTCTTCGGCCACCACGTGCGGCCACGGCACCCACGACCGCCAGCCGCCCTCATCGGGCTCGCGCTGCCAGATCACCGCGAGGTTGCCATTGATGGCGAACGGTCGGTGCAGTTCTTCCGAGACTTTGGCGTTGAGCGGCGGTTTGATCCGGTTCCAGTCGAAGAACACGATGATCAACACCAGCACAGCCAGTAGCAGCACGAGAATGGTGAGGGTCCAGCTGAAGATTTTTCCAGTGCGCGTCATGCACAAAGCTCCTGATCACGACCGCACGCAAAGACTGCGGCGTACGGCTGAAACGGCGGGCCAAAGCGGCCCTCATGAAATCTACGACTGGCAAACGGGCCGCAGGTTTAATCGAAAGGCCAATTACCGCGCAAAAAGCCGCGCGAAATCTGACCGATCAGTCGAGCAGCGTTACCGCGCCCGCACTTTTGCGAGGCGCGAGTGAGTCGAAAATACCCACTGCAGTGCAAAAGCGTCGCTCTGAAAGGCCCGATCTAGAGCCTCCCGGCTGAACAATCAATTCTGTTGATTATTACCATTGCGTTTATGAACTTTTATATCGACTTATCGAGAGTAGCATTGCCTCCGTACCCACTTTATCGCCCTCCCAAGGAGCAACCCATCATGAAACGCCAATTACTGTTCAGCCTGACCCTGTCGATGCTAGCCAGCACTGCTTTCGCCCTGCCCGCTGCCGATCAGGCTACCCCGCAAGTGAAATCCAGCCACTCGGTGTTCAGCCAAACCGTAGCGGCTGATGGTTCGGACCGCACGCCACAAGGCCAGACGCTGGCTGAAAACGGTCGCAACCGCCTGGAAGAAAAAGGTCTGGTGCAAGACGGCTCCGATCGCACGCCACAAGGCCAGGCGCTGGCTGAAAACGGCCGTAATCGCCTGGAAGAGAAAGGTCTGGTTCAAGACGGTTCCGATCGCACCCCACAAGGTCAAACCCTGGCGTCTGACGGCAGCGATCGCACCCCACAAGGTCAGACCCTGGCTGCCGATGGCAGCGACCGCACCCCACAAGGTCAGACCCTGGCTGAAGATGGCTTCGACAAAACCCCACTGGGCCAAGCCGTTGCCGAAGGCGGTGGTGACCGTGTGATCGAACGCAACAGCCAATTGAGCTAAGCCCGTGGTGGCCTGGAAAAAAAGCCCGATCAAGCGATTGGGCTTTTGACTTTTCAGTCCCGGTAAAATCCTGCCTGACCTGCCCCTGCGGTTCGACGCCGACAAAGTCGATTTGCTAGAGTGCGACGCTTGTCCTGCCGAAGAACACACCTTGCGATGCTGCCCCGCGCCGAACAGAAACAACAGACCCGCAACGCCCTGATGGACGCTGCCCGCCACCTGATGGAAAGCGGCCGAGGATTCGGCAGCCTGAGCCTGCGCGAAGTGACGAAGACCGCCGGCATTGTACCCACCGGTTTTTATCGGCACTTTGCCGATATGGACGAACTGGGTCTGGTGCTGGTCAGCGAAGTCGGCCAGACCTTCCGCGAAACCATCCGCCTGGTGCGGCACAACGAATTCGTCATGGGCGGCATCATTGATGCGTCGGTGCGGATCTTTCTCGATGTGGTCAGCGCCAATCGCTCGCAATTCCTGTTCCTCGCGCGCGAGCAGTACGGCGGCTCGCTGCCGGTGCGCCAGGCGATCGGGCGTTTGCGCGAAAACATCAGCGCCGACCTCGCCGCCGACCTGACGCTGATGCCCAAGCTGCAGCATCTGGATGCGGCCGGGTTGAGCGTGATCGCCGACCTGATCGTCAAATCGGTGTTCGCCACTTTGCCGGACATCATTGATCCCCCCGCCGAAGCCTTGCCGGAGCATCTGACGCCCCAGGCGAAGATCACCCAGCAACTGCGCTTCATCTTTATCGGGCTCAAGCACTGGCAAGGGCTGGGCAGTACCGAGTAACAACCTCTTCCTTACTGACACCCCTACAAAGGTGCGGCGTCACGGCCTCCATTTGGTGCATGTAAAAACCTTCATGCACCAAAACACCCCAAAACTCCGCAACATCTTGAAACATCCACTACGCTCCGACAGGGATTTCCTACATCCCGTCCGATTGGCAAGGCCCTTGCTCTAGCCTGAGCATTGTCCATAGCTGGAAGTTTTCCGATGCTGGTGATTCACCGCAGAATCGAGTCTCAACCCGTCTGGGCCGCCGAGTTGCACCTGACCTTCGAAGCCCGGAGCAAAAGCCGTTTGCGCTGTTTCAGTGCCGAGGGTGAAGACGTCGGGTTGTTTTTGGAGCGCGGCCAGCCCCCGTTGTTTGATGGTGAGTGCCTGCAGGCCGAAGACGGCCGCATTGTCCGCGTCTGCGCCCGCCCCGAGCAATTGCTGCACGTCACCTGCGCCAATACCTTTGAACTGACCCGCGCCGCATATCACCTGGGCAACCGCCATGTGGCGCTGCAGGTCGGCGATGGCTGGCTGCGCTTACTCGACGACTATGTGCTCAAGGCCATGCTTGAACAGCTCGGTGCACAGGTCGAAGCGATCGAAGCGCCGTTCCAGCCAGAGCACGGCGCCTACGGTGGCGGCCATCACCATTCGCGGCACGGCGACGAAGATTTCAACTACGCGCCAAAACTCCATCAGTTCGGCGTACGCCTGTGAACCCGGCCTGGGCGCTGCTGCGCCTGGCCAGTCCGCAATTGCCGATTGGCGGCTACAGCTATTCGCAAGGCCTGGAAATGGCGGTGGAAAACGGTCGCGTCAACAACCCGGACAGCGCCCGGCGCTGGATCAGCGATCAGTTGCTGCTCAACCTCGCACGCTTCGAAGCGCCACTGCTGCTGGCCCACTGTGCGGCAGCGGCGGAGCAAAACTGGGATGAATTAAGGCAGCTGTGCGAATCCCACCGCGCCAGCCGCGAGACCCGCGAGTTGCATCTGGAGAGCCGGCAGATGGGCTACTCGTTGCAACAACTGCTCAGCGGCTTGCCGGAACTCGACACCCCCGCTCGCGAATTTCTTGATCAGTGTGCTGAACCGCATCTGGCTCTCGGCTGGGCACTGGCGGCGCGTGCCTGGGGCATCAGTGCGCAAGACGCCCTCGCCGCCTGGCTCTGGAGCTGGCTGGAAAACCAGCTCGCGGTGCTGATGAAAACCCTGCCGCTGGGCCAGCAAGCCGCCCAGCGCCTGACCAGCGAACTGCTGCCGCTGCTGCAACAGGCGCAGCAGGACGCCACCCGAATCCATCCCGAACACATCGGCAGCGCCGCGTTCGGTCTGTCCCTGGCGTGCATGGCCCATGAGCGCCAGTACAGCCGTCTGTTCCGTTCCTAGGAGAAACACCACATGAACGCACAACCTCTGCGAGTCGGCATCGGCGGCCCGGTCGGCTCCGGCAAAACCGCGTTGACCCTGGCCCTGTGCCTGGCCCTGCGCGAGCGCTATAACCTCGCGGTCGTCACCAACGATATCTATACCCGCGAAGACGCGGATTTTTTGGTGCGCAACGAAGCACTGGCACCGGAGCGGATCATCGGCGTGGAAACCGGCGGCTGTCCGCACACGGCGATCCGCGAAGACGCCTCGATCAACCTCGAAGCGGTCGACCAACTGAACCGGCGCTTTCCGGGGCTCGACCTGATCCTGGTGGAGTCCGGCGGCGACAACCTGTCGGCGACGTTCAGTCCGGAACTGTCCGACCTGACCATTTATGTGATCGACGTCTCGGCCGGCGACAAGCTGCCGCGCAAGGGTGGGCCCGGTATCTGCAAGTCGGACCTGCTGGTGATCAACAAGATCGACCTGGCGCCGCTGGTGGGCGCGTCGCTGGAGATGATGGACAGCGACACAAAACGCATGCGCAACGGCAAGCCGTTCGTGTTCAGTAACCAGAAAACCGGTCAGGGCCTGGAAGACATCATCGCCTTCATCGAACGCCAGGGCCTGCTGACCGCTGCCTGATCAATGACCAACAAGGAAGCTTATCCATGACACTTAATCGCATTCTGGGCGCTGTCGCGCTGCTGCTGACCCCGGCGCTGGCCTTCGCCCACCCGGGGCATGGCGACTCTGGCCTGGTTGCCGGCATCAGCCATCCGATCGGCGGCCTCGACCATTTGCTGGCGATGATCGCCGTGGGCCTGTGGGCGGCACAGCAGCAAGGTGCCGCACGTTGGGCGCTGCCGTGCACGTTTGTCGGCACCATGCTGATCGGCGGCATGCTCGGTTTTGAAGGGCTGGAATTGCCAGCGCTGGAAAGCGGGATTGCCGCATCGGTGCTGGCATTGGGTCTGGCAGTGGCCTTGGCGGTGCGGCCGCCGTTGGTCATGGCAGTAGCGGCGACGGCGCTGTTTGCGTTGTTCCATGGCGTGGCGCATGGTCTGGAACTGCCAGACATGAGCAGTCCTTGGACGTATGCGGCGGGTTTCGTTGTGGCGACCGCCGCTTTGCATGCCGTCGGTTATGGCGTGGTTCGCGTGTTGCCGCAGGCAGCGGCGCCGCTGGTGCGGTTGGCGGGTGCGGCTTCGGCGGTGACTGGGGCTTGGTTGCTAGCAGGCTAGTTTTTATTGTCTGAACTGGCCTTTTCGCGAGCAAGCTCGCTCCCACATTGGATTTGTGGCGAACACAAAACCTGTGGAAGCGAGCTTGCTCGCGAAGGCGGCCGATCAGACGCCGCATCGCTGATGTCAGTCTCTCTGCTACCATGTCGCGCAATCGCCCCAGCCGTGACGACGTCCGCCCATGCCCCACGCTTCCCGCTCCAACCTCCTGCCTGAATTGACCGCCCTGTTCAGCGACGTGCACCAGCACTTCGTCAACGTCATCGTGCCGCTCTGGCAAGGTCCGGGCTGGAACGCCGACATGGCGCTGCCTTACGAAGCGCTGGACGCCGCCCACCAACCGCTGCCACCGCAACGCTATCGGGCGATGGCCTGCGCACGGCAGCTGTACCTGTTTTCCAGCCTGATCGGGGTTGTGGATAACGCCGAAGTCCGTGCGGCGGCGCTGTTTCGCTCGTTGCAACGGCACTTTCACGATGCCGAGCATGGCGGCTGGTTCTACAGCGTCGATGCCCAGGGCAAACCGCTGGATCAGCGCAAGGATCTCTACACCCACGCTTTTATCCTGTTTGCCTGCGCGCATTACTGGGCAAAATCCGGCGATCCGCTGGTCGAGTCGACGTTGAATGCGGCGCTGGAAATCATCGGCCGGCGCTTCGCCACCGGCGATGGCTTGTACGAAGCCTGCCTGGAACGCGACTGGATCACCCTGCAAACCGGTCCACTGCAAAACCCGCTGATGCACCTGGCCGAAGCGTTCCTCGCCACCCTCGCCGTGCGCGAAGATGCCCAGACGCAGACAGCGTTGCTGGCGTTATGCACAGCCATGCACAAGCAGTTCGTCGATCCGCAATATGGCGTGTTGATGGAGAAGCCGCTCGGGGCTGTGGATAACTGGTATGAGCCGGGGCATCAGTTCGAATGGTATTTCCTGCTCGAATCGTCGCCGTTATTGCGTGGTTCGAAACTGCATGCGGCGCTTGAACGGGCGTTTGCCTTCACCGAGCAATACGGTGTGGTGCAGCCATCCGGCGCAGTACGGGCGATGCTCGATCTGGAAACGGACGGACGCCCGCGAGACTCGACCCAGCGGATCTGGGCGCAAGCAGAATATCTGCGCGCGCTGACCTTGCGTCAGGGCAGTGAAGCGGTGGTGCTGCGCCAGTTACAGGCGTTGCAGCAGCGGTTTCTGCATGCCGGTGGCTGGCATGAGTGCCGGGATGAGTTGGGGGAAGTCAGTCGCAAGGACATGCCATCGACGACCCCTTACCACTTGGCGACTTGCTACGGCGGCCTGGCTGAATATCTTCGCTGACGGATAAATAGCTATCGCGAGCAGGCTCGCTCCCACAGGTGATTGTGCGGCTCACAAATAGTGTGTTCAGCGCAATTCAATGTGGGAGCGAGCCTGCTCCGGGCGGCGATCCGACGAATGGCCGTTATGCGGTCGTTAGGCAATCCACTTCTTGTCCCCGGTAAAGCTGATGGTCAACCACCGCGCCGCATCCGGCTTGCCCAGCTTCGCGGAAATCTCTTCGCGCAACGCATCCAGTTGCCCGACATAGCTCAGCGCATAATCCGCCGGCAACACCACATGAATCTCGATAAACCGCGCCCGCCCGTGCTTCTGCACGTACGACACATAATCGTCGAAACCGTGTTCGGTTTTCGCCGCGTCCATCACCTGGCGCACCTGATCATCCAGCGTGTCCGGGGCAATCCCCAGGACATCTCGCAGGGCCGGGCCAAGAATCTTGAACGCCGGCGGCAACATGGTCAGGGCCAGCACGATCAGGATCAGCGGGTCGACATACACCGCCCACTGCCCATAGCCCTTCGACTTGAGCAGCAGCGCCGCGAGGAAACTGATCAAAAGGCCCACGGACAGCATCGCGTCCACCAGCCAACTGATGTTGTCGAACTGGATCAGGCTGGATTTGAGCTTGCGGTTACGGTGCCGGACGTAGAAAAAGTAGGCGAACTCGACCACGGTAAACACCGCCGCATAAATGATCACCAGTCCTAACTCGATGTCGCGGCCACCGTTGATGATGCCGAACACGCCATTGAGAAACGCATAGATCGCGATCAGCATCAGGAAACTGCCTTCGATCAGCAGCACCATCGGCTCCAGATGCCAGAAACCGAACTGGAAACGGTGGTTGCTTTCCTTGGCGATCAGCTTGGCCGTGATCAGCATCAGGACTTTGATGAAGGTTGCGATCAGCGAGAAAAAACCATCAAACAGGATGGATTGGGAACCTGAAACAAAACCGGTGACGATCCCGGCAATCGCCACAGCCAACATCAGAATGGTCGATTGTTTGAGCAGTGCCTGCTCACCTCGGTTACTCACTTTGACTCCTCGAAAAACCCTGAAAACCGCGGGGTGCGGTTGGGTTGTTGCGAGGGGAGTTTACCTTATCGGGATTTATTGCCTGTGACGGCCCCTTCGCGAGCAAGCTCGCTCCCACATGAGACCGCGATCAAATGTGGGAGCGAGCCTGCTCGCTAAGGGCTCCAGCGCGGTCTTAAGCCTTGTTCCGCTCAATGGCAAAACCCGCCCAGGTCTGGCTCACCGGCATCAGCTCGAGGCTGTTGATGTTGATGTGCGCCGGCGTGTTCATGACCCAGAAGATCGTCTCGGCGATGTCCTGCGGCTGGATCGGCTCGGCGCCAGCGTAGGTCGCGTTGTAGCGCTCCTGGTCACCGGCAAAACGCACCAGCGAGAACTCGCTTTCGCACAGGCCCGGCTCGATGTTGCTGACGCGCACGCCCGTGCCCTGCAGGTCGCAACGCAGGTTCAGCGAGAACTGTTTAACGAACGCCTTGGTCGCGCCATACACATGGCTGCCCGGGTACGGATAGTTGCCGGCGATGGAGCCGAGGTTGACGATACCGGCGCCACGGCCATGCGCGATCAGGCGTGGCAGCAGCAGACGTGTGGCGTACATCAGGCCTTTGACGTTGGTGTCGACCATGGTGTCCCAGTCATCCAGGTCGCACTTCGGCGCCGGGTCAACACCCAGCGCGAGGCCGGCGTTGTTGATCAGGCCGCGCAGCTTGGCGAACGATGGCGGCAGGTTGGCGATCGCCTCTTCCATCGCCTTGCGATCGCGTACATCGAGCACCAGACCGTGGACTTCAGTCTGCGTGGACAACTCGGCGCACAGGGCGGTCAGGCGTTCTTCACGACGGCCTGTCAGCACCAGTTTCCAGCCGGCCTCGGCAAAACGGCGGGCACAGGCTTCACCAAAACCGGACGTCGCGCCGGTGATAAACAGGGTGTTGGACATCGTGTTCTCCTTGCTTCGGCCGCCGAGGCGGCCCTTGGAATAGAAAATCAGCAGGCAGCATGCCCGCCCGCGCATGCACGGGCAACACCCACAAGCTGTACAAAAAACAACCAAGCCTGCCAACACCATAGCCACCGTGGCCTGCAGCCATGTGCACGCATGTTATCCACAGTCCCTTCCACAGTTTCCGGGGGCAAGTGCAAACGCGCAAAGCCGCGCCACATAAGGCTTTGCGGGGGAAATAGAAAGTTTTTTGCTTGACCCTGAAGTGGCAGTTGTGCCGGACGTGGCATTTTGCACGACCGACCGGTCACACCAGTGATTGCGCGAGGCCAGCAATTACGGCCCTCAGCGCGGTCTTTCCAGAGTTTAATCACAGACTTATCCACAGGCTTGTTCACATGGAACAGCCTGATAGTCGACGCCCAGAAAAAGGTTGACAACGAAGGTGTCAGCTCCTGCAAAAAAGCCTGATCAAAAAACAGCCACCGCCTTGCAGGCCACGTTTTAAAAGGCTTGCAGCCAGATACACCCACCTTATTCACAGCCAGCTCCACAGCAAACGGGGACAAGTCAAAACTGTGGAAAAACAGCCATTTGCAGCGTCTATATGTCGCGCTTTGGCAGCAGGCGGAATTTGTTTTCCACAATTCGCGAATCCGGCGCAAATCAACTGAAAGAGTGAGCCTGCTCGCGATCGCGGGTTCCCATTCGCCATCACCGCTGGCTGATACACCGCGATCGCGAGCAGGCTCACTCCTCCGGGGTTTTGCGGTGGGTTTAAGAGATAAAAAAGCCCCGGGACTTGCGTCGCCGGGGCTGTGCATAACGTGGGAACAATCAGTGCCCGCCCAGATAAGCGTTACGCACCTCCTCATTCACCAGCAGTTCCTTGCCTGTGCCAGTCAGGCGAATCTCGCCGTTGACCATCACATAGGCCCGGTCCGACAGCTTCAACGCGTGGTTGGCGTTCTGCTCGACCAGGAAGATGGTCATGCCGGTTTTCGCCAGTTCGCGCAGGGTGGCGAAGATCTGTTTCACCACAATCGGCGCCAGGCCCAGGCTCGGTTCGTCGAGCAGCAACAGCTTCGGCCGACTCATCAGCGCGCGGGCGATGGCGAGCATTTGCTGTTCGCCGCCGGACATGGTCATCGCCCGCTGCGTACGCCGTTCCTCGAGCCGCGGGAACAGTTCGAACATGCGCTGCATGTCTTCCTTGGCGTACTTGTCGCCAATCGGGATGGTGCCCATCAGCAGGTTCTCCTCGACGGTCATGTCGGGGAACACCCGCCGCCCTTCGGGCGACTGCGCAATGCCGTTGGAGGCGATGTAGTGCGAGGACTTGTGGGTAATGTCGACGCCTTGATAGAGGATCTGCCCGCCCGCCGCCCGTGGCTGGCCGAAGATCGACATCAGCAGCGTCGACTTGCCCGCGCCGTTGGAGCCGATGAGGCTGACGGTCTCGCCTTCGTTGATTTCAAGCGACACGCCTTTGAGGGCCTGGATCGGGCCGTAGAACACGTCCAGGTCCTTGAGTTGGAGGATCGGTTGGGTCATGCCACTTCCTCTTCATCGGCGCCGAGATAGGCGGCAATCACTTTCGGATCATTGCGAATCGCTTCAGGGCCACCTTCGGCGATGACCACGCCGTGGTCCAGCACCACGATGTGGTCGGAGATGCTCATGACCATGCCCATGTCGTGTTCGATCAGCACCACGGTCAGATCGTGCTCGTCGCGCAGCAGCCGGATCATCGCGCTCAGCGCTTCGGTTTCCTGAGGGTTGAGGCCGGCGGCCGGTTCGTCGAGGCAGATGATCTGCGGCCGCGTGCACATGGCCCGGGCGATCTCCAGGCGGCGCTGTTGGCCGTAGGACAGTTCACCGGCGAGACGGTTGGCGCAGTCCACCAGATCGACCACTTCCAGCCAGTAGAACGCGCAATCCAGCGCATCGCTTTCGGCCTTGCGGTAGCCCTTGGTGTTGAGGATACCGGCGAGCATGTTGCGGTTGACCCACATGTGCTGGGCCACCAGCAGGTTTTCCAGCACCGACATTTCCTTGAACAGGCGAATGTTCTGGAAGGTCCGCGCCAGTCCCGCACGGTTCACCAGATGCGTACCGCCGAACATCTTGTAGTACAGACGGCTGAGGAACGACTTCGGCGAAACGAAATCGGTCGGTTTGAACGATTCGCCCAGCAACTGGATGACGTTGGTCTGCTTGCCGCGCACGTTGAGTTCGATCTTGCCGCCGGAGGCCTTGTAGAACCCGGTCAGGCAGTTGAACACCGTGGTCTTGCCCGCACCGTTGGGGCCGATCAGGGCGAAGATCGAGTTGCGTTTGACCTTCAGGCTGACATCGCTCAAGGCCTTGATGCCACCGAAATGCATCATCAGTTTTTCCACAGAGAGTACGACTTCACTCATGGCGCAGCCCTCTCATAGTGAATGGCACCTTTGCGTGGAGTGACCCCGGTACGGCTGATGCGGATCAGCCCTCGTGGTCGCCAGATCATCATTAACACCATCAGGATGCCGAACAGCAGCACGCGGTATTCAGCGAAGCCGCGCAGCAGCTCCGGAGCAACCGTGAGCACGAACGCCGCAATCACCACGCCGATGGTCGAGCCCATGCCGCCGAGCACGACGATGGCGAGGATCAGCGCTGATTCGAAGAAGGTGAACGAGGTCGGGTTGACGAAACCCTGGTAAGTGGCGAAGAACACACCAGCGAGGCCGGCCGTCGACGCACCGATGGTGAACGCCGAGAGCTTGACCAGAACGTGGTTGAGGCCCATCGAGCGGCAGGCGATTTCGTCTTCACGCAGGGCTTCCCAGGCGCGGCCCACCGGCATCTTCACCAGCCGATGCTTGATGTACAGCACGGCCAGTACCACGAGGAACAATACCGCGTAGATGAAGTAATACTTCACGTCCGGGTTGTAGGCGATGCCGAAGAACTCATGGAACGGCACCCCGCCATCCTTCGCCCGCTTGCCGAACTCCAGACCGAAGAACGTCGGCAACGGCGCCGGCATACCGTTCGGGCCGCCGGTCAGTGACAGCCAGTTGTTGAGGATCAGGCGAATGATTTCACCGAAGCCCAGCGTCACGATCGCCAGATAGTCGCCATGCAGGCGCAACACCGGGAAACCGAGGATGCAACCGGCCAGGCCGGCAGTGACCGCCGCCAGTGGCAGCACGGTCCAGAACCCCAGCCCGAGGTACTGGTAACCGAGTGCCAGACCGTAGGCGCCGATGGCGTAGAACGCCACGTAACCGAGGTCGAGCAGACCGGCCAGGCCGACCACGATGTTCAGCCCCAGCCCCAACAGCACGTAGATCAACCCGAGGATGACCACGCCCAGCAGGTACGAGTTGGAGACAAACGGCACGATGACCGCGAGCACAATCAGCAGCGGGATGATCCAGCGCAGACTGGATTTGTGGTCGGACGGCAATACATGCACGCCCGAACCGCTGCTCTCGAACCCGTCGAGAATCTTCAGGCCCTTGGGCGTTTGCAGGAACAGGCTGAGGGCGAAGCGGCCGAGCATGACGATGCCGATGATCCACGCAACACGGGTCGGCTCGAGGTTGAAGCTGTAGCCGTCGAGTACCACGCCGACAATCGGGCCGAACACGATCAGGGCAATCAGGCCGGCCAGAATCGCCTCAACCAGGCTTTTTTTGATATCAATGCTTTTTTGAGTGGTTGAAGACATCGCTTACACCTTCGACACAAGAGGACGGCCCAACAGGCCCTGCGGCCGGAAGACCAGAACAAGTACGAGCAGCGAGAAGCTGAACACGTCTTTGTAGTCGGAGTTGACCAGGCCGGAGAACAGCGACTCGGAGATGCCGAGAATGATCCCGCCGAGCATCGCGCCAGGCAGCGAACCAATACCGCCCAGCACCGCCGCGGTGAACGCCTTGATGCCGATAATGAAGCCGGCATAGAAGTCGAAAGTGCCGTAGTTCATGGTGATCAGCACGCCGGCCAGCGCCGCCATGGCTGCACCGATGATGAACACATAGGAAATGACCCGGTCGGTGTTGATGCCGAGGATCGAGGCCATCTTGCGGTCTTGCTGGGTCGCGCGGCACATGCGGCCGAGCTTGGTGTACTTGATCACGTAGGTCAGCAGACCCATGCCGACGAAGGCGGCCACCAGAATGAAGACTTTGGTGTAGGTCAGTTGCACGAAGCCAGTACCGACTTCAACGCGCCACGCACCGCTCAGCAGGGTCGGCACACCCTGTTGTTTGGCGCCCTGGGCGATCTGTGCATAGTTTTGCAGGATCAGGGAGATACCGATGGCGCTGATCAACGGTGCCAGTCGGGTGGAGTTGCGCAGGGGTTTGTAAGCGACTCGCTCGATGACCCAGCCATACACCGCCGTGATCACGATGGTGAAAATCAGCGTGCCGAGCATCAGCAGCGGGAAGGATTCAATACCGAAGTAAGCCAGCAGAGCCAGACTGATTGCCGCCAGGTAAGCGGAAATCATGTAAACCTCGCCGTGAGCGAAGTTGATCATGCCGATGATGCCGTAGACCATTGTGTAGCCGATGGCGATCAGGCCATAGACCGACCCGAGGGTCAGGCCGTTGACCAGTTGCTGCAGGAAAATACCATCCATAACGCAATCTCACGCAGTGAGAACCTGCACATCGGTGATGTGCGGTTCTTCTAGGAAAAATACAGATTTACGTCGGAGCAATGTCAGAGCGCGAACAGTTCGAACACCACTGGACCTTGTGGGAGCTGGCTTGCCAGCGATAGCGGTAGAACATTCAACACAGTTGTCGACTGTCAGGCCGTCATCGCGGGCAAGCCCGCCCCACAGGGATTTGCGGAGTTCAAAGGGTCGCGTCAGCCCTTACTTCTGTTTTTCCAGCTGGTGATATTTGCCGTCCTTGTCCCACTGGTAAACCACGTAGTCGGAGACTTTCAGGTCGCCCTTGGAGTCCCAGGTTTTTTCGCCCATCACGGTTTTCACCGGGTTGGCCTTCAGCCACTTGGCAGCGGCTTCGCCGTCGTTTTTCTTCGCGCCGTTGAACGCGGCCGCCAGGGTTTGTACCGAAGCGTAGGCGTACAGGGTGTAGCCCTCAGGTTCGGTACCGGCCTTGCGGAAGGCGTCTACCACGGTCTTGCTGTCTGGCAGCAGGCGTGGGTCGGCGCCAAAGGTCATCAGCACGCCGTCGACGAATTGCGGGCCACCGGCGGTGGTCACCAGTTCGTCGGTCACAATGCCGTCATCGGACATGAACTTGACGTCTTTCAGGCCTTGCTCACGCAGTTGGCGAACCAGCGGACCGGCCTCCGGGTGCAGGCCGCCGAAGTAGACGACATCGGCGCCAGCGCCACGGATCTTGGTGACGATGGTGCTGAAGTCTTTTTCGCCACGGGTCAGGCCTTCGTACAACACGGGCGTCACGCCGCGTTTGACCAGTTGTGCCTTGGTGGCATCCGCCAGGCCTTGGCCGTAGGTGTCTTTGTCGTGCAGCACGACGACTTTCTTGCCCTTGAGCACGTCGACGATGTAGTCGCCGGCCACAATGCCTTGCTGGTCATCACGCCCGCACATACGGAACATCGCGCTGAGGCCACGCTCGGTGACTTGTGGGTTGGTCGAACCCGGGGTGATCGCGATGATCCCGGCTTCGTCGTAGATTTCCGACGCTGGAATGGTCGAAGAGGAGCAGAAGTGACCGACTACACCGGCGACTTTCTGGTTGGTGAGGTCCTTGGCGACCGTCACGGCCTGCTTCGGTTCGCAGGCGTCATCGCCCTTGACCAGAACGATTTTCTCCCCGTTGACGCCGCCCGCCGCGTTGACCGCGTCCGCCGCGGCCTGTGCACCCTTCATGTACTGCTCGCCAAATGCCGCGTTGGCGCCAGTCATTGGACCCGCTACACCGATTTTCACATCAGCTTGAGCAAACGCAGAAACACCCAGCGCAGTAGCGACTGCGAGGGCCAGAAAGCCTTTCTTGTAAAACGTCTGGGACATGAGGTGGTGCTCCAAGGTTTTTTTTAGTTGGCACTGCGACTTCACTTCACTGATTGCTCTGAGCAAGCGCCGTGCCATCGGTTTTTTATTCTTCAAAAAGTCGCTGCTTTCTTGTTATTTCGACTGTTTCGTTCCCATTTTCATTGGGCGTGCAACCGTCTAAACCGCGGAAGGTGAAACCTTTTAAAATCTCAGGCGCAACCCGCTTGCGCCATCATTGCAACCGCGGCACCAAACGACGTGCAACCAGCCTGTAACAGCCCGCGTCACCGAACTGCACACTGCTGGTGCGGGACTGCTACAACCCGCACCATTACAGGCTAGTCGCTGCATCGAAAAGCGCCGCTTCCGGCAACATATTTCAACACTCAGATAACGATGCGCAGGCACTGGCCCGCGTGATACAGCGAGAACCCGGCCTCGTACAGGCAACTGCGCAGGCCCACACCCGCCAGGGGCTGCATCGGTGCAAAAGGAATCGGCAAGGCTTGAGGATTGCCGTGACACAGGTAATCGGCGAACGCCTTGCCAACCACCGTGCCGGTGGTAACGCCACGCCCGTTGTAACCGGTGACGGCCACCAGTCCCGGTGCCGGCTCGAACAGGCGCATCAGGTGATCGGGGGTGAAGGCGATGCGCCCGGTCCAGGTGCACTCCCATTCCACCGGCTTCAGGTTAGGGAAGTAGTGTTGCTGCACACGATCGGCCCAGGCCTTGAGAAACCACGTGGGTTTCTGATTGCCGTTGCCGAGGCTGCCGAGCAACAACCGTCCGTCCTTGTCGCGGCGGATGCTGCTCAACACTTGCCGGGTATCCCACGAGCCCTGCCCGCCCGGAAGAATGGCTTGCGCCGCGTCTTCGGTCAGTGGCACCGACGAGACCTGATAGTAGTAGCCGGGGAAGAAGTTACGTTTGAGTTCAGTCCAGTCGCCTTCGGTGTAGGCGTTGGAGGCGATCACCACTTGCTCGGCGAGCACCGAACCCTGCCCGGTCTGCACCGACCATTGCGGGCCCTGGCGTTCAAGGCGGGTGACCGGCGAGTGATCGAACATCTGCCCGCCCAACCCCTTCACAGCGTTGGCCAGACCGGTGACATAGGCCATCGGGTTGAGCGTGCCGGCGCGGCGATCGAGCAATGCGGCGGCAATCTTTTGCGTACCGGTGGCCTGTTCACAGGCCTTGCCGGTGAGCAATTCGACCGGCGCACCACGACGCTTCCATTGCTCTTCGCGACTGCGCAGATCCGCCTCACCCTTGGCGTTGTGCGCCATGTGCAGAGTGCCTTCGCGGCGCAACTGGCAGTCGATGTTGTATTTATCCACCAGGCTGAACACCAGCGCCGGCGCCGCCCCGAGCATGCGGTTGAGCTGACTGCCGACCGCTTCGCCGAAACCGGCTTCGATCTCGTCCGGTGGAATCCACATGCCGGCATTGACCAGCCCGACGTTGCGCCCGGAACCGCCGTGCCCGGCGCGATGCGCTTCCAGCACGCAGACGCTTTTACCTTTTTCCAACAGATGCAGCGCCGCCGACAACCCGGTAAACCCGGCACCGATCACGCAGACATCGACCTTGACCTCGCCGCGCAGCGCGGTGTTATCCGGGCGTTGCGGCGTGAGTTTTTCCCACAGACATTCTTCGCGTAACGGCATTGCCAAGCTCCTGTCGGAGCAGCTGCAAGCTTTAAGCTACAAGCAGCAAGCCGATCTGCTTGTAGCTTGGGGCTTGAGGCTCGCTGCTGCTTAATCGAATGTAATGCCCTGCGCCAGCGGCAACTCCAGCGAATAGTTCACGGTGTTGGTCTGGCGGCGCATGTACGCGCGCCATGCGTCGGAGCCCGACTCACGACCGCCACCGGTTTCCTTCTCGCCACCAAACGCGCCGCCGATTTCCGCGCCGCTCGGGCCGATGTTGACGTTGGCGATGCCGCAGTCACTGCCGACCGCTGACATGAACCGCTCGGCCTCGCGCACGTCGGTGGTGAAAATGCACGACGACAGGCCTTGTGGCACCGCGTTGTTCAGGCGCAGCGCTTCCTCGAAATCGCTGTAGCCGACCACGTAGAGGATCGGCGCAAAGGTTTCGCTGCAGACCACATCGCTCTGCTCCGGCATTTCAACGATGGCCGGCGACACGTAGTAGGCATTGGGGAATTGCTCTTCGAGCTGACGCTTGCCGCCGAATACCCGGCCACCCTCGCTCAGCGCCTGCTCCAGCGCATCCTGCATGTTTTCGAAGCTGTGCTTGTCGATCAGCGGGCCGATCAGATTGCCTTCCAGCGGATGACCGATGCGCACTTTCGAGTACGCAGCTTTAAGGCGAGTGACGATCTCTTCCTTCACCGACTCATGGGCGATCAACCGACGTAATGTGGTGCAACGCTGGCCGGCAGTGCCGACCGCGCTGAACAGAATCGCGCGTACCGCCATGTCGAGATCGGCGCTTGGGCCGAGGATCATCGCGTTGTTGCCGCCGAGCTCCAAAATGCTACGGGCAAAACGCGCGGCGACTTTCGGCGCCACTTCGCGGCCCATGCGGGTGCTGCCAGTGGCGCTGATCAGCGCGACACGTGGGTCATCGACCAGCGCTTCGCCGGCATCGCGGCCACCGATGATCACTTGGCACAAGTTGGCCGGGGCATCGGTGAAATTCTTCACCACACGATCAAACAGTGCCTGGCAGGCCAGTGCGGTCAGCGGGGTTTTCTCCGACGGCTTCCACACCACCGGGTTGCCGCAGACCAGCGCCAGCGTAGTGTTCCACGCCCACACCGCGACCGGGAAGTTGAACGCACTGATCACGCCGACCACGCCCAGTGGATGCCAGGTTTCACGCATGTGGTGGCCCGGGCGCTCGGAGGCGATGGTCAAGCCGTACAACTGACGGGACAGGCCGACGGCGAAGTCGCAGATGTCGATCATCTCCTGCACTTCACCCAAACCTTCCTGGGTGATCTTGCCCGCTTCCCACGACACCAGCTCGCCGAGATCGGTCTTGTATTCGCGCAACACTTCGCCGAACTGACGCACCAGCTCGCCACGACGCGGGGCCGGAACCTTGCGCCATTGCTCGAACGCATGATCTGCGCGACTGATGTGCTGCTCGACTTCGGCCGGGCCTTCCCAGTTCACCGCAGCGATGCGGCTGCCGTCGATGGGCGAATGCACCGGCACCTTGCCGTTCTGGTACAGGGCCGGGTTCACACCGAGACGATCAAGCAATGCGGCAACCATGGGTCACTCCTCAAGCAAAAAACTGAATGTGTGCGGACGCTTTTTCGCGACCGGGCAGGCCTTTAGTTGTAGCGTCACAATGGCGAGGCAACAAACGACCTTTACGCGAGATATCATTCCGTTTATTCATGCTGCGCTGAGAAAGACAAGAAAAGGACCACCCATGCTGAATAAACGCCACCTGCCGTCGATCACCGCGTTGCAGTGCTTCGAGGCCGTGACCCGGCACTTGAGTTTCACCCGGGCCGCCGAGGAGCTGAACCTGACCCAGAGCGCCGTCAGCAAACAGGTGGCGCAGCTTGAGGAATTGTTGCAGCACTTGTTGTTCCGCCGCGTGCGTCGTCGCCTGCAGATGACCCCGGCCGGGGATTTGTACCTGGTGGAAGTCCGAAAAATCCTCACCCAGGTGGAAATGTCGACGCATTACCTGCGTTCCTACGGCGGCGAGACCGAAGTCCTGCGCGTGTCTACGCCTTCGACCTTCGGCGCCCGCTGGCTGGTGCCGCGCCTCAAAGGCTGGCGCCTGCGCCACCCGTCGATTCACCTCGATCTTTGCAACGAGCAGGAGGCGGATGATTTGCTGCAAGGGCGCAGCGATCTGGCGTTCTACTTTGGCCAGGGTTCACGCCCCGGCACCGAGTGCCTGAAGTTGTTTGGCGAGGAGCTGGTGCCGGTCTGTGCGCCGGGCAGCCTGCCGGACAAACCCTTCACGGACCCGACGCAACTGACCGACCTGGTGCTGCTGCAAAACGCCTCGCGCCCGCAGGCCTGGCACGACTGGTTCGACAGCCAGGGTTACCAGACCGAGCACAGCTACCACGGGCCACGCTTCGAAACCTTTTATATGTGCATCCGCGCCGCCCAGGTCGGTTGCGGTGTGGCGTTGTTGCCACGGTTTCTGGTGGAAGAGGAATTGGCCGACGGCAAACTGGTCATTCCCTGGCAGCATGCGATGCCCAGTTCCGACGCTTATTACCTGGCCTATCCGGAGCACGCGGCGGAAGTGCCGAAGGTGCGCGATTTTGTGAAGTGGATGCTCGAACAGATTGATAGCCCGGATGCCTACTGACCTCTCTGAGCTGCCGAAGGCTGCAATCTTTTGATTGTCAAAAACGAGGTCAAAAGATCGCAGCCTTAGGCAGCTCCTACCAGAGAATTTGTCAGGCGATCACAAACAAGTTATCCACAACCTGGGCTTGAGCGAGACGTGCGCGCAGATCGGCGTCTATAGCGCAATCATCCGGCTTGTACAACCGAACGCGCCGATAAGCATCGACCCGATTGATATCGTGCCCAAGAAACTCCCAAACGACCCTTGTACAAGAAGGAGCACGGTGATCAGCAGCAGAAACACCCAGCTTCAAACCATTGAGCCGCGTGATACAGCTTTTGAAACTCGGGATGAGAATGGTTTGGCTGATCTCGTTTGAAGTCAGCGATTCATAATCGACAAAAAAAAGGCGATCCCGCAGGTAATAAGCAATACCCAGATACTGATACCGTTCAAAATCCCCTCCCGCTCCGGCAATCTGTAAGCGCTCGTTTCGTTCATAAACAATGTCATCATCTTCCTCGCGTACATGCACAAGCGAACACAGAATGGAGCCAGGTTCGGTCATGGCATGGTAGTACTCGTAGTAATAACCGACATGGGTTTTCAGTTCGGGTGAAGACTGTTGACGCAGGTGTTCATGCATTATCCGTGATGCCACCACCGCTCCCGAGGCCTGATTCTTATTAGCCTTATCGCCAATCAAAGCGATAAATTGCTCCGGTGGCAGACCTATCTCAAATTCTTCCACACCAAAAAAATCACAAATGCGTTTGAGATTGAAAGGTGTTGGAACGCTTTTTCCACAAAGATACTTATTGAACTGCCCACGATTAATTCGAAGTTTCCTACAAACTTCTGCGACGGATCTGTAGTGACTACACAGCAGCTTCAAGTTAGCCGGAAAAAATTCACACATACAATGACCCAACAGAAATCAAGAGGCGGTAACCATAGCACCAACTCGCATCACATTTAAGCAACTTGAGAAATTGCACCGAATGAAATATGGCTGGATATTACGACTCCTGAAACGCAGGACTGATGACACCATTAATATGCCAGCACTCTAAATAGCAAGGAGCTTTGAATGCTAGACATCATCAACGATTTTCTGTCGGGCAAGGTATTAATACCTTTAGTTCTAGGACTGGGAAGCTACTTCACCCTCCGGTCGAAATTTGTCCAATTCAGATATTTCCCCCATATGTTCGGTGTTTTACAGGGGAGCTGGCGTGCCAGCGGCCATCACTTGAGTTCATTTCAGGCACTGACGCTCAGCCTTGCCGGCCGTGTCGGTACTGGCAATATAGTTGGCGTCGGGATTGCAGTGAGCATGGGCGGGCCCGGCGCAGTATTCTGGATGTGGGTGACCGCTCTATTAGGCATGTCGAGCAGCTTCTTCGAGTGTACGTTAGGGCAACTGTACAAGCGCAGCGATGGCAAAGGCGTGTATCGAGGAGGCCCGTCCTGGTACATCCAGCACGGTCTGGACAAGCGCTGGCTCGGGATGATCGCGGCTGTGCTACTGCTGGTGACCTTTGGTTTTGCAATCAATGGTCTCGAGTCCCATGCTGTATCACACTCGTTAAAAGATGCGTTTGGTCTGCCGCCGATGTGGTCGGGGCTCGTACTGTCTTTGATGCTGGGAGTTGTCTTCATTGGCGGGATAAAACGTATAGCTGCGGTAGCCGATCTTCTGGTTCCACTAAAGGTTCTTTCCTATGTTGGCGTCACGGCCTATGTGATCGTTCTACAGTTCGATCAGGTACCGGCAATGCTTATGACCATTATCAAAAGCGCATTCGGTCTGGATCAGGCGTTTGGTGGACTGGTTGGCAGCGCAATCATCATGGGTGTCAGACGAGGCGTTTTCTCCAACGAGGCAGGACTCGGCAGTGCTCCCAATGTCGCCTCAGTAGCGAAGATCGAACACCCGGTTGCACAGGGTGCCGTACAAGCGTTGAGTGTTTTCATCGATACATTCGTCATCTGTACCTGTACTGCGTTATTAATTTTGCTATCCGGATTCTACACGCCGGGTTTTGAAGGTGACGGGATTGCTCTGGCACAAAACTCGCTGGCAGCCGTCGTCGGGGAATGGGGACGCATGTTTATCAGCGTAGTGCTTGCGTTATTCGTATTTACCGCAATGCTGTACAACTATTACCTGGGAGAAAACAGCTTGCGGTTCATATGGGATGAACCACGAAAAATGCTGATTTTCTATCGTGTACTGGTATTGATATTAGTGTTCTGGGGCTCCGTCGAAGATCTATCTACTGTTCTGGCTTTTGCAGACATCTCCATGACGCTGCTCGCGCTCGTCAACCTCGTAGCCATGTTCCTGCTCTTCAAAATCAGCATGCGTGTTTTACGCGATTACGACGAACAACGACGTGGCGGAATCAAGGCTCCTGTTTTCGACTCAAGCAAATTCCTTGATCTGGATCTTGATCCGTTAGCGTGGCCGCCACAAAACGGCTGTCCAGGCACGATAATTCGTAGCTAGCCGGTTCTTTCGTCGAACGCGAGCAAACAGCCTACTCACGCTTAGATCAGGTAAGTGCAAAGCCATTAGCAACTAATGGTTTTGCAGCAGCCACCTCAATATACGTCAAACATAGAATACTGAAAAATAATAAATTCCACGATCTGTCACGCCTAAAAAAACAGGACCTTATTCAATGAATCGCTTTTACCCTCTCAAAGCAAATGCAACCAATACTCCAACATACTTCATAGACTCGCACGCCACACCCAATCAATTATTTGAAGACGCCTGCTTCAGAATTCGAGCCGCCGCAGGCCTCTTGGAATCTTTCACAATAGTCACACTTAAAGGAACTAACGACTCTGATTTCTATAGACTAATACTTCCAGCCTATTTGTTACTTCAGGACGGCGTAGATACACTGGAACAGATCACCTTCAAGGGAGGTGTAATTCATGTATAAAATAGTCACCCAAGAAATGCTCAGAGCAGCTTTTATCAGAGCGATTGAAATCAATCTGATACCAAGACACCGTCTATTGGCTGAGTATTTAAAAAGCGGCGAAAAACTTGAACAAGTCATTCAAGCTGCACTTGAAGCGCAACCGAAAATAGCCAAGTTTTGCGGGCTCAGATGTACGGCATCAGAGGAACTTTCACCCGAAAGCAAAAAAGCGCTGGCAATCCCTGCCGCTGATATGCGCCACTAGCACCATTGTTTGATACCGCGCCGGGCGCGGTGCACCTGGAGACCCCGTTTATGAGCGAGAGTGTGTTTGCCGATCGCATCGTGCAGAACCTGCTCGACACCGACTTCTACAAACTGACGATGATGCAGGCGGTGCTGCACAACTACCCCAACGTCGAAGTCGAATGGGAGTTCCGTTGCCGTAACGCCGAGGATCTGCGCCCGTATCTGGCCGAGATCCGCTTTCAGGTCGAGCGTCTGGCCGAATTGAGCCTGAGCGCCGACCAGTTGAGTTTTCTTGAGCGCATCAGCTTCATCAAACCGGATTTCCTGCGTTTTCTCGGGCTGTTCCGCTTCAACCTGCGCTACCTGCACACCGGCATCGAGAACGGCGAGCTGTTCATCCGCCTGCGCGGGCCGTGGTTGCATGTGATCCTCTACGAAGTGCCGTTGCTGGCCATCGTCAGCGAAGTGCGCAACCGCTATCGCTACCGCGACACGGTGCTCGAGCAGGCCCGCGAGCAGCTTTACCGCAAGTTCGACTGGCTCACCGCGAATACCTCTGCCGATGAACTGGCGCAATTGCAGGTAGCCGATTTCGGTACCCGTCGGCGCTTCTCGTACCGCGTGCAGGAAGAAGTGGTGAACGTGCTCAAGCACGATTTCCCCGGGCGCTTCGTCGGCACCAGCAACGTGCACCTGTCCCGCGAGCTGGACATGAAACCGTTGGGCACCATGGCCCACGAATGGATCATGGCCCACCAGCAACTCGGCCCGCGGCTGATCGACAGCCAGATCGCTGCGCTCGATTGCTGGGTCCGCGAGTACCGTGGCTTGCTGGGGATCGCCCTGACCGACTGCATCACCACCGATGCGTTCCTCGGCGATTTCGACCTGTTCTTCGCCAAGCTGTTTGACGGTTTGCGTCATGACTCCGGCGATCCCGTGGCCTGGGGTGAAAAATGCATCGCGCACTACCACAAGCTCGGCATCGACCCGATGAGCAAGACCCTGGTGTTCTCCGACAGCCTGACCCTGCCCAGGTCGCTGGAAATTTTCCGCGCCCTGCACGGCCGGATCAACGTGAGCTTCGGCATCGGCACCAACCTGACCTGTGACATTCCAGGTGTCGAACCGATGAGCATCGTGCTTAAAATGACCGCCTGCAACGGCCAGCCGGTGGCGAAGATCTCCGACGAGCCAGGCAAGACCCACTGTAAAGACCCGAATTTCGTCGCCTATTTGCGACACGTGTTCCAGGTTCCTGCCGATTCCAGTCTATCTAGCAAGGAGTGAATTCATGCAAGCCGTACAGCGTGAGATTGCTGAACAGCTCAAGGTGCAACCGCCGTTCGCTGACTATCAGGCCCTGCAGGCCGAAGTCGCCCGGCGCATTACCTTTATTCAGGATTGCCTGGTCAATTCCGGGCTCAAGACGCTGGTGCTGGGCATCAGCGGCGGTGTCGACTCGCTGACCGCCGGCCTCCTGGCCCAGCGTGCCATGCGTGAACTGCGCGAGCGCACTGGCGACGACAGCTACAAGTTCATCGCCGTGCGCCTGCCGTACGAAACCCAGTTCGACGAACACGACGCCCAGGCCTCGGTGGATTTCATCGCCCCGGACGAGCGCCACACCGTCAACATCGGACCGGCGGTGAAGTCGCTGGCCAGTGAAGTTGCGGCGTTCGAAGGCAAGCACGCGGTGTCGGTGGATTTTGTGCTCGGCAACACCAAGGCGCGGATGCGCATGGTCGCCCAGTACACCATCGCCGGCGCGGCCCACGGTCTGGTGATCGGCACCGACCACGCGGCGGAAGCCGTGATGGGTTTCTTCACCAAGTTCGGTGACGGCGCCTGCGATCTGGCCCCGCTCAGCGGCCTGGTGAAAAACCAGGTCCGGGCGATTGCCCGCAGCTTCGGTGCGCCGGAGTCGTTGGTGGAGAAAGTGCCGACCGCGGACCTGGAAGACCTGTCGCCGGGCAAACCGGACGAAGCCTCCCACGGTGTGACCTATGCCGAGATCGACGCCTTCCTGCATGGCGAGCCGGTGCGTCAGGAAGCGTTCGACATCATCGTCAACACCTACAACAAGACCCATCACAAGCGCGTCATGCCGTTCGCACCCTGATCGGTGATGGAATGAAAAAGCCCGCTGAGGCGTGATCCTCAGCGGGCTTTTCTTTGGCCAGAACATCGCTTGAGGCGGATGGCCTCTTCGCAGGCAAGCCCGCTCTCACAGGATTTCAGGTGTACACAAAAGTTGTGGCAGACATAGAACCTGTGGGGGCGGGCTTGCCCGCGATGAACGATGACACGGTGGCCCGCCTTACTTGACCGTAATGGTGCCTTTCATCATCGAGATGTGGCCCGGGAACGAGCAGAAGAAGCCGTATTTTTCAGCGGCATTCAGTTTCGACACGTCGAAAGTCAACGAGTCGGTTTCCTTGGCACCGATGATCTTGGTGTGAGCGATGACGCGCGCGTCGCCGTCTTTCAGGTAGTTCTTGTCGATGCCGGCGGCCAGGCCGTCAGTAGCAATCGGCTGCATGTCCGCTTCTTTGCTGATCACCAGGTTATGGCCCATGACGTTTTTCGGCAGGCTGCCGGAGTGGGTCAGTTCGACGGTGAAAGTCTTGCAGCTCTTGTCGATCACGATTTCCTTGGTGTTGAAGGACATCTGATCGGTGGAGTCAACGGTGGTTTTGCACTCGGCAGCCATCAATTGGCTGCTGGCCAGCGCCAGCAGGGATACCGCAACAACTTTGGAAAACATGGTGAATCTCCAAGGCAGGGTTAACAAAACACGAATGATGGAAAGACTGCCTGAAATCTTCGCAAGTTCCTATGACTTGAGTCAAAAATTGTATACAACTTTCAGGCTATGACACTCATCGAAACAATCTACCGGCCAGATGCAACGGACGCCCCTATGATCGGCCCATCTACTGAGACGGAGTGCCTGTCATGTTCTTTAACGGTCTGTTGTGCAGTTTGCTTGCCGCCTATGCCTGCGGCGCCAGCGGTACTTTTGAATCGCCGGAGCGAGAAGTCTAGCCCTTGGATCAGGGCGTGCCAGCCGTTACCCTGTGACGGATTGACCCAGGAGGAAGGCATGTCTCTCACATCCGTTTGTGTATTTTGCGGTGCCAACGCCGGTACCGATCCGGCTTACACTGAAGCCGCCAAAGCCCTTGGCCGCGCGCTGGCCGAGCGCCAGCTGACCCTGGTCTACGGCGGTGGTGCCGTGGGCTTGATGGGGCTGGTCGCCGATGCCGCACTGGCCGCCGGTGGTGAAGTGATCGGGATCATTCCGCAGAGCCTGATGGACAAGGAGATCGGCCACAAAAGCCTGACACGCCTGGAAGTGGTCGACGGCATGCACGCGCGCAAGGCGCGCATGGCTGAACTCAGCGATGCATTCATCGCCCTGCCCGGCGGCCTCGGCACGCTGGAGGAGCTGTTCGAAGTCTGGACCTGGGGCCAGCTCGGCTACCACGGCAAGCCGCTGGGGCTGCTGGAAGTGAACGGTTTTTACAGCAGGCTCACCGCTTTTCTTGACCATATCGTCGGCGAAGGCTTCGTTCGTGCGCCACACCGTGACATGCTGCAAGTGAGCGAATCGCCAGACACCCTGCTCGACACCCTCGATCAGTGGAAGCCGACCGTCACGCCGAAGTGGGTCGACCAAAAACCCGGCTAACCGCCGGACACCGATACAGGGCAGAATACGCGCCGCTCAACCTCACCTTCGACCCCAGAGGATCGCCCATGGCCAAACCCAATTACTCCTTCGCCAAACGTCAACGAGACCTGGCAAAGGAACAGAAGAAAGAGGAAAAGCTTCAGCGCAAGAAACAAATGGCTGAAGAAGCGGCACTGAACCCTGACGGTGAAGTGGCGACTGATGACGATGATGATGTTGAAGCACCGAAAGATCAGGCGCCCGACGCCTGAGCTGATTGCTGATTCGCTCCCTGAGGGAGCGATCTGTGGCGAGGGGATTTATCCCCGATGGGTCGCGAAGCGGCCCCTGTGTCCGGCCTAATCGAATGAGTTGTCTGGACTGGGCGACTGCTTCGCAGCCGATCGGGGATAAATCCCCTCGCCACAAAAGCTCCTCACGCTCGAGTTGTCTTCAGTCCAGTGGCATCACAGTGACCCGCACTTCCGGGTCGTGGCTACCGCCCCCCAGAATTACCCCTCGCAACGGCGACACATCGGAAAAGTCCCGGCCCCACGCCAGGGTGATGTGCTCCAGCGCCGGCTGCACATTGTTGGTCGGATCGAAATCCACCCAACCCAATACCGGACAGAACACTGACACCCAGGCGTGCGACGCATCGGCGCCGATCAGACGTGGCTGTCCCGGCGGTGGCTGGGTCAGCAGATAGCCGCTGATGTAACGCGCCGCCAGCCCTCGCGAGCGCACACAGGCGAGCATCAGGTGGGCGAAGTCCTGACACACGCCACGCCGGCGCTCCAGCACCTCCACCAGCGGCGTCGCCACCTGCGTGGCCTCGGCATCGAACGTGAACTCGCTAAAAATCTTCTGCATCAAGGCCTGCACTCCCAGCATCAAAGGCCGGCCCGGCGGGAAGCAGCTTTCGGAGAACTCGACGAAGCTGCGTTTCAGGTGCACGTAGGGTGACTGAAAGCGATAACGACAAGCCTCCAACATTGCGGCGGACAACGGCTGACTGCTGTAGGTCAGCGCATTGCACGTCTGCTCCCACGCCGGGGACAGATTGAAGTCCGCCGGCGGTCGCGCCAGCACTTCAACGGTGAGCCGTGCGTTGACCTGCAACTCGTCGTGCGGCCGCTCGAAGGCCAGACGGGTCAGCGGATTGCCGAAGACATCGAGTTCGTCACGCCGGGTTGTCGGCTCCGGACTGATCAGCAATTGCTGTTCGGTGCAGCGCTGCCATGTGCATTCTCGGGGCCACAAGTGCGCCAATTGCTGCGCCAGCGACACCGGGCTGTCGTAGTGATAACAAGTGTCGTGGAAGATCTGGTAATTCGCGCTCATCAGACCGACACCGTACGCTGGCTGACATCATCGACATGGGCAAAGTGGCGCAGGGCCAGGCGATCCGAGACTTGCCCGCTGGCCTCGGCGATGTCTTGCAGCAAGTCCGCCAGACCATCGAGTGCGGCGCGCACGCTGGATTCGCCGAACAGCGAATTCTCCAGACAACCCAGATCAAAGCGTGCCAGACGCTCGACCAGTTGCGGCAGTCCGGCCTCGCGGGGCACGCCGAAATCATCGTTCAGGCGTTTCAGCGTGCGGGTCACCAGTTTCAACTGGAACAACACTGCATGCGGGTTCTGTTCGTCGAGCAGCAACAAGTCGAGCACCGGGATCAACTGCGCCACCGCCAGATAACGAGAACGGTAAGTGATGCTGCTGTTGCCCAGCTCCAGCAGCCACTCAAGCCCCGCCTGATCGAACGCGGCGCTCCCTCGCAGGAACGCCGCAAGGCTGCTGCTGAGAAACTGCAGGCGTTCGATGCGCCGGCCGATCATCAGGAAGCGCCAGCCTTCGTCGCGGGTCATGTCGTCCAGGGCGAACCCGGACAGCGCCGCCAGCGACATCACCAGGCGGTTGAGAAAGTCCAGCAACTCGCCGAAGTCCGGCGCGTCGGTGTCCAGTTCCATGGCTTCGCGCTGCAACTCCACCAAGGCCTGCCAGTTTTCCCGGGAGAGCTTGCCGCGCACCTGCGAGGCGGCCCACTGCAAGCGCTGCAGGTTGGAACGCAGGCTGAATGACCAGTCTTCACCGAGCAATGCGGCGAGCAGTCGCTCCGGCAATTCACCTTCGTCTGGCAACAACGTCAGCCGCTCGCCGAGATCGACCGCCGCTTGCAAGGCCTGCGGATCATCGCCATCGACATACCGCGCGAGCATGATGCGCAGCAATCGCGCACTGTCATCGCAACGCTCGCAATAGCGGCCGAACCAGAACAGGTTTTCCACCACCCGTGACGGCAGATATGGATCGCGGCGCACCAGATCATGCACACCGACATTACGCTGGGTTTTCCATTGCTCACCACTCGGCGGGCGCTCGCCCAACACCCAGGTGTCCTTGCTCGCACCGCCGCGTTGCATCGACACCACTTCGGCATCGGCCTCGGCGGCCACCCGGGTCAGGCCACCGGGCAGCACGCGGTAGCCGTCGCGACTGGCCACGGCGTACATGCGCATGCCGATGGCCCGCGGTTGCAACTGGCCGTCCTCGGCTTGCCAGATCGGCGCCTGTGACAGCTGCGCCAGCTCTTGCGCCACGTAGGCATAGGGCCGGGCCTGCATGCGCTCGGCGAGCGCCTGACGCTGTTGCTCACTCAGATCCCGGCCGAACACCGGGGCAAAACTTTGTGAGGGGAAGGCCGGTTTGATCAGCAGCTCCGGCAGTTTTTCCAGGGCCTGCGCCAGCACCGGCACCTCGCCGCACCACCAGGTGGCGATGGACGGCAGGATCAGCTCTTCGCCAAACAGGTATTGATTGATCTTCGGCAGAAACCCGAGCAACCCCGGTGACTCCAGCACACCGCTGCCCAGGGCGTTGGCCACCAGCACCCGACCCTGCCGCACCGCTTCCAGCAAGCCGGGCACGCCGAGCGCCGAATCGGTACGCAGCTCAAGCGGATCGCAGAAGTCATCGTCGAGCCGGCGCATGATCGCGTGGACCCGGCGTAAACCGCTGAGGGTTTTCAGGAACACCGTGGCATCGCGCACCGTCAGATCGCCGCCTTCAACCAGCGGATAACCGAGCTGGCGCGCCAGATAAAGGTGTTCGAAATAGCTTTCGTTGAAGCGTCCGGGCGTCAGCAGCACCACCAGCGGCGCGTCGTCGTCACAGGGCGCCTGCCGCGCGAGGGTTTCCTGCAAGGTACGGAAGAACCCCGCCAGGTGCTGCACCTTCAGATCGCGGTACAACTCGGGAAACGCCCGCGAGACGATGGTGCGGTTTTCCAGCGCATAACCGGCCCCCGACGGCGCCTGGGTGCGATCCGCCGTCACCCACCAGCGCCCGTCCGGCGTGCGCGCCAGATCCACGGCGTACAGATGCAGAAAAGTCGCTTCCGGCGGCGCAATGCCTTGGCAAGGCCAGAGAAAATTGTTGTGACCGAAGACCAGCTCCGCCGGCAACAGCCCTTCGCTGATCAACCGTTGCGGGCCGTACAGATCGGCCAGCACCGCATTGAGCAGGCGCGCCCGCTGGGCGATTCCGGCTGACAGGTGCTGCCACTCGTCAGCGGCGATCACGTGCGGCAGCAGATCCAGCTCCCACGGCCGATCAGCGCCCTTCGGGTCGGCGTAGACGTTATAGGTGACGCCGTTTTCCTGAATCTGCCGGGCCAGCAACGCCTGACGCTGCACCAGTTGCGCCGGGCTGCTGCGCTGTAAATGATCGAACAGCCGCTGCCAGTGCGGGCGCACTGCACCACTGCCATCGAGCAGTTCGTGATAAGTGCCCGCAGTGAGCGGGTAGCGGTCTAGCAGGTCAGGCATGGAAAGCTCGGCAGACAGCAAGGAACGGTCAGACTAACGCAGGCAGATGACGCCCGGATATACGAAAAATCCGCACGTCGCGCAGGAATTAGAAACGTCGCAAATCGAGCGTCATCGGCAGTTCGTCGGAAACGGTCGGATTCGGTATCGGAAGTTTCCCCGGCGTGTGCCCGATGCGGAAGAAACGCGCCATGCGCCGGCTCTCCGCCTCGTTGGCATTGACCGGCAGTGTCTCGTAGTTGCGCCCGCCCGGGTGCGCCACGTGGTACTGACAACCGCCCAGCGAACGTTGCATCCAGGTGTCGAGCAGGTCGAACACCAGCGGCGCGTGCACCGGAATCGTCGGCTGCAGGCAATTGGCCGGTTGCCAGGCCCGAAAGCGCACGCCGGCAACGAACTCGCCGATCCGCCCGGTCGGTTGCAGCGGCACCGGGATGCCGTTGCAGGTCAGCAGGTAACGCTGCGGCGGCAAGCCCTTGAGCCCGACCTGCAAACGCTCCAGCGACGAATCGACATAACGCACCGTGCCACCCGCCGTGCCCTCCTCGCCCAACACATGCCAGGGCTCCAGCGCCTGCCGCAGTTCCAGTTCGATGCCATTGACCGCGTAATCGCCCACCTTGGGAAAGCGGAATTCCAGATGCGCGGCGAACCATTCGGCGCGCAATGGATAACCGGCATTGTTGAGTTCGACGATGACGTCGGCGAAATCCTGCTCGATGAAATGCGGCAGCATGAAGCGGTCGTGCAGTTCAGTCCCCCAGCGCGCCAGTTTCGGCGGCGCATAGGGCTCGCGCCAGAACCGCGCAACCAGCGCCCGCAACAACAACTGCTGAGCCAGACTCATGCGCGCATGGGGCGGCATCTCGAAGGCGCGCAACTCCAACAGACCGAGGCGCCCGGTGGCACCGTCCGGGGAATACAGCTTATCAATGCAGAATTCGGCGCGATGGGTGTTGCCGGTGACGTCGATCAGCAAGTTGCGCAACAGCCGGTCGACCAGCCACGGTGCACACTCCTCGCCCGGCGCCGGCATTTGCGCGAAGGCGACTTCCAGCTCATACAACGCATCGTTACGCGCCTCGTCGACCCGTGGCGCCTGGGAGGTCGGGCCGATGAACAAGCCGGAAAACAGATACGACAGCGACGGGTGGTTGTGCCAATAACTGATCAGGCTGCGCAGCAGGTCCGGACGGCGCAGAAACGGCGAGTCCGCCGGTGTCGCGCCGCCGAGCACGAAATGGTTGCCCCCGCCGGTGCCGGTATGGCGGCCGTCGATCATGAATTTCTCGGTGGTCAGGCGGGTCTGGCGTGCCTGCTCATAAAGAAACTCGGTACGTTCGACCAACTCGTCCCAGGTTGCCGACGGCTGCACGTTGACCTCGATCACGCCCGGATCCGGGGTGATGCGCAAGTTGCTCAGGCGCGGATCGCCCGGCGGTTCGTAGCCTTCCAGCAGCACCGGGCAACGCAGTTCTGCGGCCGTCGCCTCAATGGCCGCGACCAGCTCCAGATAGTCCTCGAGCCGCTCCAGCGGCGGCATGAACAGGTACAAACGCCCCTCGCGAGCTTCGGCGCAAAACGCGGTGCGGGTCAGCCAGTCGGCGGATTCGTCGATCTGCGGCACACGCTCGTCAACGCTCGCAGGTTCAGCGTGGCGGTTGAGCTGCGCGGTATCCGGCAACGCGGGAAAATCCTGATTCGGATCCTGAGGATGGATGAACGGATACTCGGCGGCTTTTACCCACGGCTGCGAACCGAGCGGCAGCCGATAGCCCAGCGGCGAATCCCCCGGGACCAGACGGCAATGTTCGTCACGCAGATACCAGCGCCCGCTCTGCCATTGATCGCCCTTGGCCGTGCGCGCCAGCGGCAGTACCTGGCCGATGACCTTGTCGAGCCCCTGGCTGAACACCTTGCGCAGCCGGGCGCGCTCCAGAGGTTCTTCCAGACGCGAATCCTCGGCGCTGACATTGCCCGGCAACGCCCCCTCGCGCCACAGGTAATAGAAATGGTCCTCGTAAGCCGGGAAGACAAAGCGCGCGGGCAATTTCAGACGCTCGGCGACGCTCGCCAGAAAGCGTCCGGCCAGCTCGCCGTCAGCGCCGTAGTCTTGCTGCTCATCGGCGATCAGTGCGTCGTTGTGCCAGATCGGCACGCCATCACGGCGCCAATAACAATTGAGCGACCAGCGCGGCAGCTGCTCGCCCGGATACCATTTGCCCTGCCCGAAATGCACCAGCCCTTGCGGTGCGTAACGCTTGCGCAGGCGCTGGAACAGTTCGGCCGAAAGCCGACGCTTGTCCGCCCCCAGGGCGGCGGTGTTCCATTCGGCGCCGTCCGGGTCATCAATGGAGACGAACGTCGGTTCGCCGCCCATGGTCAGGCGCACATCCCCTTCCAGCAGGTCGGCATCGATCTGGCGACCCAGCGCCTGAATCGCCAGCCATTGCTCCTCGCTGTAGGGCTGGGTGACCCGAGGGGCTTCCCAGATCCGTTCCACCGACATTTCGTGGCTGAACTCGCACTCGCACGGTTCGACCAAGCCACTGATCGGTGCCGCCGAGGACGGATCGGGACTGCAGGCCAGCGGGATATGCCCTTCGCCGGCGAACAGCCCGGAAGTGGCGTCGAGGCCGATCCAGCCGGCGCCCGGCAGATAGACTTCGCACCAGGCGTGCAGATCGGTGAAATCGACTTCGGTGCCGGACGGACCATCAAGGCTTTTCACATCGGCGGTCAGTTGAATCAGGTAACCGGAGACGAATCGCGCCGCGAGGCCAAGGTTACGCAGCAATTGCACCAGCAACCACGCCGAGTCGCGACACGAGCCAGAGGCGTGTTCGAGGGTGTGTTCCGGGGTTTGCACGCCCGGCTCCATGCGGATCAGGTAATTGATGTCCTCGCTCAGACGCTGGTTGAGCGCTACCAGAAAGTCCACGGCCGGCAACGGCGTGCGGTCGATGCCGTCCAGATAGGCTTTGAAGGTCGGCGTCAGCGGCAGGGTTTCGAGGTACGGCGCCAACTCCTTGCGCTCATCGGCGGCATAGGTGAAGGGGATTTTCTCGGCGTAGGGCTCAAGGAAGAAGTCGAACGGGTTGAACACGGCCATCTCGGCCAGCAGATCGACTTCGATGCGCAACTCATCGGTTTTCTCGGGGAACACCAGACGCGCCAGGTAGTTGCCCTGGGGATCCTGCTGCCAGTTGATGAAATGCTGCTCGGGCGAGACTTTCAGTGCATATGAAAGAATCCGCGTGCGGCTGTGGGCAGCCGGGCGCAGGCGAACGATCTGCGGGCCGAGTTCGACAGCGCGGTCGTAGCGGTAATGCGTAACGTGATGCAATGCGACATGAATCGACACGGCGTGCCTCCTGCGAGCCCAAGCGTATTCGAAAGCGCGCAAGACTTATGCCATGCTCAGGCTTGGGCGCTTTCCCGGAATGCTCAGGGCAGTACAGCACCAAAATCGGGCGATGCGGGGAAATGGTTTGGCCTCATTGCACGTAAATGTTGCGAAGAGCCCCTCACCCTAGCCCTCTCCCGGAGGGAGAGGGAACTGACCGAGTTGATCATGCGAGCTACACCGACCTGAAACTCCGAGCCGAACTTCGATTTTGAAAAGCACTCAGATCGGCTCCCGTCCCTGGCTCTTTCCCGGAGAGAGAGCGGACTGACCGAGTTGATCATGCGAGCTACACCGACCTGAAACTCCGAGCCGAACTTCGATTTTGAAAAGCACTCAGATCGGCTCCCGTCCCTGGATCTTTCCCGGAGAGAGAGCGGACTGACCGAGTTGATCATGCGAGTTACACCGACCTGAAACTCCGAGCCGAACTTCGATTTTGAAAAGCACACAGATCGGCTCCCTTCCTGGCCCTTTCCCGGAGGAAGAGGGAGCTGACCGAGTTGATCATGCGAACTACACCGACCTGAAGCTCCGAGCCGAACTTCGATTTTGAAAAGCACTCAGATCGGCTCCCTTCCCCGGCCCTTTCCCGGAGAGAGAGGGGACTGACCGAGTTGATCATGCGAGCTGCACCGACCTGAAACTCCGAGCCGAACTGCGATTTTGAAAAGCACAGAGATCTGCTCCCTTCCCCCTCGCCCCCTATGGGGGAGAGGGTTGGGGTGAGGGGGATGGATCTTGCAGCCAACATAAATCCAATCCCGGAAACGCAAAACGCCAACCCGAAGGTTGGCGTTCTGTTCAGCTCAAGTGTTGCTTAGCGCGGGACGACCGGCTTGCGCGCCGGTTTCGGCCCTTTGCCCTTGGCCGCGTCCTTACGCTCCTTGGCCGCCTGCTGGTTGCGGGCGAATGCCGCCGCCTTGGCCTGCTCACGCTTGTCCCACGGATTACCACCATCACTGGCACGCGGCGGCAGGCCGTTGTGCTGGGTGAGGATCTTGGTGGTCTTCTCTTTGCCTTCCTTCGCCACTTTATGGCTGCCGGCCGGCGTCGAGTTCTTGCGACGTGCGCTCTGGTAGCTGTCGGTGGCCGGCTGGTGCATCGGAATCAATTGGTCCTTGCCCGAACCGATCAGATCAGCGCGGCCCATGCGGATCAGCGCTTCACGCAGCATCGGCCAGCCTTTCGGGTCGTGATAACGCAAGAACGCCTTGTGCAGACGACGCTGCTCTTCGCTCTTGACGATGGTCACGCCGTCGCTCTTGTAGGTGACCTTGCGCAGCGGGTTCTTGCCCGAGTGGTACATCGCGGTGGCGGTGGCCATCGGCGACGGGTAGAACGCCTGCACCTGGTCGGCACGGAAACCGTTGCCCTTGAGCCACAGCGCCAGGTTCATCATGTCTTCGTCGGTGGTGCCCGGGTGGGCGGCGATGAAGTACGGAATCAGGTACTGCTCTTTGCCCGCTTCCTTGGTGTACTTCTCGAACATGCGCTTGAACTTGTCATAGCTGCCGATGCCCGGTTTCATCATCTGGTTGAGCGGACCTTCCTCGGTGTGTTCCGGGGCGATCTTCAGGTAGCCGCCGACGTGGTGGGTCACCAGTTCCTTGACGTACTCCGGCGACTCGACCGCGAGGTCGTAACGCAGGCCGGAAGCGATCAGGATCTTCTTCACGCCCGGCAAGGCACGGGCGCTGCGGTACAGCTGAATCAGCGACGAGTGGTCGGTGTTCAGGTTCGGGCAGATGCCCGGGAACACGCAGGACGGCTTGCGGCACGCGGATTCGATTTCCGGCGTTTTACAGGCGATGCGGTACATGTTCGCGGTCGGGCCGCCGAGGTCGGAAATGACCCCGGTGAAGCCTGGCACCTTGTCGCGGATCTCTTCGATTTCGCGAATGATCGACTCTTCGGAACGGTTCTGGATGATCCGGCCTTCGTGCTCGGTGATCGAGCAGAAGGTGCAGCCGCCGAAGCAGCCACGCATGATGTTCACCGAGAAACGGATCATGTCGTAGGCCGGGATCTTTTCCTTGCCGTACGCCGGGTGCGGAACCCGGGCGTAAGGCATGCCGAACACGTAGTCCATTTCTTCAGTGGTCATCGGAATCGGCGGCGGGTTGAACCAGACGTCGATCTCGCCATGCTTCTGCACCAGCGCACGGGCGTTGCCCGGGTTGGTTTCCAGGTGCAGCACGCGGTTGGCGTGGGCGTACAGCACCGGGTCGTTACGCACCTTTTCCATCGACGGCAGGCGGATCACGGTCTTGTCGCGGGTCATCTTCGGGCTGGCCAGGATCTGCACGACCTTGGCTTCCTCGGGATCATCCACCGGGCCTTTTTCTTGCTCGATGGCGCAGGCCTGGGTGTCCTGGGTGTTCACGTACGGGTTGATGATCTTGTCGATCTTGCCCGGACGGTCGATGCGCGTGGAGTCGACTTCGTACCAGCCTTGCGGCGTGTCACGACGGATGAACGCGGTGCCACGCACATCGGTGATGTCTTCGATCTTGTGACCGTAGGACAGACGCTGGGCCACTTCGACAATGGCGCGCTCGGCGTTGCCGTACAGCAGAATGTCGGCGCTGGCGTCGATCAGGATCGAGTTACGCACGCGGTCCTGCCAGTAGTCATAGTGCGCGATGCGGCGCAGCGAAGCTTCGATGCCGCCGAGCACGATCGGTACGTGCTTGTAGGCCTCTTTGCAGCGCTGGCTGTAAACCAGGCTCGCGCGATCCGGACGCTTGCCGGCCATGCCGCCCGGCGTATAGGCGTCGTCGGAACGGATTTTCTTGTCAGCGGTGTAGCGGTTGATCATCGAGTCCATGTTGCCGGCCGCCACCCCGAAGAACAGGTTGGGCTCGCCAAGCTTCATGAAGTCGTCTTTGGACTGCCAGTTCGGCTGCGCAATGATCCCGACGCGGAAGCCCTGGGACTCCAGCAGCCGGCCGATAATCGCCATGCCGAACGACGGGTGATCGACGTAGGCATCACCGGTAACAATGATGATGTCGCACGAATCCCAGCCAAGCTGATCCATCTCCTCCCTGCTCATTGGCAGGAATGGCGCTGGTCCGAAACATTCGGCCCAATATTTTGGATAGTCAAATAACGGCTTGGCTGCTTGCATGTCGACGACCGGTGTTGAGATGAAAAATCGCGGGCGCGGAATATAGCACAAATTTTGACCAATTCCGACGGCAATGGTCGGTTTCTCTTTGAGCCGATACCTTGCCGGTCTCGCCCCCCCTGAGGCGCCAAAACCGGCCACACAACCTGACTCCCCATCGGCCAGCCATTATCGGCAGCCGATGTGACAACCCTTCAAGGATGAAGAAATGTCACCGAAACCACCCATCAGGGGCACGGCAATTGTCGATGTCCATCCACGTCCCGGCGCTGTCGTCAGCGGGCAAGCGCCGCGCACGCGAGTATCCAGCGCCGGTGCGCGCGCCCCTGCCCGGTATACGCCGGACAGCCCTGATCTGGATGCCATTCACCGCGTGCCTGCGGTCACAATCACGGCGGCGTCCTCCACGCCAGTCAGCCACCGTCCTGAGATGCGATCGCTGGAAGATTACTGGCACAGCGCCGATATCCGCTTGCCGCCTGCCGATGACCAGGGATTACGGATGTTCAAGGGACGCTACTACGTCGACCTGCCAGACGACCGCGTGGCGCTGGTGAAGAAGGATCCGGACACGGGACTCTACCGGGCCCGCCTGCCCAGTGAGCTCAGCCCCTCCGGCCCCGTGTTGATACGCGATGCACAGAGCCGGCTGTGGCATCCGCTCGATGATGCCAGACCGGCCACTTTTCTCCTGTCTGACGCACGCCTCGAAGCCTTTCGTACGGCGCTCGATTTCAGCGGTATCGAGCCCGGGACGGATCGCCTGTACCGATTCAACGGCAAGCTGTATGCAGTCATCGCAGAACACGCGTATCAGGTGCTGCATGATCTGGACGCGTCCTCACCGAGGTCGACGGTCATGCGCATCGTTCATCCCGCAGATCCCGTGGCCCGGGACCACGGCAATATTTACATCGGGACACGCCCGGGGCGCTCGGAGCCGATCGTTTTCGATGCGCGGCATGGCTGGGTCGCCGCCCAGGTGGGCGGTACCAGCGGGATGCGCAGACGGGGGCAAACGTCCGCCGCCAGCCATTCAGCCGATCTGGCCTTGGAGCTGCGGTTGATGGATCTGGAATTAGAGCAGGCGATCACCATGACCGATCAGTTGGGATACCGATGGCTGGCAGCCAAAGACAAGCAGAACGAGCGAAACATCCTGGTGCAACTGGAAGACCAGCACCGGCGAGAACTGGGAATACTGGAAAAAACCGTCAGTCTGCACCTCGAACACAAGGAGGCCGTCGTCGCCATCAAGGGCCGTGAGGCCTACAAAAACAAACTGATCACGCTGCGCAAGGGACAGATCCTGTCCTGCAACCAGTTGATGATCGCCAACGATTCACGCAAGTTGCTCGACGGCCCGATCTTCGGCGGCCCCGACATCGAATACCGCGCAGTCGCCACACATCTGGCGGACAAGCTGGTAATCATGAAACAGCGTGAGCATTTTGCCGAGGAACTGTTGCACAAGTGGCGCCTGTCCGAGGAGGAGTTGAAGGCGGCGGCGTACGACCCGATAGAAATTCATGAAATCGTCGCCTTCTGGGTCTATGCCGAAAGTCGCACGCTGCCCGATGCCGCAACCTCCCTGGCCAGCCATGACTTCAATGCCAAGTACCTGGCGTATTCGTTCGGCCAGGTAACGTTCTCCTACCGGGCACTCAAGGGCATGCCGGAAGAAACCCGCGTTGCGGTGCTGAGCAGCCTGTTCGACCAATGCACGGCCATTCGCGCCGCGTTCGAACACATGCCGTTGCCGCCCGGCGCCGAGCCTGCCCGTTCACACGCAAAGATCGTCGAGGCGGTCCAGGCTTTCGAAACCACACTTGAAGAAAGCCTGAACCGTTATCACCGGCAATTACTGAAGACGTCGATGCTGCCGGCGCACGAACAGCCCATCGACTTCGACTTCATCCCGCCGCAGGACCGCAGCGCACCGCCCGCCAGCCTCCGACGGGTTTTCCGCGCCAGGCACCACGGGGTCGACAAGATCAAGGTCGGGCGCCCGCGCCGCTCCGAGACCGGCGTGGAAGTGATTGATGTCATGAGCCCCGTGGACGCCGTTCAGGTCATGCATACCTACGCACTGCAAGAAGGCCAGTGGCGCCCGATCGTGCCTCTGCAGGCCACGCCTCTGCCAGCGCTCAGGGCACAGGCCGGGCAGCAACTGCAACGCACGCAATCCTGGCTCGACCGGGCCTGGCAGGACGAACGGGAAAAACGCAATGCCACCAATATTGTCGAGTTTCTCGGCAGCAAGGCGGACGCTTGCGATCACCTCGCCAGACAGATCGATACCGCCCCCGATCGCACCGACGCCGACACCGTCACCTTCGTCCAGCGTCTGCAGCAGGACAGCCTCCGCCTGCGCAGCGAAGGCGAACACATCCGGATTCGCCTGTACAAAGACAAGGCGTTTCTCAGCGCCGACCGACTGGCCTACTTGATCGCCAAGGAACAGATCAGCGTGGTGCAGACCCAGCCACGCACGGTCTCCGGCAAGGGCTCGGACAAACACTTTCTCGACGTTTATTCGCTCAACGACAGAAGCACCGGCGCCCCCCTCTGGCACGCGCACTTTCACTACGACCGCATGAACAGCCCGAAGCAGGGCTTCACCGCACGCGGCGGCCACCTCAAGACCCTCGAGCAGAGCCGCCTGGGCATTAGCTCGCAACGCAGGGACGCCCGAAGCGGACACGAGCATGCCCCCATCTGGCGCGAAAGCATTGATGGCAAAACCGCACAGAAAATATTCGAACTGGCGACATGAGCCACTCACAGCACACTTTTCAAGGATGAAACCATGGTGATCAAACCACCCACCCGACTCAATGTAGCGGTCGACGTTCACCCTCCGGCCCGGCCTCCGAGTACGCCCACCCCTTCACACCACATCGACGCAGGCCGGGTCAATTCGACACGCCGCACAGTGCCATCGCGGTCCGAGACGGGCGACATCAATGCGGACGCGATAATGCCCACGCGGGCGCCTTCGGTGACGCTCAACGAGTCGCCCCTCAGTATCCAGCCGACAACACCGCAGTCGATCGAGGGTTACAGCATGCCAGCCATCCCCGCGCTGCCGGATGCCAACAGCGATGGTTTCAGGGTGCACAGGGGACGGCGCTACGTCGATCTGGCCAACAGCCGTGTCACGCTGGTTGCGAGAGATCCGGACACGGGACTGTTCAGAGCCCGACTGCCCAGCGAGCTGATCGCTTCCGGCCCGCTGCTTCTGCGCGATCCCGTCAGCCGGCTCTGGCACCCGCACACGCCACTCGACGCGGACAGCTTGCCGCTGACCGATACGCGTCTGGCTGCCTTTCGCACGGACCTGGACTTCAGGACTGCCGCCGCCGATGTCCACGGTCTGTTCAGTCACGCAGGCAAACGCTACGTGGTCATCCGTGGCCATGCTTATCAGGCATTGCAGGATCTCGATGCCTCCACGCCCGAACGGGCGGTCTGGCGCATCGTCAAACCGGCTGACCCCGTGGCCACCGACACCGCCAATACCTATAACGCCAGTCGCGCCGGGGCAACCCTGGCAGTCACCCGAAACGAGCGAAACGAATGGCTGGCAATCAACACCGGTCTCAAGGGCGGCATGCCACGCCATCCGGCGTTCAAACCGATACATGACGAACTGATGCAGCGCTACCAGCCCATTCATAACGCGCACAAGGCCATTGAAAGGTCATCGCAACAATACGATGCCCTGCATGAGCAGGTGCGGCTGCAACCCGAAGGCAGTACCGAAAGAACCGAGGCCCTGATCAAGCTTGAAGTGCACATGCTCAAACTCCTCAAAATGCAGGCGGACTTCGTGCAGTCGCTGATCGATAACAGGGAATGGCTCAAGCATTTGAAAGCCAGCGGGCAATATAAGCGGGAATTGCGAACGTTCCAGAAGGAACGGGTGGAGAACCTGAACCGGCTCATGGTGATCATGGACATGCGAGTCAAACCTCTCGCCTTGGCCGTGTCCGTAAGCACTTACCGGAGAGTCATTACCCATCTGAACAAGAAGCTCAAGCTGCTCGAAGACCGTCAGGCCTTGATGGAACACATCAAGAAATCCGACCCCAGCTCAGTGTCTGACCTGGATGAATTGAACAACAAGCTCCCCGGCGTCGATCAGATCAAATTCAACCAGTTGACGCTTTACCTGCGCCTGCTGACGGATGACTCTCCGAATCCGCCCAGTCCGGGCATGGAATCGTTACGGGCAATCGACCTGTTCACCGAAAGTCTGAAGAGCATTCCCGAGCACCAGCAACCCTTGGCGTTGTTATTGGCCGTCGATCAGCTAAAGAACGAGAAAGGCCGATTCGCAGCGTTAATGACGCTGGAAAGTCCGGAAAAGGTCGGCTACATCAAAGAAATCATTACGCTGATCGAGCAATACGAAAGCAAAATCGAAAGTCGCCTGACCACTATCTATGACAGGTTCGAGCGCAACACCGAGCTTCCGCATCTCGATCAGGAGATCGATTTCGACTTTGTTCCGCCGCAGTCGAATACCTCGCCAGCCGTTCCGGCGCCGCCCAGGAAAATGTTCCGTACCCGCCAACACGGCACTTACAAGGTACTGGTGGGAGAAACGGAAATCGCTGCCGATGGTAATGTCACGCTCAAGGTGCCCGACCCGTTCCGCCCCGACAGCCCGCCGCAGCGCTACGAAAAACACCAGGGCGAATGGTTGCCGGTGCGCCCGCACATTGTCGACACACCACGGCCCGAACGCCTCAGCGAAGCCCGTCGCCTGCTGGCCGGCGTCGCCGGACACTTGGCCGAAGCAAAATCCAGGGAAGCCAGAAAAACCAACCCGACGGATATTCTCGAGTATCTGGGCGCCGAGGCCGATCGCCTCAACGATCAGGCAAGATTGCTGGAAAACCATCAACAGGCCGTCGATGACAGCGAAACTGCCGGGCTGGTCGCACGCTTGCGCAGCGCTGGCGACTCACTGACCGAAGAAGGACAAAACGTTCTGGTGCGCATGTACAAAAACAGAGCCGTGCTGGATGTCATGCGCCTGAATTATCTGCTCGACCATGGCGAACTCGATGTGGTCCGTAAGGTGTCTCGCAAACCGATGGGCAAAGGCGCGAAAAAAACATTTCTCGACGTTTATTCGATCAATGATCGCTCTGACACCACGCCGTTATGGGAAGCCCATTTCCACTACGAGGCCCACGACAGCCATGCGCTGAATTTCACGGTCAAGGGCGGGCATCTGAAAACCCTTGAGCAGGCCGGACGCGGCACGTTGTCCCAGCGCAGGGATGAACAGGCCGGTTTACCGCACGTGGCCATCTGGCGTGAAACCTTCGATGGCAAAACCGCACAAAAAATATTCAACCTGGCGGCTTAAGACCGCCGGATAAACCTCAAGGCAATGACGCCAAATGCCTCACGGCTCTCGTTCGCGAGGGTCGAGGGGCAACCCTGCAAGGATGAAAATATGAAGATTCGCCCCCCCGTCAGAGGCACCACCACTGTCGACATCCATTCCCCTGCGACCTCCCCCGCACAGGCCCCCTCGTCGTCGCTCGACAGACCGGGCCGGATCGATGTCTGGGCGCCAACCACGATGCTGGCGCGGTACCACCCCGAGCCTGGCAGAGCACGACCCGACGTCAATCCCGATGCGATTGCGCCAGCCCCTCCATTGACCGTTCATGAGCTGCCGACGGCTGCAACCCTGCCTTCGCCCCGTGCGCAAACAGCCATCGAGTCCTACTGGATCGCCACTGGCGCACGCTTGCCGGAGGCTGACGCACAAGGTTTTCGTACACTCAAGGGACGCCCATATGTCGATGTGCCGGACGGCGGCATCGTGCAGATCGGCATCGATCCGTTGACCGGTCTGTACCGCGCCAGACTGCACAGCGAACTGACCCCTTCCGGCCCGGTGCTGGTGCGTGATGCCGACAGCGCGCTCTGGCATCCGCGCCCGGACCTTGAGTCGATCATCTTCACACTGTCCGAGACCCGCCTTGAAGCCTTCCGGACAACGCTGGACTTCGCCTACGTCGAAGTCGATGGCGACGGCCTGATCCGTCACGAGGGCAAACTCTACGTGGTGATCCACGAACGCACCTATCAGGTCTTGCATGATCAGGAGGCGTCGTCGCCCCACGCGGCGGTGATGCGCATCATCCGGACGCAGGATCCGGTGGCCCGTGACCCGGACAACGTGTATGTCGCCACTCGTCCCGGCCGATCGGAAGCCATCGTGTTCGACCCCCGGGATGGCTGGGTGGGCGTCAACGTCGCGGGAACGGGCGGAATGCGCCGTGGCGAACCGGAACGGCCGGTGCGCCAAAGTCTGGCCGAGCGCTTGGCCGCTTTCGTCAATCGCCCGAAAAGGCTGGAGCCTCGCGTGCGTAAACTGTTCCCCTCCTTTGACGATCAACAGGTTGCGACCTGGCTCCAGTGGTTTGGCGACACCGCCAGCGCCGCGCTGACTCGCAAGGAAGCTGAATACAAAACCCTGAAAAAGGATTTGCTTGCCTGGATCGAAAGCGGCGCGCAGACCTCCTCAGCTTCAGAGGTCAAGGCGAAGCTGATCGCCGATGAGATCAAACGCTGCTGGCGTCACGAGACTGCGGCGCGGCTGATATTGTCCGCCGAAGGCATATCCCTGCCGGTACTGAGCGCGGATTTCAGTCACGTGCGCGTGTTAACGCTTTCGGGCGTCAACGGGTCGGCTGCCGCCGAGACTTTTCTGTCCGGTTTTTCCGACCTGCGCAGCTTGTCCATCAAGCATTCCAGCCTTGAAAAACTACCGGCTCCGGTGGCGGACATGCGCAAGCTGACACGGCTGGACTTGAGCTCGAACCACATAGAACTGGATCAACAAGGCGCTGCAAGGCTGGCCGGCCTGAACCAGTTGATTGCGCTCGACCTTTCCCATAATCCTTTGAACAACACACCGGACTTCAGTGGCATGTCCGGATTGAATTCGCTGGATCTCAGTCACACCGGAATCACTCACTGGCCGACAGGCCTGGAGGAGATGAGCGCCTTGACAGACCTGAATCTGAGCCACAACTCGCTTCGGGAAGTGCCACAGGCCTTCATTAATCCGGCCGCAGAACGCCTGGCGTCAGTGGCGCGTATCAACTCGGTCACACACCTGGCGGGTAACGACTTCCCTCCGGGCTACTGGAGAGAATTCGACAGTTACTGGCGGCGACTGAACAAAGAACATCCCGAGCTGATCAAGACGACGCGCCCGACAGCCTTTGATACCGAAGATTCAGGGGTTCAGCGTTATCGGCGCTTGTATCCGGGCAAAAGCATCAAGGCCTGTCGGGACTTCATCTGGAGCCTTGAACAGGACGCCGCAGGCATCCGGCTCAATAACCTCGAACAGGAGTTCAGCATGCTGAAAGGCCAGCTCGATGCCTGGGTGTTTTCCGGCGGTGGCATCCGTCAGCGCTATATTCGGGCGAATCAATTGCAGATCAACGCGCAAAACCGTAACGACCGGACCGAGGCGAGCAATCGGATACTCGCTTGCTGGCGGCGTGAAACACCCCAGAAACTGGCCAACGACCAAACGCCGATCGGCCTCGAGCTGGACCTCAGCGGTCTGAACCTGCCCAGCCTGCCGGACATTGATGTGGACTTCAGTCATGTCGGTTCGCTGAAACTGAGCAACATGAGCCTGAGCACGTCGCCCGAAGGTTTTCTGACCCGTTTTCGCCATGTGCGCTGGCTGGACCTTTCGCGCAATCAACTGCGTGAACTACCACCCGCCGTTGGCGAAATGCACGGTCTGACCCGTCTGTTTTTGCAGGACAACCAGATTGCCCTGACCGCCGAGAGCGCTCAGGTTCTGGCCGGACGCAGCACACTGCGCGCCCTGTGGCTGAACGACAACCCTCATTTGGCTATCACCCCGGACTTCAGCCAGATCCTCGATATGCGCTCGCTCAATCTGGCGAGCACTGGCATCGACGCATTCCCCACGGGACTTGTCGACCAGCCCTTGCTCGACACCGTCAATCTGCGTCACAACCGGATCACGGAGATTCACGACGCGGTCATCGCGCCACCGGACGAGCGCCTGGCGCACACCGCACGGGTCAACAACGTCACCGACATTGGCAGAAATCCGTTATCCGCGGAAACCCTTACACGCCTCAACCGTTACAACGAACGCCTGATAGAAGCCGAGACACCGTTGACCGGCCGCAACAATCTGATCGACTCCGCCCGCGGACGGGGCCCGGCCGTCGTTCGGGCCATGGCTGATGACCCGATGGCACGCTGGACCGCCGGCCTGTCCGCCGACGAGGTGTCCGCCAGAAGAACTCAATGGCAGACCCTGCGTGATCAGCAAGGTTCGGACGGTTTGTTCGATACCCTTGAACGCTTGCTGCAAGATCCCGCCGGCCACCAGGCACTGCAGCAAAGGGTCTGGAAGGTGATTGATAGCATCACCGAAAACAGTCCGGAGTCCGAACGCTTGCGCAGGGAGCTTTTCTCTCGGGCGGGCGAAGCGACCTGCTGTGACCGGGCGGCCTTCACATTTGCCAATCTTGAAGTGCGGACAATGATGTACAACGCGCGGACCCAGGCCCGTGACCAGGCACAAGGCCCGGAGCTGTCAGCGCTTTCCAAATCGTTGTTCCGCCTGCACGAGGTGGACAAAATCGCATCGGCGGACATCGCACGGCGTGAAGCGGCCATCAGCGAAACGCGAGGAACCCAGGCAGGCGCGGCCCATGTACAGGAAGAGGTCGAAATCCGGCTCGCCTACCGCCACGGCCTGAAAGATCGCCTGCAACTGCCGGGACAACCCGAGCGGATGGGCTTTGCACAGTTGGCCGACGTGTCAAAGGCCCAATTGGATGCCGCCTACGAAAAGGTCATTGCGCTGGATAATTCTCCAGAAGAATTTCAGGCGTTGATCTCGCGGGAGTTCTGGCAGGAATTCGTCACACACAAGTACCGGTCGCAGTTCGAATCCCAGCGTCAGCCATTCCAGGATCGTCAGGCAACGCTCGACGCTGCACATAACGCGAAGACACTGGCGTTTGCCGACTATGACGAGCAGTCAAGAGCACTGCAGGCTTCACTGGCAATCGAGGAAGCGGCGCTGGTCGAGACGCTGACCCGGCAAGAGCTGAGTGAGCAGGCTGCCCGCACCACGGACGAACAGACAACCCGCGAAGCTGAATGACACTGAGAGAGATCGTTGGCCGAATGATGTCGGCCGACGGTCACTCGTCGTCGTCGAAGTTGTAACTGCCCGGCGCGAGGTTTTCGAAACGCGTGTACTTACCGATGAACGCCAGACGGATGAAGCCGATCGGGCCGTTACGCTGCTTGCCGATGATGATTTCGGCAATGCCCTTGTGTTCGGTTTCCGGGTGATACACCTCGTCCCGGTACACGAACATGATCACGTCGGCGTCCTGCTCGATCGCTCCGGATTCGCGCAAGTCGGAGTTCACCGGGCGTTTGTTCGGGCGTTGCTCCAGGGAACGGTTGAGCTGTGACAGGGCAACCACCGGGCAGTTGAACTCCTTGGCCAGGGCTTTGAGGGAACGCGAGATCTCGGAAATCTCGTTGGTCCGGTTGTCACCGCTGGAGCCTGGAATCTGCATCAGTTGCAGGTAGTCGATCATGATCAGGCCGATATCGCCGTGCTCACGCACCAGACGCCGGGTGCGCGCACGCATTTCCGACGGACTGATGCCCGCGGTGTCGTCGATGAACAGCTTGCGATCGTTGAGCAGATTGACTGCCGAGGTCAGACGTGGCCAGTCGTCGTCTTCCAGCTGGCCGGAACGAACCTTGGTCTGGTCGATACGACCCAGCGACGACAGCATACGCATGATCAGCGATTCACCTGGCATCTCGAGGGAGTACACCAGCACGGCCTTCTCGCTGCGCAACACCGCGTTTTCCACCAGGTTCATCGCAAAGGTGGTTTTACCCATCGACGGACGGCCCGCGACGATGATCAAGTCGGCCGGTTGCAGGCCACTGGTCTTCTCGTCGAGGTCGGTGTAACCGGTGGACAGGCCGGTGATGGCGTTGTCGGTGTTGAACAGGGTGTCGATGCGGTCGATGGCCTTGGTCAACAGTTCGTTGACGCCCACCGGGCCGCCGGTCTTCGGCCGCGCTTCGGCGATCTGGAAGATCTGCCGTTCGGCCTCGTCGAGGATCTCTTCGGCGGTGCGACCTTCGGGGTTGAAGGCGCTGTCGGCGATTTCGGTGCTGATGCCGATCAACTGGCGCAACGTCGCCCGCTGGCGAACGATCTGCGCATAGGCCTTGATGTTGGCGACGGACGGCGTATTTTTCGCCAGCTCGCCGAGGTAACCGAGGCCACCGACCTGCGAAGTCTGCCCTTCCTTGTCCAGTTGCTCGGACAGGGTCACGACGTCGATCGGCATGTTCTGATCGGCCAGTTTGGCGATCGCACGGAAGATCAGACGGTGGTCATGCCGATAGAAATCGCCGTCGGAGACTTGATCGAGCACGCGTTCCCAGGCGTTGTTGTCCAGCATCAGACCACCGAGCACAGCCTGTTCGGCCTCGATGGAATGCGGCGGCACCTTCAGGGCAGCGGTTTGCAGATCGTATTGCTCGGGAGCGGAGATATCGTTCATGGCCACTTGTGTTTGTTTGGAAAAACAGGGAATTCAGAAAGACAAAGGGCACGACCTGTAAACAGGATCGTGCCCGATGTTAACCGTCTGACGGACAAGCCGCCAGCCGATCAGGTGTTGCTTAAGCTGCTACCACGACAACGCGTACGGTGGCTTCAACTTCGGCGTGCAGGTGCACAGCCACGTCGAATTCACCCACGTTGCGGATGGTGCCGTTCGGCAGACGAACTTCGCTCTTCTGCACTTCAACGCCGGAGGCGGTCAGTGCGTCAGCGATGTCGTGAGTACCGATCGAACCGAACAGCTTGCCTTCGTCGCCAGCGGTGGCAGTGATGGTCACTTCCAGCTCGGCCAGTTGGGCAGCACGGCTTTCAGCCGATGCTTTACGGTCTGCGGCGGCTTTTTCCAGCTCAGCGCGACGCTCTTCGAACGCAGCCAGGTTGGCAGCGGTCGCAGCGGTAGCTTTGCCGAAAGGCAGCAGGTAGTTACGGCCGTAACCGGCCTTAACGTTTACTTTGTCGCCCAGGTTGCCCAGGTTGGCGATTTTTTCCAGAAGGATCAGTTGCATGTGGAAATCCTCTTAACTTTTAACCTTCACCGTTCGCGCTGTCGGTGTCTTTCGACACGTGACGACCGCGAAAATCAATCAGGCTGTCGACAATGGCCAGAACCACGAGCAACGGATAGATCAGCTGCATGAACAACAGCAGCGTGACGTACAACCCCACCAGCCAGAAACCGGCCAGTCGCTTCTGCCCGACCAGCCCGTGAATCAGGGCGAGTCCGGCGAACACCAGCGGTACACTGCACAACGGCGTCAACATGGCCATCTGTGCACCGAGATTCGGGCCCAGAAGCATCAACGCCAGCAGCAACATCGCCGGCCCCAGCGGGATCCGGATGGCGCGAAACTCGCGACCAAAACCACCCGGGTTGTACAACAACGCCTGCCAATGCCGCCCGACAATCAGGCTCAGCACGCTGACGATCTGCAACAGTGCCGCAATCAGTCCGGTCAGCACGGGTGCAATCAGGGACGCGAAATGCGCTTGCTCATCGACCGACAATTGCTTGTAGGTTTCACCGAGAAGCGCCGGCATGACCTTTATCAAGGCCTGCGCGAGCATCTCGATCTGGGCCGCAAACGCCGCCCCGAGCACCACTGAAAACACCACGCCAATCGCTACGCTGACCAGCAGCGTACGAACCCAGGACTCACTTGCGCGCAAAACCAACGCAAGTCCCGAAGACCCCAGCAGCACCAGAAGTGCCCGTGGGTCATCGGCATACAGCCACCAGATCAACGCCGGCAGCAGCCCCAGAGACAGAACACCCAGGGCGTCCGTCAGTCCGCGCCGCAGCAGCACAAGGCTCCCTGCGGCAGCACCCAACCAATACAACAACGGCAATGTTGCACATCCGGCCACCACGAGAGTGGCCTGCATACGGCCTCGCATGATGAACTCAGCTAAGGCACGCATGCATTCAATCCTTTGCTACTTGTCGACTGCCCGGTCTCAGCGGCCGTGGCTGTCGGTGTAGGCCAGCAGGGCCAGGAAGCGGGCGCGCTTGATAGCGGTGGCCAGCTGACGCTGATAACGAGCTTTGGTACCGGTGATGCGGCTTGGAACGATTTTGCCGGTCTCGGATACGTAGGCTTTCAGAGTGTTGAGATCTTTGTAATCGATCTCTTTCACGTCTTCAGCGGTGAAGCGGCAGAATTTACGACGACGGAAGAAACGTGCCATTTGATAGGCTCCTTAAAAGGTCCGTGGATTACTCGTCAGCGTTATCGCTGTTGTCGCTGTCATCACTATCAGCGCTATCAACGCCTTCGTGCTCAGGACGGTCGCGACGCTCACGGCGCTCACTGCGGTTTTCTTCAGCCTTGAGCATCTCGGACTGGCCAGTAACGGCTTCGTCGCGACGGATGACCAGGTTACGGATCACTGCATCGTTGTAGCGGAAGTTGTCTTCCAGCTCGGCCAGAGCCTTGCCAGTGCACTCAACGTTCAGCATCACGTAGTGAGCCTTGTGAACATTGTTGATTGCGTAGGCCAGTTGACGACGGCCCCAGTCTTCCAGACGGTGGATTTTGCCGCCGTCTTCTTCGATCAGCTTGGTGTAACGCTCAACCATGCCGCCGACTTGCTCGCTCTGGTCAGGGTGGACCAGAAAGATGATTTCGTAATGACGCATGAATGCTCCTTACGGGTTGTAGCCTGCCGCTCAAAAACGGTCAGACAAGGAGTGAATGACACTTATGGACTTGCTGGCGCGGGGCACATCGGTGCCTGCCGTCACAGCAAGGGGCGCAATTGTAGAGAAGGGACTGCAGAGGTGCAAGGCAATTGGTGAATATTTGAACAGCAGCTGTAAGCATCGAGCCTCAAGCTGCAAGCGGGTCCGCTTTTAGCTTGAGGCTTGCAGCTAAATGCTTAAGGCTTGCGCGAAGCGGCAGCCTTGGCCTTGGCGCCGCGTTGACGCTGCGCTTCGAACAGGCACACACCGGTCGCCACGGACACATTGAGGCTGCTGACGCTGCCGGCCATCGGCAGGTTCACCAGATAGTCGCAGTGCTCGCGCGTCAGGCGGCGCATGCCTTTGCCTTCGGCGCCCATGATCAGAATGGTCGGGCCGGTCAGGTCCTGGTCATAAATGCTGACCTCGGCCTCACCTGCCGTGCCAACCACCCACAGACCGCGCTGCTGAAGCTTTTCCAGGGTGCGGGCGAGGTTGGTCACTGCCACCAGCGGAATCACTTCCGCCGCGCCGCAGGCGACTTTGCGCACCACGGGCGTCAGGGTCGCCGACTTGTCTTTCGGCACGATCACCGCCAGCGCACCGGCGGCATCCGCCGAACGCAGGCAGGCGCCGAGGTTGTGCGGATCGGTCACGCCGTCGAGCACCAGCAACAGTGGCGCGCCTTCGGTGCGATCAAGCAGCTCATCGAGCATCGCCTCGCCCCAGACCTGGCTCGGACTGACGTCCGCCACCACGCCCTGGTGCACGCCCTCAACCCAGGCATCCATTTCGCGACGCTCGGCCTGACCGACCTGAACGCGGTTTTCATTGGCCAGCTCGATCAGGGTCTGCACCCGCGGATCGTTGCGGCTTTCGGCCAGCCAGATCTGCTTGACGCGTTTCGGATGGTGACGCAGCAACGCTTCTACCGCGTGAACGCCGTAGATTTTTTCCAACTGACTCATGACTTCGCCTTCGGTTTACGTGCCCCGCCACTTTTGGCTGGAGCAGAACCCGCTTTCGGCGGGCCTTTACGGTGTTTGCTCGGTTTGGCTGGCTTGCCGCCGGTCGCCTTGTCAGGCGCCGACCGTCCGGTCTTTCCCCCGGACGCCGCTTTACCACCGTTTTTGGCGTCGGAAAGCAGCGCTTTCTTCATTTCACGGCTTTTGCGCAACTCGGCGTTTTTCGCCACGGCGTCGCTCGGGCGATAGGCTTCTGCGGCTTTTTCCTTGGCAGGACGACGGCTGGCAGTTTTAGCCGGGGCCTTTTCTTCCGAAACCTTGGCCACTGGAGCTGCAGTTTCAGCACCACGTTTTTTGCGACCGATCGGCGCGCTGATGGTTTTTTCCGCCATCTCGAAGTCGATCTTGCGCTCGTCGAGGTCGACGCGCATGACACGCACTTCAACGGTATCGCCGAGACGGAAGCTACGACCGGTGCGCTCGCCCGCCAAGCGGTGATGCACAGGATCGAAGTGGTAGTAGTCACCCGGCAGCGCGGTGACGTGCACCAGGCCTTCGACGTAAATGTCGGTCAGTTCGACGAACAGGCCAAAACCGGTCACGGCGGTGATCACGCCCGGGAACGATTCGCCCACGCGATCCTTCATGAACTCGCACTTGAGCCAGTTCACTACGTCGCGGGTCGCTTCGTCGGCACGGCGCTCGCTCATCGAGCACTGCTCGCCGAGTTGCTCCAGCGCCGCCTCGTCGTAAGGATAGATCCGCGCTTTCGGGATGGTCATCGCGCCGGCACGACGAACGTGCGGGGTGTCCTGCTTGGAATGGATCACGCTGCGGATGGCGCGGTGCGTGAGCAAGTCCGGGTAACGACGAATCGGCGAGGTGAAGTGGGTATAGGCTTCGTAGTTCAGGCCGAAGTGACCTTCGTTCTGGGCGCTGTACACCGCCTGGCTCAGGGAGCGCAGCATCACGGTCTGGATCAGATGGAAGTCCGGACGGTCCTTGATGCTCGCCAACAGGGCCTGATAATCCTTCGGCGACGGGCCATCCTTGCCTTTGTGCAGGGACAGACCGAGCTCGCCGAGGAAGGCGCGCAGTTTTTCCAGACGCTCCGGTGGCGGGCCGTCGTGGACGCGATACAGCGCAGGAATTTCGTGCTTCTTGAGGAACTCGGCAGTGGCCACGTTGGCCGCCAGCATGCACTCTTCGATCAGCTTGTGCGCATCGTTGCGGGTGGTCGGACGGATTTCGGCAATCTTGCGCTCGGAACCGAAGATGATCCGGGTTTCCTGGGTTTCGAAATCGATCGCGCCACGCACGTGACGAGCCGCCAGCAGCACTTTGTACAGCGCATAAAGCTGCTTGAGGTGCGGCACGACGTCGGTGTATTCGCCACGAAGCTTGCGGGCTTCGGTGGCTTTCGGGGTTTCCAGCATCGCGCTGACCTTGTTGTAGGTCAGACGGGCGTGGGAGTGAATCACCGCTTCATAGAAGCAGTAGTCGGTCATTTCGCCGGACTTGGAGATGGTCATCTCGCAAACCATGGCCAGACGATCGACGTGCGGGTTCAGCGAGCACAGGCCGTTGGACAGCTGCTCAGGCAGCATCGGCACCACACGTTCAGGGAAGTACACCGAGTTGCCGCGCACCTGGGCTTCGTTGTCCAGCGCCGAACCGATCTTCACGTAGCTGGAAACGTCGGCAATCGCCACGTACAACTTCCAGCCACCGGAGAACAGGCGCAGCTTGCCCGGTTTGGCTTCGCAATAAACAGCATCGTCGAAGTCGCGGGCGTCTTCGCCGTCAATGGTGACGAACGGCAGATGGCGCAGGTCGACGCGCTTCTCTTTGTCTTTTTCTTCGACTTCCGGCTTGAGCTTGGCCGCCTCTTTGAGAACGGCTTCAGGCCAGACGTGCGGGATGTCGTAAGTGCGCAGAGCGACATCGATTTCCATGCCCGGCGCCATGTAGTTGCCGACCACTTCAACCACGTCGCCTTGCGGCTGGAAGCGCGGCGTCGGCCAGTGGGTGATTTTCACCTCGACGAACTGACCGATCTGCGCGTTGGCGTTGCGGCCCGGAGTGACCAGCACTTCCTGCTGGATCTTCGGGTTGTCCGCGACGACGAAGCCGATACCGCCTTCCTCAAAGTAGCGACCGACGATGGTTTCGTGCGCACGGGACACCACTTCGACGATCACGCCTTCGCGGCGACCACGACGGTCGAGACCGGAAACACGTGCCAGCGCACGGTCGCCATCGAACACCAGACGCATTTGCGCCGGGCTCATGAACAGGTCGTCGCTGCCGTCGTCCGGCACCAGGAAGCCGAAACCGTCACGGTGACCGCTGATGCGGCCGAGGATCAGGTCGAGCTTGTCGACCGGCGCGTAAGTGCCACGGCGGGTGTAGATCAGTTGAGCATCGCGCTCCATGGCGCGCAGACGGCGGCGCAGGGCTTCGATCTGGTCTTCTGTGGTCAGACCAAACTCTTCGACCAGTTGCTCACGGGCAGCAGGCGAACCCCGATCGGCGAGATGCGCCAGGATCAGTTCGCGGCTAGGAATAGGGTTTTCATATTTTTCCGCTTCACGAGCGGCCTCGGGATCGAGGGACTGCCAATCGGCCATTAGAGAGTTTTCACCTTGTCTATATGCGGGTTAGTTTGGCATAGGCGCCATGAAACGGGAAATTTCCGACTATATAAGGCCCTTATGAGGGTCTGTATCGTCGCTTGAAAGCCGTTTTGAACACCGCCGGTAAAAAAAATCATATTTTTTGCTGACAGGGGTTTACAGTTAAAAAGACGCTCCGTATAGTGCGCGCCATCGACGACGTACAAGCGTTAACGATACTGCCCAGATGGTGAAATTGGTAGACACGCCAGCTTCAGGTGCTGGTGACCTTACGGTCGTGGAAGTTCGAGTCTTCTTCTGGGCACCAATTTCGAGTTTGAGACTAGATCAGTTTCAAAGCTCACACAAAACCCGCGAAAGCGGGTTTTTTTGCATTCTAAGCCCGGGTTTTCTTAAAACTGATTTATTAAAATTAAATCAGGGGTTTACAGATCAAAACGCGCTCCGTATAGTGCGCCACATCAACAGCGGCAACGCTAGCGATGATTGCCCAGATGGTGAAATTGGTAGACACGCCAGCTTCAGGTGCTGGTGACCTTACGGTCGTGGAAGTTCGAGTCTTCTTCTGGGCACCAATTCAAATTCAAGGTTACGGCCTTGAGTTTCCCAAAACCCGCGAAAGCGGGTTTTTGCGTTTCTGGCTTCCCGAAACCCCATCACCATCGCACCTATCAAAACGCCAGCCCCACCGCAAGGCGCACTTGAGAAACAATATCGTTTATCATTGTTGCAAGTTTTTGCAATGCGACAGTGAGGAACCCTGCGAATGACGTTTCGAAATACCCTGCGCCGAGGCTTGACCTTCACCCTGCTCGGCCTGGCACTCGCCTCTCCCCTCACCCAGGCTGCCGATACGGTTTCCCTGACTCTTTACAACGGCCAGCACAAGGAAGTCGGCGACGCGATCGCCAAGGCCTTCGAAGCCAAGACCGGCATTCACGTCAACGTGCGCAAAGGCAGCAGCAACCAGCTCGCCAGCCAGATCATCGAGGAAGGCGACCGCTCCCCCGCCGACGTCATTTACACCGAAGAATCCCCACCGCTGAACAACCTTGGCGAACAGGGTCTGCTGGCCAAGGCCGATGACGCGACCCTGGCCGTACTGCCGGAAAAATACGTCGCGGCTAACGGCACCTGGATTGGCGTCACCGCACGCGTTCGCGTGGTCGCTTACAACCCGAAACTGGTCGACGAAAAAGACCTGCCAAAATCAGTCCTGGATTTCGCCAATCCACAGTGGCAAGGCAAAGTCGGCTTCGTGCCAACCAGCGGCGCGTTTCAGGAACAAGCCGTGGCCATCATCAAGATGCATGGTCGTGACGCCGCCGAAGAATGGCTGACCGGCCTGCGCGCTTTCGGCAAGACCTACAGCAACAACATGGTCGCGCTCAAAGCCGTGGAAAACGGCGAAGTCGCCACCGTGCTGGTGAACAACTACTACTGGTTCGCCCTGCAACGCGAGAAAGGCAAACTGGATTCGAAACTGCATTACTTCACCGGCGGCGACGTCGGCGGCTTGATCACCGTGTCCAGCGCTGCCGTGCTGAAATCCAGCAAACATCCAAAAGAAGCTCAACAATTTCTTGCCTACATGGCCAGCGAAGAAGGTCAGCGCGTGATCACCCAGACCACCGCCGAATACCCGCTGCACAAAGGCATGGAATCGGATCGCGGGCTCAAGCCGTTCAGCGAGCTGGAAGCGCCGAACGTGACCCCGGCCGATCTGGGCAATGCCGAAGAAGCGCTGGAACTGGAACGTGAAGTTGGCTTGAACTGATGGCCGCATCGTTATCCGCGCCCGCCATGCGCGGGGGTTACGTACCCCGGCGCAAGCGACCGTCGATCTGGCTGGTGCTGCCGGTATTGCTGCTGGTGGTGATGAGCGTATTGCCATTGGCCTACGTCGGACTCAAGGCCTGGCAAGCGGGCTGGGCCGAGGCGCTGCACCTGTTATGGCGCCCTTACGTGTTCGGCCTGCTGCGCAATACCTTGGCGCTGATGGTCGGTGTGACCATCACCTGCGCCGTGATCGGCCTGTCGCTGGCCTGGCTGCTGGAGCGCAGCAATTTGCCGGGGCGGCGTCTGTGGGGCGTGATTCTATGTCTGCCGTTTGCGGTGCCGGCGTTTGTCAGCAGCTTCACCTGGGTGTCGCTGAGCGCGCAGTTCGAAGGCCTCGGCGGTGCAATTCTGGTGATGAGCCTGTCCAAATACCCGCTGATCTTTCTGCCGGTCGCGGCGACCTTGCGCAATCTCGATCCCTCCCTTGAGGAATCCGCCCGCACCCTGGGACAGAACCGCTGGGGTGTGTTTTTCCGCGTCACCCTGCCGCTGCTGTGGCCGTCGTTGCTGGCGGGCTCGCTGCTGATTGCCCTGCACATGCTGGTTGAATTCGGCGCGCTGTCGATCATCGGCCTGCAAACATTCACCACGGCGATCTATCAGCAGTTCGAGCTGGAGTTCAGCAACGCCAATGCCGCGATGCTGTCGGCGGTGTTGCTGGCGCTGTGCCTGGTGCTGTTGTGGCTGGAACTGCGCGTGCGCGGCAAGGGTCGGCATGTGCGCACCGGCCAGGGTGCCGCGCGTCAGGCCGAGCAAGTGCGGTTGGGGCCGTGGGCGGTTGCCGGTCAGTTGTATTGCCTGTTGCTGGCGATTGTCGGCAGCGGGATTCCGCTGGGCATGCTCGCGTACTGGCTGGCGGTTGGCTCATCGGCAGCCTTCCCGGTCGGGGCGATCACCGAGGCCCTGCTGTCTTCGCTGGCCTTGTCGCTCGGTGGCGCCGCGCTGTGCCTGCTGCTGGCGGTGCCGGTCGGGTTGCTGGTGGTGCGTTACAAGGGCCGACTGGCGATCTGGGCCGAGCGCCTGCCGTATCTGCTCCACGCCTTGCCGGGCCTGGTGATCGCGCTGACGCTGGTGTATTTCGCCCTGCATTACGTGCCGGTGCTGTATCAGACGTCGGCGCTGTTGCTGATTGCCTATGCATTGCTGTTTTTGCCGCTGGCGCAGGCGCCGATTCGTACGGCACTGAATAAGGCTGCACCGCAGCTGGAAGAGGCCGCGCGTACCTTGGGGGCGTCGTCGTTCACAGCGTTTTGCCGGGTGACATTGCCGATCATTTTCCCGGCATTGGGCGCGGCGTTTGCGCTGGTGTTTCTCGATGCGATGAAGGAACTGACCGCGACGCTGTTGCTGAGCCCGACCGGGCTCAACACACTGGCGACGGAAGTCTGGGCGCATACCGCGAATGTCGAGTTTGCGGCGGCGGCGCCTTATGCGGCGCTGTTGATTTTGGTGTCGGGGCTGCCGGTTTATTTACTTACGACCCGGATGTATCTGAGCCGCTGAAATAGCTATCGCGAGCAGGCTCACTCCTACATCGGAATGCGTTTCCGCTGTAGGAGCGAGCCTGCTCGCGATGAGACCAAACCAGACAGCATCAAGCCCTGAACTGCCCCAGACTCGCCTTCAACTGCGCTGCCAACCCATCCAGCACCTTGCCACTGGCCGTGGTCTCCACTACCGCTTGCGCCGCCTTCTCGGCCTGCGCATGAATCGTCTCGACTCGCCCACGTACAGCCTGAGCACCCTGCGCCTGATGCGCGGCTGCTTGTGTCGCGAGGCCAATCGCCGCATGCACCTGCTCGACCGAGGCCTGCACCGACTGTTGCAGCCGCGCACTGTCGCGCAACACCAGCAAACCTTCGCTGGCCTGACGCCCGGCCTGACCGATAGCCTCTACCGCCTCACGTGCGCCCTGCTGCAAGGCGACGATGTGCGCCTGAATGTCGCCGGTAGAGCTTTGCGTCTTGCTCGCCAAGGCACGCACTTCGTCCGCCACCACGGCAAAACCACGACCGGTTTCACCGGCCCGCGCCGCCTCAATGGCCGCGTTGAGCGCCAACAGGTTGGTCTGCTCGGCGATGCCGTGAATCACCGTCAGCACCACTTCAATCTGTTCACTTTGTTGCGCCAGGCGCTCGATGACTTTCGCCCCGGTGTCGACCTGCCCGGCCAGCGCTTCGATCAAACTGCCGACCTTGGCCGAGGTGCGAGTGTTTTCATCGGTGGCCTGACGAATATCCACCACCTGCTTCAACGCCGCTTGCATCGCCTGACTTTCCGATTGCGCCTCATCGGCCATTTGCGACAGCGCGCGCAAGCTCTCGGCCACTTCGTCACGCTGCATCCCGGCCGCCGCATCGGCACCGGCATTGCGCAGGGTCATGGCACCGATCTCGACGCCGGTACGCTGGGCCACGTCGCCCGCCTCACGCACGATCGGTTGCAACTTATCCACAAAGCGATTGACCGCCGACGCCATGTCGCCGATTTCGTCCTTGCTGTTGATCTGCACGCGCTTGGTCAGGTCGCCCTCGCCCGCCGCCAGATCGTCCATCGCTGCGTTGAGCATCTTCAGGCGATTGACCACCCGATGCCCCAACACCACAGCCAGCAGCAGCAACACTGCGCAACCGACCAGCGCCAGGCCCAGGCCGATCCGCCAGCGCAGAGTCGCCGCAGCGTCCTGCACGGTACTGGTGGTATTGGCTTTCATCTCGGCGGCGGTGGACTGCGCCGATTGCAGGCGCCCGCGCATCGCGCTGGCGCTATCGGCAGCGGCCCCCTTGAGGCTATCGCCGACCAGTTGATCACTGCTGGCGATCAACGCCGAGAAACGTTTATCGAGCGCCGCCAGATCGGTTTCCACCGACGCGGTCGAGACACCCATCAGCACTTTGCCGATTTCCACGCCGTTGGGGTTGATCGAGGCTTCGAGGTAGTAGACCGACGGATCGTTTTTCGCCGCATCCAGCACTTTATCCAGCGCACGCTCGCCCTGCCCCTTTTCCAGCAGGGCCTTGTTGATCGGGTTTTCGCGATTGAGATAACGGGTCAGGTGCTGGCCGGTGGCGTCGTCGTAGACCACAAACAACACATTGGGATTGCGCTGGGCGCGGCGGGCGAACTCGGACAGGGTCGGCACGTCGCTGTCCCACATGGCGCGGGGTGCGACCGAGGCGAGCAATTGCGCCATGTCATTGGCCGAATCTTTCAGATCCTTTTCCAGCGTCGCACGTAGTTGCGCCTGCTCTTCTTTCAGGCGCGAAGACAGGCCGGCAGTCAGACGCTGACGGGTACTGGCGGACAAGGCATCGAGGCTCGACGTGACTTCGCGCCCGGCCTGCTCCAGCTCACCAGAGAGTTTCTGGCTGTCAGTCCCCAGGCGCACACCCAGATCGGCTTCCAGCGCCGTGACGGTGCTCCGCGTCAGGGCAACGGCCACCAATACTTGCACCAAAAGGGCGATACCAAGGGTAACGAACACGGGGCGCAACAAACGGCTTTGTAACAGTGAGAGAACGGCCGACACTGTGAATACCTCTACTTCTGACGCCATTAATTTGATGGCACTCTTGTAGACAGATTCACAGCAAAGGTCATGCCGTCCAACAGGCATAAACGACAAAGGCCCCGATGAAGGGGCCTTTGTGGTTTTACATCAACGACTTATCAAGCAAACGGATGACGCAGAACGATGGTTTCGTTGCGGTCCGGGCCCGTCGAAATAATGTCGATCGGCGCGCCGATCAACTGTTCAACGCGTTTGATGTAGGCACGAGCGTTAGCCGGCAGCTCTTCCAGGGTCTTGGCACCCACGGTCGATTCGGTCCAACCCGGCACTTCTTCGTACACAGGCTGCAGGCCCACGTAGCTGTCAGCGTCGGTCGGCGCAACGGCGTTGCCCTGTGCATCTTTGTAGCCGGTGCAGATGTTGATGGTTTCCAGACCATCGAGTACGTCCAGCTTGGTCAGGCAGATGCCCGAGATGCTGTTCACATCAATAGCGCGACGCAGGATAACGGCGTCGAACCAGCCGCAACGACGGGCACGGCCGGTGGTAGCGCCGAACTCGTGACCTTGTTTGGCCAGGTGTGCACCCACTTCGTCAAACAGCTCAGTCGGGAACGGGCCCGAACCTACGCGAGTGGTGTAAGCCTTGGTGATGCCCAGGATGTAATCGAGGAACATCGGGCCAACGCCCGAACCGGTCGCCACGCCACCGGCGGTGGTGTTGGAACTGGTCACGTACGGATAGGTACCGTGGTCGATGTCGAGCAACGAACCCTGAGCGCCTTCGAACATGATGTCTTTGCCGGCGCGACGCAGGTCGTGCAGCTCGGCCGTGACGTCCAGCATCAGCGGCTTGAGCAGTTCAGCGTATTCCTTGCACTCGGCCAGCGTCTTTTCAAACTCAATGGCCGGCTCCTTGTAGTAACCGACCAGCATGAAGTTGTGGTAATCCACCAGCTCACGCAGTTTGTCTTCGAAGCGCGGCATGTTCAGCAGGTCGCCAACTCGCAGGCCACGACGTGCAACCTTGTCTTCGTATGCCGGGCCGATGCCGCGACCGGTGGTACCGATCTTCAGCTCGCCACGGGCCTTTTCACGAGCCTGGTCCAGCGCTACGTGGAAGGACAGGATCAGCGGGCAGGACGGGCTGATACGCAGGCGCTCGCGCACCGGTACGCCTTTCTCTTCCAGCTTGGTGATTTCTCGCAGCAGAGCGTCAGGCGCAACCACCACGCCGTTGCCGATCAGGCACTGCACGCCTTCGCGCAGCACGCCCGACGGGATCAGGTGCAAGACGGTTTTTTCGCCGTCGATCACCAGGGTGTGGCCAGCGTTGTGGCCACCTTGGTAGCGCACTACGGCGGCAGCATGTTCGGTCAGCAGATCAACGATCTTGCCTTTGCCCTCATCACCCCATTGGGTGCCCAGGACTACGACATTCTTACCCATAACACTTGTCCTCATTCGCGCAAACTTGGTGCCGGCGTTGGCCGGCAGGAAAACTCAAGAAGCCAGTGGCGATACTTGCCAAAGCCCGTTCTGCTGAATCAATTGCCGGTCGCAGTCCGCATCACGGGCGGCGGCCAAAGGTTGTCCAGGCAAGGCCTGAACGACACGCTGACCCTCACTGCGCAACTGGCAAACCTGCTGCCAGAGTGCCGCATCCGTACTGTCAGGCATCCAGATACCGCCAGACGGTAGCTCGATCTCAGCACGCCCCAGGGTCACCAGGGTTTTCAAATCGGTAGAGAAGCCGGTTGCCGGGCGGGCACGACCGAAGTCGGCGCCAATGTCGTCGTAACGACCGCCCTGGGCGATGGACTGGCCAACGCCCGGCACGAACACCGCGAACACCACACCCGTGTGGTAGTGGTAGCCGCGCAGCTCGCCCAGGTCGAAGTACAGCGGCAACTGCGGGAAACGCGCCGACAGACGCTCGGCGATCGCCAGCAAGTCTTCCAGTGCGGCCAGCACCGGCGCCGGCGCATTGGCCAGGCGCTCGCGGGCAGCGCTGAGGACTTCACGACCGCCACACAGATCGACCAGCGCGCGCAGCATGCCGGACAGGTCTGCCGGCAAGCCTTCGGTCAAGGTAATGACCTCGTCGATGGCCTTGCGTTGCAGCGCATCGAACAACTGCTGCTCGACTTCACCGGACAGACCGGCGGCGCGCGCCAGACCACGGTAGATGCCGACATGACCGAGGTCCATGTGCACATCCGGCACATCGGCCAGTTGCAGCATGGCCAGCATCAGGCTGATCACTTCAACGTCACTGCTCGGGCTGGCATCGCCGTACAACTCGGCGCCCAGCTGGATCGGGCTGCGCGAGGACGACAGTGCACGCGGCTGGGCATGCAGTACGCTGCCGGCGTAGCACAGGCGGCTCGGGCCTTCGCGCCGCAGGGTGTGCGCATCAATGCGCGCCACTTGCGGCGTGATGTCGGCACGGAACCCCATCTGCCGGCCCGATTGCGGGTCGATGACCTTGAAGGTACGCAGATCCAGGTCCTGGCCCGCGCCGGTCAGCAGGGATTCCAGGTACTCGATATGGGGAGTCACGACAAACTCGTAACCCCAGCTCTGGAACAGATCCAACACCTGACGACGCGCGACTTCAATGCGCGCCGCTTCCGGTGGCAGTACTTCTTCGATGCCATCTGGTAGCAGCCAGCGGTCTACCGTTGCCATTACGCCATTCCCCTTTGATCCGGGCGGCCAGCCCGAGGGCGAGCCTTGAGTGAAGCAGAAAATGACCGGCGCGTTGAAAACGCACGCGCATGAACGACGCGGCGAAAGGCCTGTTACCGGCTTCGCCCATCACTTTCCTCGAAAAACGCTCGGGCCATTCAACCCGGCACCTGCAACAAAAAACAGCAATCAAACGTGCAGACGCAAAAAAGCCGGGAATTTCCCGGCTGCCGCATCATACACACGTTTTCCCAAAGGATCACCCCGCCCGAGGTTTTAGCCGCCGGGCGGAGTGATTCAGGTCAACGTCGTATCAAGGCTTGGCCTTTTCCAGGTAACGGAAAAAGTCGCTGCTTGGGTCGAGGACCAGTACGTCGGACTTGTTCGCGAAGCTTTCACGGTAGGCGCGCAGGCTACGGTAGAAACCATAGAATTCCTGATCCTGACCGTAGGCCTTGGAGTAGATCGCAGCGGCTTGGGCATCGCCGTCACCGCGAATCTCTTCGGATTCACGATAGGCTTCCGCCAGCAGCACGCGGCGTTGACGATCGGCGTCGGCACGGATGCCTTCGGCCAGCTCGTTACCCTTGGCGCGGTGCTCGCGAGCTTCACGCTCACGCTCGGTGCTCATACGCTCGAACACACTGCGGTTTACTTCTTTCGGCAGGTCGATGGCCTTGACCCGGACATCGACAACTTCGATCCCCAGCTCCTTTTCCGCCATCCTGTTCAGCGACGCAGTGATGTCAGCCATCAGCGCATCACGCTCACCCGACACCACTTCGTGCAAGGTGCGCTTGCCGAACTGGTCACGCAGACCGGATTCCAGACGACGGGACAGACGCTCGTCGGCGATCTGCTTCAGACCGGAAGTCGCGGTGTAGAAGCGCTCGGCATCTTTCACGCGCCACTTGGCATAGGCATCGACCATCACGGCTTTCTTTTCCAGGGTCAGGAAGCGCTGCGTCGGTGCATCCAGCGTCATCAGGCGTGCGTCGAATTTACGCACCTGGTTAACGTAAGGCACTTTCACATGCAGGCCCGGCTGAACATCAGCCTGAACCACACGGCCGAACTGCAGCAGCACCGCACGCTCGGTCTGAGCGACGATGTAGAAGCAATTCCAGCCCACCAGGACTACAACGACGCCAACAATAAGGGCGATCAGCGATTTATTGCTCATCAGCGGGTCTCCCTTGTGCGCGACTGCGGCAGGTCAGTGACATGCGGCGTGACGTCCGTGTTGCTGCTGGCGGCGGCCGAACCGGTGACCGGTGCATTGCTGCCCGAACTGTTCTGAATCATTTTGTCCAACGGCAGGTAAAGCAGGTTGCTCTGGCCGTTCTTGTTGCCGGTCACGAGTACCTTGCTGGTGTTGCTGAAGACTTCCTGCATGGTGTCCAGATACAGACGCTCACGGGTGACTTCAGGGGCCTTGCGATACTCGGCGACCAGTTTGGTGAAGCGATCAGCCTCACCCTTGGCGCGCGAGACCGTTTCGTCGCGGTAACCGTTGGCATTCTCGATGATACGCTGGGCCTGACCACGGGCTTCCGGCACCACGCCGTTGGCATAGGTTTCAGCCTGGTTACGCGAACGCTGCTCGTCTTCACGGGCACGGATCACGTCGTCGAAGGCTTCCTGCACTTCACGCGGTGCCGCTGCGCTCTGTACGTTGACCTGAGTAACGGTGATACCGGTGCGATAGGTATCGAGGAAGCGTTGCAGACGCTCCTTGATTTCGCTGGCCATCAATTCACGACCTTCGGTCAGCACCTGATCCATGGCGGTGGAACCCACCACGTGGCGCAGGGCACTGTCGGTCGCATGCTGGAGGCTGATTTCCGGCTGATCGACGTTCAGCACGAAATCCTGCAGGTTGCTGATCTTGTACTGCACGGTCAGCGGCACTTCGACGATGTTCTCGTCTTCGGTCAGCATCTGGCCCTGCTTGGTGTACGCACGCTCACGCGTGACGTTTTCCATATACTTCTTGTCGATCGGCGGGAAGTAAATGTTCAGGCCCGGGCCGACCGTCTCGTAGTACTTGCCGAAGCGCAGCACCACGGCTTGCTCCTGCTCGTCCACCACATAGACCGCGCTGTACAGCCAGACAGCCGCCAGCACCACGAGGCCGATGCCGAGCAGACCGCCGAAGCCGCCACCGCTCCTGCCCGAACCACCGCCGTCATCACCACCGCGTTTCTTACCACCACCGAACAACCCGTTCAGGCTTTCCTGCAGCTTTCGGAAGGCCTCGTCGAGATCCGGTGGCCCCTTGCGGTCGCCGTTATTGCGGCGCTTGCCACCCCAAGGATCCTGATTATTCGAGTTGCCACCCGGCTCATTCCAAGCCATAGCGCTCTCCATCTGATAAAGCAAAGACGCACCCACGGCGCGCCAACCAATGCTACAGAATGCCTGCCGTTGCGGCACAACCGCTTTGTCAGGCTTTTATTGCAAAGTGTGTTGCTCGATGAATTCCATCGGCTGCAATCCTTCGCGGCTTACCAGTCGATTCAGCTCGACCCGGGGCAAACGAACGGCCAGCAAACTGATGCCTTCTTCGTCGTGTTCTTCTTTCTGCACCGCACCGATCTCGAAAAACTGCGCACGCAGTCGAGCGAATCGTTGCGGCAAACGCAAGGTACCCACGAACAAATCACTGCCCAGCAACTCGGCGATGGCTTGCTCGAGCAGCTCCAGACCCGTGCCATCACGCGCCGACAGCCAGACCCGTTGCGGCTTGCCATCGGCATCGCGCTGGATTTGTGGCTCAACGCCTTCAAGCAAATCGAGTTTGTTGTATACCTCGAGGATCGGCAAGTCCTGGGCCCCAATCTCGCCCAGCACCACCATCACCTGCTCGATCTGCAACATGCGATCCGGTTCGGCGGCATCAATCACGTGCAACAGCAGGTCGGAGTTGCTCGACTCTTCGAGCGTAGACCGAAATGCCTCGACCAGCTTGTGCGGCAAGTGACGAATGAAACCTACGGTGTCGGCCAGAACGATCGGCCCAAGGTCGTCCAGTTCCAGACGGCGCAAGGTCGGGTCCAGCGTGGCGAACAACTGGTCAGCCGCGTACACCTCGGACTTGGTCACGTTATTGAACAGCGTGGACTTGCCGGCGTTGGTGTAGCCCACCAGGGACACAGTGGGAATATCCGCACGGGACCGGCCGCGTCGCGATTGCTCACGCTGGCTGCGGACTTTCTCCAGACGGCCCTTGATCTGGCGCAGGCGCACCCGCAGCAGACGGCGGTCGGTTTCCAGTTGGGTTTCACCCGGGCCGCGCATGCCGATACCGCCACCCTGACGCTCAAGGTGAGTCCAGCCGCGAACCAGTCGGGTGCTCATGTGGTCAAGCTGGGCCAGTTCGACCTGGAGCTTGCCTTCATGGGTCCGGGCGCGCTGGGCGAAAATATCGAGAATCAGACCGGTACGGTCAATCACGCGACACTCGAAAACACGTTCGAGGTTACGTTCCTGACTGGGCGTGAGGATGTGATTGAAAATCACCAGATCGGCCTTCTCGGCATGGACCAGGTCTCGCAACTCCTCGACCTTGCCACTGCCAATCAGGTATTTGGCGGTTGGCCGATGACGCGGTACGTTAAAAAACGCAACGGTCTCGGCGCCCGCCGAATTAGCCAGTTCCTGAAACTCCTGCGGATCTTCGCGCGCCTCAGGGTCCTGTCCATCCAAGTGAACGAGAATGACTCGCTCACCACCACCGTGGCGCTCAAAGAACAAAGGAGACTCCTATCAGGCGTTACCTGGCTCAGCGTCACCTGCTTCGGATTCGGTTGCGCTAGGCAGACGAATTGGACGAACCGGCACTACTGTCGAGATAGCGTGTTTGTAAACCATCTGGCTCACGGTGTTTTTCAGCAGGATCACGAACTGGTCGAACGACTCGATCGTGCCTTGCAGCTTGATACCGTTGACCAGGTAGATGGAAACCCCAACTTTCTCTTTACGTAAAGTATTCAAGTAAGGGTCTTGTAGCGAATGCCCTTTTGACATGTGCCGCACTCCTTTAAGGATTCAATAATAAAAATAGGTAATTCAGATGGCTTTGGCCGCCACACCCCCAAGGATAGACGGCAATTGCAAGGACTCAGCTCAATATGGAGATGGTCCCGAGGTATTTCAAGGCGCGTGGCAGATTGTCGCAATCAAGACTGTCCAGCCAGTGTAAATCTTCCCAGCTGCGCAGCCAGGTGAACTGGCGTTTGGCCAATTGGCGCGTGGCGATGATGCCGCGCTCCTGCATTTCGGCCAACGTCAGCTTGCCATCCAGGTAATCCCAGACTTGGCGGTAACCTACTGCACGTATAGACGGCAACCCTGAATGCAGGTCACTTCTTTTACGCAGGGCTACGACCTCGTCGATGAATCCCTGTTCCAACATATTTGTGAATCTTTGTTTAATGCGCTCGTGCAATACCTGACGGTTTGCCGGAGCAATCGCCAAGTTCGCGACAGTATAGGGCAATTGTTGCAGTCCCGAAGCGGCGGCTTCAGTACTTTGCGCAGATTGTTGCTGACGCAGGGCAGTCATGCTCTGACCGCTGACCCGATAAACTTCCAGTGCCCGACTCAAGCGCTGCGGATCGTTCGGATGAATCCGCGCTGCCGAGACCGGGTCGATGACCGCCAACTGATCGTGCAGGGCCTGCCAGCCAAGGCGTGCAGCCTCTTCCTCGATCTGCGCACGAACCCCGGGATCGGCCGCCGGCATGTCCGCCAGACCTTCGACCAAAGCCTTGTAATAGAGCATCGTGCCGCCCACCAGCAGCGGAATTTTCCCCCGTGCGGTGATCTCGGCCATCGCTTGCAGGGCATCGCGACGAAAATCGGCAGCGGAATAGGCTTCACTCGGATCGAGAATGTCGATCAAGCGATGGGGAAATTCGGCCAGCAGCTCTTTCGACGGCTTGGCGGTGCCGATGTCCATGCCACGATAGACCAGCGCCGAATCGACACTGATCAGCTCGCACGGCAGCACCTTGGTCAGTTCGATGGCCAGGTCGGTCTTGCCCGCAGCGGTCGGGCCCATCAGGAAAATCGCTGGAGGGAGCTGGCTCATCAACGACCGCGCAGGAACAGTTTGTCCAGATCGTCCAGGCCCAGTTGGGTCCAGGTCGGTCGGCCATGGTTGCATTGACCGCTGCGCTCGGTGTTTTCCATGTCGCGCAGCAGGCCGTTCATTTCAGGCAGGGCCAGACGCCGGTTGGCGCGGATCGCGCCGTGGCAGGCCATGGTGCCGAGCAGTTCGTTGAGGTGCGCCTGAATCCGGTCGCTGGTGCCGTACTCCATCAAATCCGACAGCACGTCGCCGACCAGGCGGTTGGCTTCAGCCTGTTTGAGCAACGCGGGGATCTGGCGGATGGCCAATGTTTCCGGGCCAAGACGCTGTAGCTCGAAACCGAGGCGCTGGAACCACGCGGCGTGCTCTTCAGCGCAATCGGCCTCACGCTGACTCACCGCCAGCGATTCCGGCACCAGCAACGGCTGGCCGCTGAGGCCTTCGCTGGCCATGGCAATTTTCAGGCGTTCGTACATGATCCGCTCGTGGGCGGCATGCATGTCCACCAGCACCAGACCCTGGGCGTTCTCGGACAGGATGTAGATGCCTTTGAGCTGCGCCAGCGCGTAACCCAGTGGCGGAGTGTCCTCCTGACCGGCCGGCAGCGCGTTGGCATTGGCCTCGGGCAGCGGCGCGAAAAACTCACGGTACGCGGCTTGAGCTTCGGCGGCTGGCGGCACCGCCGATTGCGGCCGCGGCGTGTACTGATACTGATAAGCGCCGCCAGCACTGGCGCCAGACGAGGTATTGAACGCCGGTTGCGCCTGTGGCTGCTCGAGCAGCGCATTGGCCGCCAGACGCATTTCACCCTGCGGACCGAACTCGCCAGCCTCGATACCGGTTGGCCGCACGACAGCGGTCGTCACGGAACCGGCCAACTGATCCTCGGGGCGCACATCGCCCAGTGCGCGGTGCAGCGTGCCGTAAAGGAAGTCATGCACCATGCGCCCGTCACGGAAGCGCACTTCGTGCTTGGTCGGGTGGACGTTGACGTCGACCGCGGCCGGATCAACCTCGAAAAACAGCGCGAAGGTCGGATGCCGGCCGTTGAACAGCACGTCGCGATAGGCCTGGCGCACCGCGTGGGCCACCAGTTTGTCGCGTACCGCGCGGCCATTCACAAAGAAATACTGCAAATCCGCCTGGCTGCGGTTGAACGTCGGCAAACCGACCCAGCCCCACAAGTGCAGGCCATTGCGTTCAATTTCGATCGGCAAGGCCTGCTCAAGGAAGCCCGAACCGCAGATCGCCGCCACGCGCCGGGCGCGGGCCGCATCATCGTGAGCCTCGTGCAGACTGAGGATGGTCTTGCCGTTGTGGCGCAGGTGGAAGGCCACGTCGAAACGCGCCAGCGCCAGACGCTTGATCACTTCTTGCAGGTGATCGAATTCGGTTTTTTCGGTCTTGAGGAATTTGCGCCGCGCCGGGGTGTTGAAGAACAGATCGCGCACCTCCACCGACGTACCGACCGGATGTGCCGCGGGCTGAACGCGAGGCGCCATGTCGCGACCCTCAGTCTCGACCTGCCACGCCTGGTCGGCATCGCGAGTGCGCGAGGTCAGGGTCAGGCGCGCCACAGAGCTGATCGACGCCAGGGCCTCACCGCGAAACCCCAGGCTCATCACCTGCTCGAGGTCTTCGAGGTTGCGGATCTTACTGGTGGCGTGACGGGCCAGCGCCAGCGGCAGGTCATCGGCAGAAATGCCGCTGCCGTCGTCGCGCACCCGCAGCAGCTTGACGCCACCCTGCTCGACGTCGACGTCGATGCGTTTGGCACCGGAATCGAGGCTGTTTTCCAGCAGTTCCTTGATCACCGAGGCCGGGCGCTCGACCACCTCACCGGCGGCGATCTGGTTCGCCAGCCGTGGGCTGAGCAGTTCGATGCGGGCAGTGTTCAGCACCTGGCTCATTCTTTGGACGCCAGTTCGGTGCCAGGAATGGTCAGGTGCTGACCGACTTTCAGCTCGTCGCTGCTGAGGTTGTTGGCGCTGCGCAGGGTCGCGGGCGACACCTGGTAACGCACCGCAATCATCGCCAGCGTCTCGCCCGGACTCACGCGGTGATCGCGCGGGCCTTGGGCGATCTTGCCGGAGTCACGCAGCCAGGCAATGTAAGTGCCCGGTGGCGGGTTTTGCTGGAAGAACTGGCGTACACCGCTGCTGATCGAACGGGCCAGCGCCTGCTGGTGGCTCGATGCCGAGAGTTTGTTCGCTTCGTTGGCGTTGGAGATGAAGCCGGTTTCGACCAGGATCGACGGGATGTCCGGCGACTTCAGCACCATGAACCCGGCCTGTTCCACACGCTGCTTGTGCAGCGGCGTCACCCGGCCGATGTTGGTCAGGACTTTCTGACCGACGTTGAGACTGGAAGTCAGCGACGCGGTCATCGACAAGTCGAGCAGCACACCGGCGAGCATGCGGTCCTTGTCGTCGAGGCTGACGTTGCCGGCGCCGCCGATCAGGTCGGAACGGTTTTCGCTGTCGGCCAGCCAGCGGGCGGTCTCCGACGTGGCACCGCGATCGGACAAGGCAAACACCGACGCACCGAAGGCGGCCGCCGACGGCGCGGCGTCAGCGTGGATCGAGACGAACAGGTCAGCACCCTTCTTGCGCGCGATTTCAGTACGGCCACGCAGCGGGATGAAGTAGTCGCCAGTACGGGTCAATTCGGCGCGGAAGCCTTTCATGCCGTTGACCTGACGCTGCAGTTCGCGAGCGATCTGCAGCACCACGTCTTTCTCACGCTGGCCGCGCGAGCCGGACGCCCCCGGGTCTTCGCCGCCGTGGCCGGCGTCGATCACCACGATGATGTCGCGTTTGCCGGCCGGCGCTGGCGGTAACTTGATGGCAGGTTCCGCAGGCGTGACCGGCACCGCAGGCACCGTCGCCACTTGCGGCGCTGGCGCAGGCGGCGGAGCGGCATCGGCCGGGTTGTCGAACAGGTCGACCACCAGACGGTTGCCGTATTGCGCATTCGGCGCCAGCGAGAAGCTTTTCGGGGTGACGGCTTTTTTCAGGTCGATGACCACCCGCAGGTCGGTCGGCGTGCGCTGGGCCGAGCGCATCGCAGTGATCGGTGTGTTCGCAGTGGAGACTTTCAACGGCGCGCCGAGGGTGGCGCCGTTAATGTCGATCACCAGCCGGTCCGGTGCGGTCAGGGTAAAGACGCTGTGCTGCACCGGGCCGCTGAGGTCGAAGACCAGCCGCGTGTTGTCCGGCGCCCGCCACAGGCGCACGCTGTTGACCTTTGTCTCGGCCACAGCGTTGACGGTTACTGCCATCAACATCAGTCCAGCGGCAGCCACCAACGCGCGAAAGCGCATACCTAACCCCATCATTTAATTGGATTCCAATGCCAAAGCGGCACACCAGGCCTCGCCACGCGAGCCTTGGGATAAAATTTTCAGCGAACGCCCGCTGTCTTGCGGGCTAATGGTAATGGTCAGGTCAGGCTTTGGCAAAAAGCCTGCACCTTTATCGGGCCACTCGATCAGGCACAGCGCATCGTCTTCGAAATAGTCGCGGATGCCGAGAAACTCCAGCTCCTCCGGATCGACCAGGCGATACAGGTCGAAGTGGAAGGCACGGACGTCGCCGATCTCGTAGGGTTCGACCAGGGTAAAGGTCGGACTTTTCACCGCCCCGACATGCCCCAGGCCACGAATGATGCCCCGCGACAGGGTGGTTTTGCCCATGCCCAGATTGCCTTCGAGAAAAATCAGGCCGTGGCCCTGGGTCACGCGGGCGATCCGTGCGCCAAAGTCGCTCATGGCCTGTTCATCGGCCAGGTACAGGGTTACTTCAGACACGGTGCATGCTCCTCCAACAACTGACGAATGGCTGGAATCAAATCACTGGCCGCCAGCCCACGGCCCAATTTTCCTTGCTGCATGCCGGCATTGGCGTGCAGCCAGACGGCCAGGCACGCCGCATCGAAACCGTCCATGCCTTGCGCCAGCAGCGCACCGGTCAACCCCGCGAGCACATCGCCGAGGCCGGCGCTGGCCATGGCCGGATGGCCCTGATGACACAGCGCCAGACGCCCGTCGGGATGGGCGATCAAACTGCCGGCGCCTTTGAGGACGACGACGGCTGAGTATTTCTTGCTCAGCGTCCGCGCCGCCGCCAGACGATCGGCCTGCACATCGGCGGTACTGATCCCCAACAAACGCGCGGCCTCACCCGGATGCGGGGTGATCACGCAATCCTTGGGCAGACGGACAAACCCGCCGGCGAGCAGATTCAATGCATCGGCGTCCCATACTTGCGGCAACGGCGCATTCGCTGCGGCCGACAACAACGCCCGCCCCCAACTCGCCTGCCCCAGCCCCGGCCCGACCACCAGCACCGAAACTTTCTCGAGCAAGCCCATCAACTGATTGGCCGATGAAGCGCCCAAAGCCATGGCCTCCGGCACACGGGTCAGCGCCGCCGGGACATGCTCCGGACGCGTCGCCAACGAGACCATGCCTGCGCCACTGCGCAAGGCGGTTTCGGTACTGAGCAGGATCGCCCCGCCAAAGCCATGATCGCCACCGATCAGCAACACATGACCGAAGCGACCCTTGTGGGAGGTTGGAGCGCGTGCCGGCAACCGCGGCAGATTAGTCGCGTTGAGCCGGCAAGCCGCGACCGGAATGTCACGGTAGGTTTCAGGTGTAGCCTGCAGACCGCTGAACACCAGCTCGCCGACACAATCTGCCGCGTCACCGGTGAACAATCCCGGCTTCAGACCAATGAACGTCACTGTAAGGTCAGCACGCACAGCAAGACCTAGCTCTCGCCCGTTATCGGCACACAACCCGGAAGGAATATCGACCGCCACCACTGGCAGGCCGCAGGCGTTGATCGCGGCAATCGCGGCGGCATAGGGCTCACGCACCTCGCCACTCAAACCGGTACCGAGCAGCGCATCGAGGACCACGCCGCGCAACTCGGCCGGGGCACTCCAGCCCTGCACCGCAACACCTTCGGCCAGTGCCTCGGCATGGGCCAGCGCTGCGTCGCCTTGCAACCGCTGCGGCTCACCGACCGCCAGCACCCGTACCGCCCAACCGGCCCGCTGCGCCAGCACGGCCAGTAAATAGCCGTCGCCAGCATTGTTGCCACGCCCGGCCAGCACGGTCAGTTCCGTGGCTGAGGGCCAGCGCCGCACCAGTGCACGCCAGCACGCATACGCAGCGCGCTGCATCAATTCGAAGCCCGGCGTGCCGGCAGCGATCAGCCGCGCGTCGAGCTCGCGCACCTGGGCGGCGGCGTACAGCGCGTCGGGTAATTCATCTTTCGTGTGCGGCATGCGTCTTCGGGCTCCGATGTCTGGCAGAATTATACGCACCTCAGCTCCGGTTTCTCTCGCCTCATGTCCGCCATCCCCACAGATCTGCCCGCCCTCGCCCAATCGATCAAGGATTGGGGCCGCGAGCTGGGCTTCCAGCAAGTCGGCATCAGCGGCCTGGACCTCGCCGAGCATGAGCAGCACCTGCAACGCTGGCTGGCAGCCGGCTACCACGGCGAAATGGATTACATGGGGGCACATGGCAGTAAACGCTCACACCCCGAGGAACTCGTCCCGGGCACTTTGCGCGTGGTTTCGCTGCGCATGGACTACCTGCCCGGCGACACGCAAATGGCGCAAATGCTGGCGCAACCGGAGAAAGCTTACGTGTCGCGCTATGCCTTGGGCCGCGATTACCACAAATTGATCCGTAAACGCGTGCAACAATTGGCCGACAAGATCCAGTCCGAGATCGGCCCGTTCGGTTTTCGTGCGTTCGTCGACAGCGCGCCGGTATTGGAAAAAGCCATCGCCGAGCAGGCCGGGCTAGGCTGGATCGGCAAAAACACGCTGGTATTGAACCGTAAGGCTGGCAGTTACTTTTTCTTGAGCGAACTGTTCGTCGATCTACCGCTGCCGGTGGACGAACCCCACAGCACCGAACATTGCGGTCGCTGCACGGCGTGCCTGGACATCTGCCCGACCAACGCTTTCGTCGGCCCCTATGTGCTGGACGCCCGGCGCTGCATCTCTTACCTGACCATCGAACTGAAAAACGCCATCCCCGAAGACCTGCGGCCGTTGATCGGCAACCGCGTGTTCGGCTGCGACGACTGCCAGATCGTCTGCCCGTGGAATCGTTTCGCCCGGCCGTCCGGGGAAAGCGACTTCAAGCCACGGCACAATCTGGACAACGCCGAACTGGCCGAGCTGTTTCTGTGGGACGAGGACAAATTCCTCAGCAGCACCGAAGGCTCGCCGCTGCGCCGCGCCGGTTACGAACGCTGGTTGCGTAATCTGGCCGTGGGCCTGGGCAATGCACCGTCGAGCATTCCGGTGCTGGAAGCCTTGAAGGCGCGCCGCGACTACCCATCCGATCTAGTCCGCGAACACGTCGAGTGGGCACTGAAACAGCACGGCCTCGCGTAATCACACAATGTTGGAGCGGCCGAAGGCTGCGATCTTGTGACTTTGATTTTTACCAGACAAGAGCAAAAGCTCGCAGCCTGCGGCAGTTCCTACAGGGAATCGCGTCAGGGCTGATCGTTATAAACGAACTTGGGCATTTCCCAGTGGAAACGGATCGCCAGCAGTCGTAGCAGGAAACCGCCGAACAAGGTAATCAGGATCGCCTGCTCGCCCGGCACATTCAGGTACAGACAGAGCATGTAGCACCACGCCGCCGCGAACGAGACGCTGGCGTACAGCTCGCGACGGAAGATCAGTGGGATGTCGTTGCAGAAGATGTCGCGCAGGATGCCGCCGAAGACCCCGGTGATCACGCCGCTGACCGAAGCCACCAGCATGCCGTGGCCCATTTCCAGAGCGGTCATGCAGCCGATCAGGGTGAACGCCACCAGGCCCACCGCATCGAGCACCAGAAACAACGAACGCAGATGACGCATCCAGCGGGCGGTGAACACGGTGAGCATCGCTGCCGCCGAGGTCAACACCAGGTATTCCGGGTGTTTGACCCAGGTCAGCGGGTAGTGCCCGAGCAGCACGTCGCGCACCGAGCCGCCACCCAGCGCCGTGACACAGGCGATCAGCACCACACCGAACCAGTCCATGCCGCGCCGTCCGGCAGACAGCGCGCCAGTCATGGCTTCAGCAGTAATGGCAATCAGATAGAGCATCAGCAACATGGCGGCGGTCCAGGCAGGAAGGCGCGCAGTCTAGCCATTTCGGTGCCGCACCAGAAGGGGGCGATGCCATTCCAGATTACTCGGTGAACGCGATACCTGTGGCGAGGGGATTTATCCCCGTTCGGCTGCGCAGCAGTCGCAAAACCTGCACACGCGGTCTCTCCGTTTTAATGCACGGGGATCGCTTCGCAATCCAACGGGGATAAATCCCCTCGCCACAAAAGCCATCACCCACCGAATCCGAAGTCAGAACTTGATGAAGTGCTTGCGGTAGTGCTGCAGCTCGGCGATCGACTCGCGGATGTCGTCCAGCGCCAAGTGGGTGCTGCCCTTCTTGAAACTGTCGCGGACATCCGGCGCCCAGCGTGCGGCCAGCTCTTTGAGCGTGGAGACATCGAGGTTGCGGTAGTGGAAGTAGCTTTCCAGCGCTTTCATGTGGGTATAAAGGAAGCGCCGGTCCTGGCAGATGCTGTTGCCGCAGATCGGCGACTTGCCCTTCGGCACCCACTTCTCCAGGAACGCGATGGTTTCGGCCTCGGCTTCGGCCATGCTGATGCGGCTGTCGCGCACCCGCTGGGTCAGGCCGGAGTTGCCGTGGGTGCGGGTGTTCCACTCGTCCATGCGGGCGAGCACTTCGTCGCTGTGGTGAATGGCGATCACCGGGCCTTCGGCCAGGGTATTGAGGTCACTGTCGGTGACGATGGTGGCCATTTCGATAATGACGTCGTTTTCCGGATCCAGACCGGTCATTTCCAGGTCGATCCAGATCAGGTTCTGCGGGTTTTGCATATTCGGGCTCCTAGGCAATGCTGCGCAGTTTAGCCTAGGCCAGTGCCCGGGCGTGCTAAACTCGCGGCCGTTTTACCTAATCGCTGCATTCTTCAGACGGAACACCCATGGCCAAACGCCAACTCAATCGTCGTCAAAACTGGCGCATCGAAAAGATTCAGGGCGAGCGCGCCGCCCGCGCCGCCAAACGCGAGTCCTCGGCGGTCGAAGCCCTTGAGGGCGGCGACCTTGGCCCGGAACAAACAGGCCTGGTAATCGCCCACTTCGGTGTGCAGGTCGAGGTCGAAGCTGTTGACGGTGATCAGGCCGGTCAGGTGTTCCGCTGCCACTTGCGCGCCAACCTGCCCGCGCTGGTAACCGGCGACACAGTCGTCTGGCGTGCCGGCAACCAGGGCATCGGGGTGATCGTCGCGCAACTGCCGCGCACCACCGAACTGTGCCGTCCGGACAGCCGTGGCCAGCTCAAGCCAGTAGCCGCGAACGTCGACATGATTGTCATCGTCTTCGCGCCGCTGCCCGAGCCGCATGCCAACCTGATCGACCGCTATCTGGTCGCAGCCGAACACGCCGGCATCCGCCCGTTGCTGCTGCTGAACAAATTCGACCTGATCGACGAGCAGAACGCCCCGGCACTCAATGCCCTGCTGGCGGTGTACCGCACGCTGGGTTATCCGGTGCTGGAAGTCTCGGCGCATCACGGCAACGGCATGGAACAGCTGCAACAGCAGCTCGACGGCCGCATCAGCGTGTTCGTCGGCCAGTCCGGTGTCGGCAAGTCGTCGCTGGTCAACAGCCTGCTGCCGGAAGTCGAAACCCGCGTCGGGCCGTTGTCCGAGCTGTCCGGCCAGGGCACGCATACGACAACCACCGCGCGCCTGTTCCACTTCCCCGGTGGCGGTGAGCTGATCGACTCCCCGGGCATCCGTGAATTCGGCCTGGGCCACGTCAGCCGCGCCGACGTCGAAGCCGGTTTCATCGAGTTCAACGACCTGCTCGGCACCTGCCGCTTCCGCGACTGCAAGCACGACCGTGAACCGGGTTGTGCACTGCTCAAGGCCCTGGAAGACGGCCGCGTGCAGCAGCAGCGGATGAACAGCTACCGCTCGATCATCGCCAGCCTGCCGGAAAACGGCTACTAAACACCTGCACCGGCAGCACCTCGCCCGAGGGCTGCCGGATGTCGGACCGCGCCTGACAAATCCCCGATTTCGTTAAACGTCAGACTTTTCTGACAGGCCCGCGCATGCCCGCCTGCAGGACATTTCTCTTTCACCGCCCAGCCCTTGTAGGCAAGCTCCAGATGCCTAGATTGGGGTCCTCCTTCGCACCTTTGCGACCTTCGAGGAACCCTATGCAGACCTATCACCTGTTCATCAGCCATTCGTGGAACTACGCCCACGCTCACGACAATCTGGTACGCCTGCTCGGCGCCAAGCCGGATTTCAGTTTCAAGAATTTTTCCGTGCCGCCACATAACCCGATCATGGGTGCGCAGACTGACAAGCAGCTCGAAGAAGCCATCGAAAACAAGATTCGCCCTTGCTCGGCGGTGCTGATCATGGCCGGGATGTATTCGACCTACAGCAAGTGGATCAACAAGGAAATCGAGATCGCCAAACGCATGGGCAAGGTGATCATCGCGATCAAGCCATTCGGCGCCGAGCGCATTTCCACCGTGGTGCGTGAAGCGGCGCACGCCGAATGCGCGTGGAACACCAACAGCATCGTCAGTGCGATTCGCCTGCACACGGCGGTGTAACCATGCGCAAGGGACTGTTTATCGGCATCAACCACTACGCCCATGTCGCTCCTTTGAGCGGTTGTAACAACGACGCAATGGCCATGGCTTCGGTACTGGAGCGCCACGCCAACGGGCGCCCGAACTTCAGCAGCAAAGTGCTGACCTCCTCTGAGGAGAACCTGACGCTCAAACACATGAAACAGCAGATCCAGAGCCTGTTCTCAGGCGACTGTGACGTGGCACTGCTGTACTTCGCCGGTCATGGGCAGTTCGACAACAGCATCGACGAAGGGCTACTGATTCCTCAGGACTACCAGCCTGGCGGAGACGGTATCCGCATCAGCGACATTCTGCTGTGGGCTGATCAGGCGTCGCAGATCAAAAACAAAATCATCATTCTCGATTGCTGCCAGGCCGGAGCAGCAGGTGCGATGCGCAATTTACGCGGCGGCAGCAGTGTGATCGGCGAAGGCATGACCATTCTCACCGCCTGCAAAAAAGAACAGTCCGCCCTCGAAAGTCGCGGCCACGGTGTGTTCACGGATCTGTTGCTGCAAGCGCTGCATGGTGGCGCCGCCAACGTGCTCGGCAAGGTCACCCCCGGTAGCGTCTATTCGTTTGTCGACAATGCGCTGGGAGCCTGGGAACAGCGTCCGGTATTCAAGACCAACGTGTCGCAGTTCGTGCCACTGCGCGAAGTGGCACCGCTGATTGCCGAGGAAACCCTACGCAAACTCAAGGACTGGTTCCCCGAGCCGAGTTTCGTCTTCAGGCTCGACCCCAGCTACGAGCCGACGGAAGCGCTGTTCGACCCCGAGCACGGCGACATCTTCAAGCAACTGCAAATGTGCAATCGCCACAGCCTGATAGAACCGGTGGGCGCCGAACACATGTATTACGCGGCCATCAACTCCACCGGCTGCCGCCTCACCGCCCTCGGCGCCTACTACCGCGAACTCGCCCTAAAAGGACACTTCTGATGCCCGTATTCATCAGCTACCGCCACATGGATCGTCCACAGGCCATGGCCATCAATAGCCAATTGATGCAGGCCAACATCAAGACCTACCTCGATGTGCTCGACCCGGAATCGCAGACCACCGACGACATCACCGAGGTCATCACGCGCAACATCACCGAATGCACGCACCTACTGGCAGTGGTGTCAGAGAAAACCGCATTGTCGTGGTGGGTGCCGTTCGAAATCGGCGAGGCGACGATCAGCAATCGGCGGATCTGCTCATTCAAGACCGGCCCCACGCAATTGCCGGCTTATCTGGATAAGTGGCCGAAGCTGAGCACACCGGCCGATGTGGATTTCTTCATCGACGCTTATCGCAGCGAAGGAACAATCAAGCGCTCGATGACGCTCGACTCGGTGACCGGCAATCAATCGACACGCAGCGCCAACAAGACCAATGCCGAGATGTTCCATGAGGGATTGAAGAACCGTATCCGGCGCGGCTTCTAACCCCACCAGACACAAAAAAGCCCCGAACATTCGGGGCTTTTGCTGTCCACCTGGCCTACTTCGGCTCAGGCTTGCGAAACGCATACAGATGCTGACGCACGATCCCGCCCGGCAGCTCCTTGCCAAATACGCCATAACGCACCGGCCACTCTTTCGGCGGCAGCTTGAACGTGCCGAACAGCATGTCCACCAACGGCGTGTGGATCGCGTAGTTCTTGTAGATGTAGTCCTTGTGCCGGGCATGGTGCCAGTGGTGATAACGCGGCAGGACGATCAGGTAGTTCAGCCAGCCACCATTGATTCGCACGTTGGCGTGGGCAAGTACCGCTTGAACACCGACCAGAATCACGTAGGCATTCAACGCCTGAGGCGCGAACCCCAGCAGCATCAGCGGCACCAGTACGCCGGTGCGGGTCAGCAGGATTTCGATGAAGTGCACGCGCGAACCGGCAAGCCAGTCCATGTGGGTGCTGGAGTGATGCACCGCGTGGATGCGCCACAGAAATGGCACCACATGGTAGAGACGATGCAGCCAATACTGGCCGAGGTCCGCCACCAGCACCGCGAGCAGGAACTGCACCACCAGTGGCAGGCTCTGGACGCTGGCCTGCAACCCCGGCGACACCGCCCAACCGGCGATGTAACCCGACGAGGCGGTGATGAAAATCAGGATGAACTGCACCAGCATGTGGCTGACGAAAAAATAGGTCAGATCGGTGCGCCAGTGCGGGCGCAGGATGTTTTGCTCGGGATCCTTGGAATAGAGCTTTTCCAAAGGAATGAAAACGATGGCCGACACCAGCAGCGCCAGGACGAACCAGTCCAGACCCAGCGAGTAAGGGGTCTGCCCGATTTCGCTGACTTGCACGTTGGTGCCGCCGAGGAACACCGCCAGCCCCGATGCGACCAGCCCGGTAATCCCCAGGCGCTTGCGCTTGTTGAGCAGGATGTTCAGGGTGCCGAGGCTGAACGACAGCACCAGCCCGAGCAACAGCGTGGTGCGTGCGAACTGCTCGTCATAGACCTTGCGCAGTTCGGCGGTGGTCAGCCATTCAGGAAACAGGAAACAGAGCACCGCCAGCAGGCTCAACAGCCCGAGGGTGGCTGAAATATAGCCACTGACCCGCCCCTCACCAAATTTGAAGGGTGCGTTGCCGTGCCGTTGAAAATAGGCTTTGAGTCTTTCCATAACTGATCTTCCGTGATTGCGATAACTGCGACTGCTCATTGCGACGCAGGCAGAAACCAAAAAGCCACGGTGGCCGTGGCTTTTTGTCGGTTACTGCTTCGGCGCGACAGCCGGTGCAGTGGCCGGTGGCGCAGCGGGTGCCGGCGGCACAGTTCCCGGCGCGGCCGGTTTCGGCGCGGCGTCGTCGAACAGGTTGAGCCGTTCGCGCAGTTCGTGCGCCGGCACCGGTTGCTGATCCGCCGGCAGCGCGTTCGGGTCGACCGGTGTCGCCGGAGCGTTACCGTTCTGGCTGTCATCCGCCGGCTTGGCCGGATCGGCACCTTGCGCCCCTTCGATGGCTGCCTGAGCCTTCTTGGTCAGGACCACAATGTCGATGCGACGGTTGACCGGGTTGAACGGGTTTTCCTTGTCGAACAATGCCGACGAGGCATAACCCACCACCCGCGCCACCTGCGACTCCGGATAACTACCGGCAACCAAGGCACGCCGGGCGGCGTTGGCGCGGTTGGCCGAGAGCTCCCAGTTACCGAAATCGCCGGTGCCGGTGTACGGCTTGGCGTCGGTGTGGCCGCTGATGCTGATCTTGTTCGGCACCGCTTTGATGGTGTCGGCCATGGCCAGCAGGATGTCTTCGAAGTACGGCTTCAGACGCGCCGAGCCCGAGTCGAACATCGGCCGGTTTTCGGCGTCCATGATCTGGATGCGCAAGCCGTTCGGAGTGATCTCGAACAGGATCTGATCCTTGAACTTCTGCAGTTGCGGGTTCTCGTCGACCTTGTTCTGCAGTTCTTGCAGCAACAGCTCCAGGCGTTCTTTCTCGACCTGCTCGGCCATGCCTTCGACCTGCTCGGTGTCGACCGTGACCTTGTCAGGTTGCGGCTGCGACTTCACCTCGGGGTTGAGGGTGTTTTCCGGCGCGAGGGTCGGCGTGCCGCCCAGATCAATGATGTATGGCGTGCCGCTTTCGGAGAAGCCGACCGGGTCCTTGAAGTAACCGGCGATGGCGATCTTCTGTTCCGGTGTGGCGGTGGACAGCAGCCACAACACCAGGAAGAACGCCATCATCGCCGTGGCGAAGTCGGCGAAGGCGATTTTCCACGCCCCGCCGTGATGCCCGCCGGCGATGCGCTTGACGCGCTTGATGATTATCGGCTGGTTATTTTCCATGACTTAACGACCGCGAACGGCTTGTTCCAGCTCGGCAAAGCTTGGACGGTGGGCCGGGTACAGCACCTTGCGACCAAACTCGACCGCCAGCGATGGCGGCATGCCGGAAGCGGAAGCCACCAGCGAGGCTTTGATCGCTTCATAGACGTTCAGCTCTTCCTTGGCATCGTGAGCCAGGGAGTGCGCCAACGGACCGAAGAAACCGTAGGCCGCGAGAATACCGAAGAAGGTACCGACCAGTGCCGCACCCACGTGCAGACCGATGGATTTCTGATCGCCTTCACCCAGCGAAGCCATGGTCACCACGATACCCAGTACCGCCGCGACGATACCGAAACCCGGCATGGCGTCGGCGATGCCGTTCACCGCATGGGACGGGTGCTCGAGGTCTTCCTTGAGGCTGTAGAGTTCCATGTCGAACAGGCCTTCCAGCTCATGCGGAGCCATGTTGCCGGAGGACATGATGCGCAGGTAATCGCAGATGAACGCGGTCATGCGCTCGTCTTTGAGCACGGCCGGGTACTTGGCGAAGATCGGGCTCGCGGCGGCGTCTTCGATGTCGCCTTCGATGGCCATCATGCCTTCGCGGCGGCTCTTGTTGAGGATCTCGTAGATCAGGCCCAGCACTTCCAGATAGAACGTGTGGCTGAAGCGCGAACTGAACATGCTCAGGGATTTCTTGAGCACGTGCATCGTCATGTAACCGGGGTTGGCCTGCAGGAATGCACCGAGGGCCGCACCACCGATGATCATCACCTCGAAGGGCTGGATCAGGGCGGCAATTTTGCCGTGGGAGAGCACGTATCCGCCGAGCACGCTCGCGAATACGACGATGATGCCGATAATTTTAGCCATAGGTAGAAAGTACTTATTTAAGTCGGGTTCAAGGTCATATTCGGAAGTTAAAAAATCTCTTCTTCTACTTATCGGCAAAACTGCGCCAGACTATAGCCAGTTCAGGCGAAAAGCCAATTTAGCCCATGCCGGGCGCGTCTACAGTCAGTGAAGATCTCGTCCAGACATGGCTAATGAAACGAACGTCCCACACGCAAAACCGACCACCCTCGAGGGCTGGGTAAAGTTGCTCGATGGCGTGCTCCTGCCCGTGCCGCAAGAGGCTCACGACAAAGTGTGCCGCGCGATCCGTGACAACCGCAGCTCGCTACGCGACATCGCCGAGCTGATGCAGGACAGCCCGGCGCTGGCCTTGAGCATCATCCGTGAGGCGAATCGTCACACCCATGGCACCATGTCCGCACCGGCGGAAAACCTCGAGGTGGCGATCAACCGTCTGGGTCTGGCGCGCACCGAAGAACTGCTGGCGCGCCTGCCGGCCCAACCGCAGATGCAGATCCCCAAGGCCCTGCGCCAACTGCAAATGATCAGCCAGCACGCCACGCAACAGGCCAATGGTTTTTTCGCCAGCCGCCTGGCCCGACTGTGGCAGGACATCCATTGGGGCAGCCTGTTGTTTCTCTCGCCATTATGGCCACTGGCGCTGAAGTTTCCCGAGTTGCTCGAAGAATGGGAATTGCGGGTGATCCACAAGGGCGAATCGGCTCCGGTGGTCGAGAAGCAACTGTTTGGCGTGCGCCTGCTGAAGATCGCCGAGGCGCTGGTGCAAGTCTGGCACCTGCCGATCTGGGTGCAGCAAGGCTATAAATTGCTGCTCAGCGAACAGCGCGAACTGGTCAAAGTGCTGCGCATCGCCCGCGACAGCGAACACCCGTTGCGCCAGCAGAATCGCCTGGATGACGATCCGACCCTGCGTCGCTGGCTCAATCAGCCGGCCAACACCGTGCTGCTGGCCAACGGTCTGGCGTTATCGGCGCAACAGGCCTGGGACAGTCCGCACAGTGAGCGCTGGCAGTACCTGACCAGCCTGTATCTGCAAATCTCGATGGATGAAGTGCAACAGCAGTTGCACCAACAAGCCGCCAACAGCGCACGCCACCATGCAATGCCGGACCTGTGGCACCCGGCGGTGTCGCTGTTGTGGCCGTGGGGCACGCACCGTTTGCCGGCGGGCATGCTGCCTGCCGCCGCGCCGTCCGCTGAAGACCTGAGCCAGTGGCGCCGGCAATGTGCCGAACTGCTCGCCGAACCGAGCCGCTTCACCAATGCCATGAGCCTGACAGTCGCTGCCCGCGATGCTCTGGTCGCCAGCGGCATGCGCCGGGTGATGATCCTGATGGCCGATCGCACGCAGTCCAATCTGCGCGTACACCAGACTTTCGGTTTGCCGAAAGACGCCGCCGCGCTGAATTTCGTCGTCAGCCAGAGCAAGGTATTGCAGCGCCTGCTGGCGCAGCAGGCACAGGTGCGGATCAACCCCGAGAACAATGCACAATTTTCCGCGTTGTTGCCGCCGGGCCTGCGCTCGCTGTTTCGCGGCGAACATTTGTTCCTGCGCTCACTGATCAACAATGGCCGGGTGATCATGATCGTCGTGGCCGACCAGGGCGGCGGGCCGTTCGCCGACATCACCGTGCAGGCGTTCGGCAAAACCGCGCAGTGCATCGAAAAAGCCCTGCACAGCTTTAGCAGCCGTGGCCGATGAGGCTGCGCTACAATCCCCCCCTTTGTGCTCTGGAGACCTCACATGTCTGACTTCTCTGGCTTGCCGCTCGTCATCGAGCCGAGCGACCTGCTCCCGCGTCTCGATTCCCCTGAACTGATTCTGGTGGATCTGACCAGCCCTGCCCGCTATGCCGAAGGTCACCTTCCCGGCGCACGTTTTGTCGACCCGAAACGCACCCAGCTCGGTCAGCCGCCAGCACCGGGATTGCTGCCGGCCAAGGCCGACCTGGAAGCGCTGTTCGGTGAACTGGGCCATCGCAAGGACGCGGTCTACGTGGTCTATGACGACGAGGGCGGCGGCTGGGCCGGGCGTTTCATCTGGCTGCTCGACGTGATTGGTCACGACAACTACCACTACGTCGACGGCGGCTTGCCGGCGTGGCTGGAAGCCGGCATGCCGATGTCGATCCAGATACCTCCCGCCGTCGGCGGCCCGGTGGCGCTGACCCTGCACGAAGAACCGACCGCCACTCGCGAATATCTGCAAAGCCGGCTCGGCGCCGCCGATCTGGCGATCTGGGATGCGCGCGGGCCGCTGGAGTATTCCGGTGAGAAGGTGCTGGCGGCCAAGGGTGGACACATTCCGGGCGCGGTCAACTTCGAATGGACCGCCGGCATGGACAAGGCACGCCAGTTGCGCATTCGCACGGACATGCCGCAGATCCTCGCAGACCTCGGAATCACCAAGGACAAAGAAATCATTACCCACTGCCAGACCCATCACCGGTCGGGCTTCACATATCTGGTGGCCAAGTCCCTCGGTTATCCGCGGGTCAAGGGCTACGCCGGTTCCTGGGGCGAATGGGGCAACCACCCTGACACGCCTGTCGAGATTCAAGGTTTTTAAGGACAACTAATGAAAGAGCGTCTGTTTATCCTCAGCCAGTACCTGCTGCCTCATCACCTGCTGTCGCGCCTGGCCGGCTGCGTTGCCGAGTGCCGCGTGCGCTGGTTCAAGAATGCCTTCACCCAGTGGTTCGCCAAGCGTTATCAGGTGGACATGTCGCAAGCACTGGTCGAAGACCTGACCGCTTACGAGCACTTCAACGCGTTCTTCACCCGTGCACTGAAAGACGGCGCACGTCCGCTGGACGAAACTCCGGGCGCGATCCTCAGCCCGGCCGACGGTGCGGTCAGCCAGCTCGGCCCGATCGAACACGGTCGGGTGTTCCAGGCCAAGGGCCACAGCTTCAGCGTGCTGGAACTGCTCGGCGGTGATACGGCCAATGCTGCTCCGTTCATGGGCGGCGATTTCGCCACCATCTACCTGTCGCCGAAGGACTACCACCGCGTGCACATGCCGCTGGCCGGTACCCTGCGCGAGATGGTCTACATCCCGGGCCGGATCTTCTCGGTCAACCAGACCACCGCGGAAAACGTTCCGGAGCTGTTCGCCCGCAACGAGCGTGTGGCGTGCATCTTCGACACCGAGCGCGGGCCGATGGCCGTGGTGCTGGTCGGCGCGATGATCGTCGCTTCGATCGAAACCGTGTGGGCCGGTCTGGTCACCCCGCCGAAGCGCGAGCTGAAAACCTTCCGCTACGACGAAGCCGCCCGCGCACCGATCCATCTGGAAAAAGGCGCCGAACTGGGCCGTTTCAAGCTGGGTTCGACCGCGATCGTGCTGTTCGGGCCGGATCAAGTGAAATGGGCTGAAGAACTGGTCGCCGGTTCGCCAGTACAAATGGGCCAGGCTCTGGCGCTGCCAACGGCCTGATATCTCCGCGCTCTCCCTGTAGGAGCTACCGAAGGCTCTTACAGGGTTTGCCGTCGCGACAGACCCCGATTTTTACTGCTATGGTTTTTGGCATGAGCCAGACCATCGCCCCGCCGCCACTTCGCGCCCCTGCCCCGACGCAATCGCACCTGTCGTTTTGCGAAGCCTCCCCGCGCGACTTCAAGCGCTGGATCGCCGGCCTGCCCAAGGCCAACATCGGCGAAACCGCCCGCCAGTTGTATCAAGGCCTGGGCGAACTCAATCAGTTGCTCACCCCCAGCGACAATCGCCTGCAACTGCTGGAGTTGCTGCGCCCCGAGGTGTATTTCGTCTGCCAGCATCTGGAGCGGCAGTTTCTGCATCAGGCGATCATGCTCGACGAGCGTTCGCGCAAGATCAGCAACCTGTGTCAGGCGCTGCAAAGTCATCTGGCGATTGGCTACAAACAGATCGTGCTGCGCATCACACCGAAATACAGCAAGGATCGCGCAACTCTGCTCAGCACTGCCCTGCAACGGGCGGCACATGCACTCAAGGGGCAACTGGTACGCGCCACGCAGCTGTACAGTCCGGCACCGGAGCAGTTGTGGTTCGAGTTGCACCAGCTCTATCGCAGCGCCTGTGAACTGCAGCTTCAGCACAAGCGCGTGCATGACGACCTCGCCAGCCTGACGCCCGAGCTGAGCCTTGAACAGAACTACATCGCCGCGTTGTTGCTGGGCAGTGCGCGTTGCAATCAGTTGCGGCAGAACCAGATCGCCCGCCTGGCCGAGGTGCTGGAGCCGTGGAGCGCGTTGCTCAAACTGAATCCCGGGCGTCCGGACGATGGCCTGTTTGCGATCAGCGCAGAACTCGATGTCGGGCCGCGTTATCGCAGCATGTTTCGCCGCGAACAACAGGCCGGACTGCTCGGCTTCGATCCGCAGCCGCTGGTGAATGCCGTCGAGGCGCACCTGCTGCGGCAGGACACATCGCCGCCGTTGCAAGTGCCCAACGGCATGAGTCAGGACACCCTGCAACACTTGCATGCCACGTGGGGACAGGCCGCCGAGCGCAGTTTTCAGCGCAGCGTTGGCCAGGGCAACCTGACCGTGTGCGTCGGCATGAGCGCCCTGCATTTCTACCTCGGTGGCGAACGCACATTCAGCGAATTGCTCAAACATCCCGGCGCTCGCGCAGCCAATTTCAGCAGTGCCGTGGCCAAGGGTGAAAAAGACAGCTGGAGTCAGGCGTTCGACGCCGCGCCGCTGGGCAACGAGCAGTTTCTGCCTTATGAAGAAATCCAGTACGACCATCTGCCCGAGGACGAAAGCACCACCGACAGCACACCGCATTACCCGACCTACACGTTGCCGGTGATCAACCATAGCCCCGGCGGCTACTGCCTGGCCTGGCCCGATGAGGTGCCTGCCGAGCTGCAGGCTGGAGAAATGCTCGGGATTCAGGACAGCACGAGCCAGGGCTGGAGCATTGCCGTGATTCGCTGGATTCGTCAGGTACGGGGTAGCGGGACGCAGATGGGCATTGAACTGGTGGCTCCGCATGCGCAGCCATGCGGTTTGCAACTGGTGCGCTCGCGGGACGATCACAGCCATTACTTGCGCGGGTTACTGCTGCCGGAGATCAGCGCAATCGACTTGCCGGCCACCTTGCTGGCACCGCGCCTGCCGTTTCAGGAAGGCAATAAAGTACTCATCAACACTCAGGGCGAAGAGCACCGCGCCGGACTGGATCGGCGGCTGGCGAGTACGCACAGCTTCAATCAGTTTGCCTATCGCTCGCTCGAGGCCGCGCAGAATGGCGGGAGCGAGGAGGATTTCGACTCTTTGTGGAAGTCGCTTTGAAGCCTTAAAGAAACCGTGGCGAGGGCGCGTGCGCCCTCGCCACAGAGACCTGCTTCAAGCTTAAAGCTGGCCGTCGCGGTCGCGGAAGCCGAGCAGATACAGCACACCATCCAGCCCCAGTGTCGAGATCGCCTGCTTGGCCGACTGCTTGACCAGCGGCTTGGCCCGGAACGCCACGCCCAGCCCGGCAATCGCCAGCATCGGCAGGTCATTCGCGCCATCGCCAACTGCGATGGTCTGCTCCAGACGCAAACCTTCCTTGTGCGCCAGTTCCTTCAGCAGATCGGCCTTGCGCTGGGCGTCGACAATCGGCTCGATCGCCACGCCGGTGCACTTGCCGTCGACCACTTCCAGTTCGTTGGCGAACACGTAGTCAATGCCGAGCTTGGCCTGCAACTGCTTGGCGAAGTAGGTGAAGCCGCCGGACAGGATCGCCGTCTTGTACCCCAGACGCTTGAGTTCGGCGAACAGGGTTTCGGCGCCTTCGGTCAGGCGCAACGAAGCGCCGATCGAATCCAGCACGCTGACATCCAGCCCTTTGAGCAGCGCCAGGCGCTCCTTGAAGCTGGCACGAAAATCCAGCTCGCCGGCCATCGCGCGCTCGGTGATGGCCGACACTTGCTCGCCGACACCGGCCGCCTTGGCCAGTTCGTCGATGACTTCGGCTTCGATCAGCGTGGAGTCCATGTCAAACACCGCCAGGCGCCGGTTGCGGCGGAACAACGAATCTTCCTGAAAGGCGATGTCGACGTTCAGCGCCTGCGCGACGCTGAGGAATTCGGCGCGCAGGGCCTGCGGATCCGCCGCCTCGCCACGCACGGAGAACTCGATGCAGCCCTTGCCCTTGTCCGCCGGCGTATCCAGCGGCATGCGACCCGACAGACGGTCGATATGGTCGATGTTCAGGCCATATTTGGCGGTGATCGAGCTGACCGCCTGCAATTGGCCGGCGGTGACTTTGCGGGTCAACAGGGTAACGATGTGGCGTTTCTTGCCCTGATTGCCCACCCACTGCTGGTAATCCTCTTCGGACACCGGGGTGAAGCGCACCTGCTGGTCGAGCTCGTAGCCCTTGAACAGGATGTCCTTGAGCACGGCCTTGCCTTGCTCGGAATCGGGAATTTCAACCAGGATGCCGAACGACAGGGTGTCGTGGATCACCGCCTGACCGATGTCGAGAATGTTCACACCACCTTGTGCCAGAACGCCGGTAATGGCCGCAGTCAGACCCGGACGGTCGACTCCCGTGATGTTAATCAGGACGATTTCGCGCAACGCGCACCCCCGCAACTGGAAAAAAACCGCATTCTACCCACTTTCAGTGACCATCGGGCACCGCGAGCGCTTTGCCGGTCTAGGGCCTGTCGCTATACTGCGCGTCAACTTCACGGACAAAAGAGCCGAGCTCAGTGAACCGGCCCACGCCAGTTAAAACCGATAACTTCTTCCTGCTGATCTTCCGTGCACTGCGCCACCGCCGTGTACCGATTGCATTGCGCATTGCCAGCCATAACGTGATCCTGGTCGCTCTGGCCCTGGTGATCTATGCCGGGGTGATGGGCTTGCAGTTCAAGCAGGCCATGCACGAGCAGGCCGATGCACTGGGCGAAAGCCTGACCACGCAGACCGCCACCTCCGCCACGGAGCTGTTGGTGTCCAACGACATCCTCAGCCTCAATGTGCTGCTCAACAACCTGACCAAGAACAAACTGGTGGCGCACGCGGCCATCTATAGCGTGGACAACCGCATCCTCGCCGAATCCGGTCAGCGCCCCAAGCACAGCCTGTTGGGCGAAGCCGAAGGCATGTACGAGAGCAAGATCACCTTCCAGGACGTGACCGCCGGGCAACTGCGCATCAGCCTGGACATGGATCAGTTCCAGCAGCCGATGACCATCAGCCTGCAGAGCATGGGCATTCTCAGTGCGATTTTGCTGGCGCTGTCGCTGGCCTTGAGCCTGCGCATGGGCCGCTACCTGTCCACGCCGCTGCTGCAATTGCGCGTATGGTTGCGCCATATCGACGAATTCACGCCGGGCACCGAGCGCCAGGACGAAATCGGTGATCTGGCCCGTCAACTGCACGCCAACTTTGCTCCGGAGCCGGCGCCGAAACCCGAGCCGGAACCCGAGTTCGAAGAAGAGGACGAACCCGAATTCGAAGTGCGCAACCTGCGCGATCCGAGCTTCGACGAAACCCGTCCGCTGGCCGCACAGAAGCCGGCGCCGCGCCACGTGGTCAGCACCGTTGAAGACGATGATGACGACGACGCCTTTGCCGATCTGCGCGACGAGTCGCTGGATGCCGCCCCGCAACCGGCTGCGCGCAAGGCCACACCCAACGTGCCACAGCACAGCGCCGTACTGGCCGTGCAACTCGGCTCGCAAGAACAACTGCGCCGCCTGCCACGCGCGCGCCTGGAAGAGCTGCTGGAGCGTTATCGCGACTGCCTCGACCAGGCCGCCTCGTTGTATCAGGGTGAAATCGAAACCCTCAACGACGGCAGCACGCTGATGCTGTTCCACAGCGAAGACAGCGGCGACGATTACCTGACCAACGCGATCTGCTGCGGCGAGCTGCTGCGGGCGCTGGGCCATCAGTTGCAGATCGAAGTCGCCGACAGCGGCATCACCCTGCAATTGCAGCTGGGTCTGACCCTGGGTGACGAGTTGTTCGGTCTGAGCCAGATCGACCTGCTGCTGACCGACTCGGCACAGGATGCCTTGGCCTTGTCGCAACACAGCCGCAATCTGCTGCTGGTCGAGCGCAAGATCAGTGACGATACACTGATCCGCCAGCGTGCGCGGATCCGCCCGATTGCCAGCCCTGAAGGCGCTTGCTGCGTGGAGCGCTTGATGGAGCCTTATCCGTCGATGCTCGAGCGACAACTGGCGCGGATGCATGAACGTCGGGCGTAAGCCTTAGGCCAGAGGTACGAAAGCCCGCAGACACGCGAATGTCTGCGGGCTTTTTTGTTGCCTGCACTTTGCCCCTCACCCTAGCCCTCTCCCGCTGGGAGAGGGAACCGATCCGGGAATATTGAAGACCTGCAGCGACTTGAACGCCCCGCTGTGAATTCATAATCGCCAGACTCTTTCAGGTCGATGCATAACCTCACCCCAGCCCTCTCCCTCGGGGAGATGGAACCGATTCGGGAATATTGAAGACCTGCAGCGACGTGAACGCCCAGCTGTGAATTCATAATCGCCAAGCGCTTTCAGGTCGATGCATAGCACCAGACACCTCGGTCAGTCCCCTCTCCCTCCGGGAGAGGGAACCGATCCGGGAATATTGAAGACCTGCAGCGACTTGAATTCCCCGCTGTGGATTTATAATCGCCAGGTTCTTTCAGGTCGATGCATAGCACCAGACACCTCAGTCGGCTCTCTCTCGCTCCGGGAGAGGGCACCGATTCGGGAATATTGAAGACCTGCAGCGACTTGAATGCCTGCTGTGAATCCATAATCGCCAGGCTCTTTCAGGTCGATGCATAGCACCAGACACCTCGGTCAGTCCCCTCTCCCTCCGGGAGAGGGAACCGATCCGGGAATATTGAAGACCTGCAGCGACGTGAACGCCCAGCTGTGAATCCATAATCGCCAAGCGCTTTCAGGTCGATGCATAGCACCAGACACCTCGGTCAGTCCCCTCTCCCTCCGGGAGAGGGTTAGGGTGAGGGGCTTGTGATCTCCCCCACCAAACCCCAGACACAACAAAGCCCGCACAAGGCGGGCTCTGTTCTGACTCGATCCGGCTTAGAAGCGGAACACTTCCATATCGGTGCGAATCGGCGAAGCCATCGGAATCTTTGGCTGCTTCTCGGCTTCCGCTGCCGGCGCGGCCGGTTTGGGTGCCGCTTTACGCGGTGCTTCAGCCACCGGCGGCTGATTGGCCAACGGTTTGAGCGCCACCGACAACTGCTCGGCCAGACGCTGCAGCAGAATGCCTTGCGCCTGAACCTGCGAAGCCGTGGTGCCGGCATGCAGCTCCTGCAGGTGGACGATGCGGTTATCGCGCACCTGACCACGACGGTCGATCAAGCGCCATTGCGCATCGAGGATCGCCGGTTGTTTCTCACCCGAGTCCAGACGCGTGATGGTCAGCAACACCTGCACATCCGGGGTAAAACCCAGGGTCGCCGGCGCCAGCACCACACGCTGGCTGTCGAGATGACCGGCCACCTGACGCATCAGCAATTGATCGATATCCGACGAAAGGCTGCCCGCCCAGCGACCGTCGGTCGCCGCTTGCAGACTACCGTCCGGTTGACGTTGCAGCAGGGTTTCACGTTGCAGGTAATCAGCAATGACTACCGGACCCAACAAAACCGCCATGCCTGCGCTTTGCGCAGGCTGAGCCGGACTTCCGCTGTCCAGCTGATACAGCGACACCGGCTGGTGAACGCTGCAACCCGCCAGGCCCAAAACGCCGGCGAGCAGGAAAATAAGGGGGCGCAGAGCAGTCATCATCCCGTCCAGGTGGCCGCCACAAGGCTGACCACAGTGAAAATACTCAATAAATATGAAGAACGCTCGGCCACGCCGGCGTTTGGAAAGGCCATATCATCCGTGAATATGCGTTCCGACTCCAGCGCCAAAGCGTCGATCTACGCGTTAAATCGTAGATCGACGCCTCTAGGTGGGCGTTTTCGCCTAATTGAGGTTTTCGACGAGCAGCGCATCCACCCTCTGGAAGCCCCTTGGCAGCTTGTTGCCACGACGGCCACGTTCACCCTTGTAGTGTTCGAGGTCGTCGGCCTTCAGCGACAGGGTCCGTTTTCCGGCCTGCAGCACCAACGTGGCGCCTTCCGGCAGTACGGCGATGTCCGTGACATATTCTTCGCGACTGGCCACACGCTCACCGGAAATACCGATGATCTTGTTGCCCTTGCCCTTCCCTAATTGTGGCAGATCGCTGATTTTGAAGATCAGCAGGCGACCTTCGGTCGTGACCGAGGCCAGCCAGTTCTGCTCACGATCGGCCACTGGCCGCGGCGCGATGACTTTGGCGTTGTTCGGCAGACTCAGCAGGGCCTTACCGGCCTTGTTCTTGGCTTGCAGGTCTTCGCCTTTGACCACGAAGCCGTAACCGGCATCGGACGCGATCACATACAGCGCATCGTCTTCCGGCATCAGCACGCACTCGAACGTGGCGCCGGGCGGCGGCGTCAGACGGCCGGTCAACGGCTCGCCCTGGCCCCGGGCCGACGGCAAGGTGTGCGCGGCGACCGAATAGCTGCGGCCGGTGGAGTCGATAAACACTGCAAACTGGTTGGAGCGCCCCGCCGCCGAGGTCTTGAAGCCGTCACCGGCCTTATACGACAGGCCAGTGGCGTCGATGTCGTGTCCTTTGGCCGAACGGATCCAGCCTTTTTCCGACAACACGACAGTCACTTTTTCGTTCGGCAACAGGTCGTGTTCGGTCAGCGCCTTGGCTTCTGCACGTTCGACGATGGGTGAACGACGGTCATCGCCATAGGTTTCAGCGTCTTTCAGCAGCTCGGTGCGCACCAGCTTCTTCAGCTTGGCTTCGCTGCCCAGCAGCGCTTGCAGCTTGGCTTGTTCCTTGAGCAGTTCGTCCTGCTCGTCGCGCAACTTCATCTCTTCCAGTCGCGCCAACTGACGCAGACGGGTGTCGAGGATGTAGTCGGCCTGAATCTCGCTGAGGGCGAAACGTTCGATCAGCTTGGCTTTCGGGTGCTCCTCGGTGCGGATGATGTGGATCACTTCATCCAGGTTGAGGTAAGCGATCAGCAAGCCGTCCAACAGGTGCAGGCGACGCTCGACCTTGTCGAGGCGAAATTGCAGGCGGCGACGCACGGTCAGCACGCGGAATTCCAGCCATTCGACCAGCAACGCACGGAGGTTTTTCAGCTGTGGCTTGCCGTCCAGACCGATGATGTTGACGTTGACCCGGTAGGTCGACTCCAGCTCGGTGCTGGCGAACAGGTGCTGCATCAGCGCTTCGTGATCGACGCGGCTGTTGACCGGAATGATCACGATGCGGCACGGGTTTTCGTGGTCGGATTCGTCACGCAGGTCAGCGATCTGCGGCGCTTTCGACGGTTTGGCCTGCATCAGCGCGGCGATCTGCTCCAGCACCTTGGCGCCAGACACCTGGTGCGGCAACGCGGTGACGATGATGTCGCCGTCCTCGACGTGGTACACGGCGCGCATGCGCACCGAGCCCTTGCCGGTTTCGTACATTTTCAGCAGGTCGGCGCGCGGGGTGATGATTTCCGCTTCGGTCGGGTAGTCCGGGCCCTGAATGTGTTCGCAGAGCTGTTCGACCGTGGCTTTCGGCTCATCGAGCAGGCGCACGCAGGCAGTGGCGACTTCGCGCAGGTTGTGCGGTGGCACATCGGTGGCCATGCCCACGGCGATACCGGTGGTGCCGTTGAGCAGGATGTTCGGCAAACGTGCCGGCAACACCAGCGGTTCCTGCAGGGTGCCGTCGAAGTTCGGGCCCCAGTCGGCGGTGCCCTGGCCCAGCTCGCTGAGCAGCACTTCGGAATAGCGCGACAGACGGGCTTCGGTGTAACGCATGGCGGCGAAGGACTTCGGATCGTCCGGCGCACCCCAGTTGCCCTGGCCGTCGACCAGTGTGTAGCGATAGCTGAACGGCTGAGCCATCAGCACCATCGCTTCGTAGCACGCCGAGTCGCCGTGCGGGTGGAACTTGCCGAGCACGTCACCGACGGTACGCGCCGATTTCTTGTGCTTGGAATCGGCATCCAGCCCCAGTTCGCTCATGGCGTAGACGATACGCCGCTGTACCGGTTTCAGGCCGTCGCCGATATGCGGCAAAGCACGGTCCATGATCACGTACATGGAGTAGTTGAGGTAGGCATTTTCGGTGAAGTCAGCCAGCGAGCGGCGTTCTACACCGTCCAGGCTGAGATCAAGGGAGTCGCTCATGCGGGCCTCATCGGTTCGTTGTCTGGCGCAGCAGCATGGTGCCACCGCGCTGGGTAAATTCAAGTTTGTTCAGGGCGCTCATGCCGAGCAGCACCTGATCGCCATGCAGCCCCGGCGCCACCAGTGCGCGGACGTCCCGCAGCACGATGTCGCCCAGTTGCAGGCGGTCGATTTTGGTCCGGTAGCCCTGGCTCAGGCCGTTGGCCGTGCTCAGGGTTACACCGAAACCCTCTTCCAGTTTCAACCGTTTGGCCAGATCCGCCGGGATCGCCACATCGGTGGCGCCGGTGTCGAGCATGAACTCCACCGGCTCACCGTTGATCTGGCCGCTGGCGACAAAATGCCCTTGGGCATTGCCGGCCAGCTTCACTTCGATCACGCCGTCATGCTGCTCGGACGTGATCACCACGTTCGGATTCTGCTGGCGCTGCTCCCACTGGCCAAAAAACCGCGTCGCCAGAAACAACGCCGCGCACCAGGCCAGAATCATCAATACCCGGCCGGCGCGCTTGCCCGGCGGTTGCTGGCTCACGGCTTGGCGCTCCAGCCACCTTCAGGCGCAGCGAAGCGCCAGACGATCGGGCGTTTCTCGCCATCGGCGCGGACACCGTCGTTATTGTCCAGGCCAATCCACGCGCCGTCGGCGTCCACCACCAAGGCTTCCGCCAGACCGTAGGCCTGGGAATAAAGCCGTTGTGGCTGCAAGGCCTCTTCAGCAAACGACCAGCAGCGTTCGACCTTGGCCGTCACCGCATCACGCCGACAGACCCTGAACGCATTGCGCTCAAGGGTGAACAGCTTGCCGTTGAACAGCGACAGGTCGGCGAAATCACGGCTGACGGCGCGAGCCTTGGGGAACTGCGGTGGCTGCATCTCCACCCCGGCTTCGCTGAGCAAAACGCAGCCGCCGTGGCAATCCCAGACCGTTTGCTGACGCTTGATCTTCAGCAGGCCACGCCGTTCACGCTCGGCCGCCAGCCACATTTCATCGCCCGCCGGGTTGATCGCCAGTCCTTCGAACAACGCATTGAAGTGCAGCAACATACCGCTGGCCCGGGCTTCCTTGACCAGCATCGGCGAGATTTTCAGCCACGACGCCGTCCCCTCGGGCGACACCTGCAGCACCGCCGCATGGGCTTCGCTGACGATGTAGCGGTTACCGGCGCTGTCGCAGGTGATCCCTTCGAAATCGAGGTCGCCGCCACGGATGAACGACGCCGCCCAGGTGCGCGAACTCAAGCCCCACGGCAAGCCGCTGTCGGGTACTTTCGGCACGTCGAGGTGCACGGTTTCGGCCTGCCAGACCTGATCGCCCGTGTTCAGGCGATAGATCTGCTCGTCGTCACGGTCGGACACCGTCCACAAATCCTTGCCGCACACCGCCAACCCCGAGAGGTTGCCGCCGCGCATGCCGTCGACCGGATGCTCGGCCAGCAGCTTCAACTCGGGCACCGGCTCGGCCGCCACCGTCATCGAGCCCAGCAGCAACGCACATGCCAGGGCGACGCCGAAGCGCATCAGGCCAGCACCTCGGCGAGGTTGCCCTTGGATTCGAGCCAGGTCTTGCGGTCACCGGCGCGTTTCTTCGCCAGCAGCATGTCCATCATTTCCGAGGTCTCGGCGAAATCATCGCCCAGCGTCAGTTGCACCAGTCGCCGGGTGTTCGGGTCCATGGTGGTTTCACGCAGCTGCGGCGGGTTCATTTCGCCCAGACCCTTGAATCGGGTGACCTGTGGCTTGCCGCGTTTCTTTTCGGCCACCAGACGGTCGAGAATCCCGTCGCGCTCGGCTTCGTCGAGGGCATAGTAGATCTCTTTGCCGAGGTCGATGCGGTACAGCGGCGGCATCGCCACGTAGACGTGACCGGCATCCACCAGCGGGCGGAAATGCTGGACGAACAAGGCGCACAGCAGCGTGGCGATGTGCAGACCGTCGGAGTCGGCGTCGGCGAGGATGCAGATCTTGCCGTAGCGCAGCTGGCTCATGTCTGCGGCGCCGGGATCGACACCGATGGCCACGGCGATGTTGTGCACTTCCTGACTGGCCAGCACTTCGCTGCCATCGACTTCCCAGGTGTTGAGGATCTTGCCGCGCAACGGCAGGATCGCCTGGAATTCCTTGTCCCGCGCTTGCTTGGCAGAACCGCCGGCGGAATCACCCTCGACCAGGAACAGCTCGGAACGCATTGGGTCCTGCCCGGCGCAATCGGCCAGTTTGCCCGGCAGCGCCGGCCCCTGGGTAACGCGCTTGCGCTCGACCTTCTTGCTGGCCTTGAGGCGGCGACCGGCGTTGTTGATCGCCAGTTCGGCCAGGGCCAGACCGGTTTCCGGGTTGGCGTTGAGCCACAGGCTGAAGGCGTCCTTGACCACACCGGAGACGAACGCCGCCGCTTCACGGGACGACAGTCGCTCTTTGGTCTGGCCGGAGAATTGCGGCTCCTGCATCTTCATCGACAGCACGAAAGCGATGCGTTCCCAGACGTCTTCCGGCGCCAGCTTCACGCCACGCGGCAGCAGGCTGCGGAATTCGCAGAACTCGCGCATCGCGTCGAGCAAGCCCTGACGCAGACCGTTGACGTGGGTACCGCCCTGCGCCGTCGGGATCAGGTTGACGTAGCTTTCCTGCACCGCGTCGCCACCTTCCGGCAACCACAGCAGCGCCCAATCGACCGCTTCTTTATTACCGGCCAGGCTGCCGCAGAACGGCTCGTCCGGCAGGCGTTCGAATTCGCTGACCGCGTCCACCAGGTAGGAGCGCAGGCCGTCTTCGTAATGCCATTCGACTTTCTCGCCGGTGCCTTTGTCTTCGAAGCTGACCAGCAGCCCCGGACACAGCACAGCCTTGGCCTTGAGCACGTGCTTGAGGCGGCTGATGGAGAATTTCGGTGAATCGAAGTATTTCGGGTCCGGCGCGAAGTACACGCTGGTGCCGGTATTGCGCTTGCCGACGGTGCCGACGATTTCCAGTTCGGTGGCTTTGAAGCCATCGGCGAAGGTCATCTGGTACTCGTTGCCGTCACGCTTGACGCGCACCCGGACTTCGGTCGACAAGGCGTTGACCACGGAAATACCCACCCCGTGCAGACCGCCGGAGAACTGGTAGTTCTTGTTGGAAAACTTGCCGCCCGCATGGAGTTTGGTGAGGATCAGCTCAACGCCCGACACGCCCTCTTCCGGGTGAATGTCGACCGGCATGCCACGGCCGTCGTCGCTGACTTCCAGCGAGTGATCGGCGTGCAGGATCACCTGCACCGATTTGGCGTGGCCGGCCAGGGCTTCGTCGACGCTGTTGTCGATGACTTCCTGGGCAAGGTGGTTCGGCCGACTGGTGTCGGTGTACATGCCGGGGCGTTTGCGCACCGGGTCGAGGCCCGAGAGGACTTCGATGGCGTCGGCGTTATAAGAGCTAGCGCTGGGAGTGGCCATAGGGTCTCGTCGTCAGTGATTCAATGAAAAAGGGGCAAGACTTCACAGTGCGGTGAAATCAATTGCCTGATACAAATCGGCGCCAATGCCGGCAAAACTCAGCAACGCCGGCAATTGCCCGGCAAACCCCTGGAAACTATGGTCGCCGCCGGCCTGAATCCGCAGGACACAGGCCCGGTAATACTGCTGGGCGAGGCGATAATCCAGTGTTTCATCACCGGTCTGCAACCACACCTGATAACGCTGCGCATCCTGTGGGGCCGGCACTTCCAGCTCGGCCAGGGCCGTCACATGGTCGTGGGTCAGTTCCCAGGTCTCATCGGTATACAGGTTTTTCTGCGTGCCCAGGTACCCGTCAAACATCCGGTGCGGACTGACGGCCGGGTTGACCAGCAGGGCTTTCAAGCCGTGGCGCTCGGCCAGGTGAGTCGCATAGTAGCCGCCGAGTGAGCTTCCCACCAGCAACGGCCGACCCAGTTCGGCAATCGCCTGCTCCAACTGACCGATGGCTTCACGCGGGTGGTGATGCAGGGCCGGGACACGCAACTTGTCGCTCAAACCCAGCTGCTCCATGACCGCGACCAGCTGACAGGCCTTTTTCGAGGCCGGGGCGCTGTTGAAACCGTGGATATAGAGGATCGAACCGGACATTTGAGCTCCCTGAGTGTCGGTTTGGGTTTGCGGAGTTTACAGGGAGAGAAGAGCGGATTGGGGGTGGTTTCGAGAAATTGGTTATTCAGCAGGGGCGGCCCTCACCCTAGCCCTCTCCCAAAGGGAGAGGGGACTGAATGGGGGATATTAAAGAGATACACCGACCTGAAAGTGATTGGGCGAATCCATAATCAACTCAGTATTTCAGGTCGACGCATGACGCAATACACCTCGGTCGGCCCCCTCTCCCTCCGGGAGTGTATGTACCGGACACATGGTGGACAGGTGTTCGGAGACATGGTGGACACTTTTTAATAGGCACATTGCTCATCACTAAGGAGATGACCTGTGTCTTGGGAAGAGGTGTCCACTGTGCAGCTTCGTTCAGAATTCGTGCTTTTGGCTCGGCAAGAAGGGGCCAATGTCCGGCAGCTTTGCCGTCGATTTAATATCAGCCCAAGCACCGCCTATAAATGGCTTAACAGGTTTGAAAACCTGGGTGCAGAAGGACTGAACGATCAGTCTCGACGACCGAAGACATCACCCAAGCGATGTGCTGATGAGGTTGAACAGCAGATTTTGACCGTGAGTCAGGAGTACGCGGCCTGGGGCGCTCGCAAGCTCAAACGTGTGTTGGAAGACAACGGCTTAGTGATGCCTTCGGTCAGTACCGTGCATGCGGTTTTACAGCGTCATTCACGCGTTGATCCAAAGGCCGCCGAGATCAAACCGTTTATCCGTTTTGAGCATGAAGCGCCCAACGATCTTTGGCAGATGGACTTCAAGGGGCATATCAGTCTGGGTCAGGGGCGTTGCCATCCGTTGACGATACTGGACGATCATTCGCGGTTTTCACTGTGCATCGCGGCGTGTATCAATGAGCAGCGCGACACCGTCCAGGAGCATCTGGTCCGGGCCTTTCGGCGCTATGGCCTGCCTTTGCGCATGACGATGGACAACGGCTCTCCATGGGGTGATCAGACAGGCGTTTATACCGCGCTGGAGGTCTGGCTGATGAGTCAAGGCATCAAGGTCGGCCACTCTCGACCTTATCATCCGCAAACCCAAGGAAAGCTGGAACGCTTCCACCGCAGTCTGAAAAATGAAGTCCTCCAGGGTCAGCACTTTAACGATCTCAACAGCGCGCAACGGGCGTTTGATATCTGGCGTGATATTTACAACCAGAAGCGCCCGCATCAAGCGCTGGACATGCAGGTTCCTGCTACTCGGTACAGCAGCAGCTCAAGGGAATATCAGGAGCAACCCGCAGCGCCGGAGTACGACGATGGTGATGTGGTCAGGAAGGTTCAGGTAAAGGGCGAGATCTACTGGAGGAACCGTGAATACACAGTCGGGAAAGCTTTTTACGGGAAGTCAGTAGCTATCCGGGAAACGACGGAGGACGGCATCCACGATGTCTACTGGAGTAGACATCGCATCGCCCGAATCGACTTGAACTTGCAGATCGTTATGGCAGGTAAGAAGATCTAAAACCGTCCACCATGTCTCCGAACATGTGTCCACCATGTCTCCGGTACATACAGGGAGAGGGCTGGGGTGAGGGGCTCTTGATCGAAAATCAGTAACCTTCGGAACCGTAATCAACGGTAAAAGCAAAACCGGTGACACGCTCCACGCCAGTCTCCAATCGCCCATCCGGCAACAACCGCAACCAGCGATACCCCGGCGCCTGCTCACCGACCTTGAAGTCATCACTCCCCGGCTCGAACTGAATGCACGTCGAAGGCGAGGCCAACAGGCGCACGCCGTTGCGTTCGCGGTCGATTTCCTGGTGCACATGCCCCCACAGCACCGCGCGAGCCTGTGGAAAACGATCCAGCACCTCGAAAAACGCCTCTGGATTGCGCAAACCGATCGGCGCCATCCACGCACAACCGATCGACACCGGATGATGGTGCAGGCACACCAAATGATGGCGCTCCGGCGCTTCGCTCAGCGAACGGGCCAGCAGTTGCAACTGGTCGTCCTGCAAATACCCCGGCACCGAACCCGGCACCGCCGAATCGAGCAGCGTCACCCGCCAGTTACCGATATCGACCACCGATTCCAGCAACGCGCTCTGCACGGCAGCCTCGGCCATGATCATCGGCTCGTCGTGATTGCCGGGGATCCACCGCGCCGGGGCAGCGATCTGCGCGCTCATCTGGCGAAACTGCTGGTATGACTCCAGTGTGCCGTCCTGGGAGATATCGCCGGTGGCCAGAATCAGGTCGATCTGCGGCTGCTGCCCCAGCACCAATTCGATGACCTTTTGCAGGCTTTGACGGGTGTTCATGCCCAACAGCGTGCTATCCGCTTCAGCGAATAAATGGCTGTCGGACAACTGCACCAGCAACGCCGCATCGGCGGTGGTCAACGTGGATACGCTCGGCAAGGCGCTCTCCCAGGGCAAAAGCACGGAATCGGTCAGGTGCCGCAATTATGCTGGGGGATGAGCGAAAGGGGAAACCGACGAACCGGACGCAGTTCACAACTAGCGAACGACTTCGTACTCGTGCCCCAGGGCCAGACAATGGCTCAGCCATTCCCCCAGGAACAGATTGAGCTGGGCCTTTTCATCCGGCTGATGCATCGCGGCGTTCGGGTAAGGATAGATGCCGCGAAAGCGTCGTGCATGTTCGGCGCTGATCACTTCGGCCATGCGCGCGTCGTGATAGACCTGAACCTCCAGTTGCGGCACCGGCAACCACGGCAGGCTGTGTTCCTGACGCACCTGCAACGTGGTGGTGTACGGACAGGTCTGCAGCACTTCGAGGGCCAGTACGCCGAGCATCTGCTCGCCCTGGGTCACGGCAATGCGCCGTGCCTCGGGGTCATTGCGCATGTCCGGCACCAGTCGCATCAGGCGCGCGTAGTTGGCCTCGCAGGCAGCTTGCAGCCCCGCCAGGTCAACCCGATAACGATCGCGCAGCTTGTTTACGACCATAGCCCCCTCACTTCGGCGCGGTTAAGCGCCAGCCACTGCAAGGCGATGATGCTCGCCGCATTGGCAATGCGTCCGTCACGGACAGCCTGCAAGGCATCTTCAAAGGCCCAGACCGTGACGCGGATATCTTCTGCCTCTTCCTCCAGCCCATGCAGGCCGCCTACGCCTTCGGTGCTGCAACGCCCCAGAAACAAGTACACGAATTCGTTGCTGCCACCCGGCGACGGGAAATATTGGGTCATCGGCCACAGGGCCTTGATGTCCAGTCCAGCTTCCTCCTGCGCCTCGCGGTGAGCAACCTCTTCCGGCACTTCTGCCTTGTCGATCAGACCGGCGACCAGTTCCACCAGCCACGGGTTGTCGGTCTTGCCCAGGGCGCCGACGCGAAACTGCTCGATCAGCACCACTTCGTCGCGCTGCGGATCGTAAGGCAGCAGGCACACCGCGTCGTGACGCACGAAGACCTCACGGTCGATCTCGCGACTCATGCCACCAGCGAACAATTCATGGCGCAGGTGCAAACGGTCGAGCTTGTAGAAACCCTGGTAGCAGCGCTCGCGCTTTACGACATCAACGGTGGCCGGCGTGGCGTTGGCAAAATCAGTCATGAACATCCTCTTTACTGCAAATCCGATACGAGGTTCCTTGTTGTCACTGGCAACCCCGACTTCGCGCCATCCTAACGCGCTCGTGATGATTGATGCAGCCCCTTTACCGTCAGCGGGATGGACGGTGGCGGCGAAACCCACTCTAATTAGCTTAGTGGCGAACTGACTGCTTCGGCGAGAGTCGAAGCGGATAACTTTTTGCCTTCCCCTGTTTCAGAAAGGACGCCCATGTCGCTTTTCAAAATTGCCTCTGTGGCCGCCATCGCCCTGACCCTGGGCGCCTGCGCCAACCTGTTCCAGCCCAACTACCGCACGCCGCTGGAAACCACCCGCGACGCATCGGAAACCCTGAAACCCGGTTGCTCCAACCCGGACTGCCCGCTGGTGAACATCGACACCCTGCACTTCCCGGCCGAGCCTGCCCTGGACGGCATTATCGAAAAACGCCTACTGCAAATGACCCGCACCGAGGCGAATGAACCGGTAGCGCCAACGCTGGCGGCCTATCGCGAGCAGTTCCTGCGCACCGCTGGCCCGCGCAACAGCAGCTATTTGCAGGCCAAGGTACGCGAGCAGCATGACGGCTTGGTGATCATCGAGCTGTCGAGTTACCTCGACACCGGCGGCGCCCATGGCACCCCGGGTCGCGGTTTCATCAACTATTCGCGCCAGCAGCATAAAGTGCTGAACCTGTCGGACATGTTGCTGCCGGGTCAGGAAGAGGCGTTCTGGAAGGCCGCGCAAGTGGCGCACAACAGCTGGCTGATCAGCACCAAGCTCGATCAGGAAGCCGAGTTCGTGAAGAACTGGCCGTTCGTGAAAACCCCGAATGTGGCGCTGACCTACGGTGGCGTGATCCTCAAGTACGACGTGAGCACCCTCGCGCCTTACGCGCTGGGCCACGTCGAACTGAAGATTCCTTACCCGCGTCTGAACGGCATCGTCAAACCCGAGCTGTTTCCGGGCCGTAACTGAAGGCTCGACCGAGCACCAGTTGCAACAGCCCTGCCAGCACCAGTGCCGGCAGGGTCGCGCCGACGTCCGGATACAAGTTCGCCAGCAAGTGGTAGGTGCTGATCCCGCCCAGCCACGCCAACAGCGCCGGCCAGCGCAATGCAGCTGACGCGACCTGAGCACTGCGCTTGCGCAGGATGAAGTGATCCACCAGCACCACGCCGAACAGCGGCGCGAACACCGAGCCGATCAGCAACAGAAAGTTCTGGTATTGCGCCAATGGCGCCAGCAGCGCGATCAGCGTGCAAAGCACGCCGATGGCCAAGGCCAGATGCTCGACCTTCAAGCGCAGCAGAATCCCGCTCGATACCGCCGCCGAGTGAATATCGGCAAACGCGTTTTCCGATTCGTCGAGCAGAATCAGCAACAGCGGAATCCCCAGGCCGGCACCGGCCAAAGCCAGCAGCAACGCATTGACTTCACCGCTCGGCGCGAACGCCAGGGTGTAGGCCACGCCGAGGCTCATCAGCCAGAAATTGCCGATGAAGAAACCGATGGCCGTGCCACCGAAGACGTTCTTCGCACGCTTGCCGAACCGCGAATAGTCAGCGATCAGCGGCAGCCACGACAGCGGCATCGCAATGGCAATGTCAAAGCCTACGGCGAACGGCATCGAACCGTCCCCGGCACGCGCCCAGAGTGCCGCCAGATCGGCCTTGGCGAACAGGTTCCAGGTCAGCCAGATGCACGCGGCGAGGATCAGCCAGATGCCCCACTTGCGCAGGATCTTGCGCACGAAGGTCAGCGGCCCGCTGACCGCGAGCAAGGTGGCCAGCGCACCGAAGCACAAGGTCCAGAGCATCGGACTGGCCCACAGCGAACCTTCGCTGAACGCCCGGGTGCCGAGCAGACTGGCGGCGTCGCGCATGACGATGATTTCGAACGAGCCCCAACCAATCAGCTGCAGCAGGTTAAGCAGCGCCGGCAGGCTCGCGCCTTTACTGCCGAGGCTGAGTTTCAGCGCGGCCATCGACGACAGGCCGGTGTCGCTGCCGATCACACCCACAGCAGCCAGCAGCAGAACGCCGACCAGAGTGCCGAGGAAAATTGCCAGCAGTGAACCCGACAAGCCCAGACCGGGCGCGAGCAAGGCACCGGTCTGCAACACCATCAGGCCGATGCCGAGGGAAAACCACAGGGAAAACAGATCGCGACCGCCGAACACACGCTTGTCAGCGGGCACGGCGAGGTCGGGGGAATAAGTGCTGGGTTGAATGCTCAAGGGGGTTGATCTCACAGGAGTGATAGCTACAAGTTGCAAGCCACAAGCGGCAAGAAAAAGCAGGTTTCGCATCTGCTTTTATCTTGCTGCCTGTAGCTTGCCGCTTACACTTTTTTATAAAGCTGACTGCCTTCCTTCTTGAACCGCTCGGCCTGTTCCGCCAGGCCTTGGGCGACGTCCACGTCGACCGCGTCGATCCGCTGGTTGGCCGCGTATTCGCGGACTTCCTGAGTGATCTTCATCGAGCAGAATTTCGGCCCGCACATCGAGCAGAAGTGCGCGACCTTGGCCGAATCCTTCGGCAGGGTTTCATCATGATACGAACGGGCGGTGTCCGGATCGAGGCCGAGGTTGAACTGGTCTTCCCAACGGAATTCGAACCGCGCCTTGCTCAGGGCATTGTCGCGAATCTGTGCGCCCGGGTGGCCCTTGGCAAGGTCGGCGGCATGTGCGGCGATCTTGTAGGTGATGATCCCGGTTTTCACGTCATCCTTGTTCGGCAAGCCGAGGTGCTCCTTCGGCGTCACGTAGCAGAGCATGGCGCAACCGAACCAGCCGATCATCGCCGCCCCGATACCCGAGGTGATGTGGTCGTAGCCCGGCGCAATGTCGGTGGTCAGCGGGCCGAGGGTGTAGAACGGCGCCTCGTCGCAGCACTCGAGCTGCTTGTCCATGTTCTCTTTGATCAACTGCATCGGCACGTGCCCCGGGCCTTCGATCATGCACTGCACGTCGTGCTTCCAGGCAATCTTGGTCAGCTCGCCGAGGGTTTCCAGTTCGCCGAATTGCGCTTCGTCGTTGGCGTCGGCAATCGAGCCCGGACGCAGGCCGTCGCCCAGCGAGAAGCTGACGTCGTAGGCCTTCATGATTTCGCAGATTTCGTCGAAGTGGGTGTAGAGGAAGTTCTCTTTGTGGTGCGCCAGGCACCACTTGGCCATGATCGAACCGCCACGGGAAACGATGCCGGTCACGCGCTTGGCGGTCAGCGGCACGTAGCGCAGCAACACGCCGGCGTGGATGGTGAAATAGTCGACGCCCTGCTCGGCCTGCTCGATCAGCGTGTCGCGGAACAGCTCCCAGGTCAGGTCTTCAGCAACGCCATTGACCTTCTCCAGCGCCTGGTAGATCGGCACGGTACCGATCGGCACTGGCGAGTTGCGGATGATCCACTCGCGGGTTTCGTGAATGTGTTTGCCGGTGGACAAGTCCATCACGGTGTCCGAGCCCCAGCGAATGCCCCAGGTCAGTTTCGCCACTTCTTCTTCGATGGACGAACCCAAAGCGCTGTTGCCGATGTTGCCGTTGATCTTCACCAGGAAGTTACGGCCGATGATCATCGGTTCCAGTTCGACGTGGTTGATGTTGGCCGGAATGATCGCGCGGCCACGGGCGATTTCTTCGCGAACGAATTCAGCGGTGATTTCTTTCGGGATGCTCGCACCGAAGCTGTGGCCGGCATGTTGTTGGTTCAACAGGCCAGCGGCGCGGGCCTCTTGCAGCTTCATGTTTTCGCGGATGGCGACGTATTCCATCTCGGCGGTGATGATGCCTTTGCGCGCGTAGTGCATCTGGCTGACGTTGGCCCCGGCCTTGGCGCGGCGCGGGTTGTTGACGTGGGCGAAACGCAGCTTGGTCAGTTCCGGGTCGGCGAGGCGTTCCTGGCCGAAGTTGGAACTCAGGCCTGGCAGACGCTCGGTGTCGCCACGGTCGTCGATCCACGCCGAACGCACGTCACCCAGGCCTTTGCGCACGTCGATCACCACGTTCGGATCGGTGTACGGGCCCGAGGTGTCATACACGGTGACCGGCGCGTTGATTTCGCCGCCGAAGTCGGTCGGCGTCACATCGAGGGTGATTTCGCGCATCGGCACGCGGATGTCCGGGCGCGAGCCCTGAACGTAGACTTTTTGCGAACGGGTGAACGGCTGAACCGACTGCTCATCGACCTTGGCCGAGTCACTCAGGTTGATCGCGTTTTTTGCTTTTGTAGTCATCACGGGCTCTCCAGACAGCATCCAGGCAATGGATTGTCGGAGCAGAACCTGAAAGGCACGGACGCACCAGGACCGGTGCTGTGCATCGTCGTCGAGCGTTCGATTGTCGAACAATATCCCGGACGAAGCACAAGAGGACTCGCCGGGTGACGAGAAATCTTGTTCCCTACGCAGGCGCTAACCTGATCAGGTTCAACGGGATCCGAAATTATTCGATCTCAGCCTCATAGCAAGGCACCCCGACAAGAACCCGGCCAGTCTAGACACAACCGACAAAGAACGCCAACACCGCAGCAAACACCATGATGAATGGCGCAATTACCGGGACTTGCAGGATTGTTGCCGCACGATTGCACAACTACACTCGCTTTGCCCTGTGCGCCTTGACGCTGCGGGAGCTGCGCCTTAGCCTTGGCGCGCACATTATTTTCGTAATATTTCTTGCTAGGGATCGCCTCATGCTGCGCAAACTTTCACTGGCTCTTGCCGTGTCTTGTGCGTCCAACGCAATGGCCTGGGCAGCAGAAGCGCCCTTGTCGACCAAGACCGATCTGGTCAGCGTCTATCAGGAAGCCGTCGACAACAACGCCGATCTGGCCGCTGCCCGCGCCCAGTACGGCGCGCAGAAAGAAGTGGTGCCACAGGCTCGCGCAGGGTTGCTGCCCAACCTGTCCGGCGGCGCCGAAGTCGCCGACGTGCGCACCTCGATCGACCAGCCTTCGGCCAATGCCACTCGCAGCGCGCATTCCTATCAGGCGACGCTGGCTCAGCCATTGTTCCGCGCCGACCGCTGGTTCCAGTACCAGGCGGCCAAGGACGTCAACGAGCAGGCCGCGCTGCAACTGTCGGCCACCGAGCAGAACCTGATCCTGCAATCGGCCGAAAGCTATTTCAACGTGCTGCGCAGTCAGGACAATCTGGCCTCGACCAAGGCTGAAGAAGCCGCGTTCAAGCGTCAGCTCGACCAGTCCAACGAACGCTTCGATGTGGGCCTGTCGGACAAGACTGACGTGCTGCAATCGCAAGCCAGTTACGACACCGCGCGCGCCAACCGCATCGTTGCCCAGCGTCAGGTCGACGATGCCTTCGAAGCACTGATCACCTTGACCAACCGTCAGTACAACTCGATTCAGGGCATCGTCCATACACTACCGATCCTGCCGCCGGCGCCGAACGACGCCAAGGCCTGGGTCGACACCGCCGCCAAACAGAACCTCAATCTGCTGGCGAGCAACTTTGCGGTCAGTTCCGCCGAACAGACCCTCAAGCAGCGCAAGGCCGGCCACTTGCCGACCCTCGACGCCGTGGCCAAATACGAGAAAGGTGACAACGACGCCCTCGGCTTCGCCAACCCGAACGCCTTCGGCACCCCCTACGGTGGCAACGTCGATCAGCGCACGCTGGCCTTGCAACTGAACATCCCGATCTACAGTGGCGGACTGACCAGCTCGCAAGTGCGCCAGTCCTATGCGCAACTGGATCAGAGCGAGCAGCAGCGTGAAGCCCTGCGCCGGCAGGTTGTCGAAAACACCCGCAACCTGCACCGCGCGGTCAATACCGATGTCGAGCAGGTGCAGGCGCGCCGCCAGTCGATCATCTCCAACCAGAGCGCCGTGGAAGCCACGGAAATCGGCTATCAGGTGGGTACACGCAACATCGTCGATGTGCTCGATGCCCAGCGTCAGCTGTACACCTCGGTGCGCAACTACAACAACACCCGCTACGACTACATCCTCGACAACCTGCGCCTCAAGCAGGCGGCGGGGACGTTGAACCCGGGTGACCTGCAGGACCTGACGCGCTATCTCAAAGCCGACTACAACCCGGACAAGGACTTCTTGCCGCCGGATCTGGCCAAGGCCGCCGAGGCACAGCTCAAGGCCCGGCCTTAATCCAGAAACCCGCAGAAATGCGGGTTTTCATTGCCTGATCATTGTCGCCAGACAAATCCGCCCTTGCGCCGCCCTTGCGGATAGATGGACCGCTGCGCCTTGTCCAGATGACCACCCTGGCGCACGAAACTGACCGCCTCATTGTTTCGCCGACTACGCATCCAGGTGATCCATCCCAGTAGCTCAGCGTGCCCCAACGCTTCGATCAATAACAAAAACTGTCGCCGCCAGCGTGTACTGGCCCCCATGCCCAGCCCGGAACTGCGCTTGAGATCCGGGATGCTTTGACCATTCATCACCCCTTTCACGAAGTCTAGCCAGAGGTCAGGCCGGATCATCCCTTCCAATGGCGTTCCAGACAGAATGGAAAAGCAGGTCACACAGGGATCACATTTGAACTTGGGACGAATCCCTGTGATTCGATAGGTTCGATCGCCTTTACACTTGGGGCATATCGCGTGCCGGGCATTGAGCATCGTTTCGATCCAGACCATGACCGCTTGCTGCTGCGCAGCAATATGCTCGGGGGCTTGCAGGTTTTCCCGGTAATGTCGCGTCGTCCACCACTGATACAACTCAGGGCACTCTTCGGCCATCACCTCGCGGGTTGCTTTGCCCCAACTGAAATAGACCTTATGGTTCATTCCCAGACGAGGCGCTATCTGGACACTGGACCAGCCGGCCAACAAGTAAAGCGCAAACGTGGACCACAGCTCCATACGGCGCAGATTGGCGAACGGCGTATCGCTCAGACTGTTGCAGCCTTTCTGACATGAGCCGCAGTAGTAGTACGGTAGCCGACGGGCCGGATGAGTCTGGCAGGTCAGATTGGTGTTGCTACACCATGGGCAAAACTTCACTCGCCGATACGGCAATTCGTGCAGATAGCGGATCAACCGATTGGCGTCGGGCCGCAGGTGCATCGGGAGACGGACCTCGTAGTCCGGCAAATCGCCTTGTCCGGGGATGGGCAGATCGGGCAGTCGAGACGTCATTGGCTCAGCACCGACTCATCAGCAAGGCTTGCTCGGCTAGCTCAGCTTCGCGCTGAGCGATGGCAGCTTCCAGCTCTGGGGAACGTTTGGCCCAGTCATCCGCAGGGAGTGGTTTTGACCATTCGATGATGTCGGGATGGGGCAATTCAGGTGGGTGGGAAAGCTTCCAGTCCTGCAGCTTTTCCGCCAGATAAGTGCCCAGAAGCGTTATGCAGAAAACTCCCCACAGGACGCTCAACACTTCCCCTTTGCGCAAGTCGACAAGGAGCGATCCGATTTGGGTTTCTTCGTAAGGCGCGATACCCACCCGACTGTCGGGGACAGCCTCAGGTCCGATTTCCATGTAACTGCGTATGCACTCCCACAATGCCATCGCGGTAGTGCCGCCGCCGCAGTTGAAGCCTAGGGAAAAGTGTCTGTTGTCTTCCGTGGCGTGCGGGTCTGGATTTTCGAAACCGATGACCAGCAGACCCATTGTGGCTTTACCAGCCTGACTGACGGATGACTGCTGAGTGGCGGCAGCTGTCACGGTTTCCCACGGGACGATCCAGTATTCACCGTTGCCGCGGGGCACGCAGACTTCGCGGCGTTGGCGGTTGAAGCGTATGGGTAAAGGAACTTCGCGGAAGAGGCCTTGGATCACGAATATTGAAGGGATACCGATGATTAACAACGTTGCTATCCAGATCAGTCCGGGGTCTGGGGTGATGTAACCCATAAATACAAACACTAACAGCGATGGCCACAGCACCATCACCGCCGAGCCGATGCTGTAGTTACCAATGTCGAGAAACACATCGTTTTTGCGCCAGATGGTGTTGAGCACATCACAAGGCTTTTCACCCGTAGGAATGGGCAACGGCGCCAAGTAATCATTGCGCGAAAACATTCCTTTTTTCGTAGTGCCTGCCGGTGGCGTACTCATGCCTGTGCCTCAACTCGTCCGGCCAACTCGGTTTCGCGTTTGGCAATGGCCTCTTCCAACTCGGCGGAACGTTTGGCCCAATCATCCGCAGGGAGTGGTTTTGACCATTCGATGATGTCGGGATAAGGCAGATCGGGTGGCGGGTACAGCTTCCTCCTTTGCAGATAAGTCGCGAGAGGTGCATTGAAGATAAACACACCAAATACGCCTTCCCACAGTAGAGTCAAAAACCAACCGCGTTCGCTGGCTTTATCTGTCATGTAGTCGATGTAGTAACGGAGGTTGGCGCCGGAATTAAGCGCTACCGCATCCGGGGCTGCGTCAGGCCCGATCTCCATATAACTGCGCATGCATTCCCACAGAGCCATCGCCGTGGTGCCACCGCCACAGTTGAAGCCCAGCGAAAAGTGCTTGTTGTCTTCCGTGGCTTGCGGGTCGGGGTTTTCGAAACCGATGACCAGCAGACCCATGGTTGCTTTACCAGCCTGACTAACTGATGACTGTTGGGTGGCGGCGGCTGTCACGGTTTCCCACGGGACGATCCAGTATTCACCGTTGTGGCGGGGCACGCAGACTTCGCGGCGTTGGCGGTTGAAGCGTATGGGTAAAGGGACTTCGCGGAAGAGGCCTTGGATCAACCAAAAAATGGGGAGTGCCATGATGCACGCCCCCAAGATCAAAGCATCCGGATCTTTGAAGATGTATGCCAACCCCAAAAACAACATCACTCCGGGCCACATCACCATCACCGCCGAGCCGATGCTGTAGTTACCAATGTCGAGAAACACCTCGTTCTTGCGCCAAATGATGTTGAGCACATCAGAAGGCTTCCTACCGGTGGGAATAGGTAATGGCGCGAGATAGTCATTGCGCGAAAACATCCTTTTTTCAGTTGTGCCTGCCAGTGGCGTACTCATCGCTTGTCCTTCGGCTGCAGGTAAATAGCTCCGGGGTAATCCTCACCGAGCGGGTATTTCGGGACACGGTCAAGTTCAGGGGTTGGGTCGGTTCGCAGCGCTATGACACCCGTTGAGTTGTTCAAGGTAAAAGCCAAACCTCGCTCCCCGCCGATAAAACTACGAGCACCGAGTATCCCGGTCAGAGGCGTGCGATAACGCAACCTTAGCGACAACGTGCCAGGTGGTGTGCGCAGTAAGTCTTTCACCTCTTTGAAAGGGCCGCTTATACGCAGCCCCTGGCCTTCCTCGATCGGTATCCACTGACAGAGGGTGCCCGGCAACCAGTAGGGCGTCATATCGCGCCACGGACGGGGAGGTTTGAAATTGCCGGTCCGACTATTTTTGATCAAATATCGGTTTTCGAGAGTATCCACCGGGTCACCGACCATGCTCAGTTCCAGGTAGACACTGCCTGGCTCGGCGCCAGGCAAGTCGATGGTCAGAGAATTAATGGCGCTGACGAAAGCCAGGCCGGAACGGCCATTATCAGGCGCTGGATCAGAACTGCTTTGCATGGTGACCCGAGGCGTATAGAGGATGAGGTACAAACGGTCGAGTTCGTCCTGTTGGGCTTTGGGCGCAATAGGCTCCAAATCGTTAGCTCGGGCCTTAGACCAACAGCAGTTGTTCAGGAAGTTTTGCAGCGGCGTTTTCTCGAAAATCCAGGCAGTCAGATACAGCACGCCAAGGCCCAGAATGATCCAGTTCACCGGCCCCATATAGAGCGTGTAGCGCAAGATAGCGACTTCCGCAGTTATTGAGCCTGCCAAGGCGCGGGCGGTGTAGCCAAACCCTAATATCGCTTGAGCGCCGAAGGCCGCTACTTGTCCTCCGATTACGATTTGACGCACGTCCAACCAGGGATCGACCTGAGTTTGGGCATCCTCTAATCGAAGTTTCAGGGATTTGAATTCTTGCATAGCGGCATAAGCCGACAACCCACCAATCACCCCACCAAACAACGTAAGCGCGGGCGCAGCAGAACCAAATAAGTAAAACCGATCCTTCCCCAACCCAATCCGCACCTGACTATCCACCACCGCCACCAAAGCCGCCGCCCCATACAAACTCGCCGATACGGTCTCATTCACCCGCCGGGCCTCCATCCCCTCCAGCACCCCGGCCTCGCTCAAATAGTTCTGCACATTCACCACGTTCAGCAACAACGCGGCCAGCGGCACCACTCCCCCGCTGTTGACCACCACCGGCGAATTCACAATCCGTTCCACTCGCCCGACGCCAATCGCTTTCCCCGTCTTGTTCACCCATTCATCCAACGCCTCGGCCCGTTGCCCCAACAATTTCCACGCCGGTCGCACGCCCTCGGTCACGAATTGCAAGCGGCTCTCAGCGCCCAACCTCGCGGCAACAAAAATGCTCATCCAGGACGCGCTGAAGCCCTTGTCACCCTTGAGCAGCAGCAACGCCGCGCCCAGCCGATTGACCAGCACGCTCCATTGGCTGCCGGCATCCCGAGCCATGCTTGCGATGTGATCAAGCACTGCCACGCTCAACGGCGCCAAGGCCTGATGGGTGGCGCTGATGTTGTCGGCGGACAATGCGGCCATCAACTCGCCGAGGCGCGAGGCGTTGTTGACCGCCGCCTCAAGCGACGGCGTCCAGGCGTGGAACAACTGCCGGAGTGCGCCACCGTCGGCGGTGCGCACGTAGTCGGCGTATTGCTCGGCGCCCTGAGCGCGGATGCATTGCGCGGTCAGGCAACCGGTGGCGAGTTCGGTCAGCCACTGGCGGGTTTCAAGGTCGTCGTAATCGACAAACCAGGTACCGCTGGCGGAGCGTTTCAGGTACACGCCACGGTCGGCGAACAACACAGTGTGGCGTTGTTCGAGTTGTTGGAAGTGGCCAGCGGCGGTGTCGGTGAACCATGTGTCCATGGCATCGAGGTCGATGTACTTGCCGACCTTGGCGCTGAACGCATGATTGTTGAGATTGGCTTGTTTCTCCGCGCGATATTGCCGGACCACTTCCTCCGCTTCGTAGTACAGATCAGCCGGAATAAACGCTCGTACCGGGCCGACGATGGCTGCGATACGGGCATCACGGGCGGCCGCTTCGGCCTGGGTCGGCCGACCGCCGTATTGCCGATCCCGGGTTTCAACCCTGAGTACCTCATTCAGCCGATCCTGGGTGTCGAGCATGATCTGGCCCTGCTCGGGCGTGAGGCTGATGTCGCGATCCTTGTAGCGATAACTGAGATTACCGGCCAGTTCGGCGCCATCCTCGCTGATCAAACTGCGCACAAACCCGCCGATGCTCAGGCGCAGATTGTTCTCGCCGAGCCATTTTTCGTGGCCGGTTTCCAGCCATTCCTGTTCGTGGTTGATGTCGCGCAACACACCCAGATCGTCGTCCAGGCAGGCGAAGACAGCGAACAGCCCCCCGGTGTGTGCCTGGGCGTTTTCCAGCCAATCCCGCGTGCCCTGCCCGTCCCATGGCTCGGCGCTCCATTCGCCCGGTGGCTCGTCACTGGCGTCGGGATATTGATCGAGAACTTTGTGACGCTCACGAATACGATGCCTGGCGTCTGTGTAGGCCTTGATGTTGGTCGGGGTCGGGTTCGCTAACAGCGTCGCGCCGAGTGCGTCGGTGTCCTCGGCGTTTTTTTGCTGATCGGCTTTCATCGACCGGGCGTAGCTGTCAGGGATGAGTTCGGCCATGACCTCGTCGGCCTTCTGCAGCGGTGGGCAGTGCGGGGCCTGTAATTCGTCGGCCACCGTGCGCAGGGCAATGTGGCGCATATGCTGGCTGCGTTTGGCGCTGCTGTCGCTCAGCGACTGGCAGTGCTCGGCGTTTAACGGGAACTCGCTGTAAAGCATCCAGGCGTCGTGGATTTTTTGCAGCGCCAGGCCCGTCAATGTCGCGTCGAGTACCGGAGTGGCCGGCGCGTCCAACGCCTGTTCCTGCAACAGCCCCTGTGGCGAAACAGCAAAACGCTTGAGCGGCCCCTGATGCTGCCAGAGGTACACAAACCCTGCCCGCAAACGACGTGCGGCCATCGGCCGACTCTCGGGCGCGATAGCGGGAACGCAACAAACGTGCTCAGATTTTTCGTGCGCCAGCGCGTAGCGAACCGGTACGACAAACAGTTCGGGCTGACTGGCAGGGCATGGATGCACCAGGCCGTTGATGTCCACGTGGGGCTGGGCTTTGGCCGCGCGTTCGGCCTGAGCGGCCTCATCGACCATGGCCAGTTTTTCGGCGCTCATCGCGTGAAGTCCTTGTCGTTCAGTAACTGATGCGTCAATGCACGGTTGAGGTTGTCCAAGCGCTGGCGCGGCAAGAGTCCGGGTTCGGCCAGTAACTGCCTGTATGCAGCGTGCTCCGGGCCATCGGGGAAGTCAGCGCCCAACACCACACAGAAACGCACCCAGAGAAAGACTTCATCGACGGCACTGAAGCCGCTACGTGCAGCACTGGCCTGACAGTCCATGGCCCACTGCTGCAAAGCAGTCGAAGCCAGTGAACCAAGGGATTTGGGGAAGTGACATTGACCGTATTCGATCAATTGCCGGGCGAAACACTTGCGTTTGGCAGTGTTCAGTTGATCGAGTTGTTCCGCTGTCAGCAGCAACCACGGCTTATCCGCATACGGGATCGCAGGTTGCTCGGTTTGCTGATGGATTTGTGACTCCGGCAGACGGATCAGCCGTACCGGTCCCATCAACCGATCCCGTTCCGGCGCGGGCAAGTCCATCAGCCACAACGCGGTGATACGGGGGTCGTAGAACCGAAAGAAAACCGTCGCTGCCCCCTCGACACGGGCATGGATCAAGCTGCGCAAATGCTCCTGCACCTGACTTTCGTCGGCCGCCGACTCCAGCCAGATGCCCGCCGTAGCGCTCCACTCCTGCGAAAAAACCTTTGCCAACGGGCTATCGGGCACGACGCCGATCAGCACGGGACCGACACTTTCCAAATGACTGTAGGCGGTGCGCTGATAAAGCGAGTGAGCCGTCGCGCCGCCCGTCATTTCAAACAGACGATCCGAAAGGTTTTCGATCTGGACTCGATCCAGCAACAGGTAAGCCCGATTCATGCGTTCACCTGCGCCAGTTTTTCGCACACGGCGCAGACTGAAGCGGCTTGCTCTGCGGCCTGAGCCAGCGCGGCTATTTGCGGGGTAATGGACAGCGCGATCAGCACCTGTGAATCGTCGGGCACTGCCGCCAACGCGGTCTGCGGCGCGACACCTGTCATCGGCGCGCCCCCCTCGACGATGGCCACACTGCTGAAGATCCCGCCCGCATTGATCACGAGGTGATGGCCGCCAGCAGTCAGCGTCAGGCTCGTGCCGGCATCAATCACCACCTGACTGGCCGTAACCCGCGCATGCGGGCCGGCCTGAATCACCAGCGTGCCTTGCGCCGTGGTGCTGCTGTTGCCTCTGATGCTGAGCAGGTCGTCGCGGCCGATCACCGTGTTGCGCGTACCGTCGGTGGTGTGGCGCTCGTCAGCCTTGATCAGGCTGGTGCTGTGGTTGTCCACCTGCTCGAAACGGTCGCGGCGGATTTGGTTGTGGCTGTCGTTGAGGATCAGTTGTTCGAAATCACGTTCGGCGCGCAGGTAGATTTTTTCCTGGCCGGCGCGGTCTTCGATCATCAGTTCGTTGTAACCGCCGGTGTGCGGTGAACTGTGGCTGCGCAGTACGGTTCGGGTCTTCTGCTCGGGCAAGGTGCAGGGCGCAGACTTGACCTTGTTGGGCACACAACCGGTGATCAGCGGTTTGTCCGGATTACCTTCGAGAAAGGTCACCACCACTTCCATGCCGATGCGTGGAATCGTCACCGAACCGAAGCCTTCCCCGGCCCAACTCGACGACACCCGAATCCAGCAACTGCTGCGCTCGCTGTTGAGTTCGGCGCGGTCCCAGTTGAATTCGCACCTCACTCGGCCATATTCGTCGCAATAGATTTCTTCACCGGGAGGCCCCGTGACCCGTGCGGTCTGGCAGACCAGCGGACGACGCGGTGTCGGCAGCGGCGCACGAAACACCACCTCGGCAGGAATCACGCTGAAGGTGTTGCGATACCCCTGAGTGAAACCGTCGGTGTCTTTCGTGTCGCTGGTAATCGCTTCCTCAAGCACCTGAGGCTGTCGCCCAGTGTGAGATACGCTGAGCAACAGCCACAGATCATTACAGCTTTTGCGCGGGTGTTCGGTCAGTTCGAACAGATGGCCGCAGCGCAGATTTGCCTGATCGCTTTGACCCTGGCCCAATTCATAGTCGCTGCGATGGCGCTCCAGCGCCTGCCGGGCCCATTGCTTGCCGGACTTTTCGTTCTCGATCAACAGCGGATAGCGGTAATCCTCCAGCGTCGGGGTGAACTCGGCGGTGAAGCGGCTTTCGATCAGCAGACTCGGCCGTTTGAGGTCATAGTCGCGGCGAGTAACGGTGCTGGTGCGTGTGCTTTTGCGCACGCTGAAACGGCTGACCACCGGATGCTCCGCAACCATCCCGCTATCTTGCTGATACGGCGTGGCGCCAAGGGTGGGCAGAAACACCTGATCGTCGGTGAACACCAGCAAATGGCCGTCCGCCGAGTGCTGGTGATGCCAGGCGATGCCGTCTTCGGCGCACAGGCGCTGGATGAATTCCAGATCGGATTCGCCGTACTGAGTGCAGTAATCACGCGGCGGGTTCGCCGTGACATGAAAGGTAAAGGCATCACCCTGAATGCCATGTCCCTTGAGTACCTGCGCGATGATCTGCGGCACCGTGCGCTGCTGGAAAATCCGCTGATCGTGGCTGAACTGCAAGTAATGCAGCGCCGGCACCAGCGTCAGGTGATAACGGGTCAGGCGCTTGCCGGCCTCACCGACCAGGACGTCTTCGATACGCCCATGAATACCTTCACCGTTGTGGCCAAACTGCAAAAACGCAGGCTGGCTGAGCAGGCGCTCCAGATCGAAATCCGGGTGCTCGCTAACCAGTTCGATGTGGAAGGTATAGAGGGTGCTGATCGCTTCGGTGCCATTGAACGCCAGCACCTGAAAGTCGTGACGGATAGCAGGAATCTGCAACGCAAAATGCGCGGCATTGGCCGACCGGAACATACGCTTATCCTTAAGCAAAGAGGAAAAGAGCGCGATGTCCAAACCGTCCTTGGTTCGTGCTCGCAAGAATTGGCGGGCACGCTAACAAGACGAAAAAAAGATAGATGTAGGGGGATTCCCCAAAGCCTGAAGGACACTTCCTCAAAGCCAACGATGGACCTGAGGCGAGGGAGCTTGCTCCCTCGCCTCAGGTTTGGTTTTTCCTCAGCGAATCAGTCTGCCCAGCCCGTCCAGCAAGCGCTGTAACGCCCCCTGATTGCGGCGCATCACCGCCAGCCCGGCCTCGGCCATGCGCTGGGCATCGCGCGGCAATTCGAACAGGCGCTGCACTTCCACCGCCAACCCTTCGGCATCATCCACTTCCGCCAGCGCGCCGGCTTCGCGCAACTGCGCGGCGATGTCGAGGAAATTGAACAGGTGCGGGCCGCTGAGCACCGGTTTGGCCAGGGCCGCCGGCTCCAGCAAGTTATGCCCGCCGTTCGGCACCAGACTGCCGCCGACGAAAGCGCTGTCGGCCAACGCATAGAGAAACAGCAACTCGCCCATGGTGTCACCGAGCAGCACCGAGGTGTGTGACTCGACGTTGGCACCGGTCGAACGGCGCACCGTGGCAAAGCCTTCACGCTGGCACAACTCGAACACCGAGTTGAAGCGCTCGGGATGGCGCGGCACCAGAATCAGCAGCGCATTCGGGTAGTTCGTCAGCAGACGACGATGGGCGTCGAGCACCACTGCGTCCTCACCCTCGTGGGTACTGGCGGCGATCCACACCGGGCGTTCCAGCGCCTGCCATTGGCCGCGCAGTGCGTTGGCGCGTTGCAGCAGTTGCGGGTCGATGGTCAGGTCGAACTTGATCGAACCGGTAACCTCGACTGTCTCCGGCCGTGCCCCCAGATCACGAAAGCGCTGGGCTTCGGCTTCGGTCTGTACCGCGAAAAAACTCATTTCCGCCAGCATCGGCGCGGTCAGTTTGCTGAAGCGGCCATAACCCCGGGCCGAACGTTCGGACAGTCGGCCGTTGGCCAGCGCCACCGGTATCCCGCGTTTGGCGCATTGATGAATGTGGTTGGGCCACAGTTCGGTTTCCATGATCACCGCCAGTTTCGGCTGTGCCCGATCAAGAAAGCGCGCCGCCGCACACGGCACGTCGTAAGGCAGGTAGCAATGCTGAATGCGCGGCTCGTCGCCGAACAAGGCATGAATCCGTTCCGAACCGGTCGGGGTCATGCAGGTCACGGTAATCGGCAGCTGTGGATAACGTTGCAGCAAGGCGCGAATCATTGGCGCGGCGGCAATGCTTTCGCCCACCGAAACGGCGTGCACCCAGATCCCGCCGGGCTGCAGTGACGGCATCCCGTAAGAGAAGCGCTCGCCAATCCGCTTGGCATACGCCGGGGCCTTGCGCGAGCGCAGCCACAGCCGAATCGCCACCAATGGCAGCCCCAGGTAAAACAGCGCGGTGTAGAGAGTTCTATTCATGGCGGCGGAGTTTATCGACTTTTATCGCCGATCGCCCGCAAGTGCACGGCAAAACGTTCAGCCAGCCAGCGCGCCGCCGGCCCCAGCGGTTCATCGCGGCGCCAGACCAGTTCCACCACCAGTGCTGGCGGTGTCCATTCGCTGTCCAGTTCGACCATCAGGCCCTGATAGGCGGAATACTGCACCACATGCCGTGGCAGCCAGGCCCAACCGAGATCGCGCACCAGCCATTCGGCCATCACGTAGAAACTGTCAGCGCGCCACACCTGCGGGCTGGCCGGCTCATTGCCGGGGTAGACACTGGTTTGCGTCGACATCAGCAATTGCCGGTGCTGCGCCAACTGCTGACAGGTCACGTAGGACTGCGCCGCCAGCGGATGGTTGATGCCGCACACGGTGACCATTTCCACACTGCCGAGCACCCGGCGCTCCAGCGCCTCGGGAATTTCATCGTGGTAAAACAACAGACCGAGATCGGCCCGGCGCTCCACCAGTTTGCGCGCGACTTCGCCCTGGGCGGCGCTGGTCAACTGCACCTCCAGACTCGGAAACTGCTCGGCCAGTGCGCCGAAACTTTCCACCAGCGCCTGATAGGGCATCGCTTCGTCCTGCGCCACGCGCAACTGTGCTTCCTGGCCACGCAGCATCGCCATTGCCCGGCCGTTGAGACGCTCGCACTGACGCAAGACTTCCCGCGCCTCTTCCAGCAGTGCCTCGCCGGCTTCGGTGAGCGAGGGCTGGCGACCGCTGCTACGCTCGAACAGGCTGACGCCCAGGTCATCCTCAAGCATCGCAATCGCGCTGCTGATTGCCGATTGCGCCTTGCGCTGCCGGCGCGCAACGGCAGAAAACGAACGCTGTTCGGCGACGTCGACAAACACTCGGAGCTGATCAAGATTCCACTGCATACCGCCTCACCAACCCATCTTCAAAACAGATAGGTAATGACTTTACCCCATCTGACGACTCTCTAGAATGCCGCCCTGAAAGCAACGTTTCATTTGAGGGTTTGAACCATGAACGCCTACGTCTATCTGACCATTGCCATTTGCGCCGAAGTGATCGCCACCGTGTCGATGAAAGCGGTCAAAGGCATCAGCACACCACTGCCGCTGATTCTGGTGATCGTCGGTTATGGCATCGCCTTCTGGATGCTGACCCTGGTGGTACGCTCCGTACCGGTGGGTGTGGCCTACGCCGTCTGGGCGGGCATGGGGATCGTGCTGGTCAGCATCGCGGCGCTGTTCATTTATGGGCAGAAGCTGGACGTGCCGGCGATGCTGGGGATGGCATTGATTGTCCTCGGTGTGGTGGTCATCCAGCTGTTCTCCAAGACCGCCGGGCATTGACCTGCACTGCACACCTCCCCTGTGGGGCGGGCCTGCTCGCTCCCACAGTGCTTTTGCGCCACGGCTGTTGATCATCGACAAATCCCCCTCTTTCCCGAGTCTGTATACTGCGCCCTCGTCTTGAACACTGAGGTCGTTGCATGCCATCCGTTATTTCCACCGACGTTCTGATTGTCGGCGCTGGTGTCGCCGGCCTCTGGCTGAACGCGCGTCTGCGCCGTCAGGGGTTTGCGACCGTGCTGGTGGAAAGCGCCAGCCTCGGCGGCGGGCAGACAGTGAAGTCGCAGGGCATCATCCACGGCGGCGCCAAGTACGCGTTGCACGGCGCCCTGACCGGCGCCTCCGAAGCCATCGCCGACATGCCGCGCCGCTGGCGTGAAGCCCTCGCCGGCCATGGCGAGCTGGACCTGTCCGGCGTGCGCCTGCTGTCCGAGGCTCATTACCTGTGGTCACCCGGCACCCTGGCCGGCAACCTCACCAGTTTCTTCGCCAGCAAGGCCGTGCGTGGCCGGGTCGATCAGGTCAAGGGCGAGCAATTGCCGCCGGCCCTGCAAGACAAGCGCTTCAAGGGCAAGGTCTACCGCCTCGCCGAACTGGTGGTGGATGTGCCGAGCCTGATTGCGCGCCTGGCCGATCTGGCCGGTGACGGCCTGCTCGCCGGGCAAACCATCGAGCCGCTGCTGGAGGCGGGAGTGCTGGTCGGTCTGCAGGTCGACGGTCGCGAGATCCGCGCCCAGCGCATCGTCCTCAGCGCTGGCGCCGGTACCGCGCAACTGCTTGAGGCCCTGGGCCTGAGCCAGCCGGCCATGCAGCGCCGGCCGCTGCACATGATCATCGCCAAAGGCCCGGGGCTGAAACCGCTCTACGCCCATTGCCTGGGCGGCGGCACCAAGCCGCGCATCACCGTGACCACCCACCCGGCCGCTGACGGTCAGTGGGTCTGGTACATGGGCGGTGACATCGCCGAAAGCGAAGGTGTCGCCCGCGAGCCCGCCGAGCAGATCGCCACCGCGCAAAAGGAAATCGCGCAATTGCTACCGTGGATCGACCTTGGCACCACGCAATGGGCGACGCTGCGGGTCGACCGTGCCGAGCCGCTGCAAACCGGCCTGACACGTCCGGATAACGCGTTCCTCGCTGACGAGGGCCGCTTGCTGGTGGGCTGGCCGACGAAACTGGCACTGGCACCGGACTTTGCCGACCGCGTGATCGCCTCCTTGCAGCGCGACGGCATCCAGCCACATGCCACCGAACCCCTGCCGGCACTGCCGAAACCACCGATGGGCATTGCTGCCTGGGAGCAACTGCTGCCATGAGTATCGCGACTCTGCATGATCTCCATCGCCCATTGGGCAGCACCGGCCTGACGGTTTCGCCGCTGGGCCTGGGCACAGTGAAACTGGGCCGCGACCAAGGCGTGAAATACCCCAACGGGTTCCAGATTCCCGATGACGAGGCTGCGCGCATGCTGCTCAGGCAGGCACGCGAGCTGGGCATCAACCTGATCGACACCGCGCCGGCTTACGGCCGCAGCGAAGAACGCCTCGGCCCGCTGCTGCGTGGCCAGCGCGAGGACTGGGTGATCGTCAGCAAGGTCGGCGAGGAATTTGCCGACGGCCTGTCGCGCCACGACTTCAGCGCGGCGCACACGCGCAGGTCAGTGGAACGCAGCCTGCAACGTCTGGAAACGGATTCTATCGACCTGGTCCTGGTGCACTCTGACGGCAATGACATGGCCATCCTCGAACACGAAGAGGTCTACGCCACGCTGGCGGCGCTCAAGGCCGAGGGCAAGATTCGCGGCTTCGGCTTCTCCGGCAAAACCGTCGAAGGCGGGCTCAAGGCGCTGGAGCAAGGGGACTGCGCGATGGTCACCTACAATCTGAACGAACAGAACGAGAAGGCAGTCATTGACTATGCTGCTGCCCACGGCAAAGCCATTCTGGTGAAGAAAGCCCTGGCCAGCGGCCACGTGTGCCTGAGCCCGGGAGTGGATCCGGTGCGTGCCAGCTTCGAGTTGCTGTTTGCGAAGCCTGGCGTGGCCAGTGCTATTGTCGGAACGATCAATCCGCTGCACCTCGCCCATAACGTTGCGACCGTTGCCCGGGTCCTTCGTGGTCACTGACGCCGCTTCGCGGCCTTAAGCAGGAGCCGATATGCCGCGCACGCTCATCAGAAAGAACCCGAGCAACTTCAAGACCCTGCCCCTGTTCGTCGAAGCCACGCCCGACGGCTTGGCCTATCAGAGCGTCGGCATGCCGCTGAACTTCGCCCAGACGTTGCAGCGACGCAAACCGGTGAGTGTCGCCGACACCGAACGCTTCTCGCTGGAGCTGGCCAATCTCGGGGTCTCGGTGCGTCTGACCCTGCACTGGCAGAATCGCGATTACTGGGTGCTGGTGCGCCAGCGGCGGCAGGATCGCGGCGACGTGGTACTGAAACTGATTTCCGGTTATGTGCCGGCTCACGAACTGAACATTCCGCTGCACACGGCCATTCAGGAAATCGCTGAAGAGTGCCTGCTGGAGACGCCGGAAGGCTGGCTCGGGGGGCGCTTCAACGACACCTGGCTGCCGGCGCCCTACGCCTCGGCCCTGCACTATCGCGAGGCGTTGCCGTTTCGCCTGACCCCGTTGTCCGGATCGGCGCGGCCGATACGTTGCGCCAATCTGCAATTGGTCGAACGGCCGCGGGCTTATGTACATCTGCCGACGGCATCGCTGCAATTGATCTACGACCTGCGCCTGGACGTGCCCAAGGAAGCCAAATCCCTGAGCCTGTTTCATGTCGATGAACGTCTGGAGGGCGATCAACTGGTCGCGCGGCTGGACCGCAAACGCCCGGATCTGTACCTGATGCCGCTCAAGGATGGCGCGCCGCTGGCCGAGCTCTACACCCTCAAGCGCGACAAACTTGTGCCGGCCGGCACGCGTGGCCTGTATCTGGCCGAAAGCTTCGCCACGCAGACCGGCTGGGTCGTGCGCGAAGAGCGAATTCGCTGGAAGGACTGGCTGGTGCAACAGGGCCTGCAACCGGCGAAAGCCCCGCGTCAGGGCCTCAAGCAGTTGAGCATCAAGGCGCTGCGGCTGGTCGGTCTGGGCAAAAAGCGCGCGAGCAAATAGCCGCTAGCGCCGGCGATCCATCCAGGTGCGCAGCGTGGCGAAGAAGTGGAAATAGCGGTTTTCGCGCTTGCCCATGCCGCGCTTGGGCGAGAACGATTCTTCGGCAAACGCCCCGGTAATCCGTACACGCGAGGCCTGGGTCGGCAACGTGCAGACCTTGGCACCCGCCTCTAGCAGCGCGTACTTGAGCAGACGCTCGGAATGCAGCTTGCGCCCCGTCGCCTTGCAGAAATCGAAAATACGCTCGATGCGCTTGCCATAGGCGACATAGGTATCGCGCCCGCAAATGGCAAAGCGATCGTTCAGCCCGCCCCACCACTGCCAGTCCGGAATGTACGCGTTGTGGCGTCGCGCCTGCGCATGGTTGAACACATAACCGGGCAACGCGTTGTGGAAGAAATTGTCCGGTCGCACGAACACGACGAAATCCGGGTTGAACGGTTCGATCATGCCGGTGACGGTGTGCAGCGAGTTGAGCTGATAGATCAGGTTGCGCAGCGACGCATAGTCATCGCCCCAGGTATCGCCCTGAGCCTTGACCTGTTCGAAATCCCAGCGCTCCAGTACGCCCTCGGTCGAGGTCAGCCCGCCGGACATCGACTCGAAGGGTTGGTAGTTGTCCGCCGCCAGTTCGCCTTTTTCGCCAGAACGGGTGTTCTGCACTTCATCGATTTTATACAGGTGATAAAAGCACTTTACGTCGCTGCCCGCAGGCAACTGCGCCAGCACGTTCTGTTCGATGGAGGGGAAACAGATCGACGAATTTCTCGGAATCCCGAAAAACGCCACGGCAATTTTCAACACTCAACAGCACCTTTTGAAAGTAGTTCGGGCCTGCCGGCAATGCGGCACCGCTTATCGCTGGCGAAACAGCTTTTGCCACCAGCGGCGGGGTTGCAGTGGCACCACGATGATGTCCGATTTCTGCAGCCAGTCGCGCTCGTAATCCCAGGCGTGACCGCCCCACAATTTTCCCGCCTCGTTGGAAAACCCCAGGGTCAGGAGCTGATAGGTGTAACCGGCGTGACCGCGCAACCAGTCGAACAGCACCAGCGTATTGAAGCCGGTGGAGGGCCCGACGTAGCGCTTGCCCCCTGGCCGGTCGACCGGGTAATTCCACAGCGGCGGCAACGGGATGCGGTCCCAATACATGGCCACCTGTGGCAACGGGCACATCGGTGCAGCGCAGCCGACGAGCATGGTGAAACAGCGTTCGCCCGCCCGCTCGATCAGCCGCTGCACGTCGGGGCCGTAAGGCAGACCAAAAAAGTAGGCGTCCGGCGCGTTGTAGCCATGCACGAAGACATTCACGCTTTGCGCGTTGAGCAGCGGTGCCTTGATGCAGGTATTGAAGCTGACGACGATGTCATCGGCGCCGATGTCCAGCGCCTGAAAATCCGCCGCGGTGATGGCCGGGTTGTTGGCGATCAGCACCACCCGCGCCGCACGGCTCAGGCACGTGCGCAGCGCTTCGGGCAAGGCTTGCAGAACCGATTGGTCACCACCCGGCAGCGCATCCAGCGCCATGTGCTCATCCATCATTCAGACCGGCACCTTCATGCCGTAGCGCAACTTCACCCAGAACCGGGTGAACGCCGAAGGCGGCTGCCATGGGCGCATTTCGCGCTGGATTTCGGTGGCGAGGGCCTGACCGACACGGGCGAAGGAATAGCGACTTTCGGCAAACGCCTGGCCATTGCGGGCAATACCTTCGGCCAGCTCGGGGTTGTCCTGCAGCAGTTTGATCTTCTCCACCGCCTCGTCTTCGCTGCGATAGAACACCGTGTTGTGCATGTCCTCGAAGCCCAGCAACTGATCCTCTTCGCCCTGACTCCACGCCAGCAACACGCACCCACAGGCCATGGCTTCGAAGTTCTTGATCATGAACTCGTTCATGCCGATGTCGGCGCTGACGAAGATCTTGATGCGGTTGAGCGTCTCCAGGTATTCCGCGCCCGACTGGGTGCGGGTGACCAGCATGCCGGTGCGCTTGGAGAGCGACTCCAGCAGTGCCTTGCGCTGGGCGTACTCGGTGCTTTTCAGGCTGCCGAGAAAGCCGAGCGGAATGTCGCGCACCGCACCGGTGTTGCGCAGCATCTGCTCGTCATAACCTTTGGAAACGAACACCGTGTCGATGCCTTCGGCCAGCATCTTGCGGGCAACGACGGCACCGGACACCAGCGCCCGGCAACTTGGCAAACGGCGATAAAGACGCGAATACACGCCGCGATACTTACTCGCCGGCATGTAGTTCTGATAGGCGTCGTGCTCGAGGAAGATCAGCCCGGGGATGCATTTGAGCACCTGCAGTTGCGTGGCCAGACGCTTGACCCGGGAGAAAATCACCACGCGGTCGAAGGTCTGGTAATCCACCGAAGCCAGAAACGAGCCCAGATTCAACTGCTGCTGCTTGCTCAAACGATAGATCAAACACTCATCACAGTTCTGCTGCACGATGTCGTAGAGCCGGTCGAGAATGACCCGCTGTTCGTCCATCACCAGGAGCATGACTTTCATAAATTAATTGACCACGCGGCGCAGGCAGGCAAGCGCATCGGATTCATGGCAGCCTGCATCAACGGAAACGATGAGATCCCCAAGGCAAAATCCGTTCACACGCCGTACACATCGGTAAGAATTCATCGGGATCAACGACTGCGAATCTTCTCGACAATCGCAGTTGTCGAGCTGTTTTCCACCAGTCCAAGCACTTTCACCGTGCCACCATACGCGGTCACGATATCAGCACCGACTACCTGATCAATCCCGTAGTCGCCCCCCTTGACCAGCACATCCGGCTTGACTTCACGCAGCAGGTTTTCCGGAGTGCCTTCGGGGAAACTGATCACCCAGTCCACTGCCCCGAGGCCTGCCAGTACGGCCATGCGCCGGTCGACACTGTTGATCGGGCGGCCCGGCCCTTTCAGGCGGCTGACCGAGGCGTCGTCGTTGACCGCGACAATCAGCCGATCGCCCTGGGCCCGCGCCTGTTCCAGATAGGTCACATGCCCGGCATGCAGGATGTCGAAACAGCCGTTGGTGAAGACAATCCGTTCGTTGTGTGCCCGGGCGTCGGCCACGGCCAGCACCAATTGCTCGAGGCCCAGAACACCACGCTCGGAGCCTTCTTCACGCTGAATGGCGCGACGCAGTTCCGGCGCACTGATGGCAGCCGTACCGAGTTTGCCCACCACAATGCCGGCGGCCAGATTGGCCAGCGCGACGGCGTGGGGCAACTCTTCACCGGCGGCGATTGCGGCGGCCAGGGTAGAAATGACCGTGTCACCGGCACCGGTGACATCGAACACTTCGCGGGCACGGGCCGGCAGGTGCAAGGCCGGGTGATCCGGACGCAGCAGGGTCATGCCGTGTTCGCCACGGGTCACCAGCAGCGCACCGAGCTCGAGGTCGTGCATCAGCGCCGCGCCCTTGCTCACCAGTTCGTGCTCATCGGCACAACCGCCGACGATGGTCTCGAACTCGCTGAGGTTTGGCGTGAGCAGGCTGGCCCCGCGGTAGATGGTGAAGTCCTTGCCCTTCGGGTCGGCCAGCACCGGTATGTTTTTCGCCCGGGCCGCCTGGATCAGGGCCTGATGGTTTTTCAGCGCACCTTTGCCGTAGTCGGAAAGGACCAGCACCTTGATGCCTTCGAGCAGGTCGTCGACCTGTGTGCCGAGCGCCAGGGCGTCGGTGGCGAACGGTTCTTCGAAGTCGATACGCAGCAATTGCTGGTGCCGGCTCATGACCCGCAGCTTGACGATGGTTGGCTGATGCGCAATGCGCTGAAACAGGGCGCGTACGCCCGCTCCCTTGAGACTGTTGCTCAGGCTGTCGGCGGCTTCGTCGTCACCGGTCACACCGACCAGGGACGCCGGCGCACCCAGCGCGGCAATGTTCAAGGCAACGTTCGCGGCACCGCCCGGACGATCTTCGATCTGCTCGACCTTGACCACCGGCACCGGCGCCTCAGGGGAAATCCGTGAGGTTCCGCCATGCCAGTAACGGTCGAGCATGACATCGCCGACTACCAAGACCGGGGCTTGATCGAAACGCGGCATGGACAACTTCATGGAGCAACCCACATACAAAATGAACAGGGGCGCGATATTAACACAGGGGAAAGCGCCGTCCGCCTCAATCTGAAAGGTCGCGCACCCAGAACAATTCGTGGCGCCGGACGGCCTTGCGGAAAAATTCGTTACTGCCCGTGACAGGCCAGCGCCGCCCCGCCAGTCCCTGCTGGATCCAGCGTCGCAACTGCCGCTTGAACACTTGCCCGCCCTGCAGGTCGTGCTCCATGGCCAGCGCCATGGCCTTGTCCAGTTGCACATCCGCAGGCACCAGCGGACTCCACAAGCGATCGGCCGGCAGCGGCTCGATCGCCGGCGGCAAGGCAATCCCCGCGCCGGCCGGGCCCATTGGCCAGCGGTCGTTGTCGTGCAGGTGGTTGGCGTACATCAGCAGGGTCGTCGGTTTCCACTGGCTCAGGCCAACCGCCTCAAGCAGCGCCTGGGTCGACGCCACGTGATCGCTGTGCGGATCCAGCTCGGGATGCGGCGTCACAAGCACTTCAGGGCGGTAATGCTCGAGCAGCGCCACCAGGTCAGCGACCAGATTGCGCCAGGTCGGCTGACCATCGACGTCGGCTGGCAGGCACAGTGGATTGTGTCGACGGACGCTGCGCACGTCGCTGTCCTGCGACTCCCGGGAACCGAACGCCTTCGTCGGCTCCTTGGCCATCTGCGGCAATTGCAGGCAGTAATAGCCCAACTGCACGCAACGCCCGGCAGGCACGCCGCCCCACAGCGGGATCGTCAGGCTGTCCCAACTGCGCAAGCGCCCCTTCAACCGCGCAGCCTGGGCCTGATCCAGCCCCAGACGCTGGAAGTTCTCAGCCTCGATTTCGCCCTGAGTCAGGGTGACGATGCTGACGTCTTCGCAGCGGCTGTAGAGGCCGAATGCGGCCAGCTCGGCATCATCGGCATGAGGGGCCACGACCATCACCCGCTGGCGGGCATAGTCAGGATTGGTCATCACCCACAGGGTGCCTGTGGCAGCCACCGCGCAATAGCGTCCGCGCAATGCCAGCGTGCCTTGGATCAGCGCAGTGGCCTGCCCGGACAGATTAAGGAATCGCCGCCCGTTGACGCCTCGTTCGAACGCCTGACAGTCATCGCCGATCTCAACCCAGGGATCGAGCCAGCGGCCCAGCCAATGAGCCTTTACGTGCAGCTCGAGAACAAGCGTCTCACCCGCTGCCAACGGCTCGCTCAGGCGTACCGTGCCGCCCTCCACGCTGACCGACTGACGGGCCGTATGCGCAGGAAAGTCATAGTGATAGTCGTCTGAGGGCCGGTAGAACAAGTGATCGGCGAACCAGGCCTCGTGGGCTACCCAGGCCAGCACGAGCAGCACCGGTACCAGCCACCAGCCGGCCAGGAAGCCGATCAGCAGCAACGCCAGCAGAAAGACCACGAGAAACAGACGCTTGCTGCGTCGATGGGCCTTGAGAAGCTGTTGCTTGCGAGCGCTCATGAATTCAGACCTTGTAGACCGGCACCGTATGGCACCAGCGATCCTTGTACTCACGGTCGGCACGACCGAATGAATAACGCAACGGTTTGCCCAGTGCCTGCGCATCCGCCCAGGCCTGCTGGGTATTGACGAAACTCAGTACGCTGCCGGGGCTGAACTCGCGGCTCTGCGGGTCGACGCCGCCGTTGATGTATTCCAGCGACACCCATTGCGGCGCTTCGACGCGGTAGAGCACCTGAATGGCTACCGGCGCCGAATCGAGCATCGCCACAGAACCGGTCATGAATTCACGCAGCAGGGTAAAGACTTCCGCCAGCCCGGCCTTGCCCGGCACTTCGAAGCCCCAGCGGCGCTGAAACAGATCGCCATACGCCGCAGCCTGTTCCTGCGGCGTGAAGTCGGACATCGGAACCAGCGACCCGCCCGCCTCTTCCAGCAGGCGCTGTTCGCGACGCTGGTTGTAACGGAATTTCTTCGAATACTCTTCCGGCAACCGGGCCAGGGCCAACCCTTCAGGCTGGACCTTCAGGGTGCTGATCTGCCCGGCATTCAGCTGGGAAACATAGGCCATGCGCTGGCGCACCGGCACGACAACGTCCGGCGCGATGGGCAGGATGATTTCCGCATTGCCCATATCCAGCAAACCACGCTTGCCCTCGCGCTTGAGCACTTCCTTGGACAGCGCGACATGGCGGCCCCAGCAGGGAATGGCAGCGACCACGTCGCCGTCGACAATCCAGCCCAGGTAACGCAGCTCAATGCCCACGAACGTCGATAACCGCTCGACGACCTCGGGATGCGTCGCAACGCTGCCGCCGAAACGCTGCCAGGCGCGGGCGTAGGCATCCCGATCGATTTGCGTCCAGCCACGTTCACGAAAGCTGCGAAACACCGTCAGCATACGTCGGTCGCGTGGGCCGGTTGTGGCTCGTCACCCTCTTCGAACTCTTTGGCGTGCAGGCGCGAGTAGTAACCGTTCTGCTCCAGCAGTTGCGCGTGAGTGCCGCGTTCGACGATCCGGCCTTCATCCATGACCAGAATCAGGTCGGCTTTCTCGATGGTGCTCAAACGGTGCGCGATCACCAGCGTCGTGCGGTTCTGCACCACATGATCCAGCGCGGCCTGAATATGCCGCTCCGACTCGGTGTCGAGGGCCGAGGTGGCCTCATCGAGAATCAGCAGCGGCGCATCCTTGAGCAGCGCCCGGGCAATGGCAATGCGCTGACGCTGGCCACCGGAAAGCAGCACGCCGTTTTCGCCGACCATGGTTTCGTAACCTTGCGGCATCTTGGCGATGAACTCGTCGGCGTATGCCTCGGAGGCCGCGCGTTTGACATCGTCGAACGGTGCTCCGGCCAGATCGCCGTAAGCGATGTTGTTGGTCACCGTATCGTTGAACAGCGTGACCGCCTGGGTCACCAGCGCGATCTGCCGACGCAGGCTGCGCAAGGTGAAGTCCTGCACTTCTACGCCATCGAGCAGGATCTGCCCGTGTTCATGCTGATAAAAACGCGGAATCAGCCCGGCCAGGGTCGATTTGCCGCTGCCTGATCGACCCACCAGTGCAACCATCTGCCCAGGCTCCACGACAAAACTGATGTCGTTGAGCACCTGCTTGTCGGTGTCCGGGTACTGGAAGCTGAGATTGCGCACTTCCAGGCGACCCTCAAGGCGATCGCGCTCGACCGTGCCTTGATCCACTTCTGCCGGCTCATCCAGCTGCTCGAAAATACTTTCGGCACCGGCCACGCCTTTCTGGATGGTCGAGCTGACCTCGGAGAGCTGACGAATAGGCTTTGGCAACAGACCGGCCATGGTGATGTAAGCCACCAGATCGCCCGGCGATGCATCGCCGCGAAGGTAAAGCACAAGGAACATGACCACGGCCATGGCGCTGTAGGTCACCAGCTGCAGCATTGGCGTATACACCGCGCCAGTCTTGGTCATTGTCAGTTGCTTGTCGGTATTGCTCTGGCTGGCATCGCGAAACCGGGTCTTTTCATAGACTTCGCCGCCGAAACTGCGCACGACGCGATAACCATGAATCGTCTCGGACGCAACGTGCGTCACGTTGCCCATCGAAACCTGGATCTTTTTGCTCTGCTTGCGAAATTTACGGCTGGTGCTGTTCACCATGATGCCGATCACCGGCAGGATAGCCACCATCACCAGGGTCAGTTTCCAGTTCATCCACAACAGGGTGCAGAACAGGAAAATGACGGTCATGCCTTCACGGATGACCACCTTGATCGCATCGGTCGCCGCCCCCGTCACCATGGTGACGTTGAAGGTGATGCGGGAAATCAGATGGCCGGAGTTGTTCTTGTCGAAGAACCGGTTGGGCAGTTCCAGCAACTTGTTGAACAGCACCACCCGCAGGTCATGGACCAGGCCCAGGGAGACCCGGGCCAGGAAGAAGTTGCCCAGGTACGAGCCCACGCCCTGCAACAGGGCAATGAACACGATCATCAATGGCACGGTTTCGAGCAACTGCAACTTGCCCAGGTAAGGGTTGCCCGGAAACAGGCTGGCTTCAGGATTGGCCAGGCCGTCGACAAAGTACTTGAGGATGTAAGCAAGCATCGGTTGGGTCGATGCGAAGATCAGAAACCCGACGATGCTGAGAAGGAAGAGACCGGCGTAAGGCCGCACGTAAGCCAAAAGGCGGAAATAGATCGCCAGCGTTGACTGGGCTTTCGGTTCAGGACTGCTCATGGTGATCCGCACAATTCAGTGAGGCGCCGATGATATCACAGGCCTTTTTCCCTCGATAAACATGACTGCGAGCCAGCCCTTGGGCAACTCGGTTAAGATACCCCGCTAATGATGGGGAGCCTGATATGCAATCGATTGATCACAGCACTTACGAGGCACTGCGCAAAGGTGCACACGTACTGGAAGCCGACGGTTCCGGCGACAAGGTGCTCAGATTGGCCGATGGACGCATGCTCAAGCTGTTCCGGCGCAAGCGACTGCTCAGTTCGGCGCTGTTCTATCCCTATGCCCAGCGTTTTGCCGACAATACCCGCGCACTTGAACAGCGCGGCATCCTCTGCCCCACCGTCATTGCGGTCTATCGCATCCCGAGCATCGAACGCGACGGCGTGTATTACAGCCCGCTGGCCGGCAACACCGTGCGCCAGTTACAAGGCACCCGCGAGGAGGCTGACGCACTGAGGTTCAAGCTGGGTGGCTATTTCGCGCAACTGCACGAGAGAGGGGTGTATTTTCGATCGTTGCACTTCGGCAACGTGGTGCTCACGCCCGATAACCAATTAGGCCTGATCGATATCGCCGACCTGCGCTGCCAGAAACGCGCACTGAGCGACAGCAAACGCCTACGCAACTTCGCCCACCTGCTGCGCTATAAGGAAGACCGCCAGTGGTTACTCGGCGAGGACGCCGGCGACACCTTTATCGAAGGCTACCGCCAGGCCTTGCCGAGCAACCGGCAGGCGCCACTGATCTCGCGCCTGCGTCCACTGCTCGCCTGAGCCTCTAAGGCCCGATCACCAACACCGTTGCACCCTTGCGATTGGCGAAATGTTCGATGACGCGCAATTTGTGGGCGACCAGCCATTCCTTCAGCCACGGCTCATCGCCCTTCGCGTCAATCAGAAAATACCGGTAGTCGCCGGCATGAACAGCCGACATCGCTTCCTCACGGGTCAGAACCGGCAGCGCATAGCCGCGACCGGCGTAATAACTGATCCGGCCGTCCTCGAAGTACGTCGGCGCGTCACGTTCGACATGGGCGGCCATCCAGCGACCCGCCTCGATGTAATGGGTCTTGCCGGCCCCGGTGGAAATGACGTTCGACAACATCACCAGCAACGCCACGGCGACCAGCCACTTGCTCCAACGGGGAAACTCGCGAACGAATGCCGCCAGCCCCATCGCCAGCACGGGTACAAACAGCAGGTTCAGAAAACTCATGTAGCGCGTATTCATGAACTGCAGCTTGAGGAAAAACAGCACCAGCACGACCAGATACAGCAAGGCCGTCCAGGCAAAAGGCTGATAGTCACGCCAGTAGTCACCGAGAACACCCCAATTGCGGCGCAGAATGAACGGCACGGCAAATGGCCCCATCAACTTCACGAACGTGATGGTCATGGTCGCCAGGATGCCGAAAAAAATGATCCGCCCGGCTTCATCCTGGGAGTATTTGGTGATCATCGAATTGGCGAACTGATCGCAGAGCATCTGAAACGAAGCCAACACGCTGTGGGGCGCGATCATGTCCAGATAGAGCATCACCCGTGCGGACATCAGCACGCCCGACACCAGCACCAGCACCATGCCGATAACCGGCAACACCGAGAACTGCACGAAGCGCATGCGCCGGGTCGAAGACCAGAGATTGGGTAACTGCCACAGCGCCAATGCGGGTATCAGCAACAGCGCCTCAAGCCTGAACAGGGCCGCCGCGACCACCGCCAGATGGATCAGTGCGGCACGCAACCAGCCACCCCGATCTTGCCAACGCAAAGCGAGCCAAAGGGCCAGTGTGCAGAAAAACCAGAAACCGCATTCGCGGATGATGTCGTTGCGAAAGCTGTTGACTGCCGGCATCGCCAGCACCACCAGGCAAGCCCAGCGAGTGGCATGCGCAGAACGCTGACGAACGCAATCCACCATCAAGGCGCTGGTGCCGGCAAAAAACAGACCGCACCAAAGGTAGGCGCTCAGCTCCAGAGGCAAATGCAGGACGAGATGGGTGCCAGCCAACAGAAAGGAAAACCAGGGCCAGTCAAACGTTGCCCAGGCCACCTTTGGGCCATGCTCACTGACTTGTTGCGCAATATCGAGGTACAGCGCCGCATCACGCGCGACTGTCGCCGTGCCCATGACCGCAATCAGCGATAACAGCACACTGCCACAAAATGCCAGCCATACCGGGTATTCGTCGATGATCCGTGAGACTTGAGCGCCCACCTTACTGCCCGTACCTTTCACCCAGCCACCTCACCGACACGCTTGAACAGGGTACGCGCACGTCATCGCGAACCGTTTACCGAAACAACAACCTCAACGCCTTGCGCGTGTATGACCAGCGCGAGAAGGTGCGCCAGTCCGCACGCAACGCCTGAAAGTAGAACGCCCTGGCGAGTTTGTATTCGCCATGGGAATAGCAGTCGCGAAACAACGAAAGACAACGCTGCGCCAGAAACGCCTGTCGCAGGTCGTGCATCTGCGCCGGCATACGCCGGGCCGAGAACACTTCACTGACAACCTGCTCCGTGCCTGCAGCAAGACTCTGGCGCAAATCATGGCGCATGCTGTCGGCGTGCTTGTAGATAAGTGCCAGAGGCTGATTCAGAACAGTGCAGGGATAACGCGCCAACACCTGGGCAAACACCGGCAGATCTTCAACGTTGCGCAGATGCTCAGGATAAGTGCCCGGCACGAACACACCGCGATGCATGGCACAGGCACCGTTGGAAATTGATATGGTCTTGTCCAGCAGATACCCCTGCAGGCATTGACGTGGTGTCAGCGGCAATGGCTTGGCGCCTTGCAGGCTACGCCTGCCGTCCGCGAATACCGACCAGTGCGCGCCGATGACCATCATGCTTTGGGGGTTGTGGGCAATATGCTGCGAAAGTGCCGCGAGCGCACCGGGCGCCATTTCGTCATCGGAGTCGAGGAAAACCAGATACCGCCCGGTCGTCTCTTCAAGCCCCCGATTACGCACGGAAGACAACCCGCCATTGCTTTTGCGCACCGCACGAAAACGCCCACTGTGTTCGCGCAGAAGCGCTTCCACCACTGCAGGCGTCTCGTCCGTCGAGCCATCGTCGATGACTAAAAGATCCGCCGCCGCTTCATCCAGTTGCGCCAACACCGACTCCACTGCCCGGGGCAGGGTTCGCGCATAGTTGTAAGCCGGAATAACGACGCTGATCAGTGTTTCAGTCAAGACCGTATCCTTTCGCACCCTCTTTTACGACCAGAATATCTTCCATGATCAGGTATTGCAGGTCGGAACCGAAAAACATGTTCAACGCGTCAGTCGGCGAACAGATCATCGGCTCGCCACGACGGTTGAGGGAGGTGTTCAGCGACACACCGTTACCCGTCAGGCTCTCCAGAGCCTTCATCATGTCGTAATAGCGCGGGTTGTATTCGCGCTTGAGTACCTGAGCACGGGAAGTGCCGTCTTCGTGGACGACTTCCGGCACGCGGGTCTTCCACTCTTCAGCCACTTCGAAGGTGAAGGTCATGAACGGCGCCGGGTGATCGATCTTGATCATCTGTGGCGCCACGGTGTCGAGCATCGACGGGCAGAAAGGCCTCCAGCGCTCGCGGAACTTGATCTGGTGGTTAATGCGGTCAGCCACACCGGCCACGCTCGGGCAACCGATGATCGAACGGCCACCCAGTGCACGCGGACCAAATTCCATGCGCCCCTGGAACCACGCCACCGGGTTGCCATCGACCATGATCCTGGCGATTTCTTCCGGCATGTTGTCGAGCTTGCGCCAGGTCGGCTTGTTCTCGTGACGGGCGCACGCGGCGATCACGTCTTCGTTGCTGTACGACGGGCCGAGGTAGACGTGCTCCATCTTCTCGACCGGTACGCCACGGGCGTGGGACACATAGGCCGCTGCGCCAACCGCGGTGCCGGCATCGCCGGACGCCGGCTGCACGAACAGCTCCTTGATGTCATCGCGGGCGATGATTTTCTGGTTCAGCTTGACGTTCAGCGCACAACCACCGGCGAAGGCCAGCTTGCCGGTTTCCTTGAGCACGTCGCCCAGGTAGTAGTCGATCATCTGCAACGCCAGTTTCTCGAACAGCGCTTGCATGCTCGCGGCGTAGTGGATGTAAGGCTCGTCGGCGATGTCGCCTTCGCGCTTCGGACCCAGCCACTCGATCAGCTTCGGCGAGAAGTAGAAGCCTTTGCCCTTCTCTTTGTAGCGACGCAGGCCGATCACGTTGGCGTAGTCGGTGTTGATCACCAGTTCGCCGTTCTCGAACGAGGCCAGACGCGAGAAGTCATATTTGCTGGCGTCGCCGTACGGCGCCATGCCCATGACCTTGAACTCGCCGTCGAGCATCTCGAAACCGAGGAACTCGGTGATCGCGCCATAGAGGCCGCCGAGGGAGTCCGGATCAAAGAATTCCTTGATCTTGTGGATCTTGCCGTTTTCGCCGTAACCGAAGAAGGTCGTGGCGTACTCGCCCTTGCCGTCGATGCCGAGGATCGCGGTTTTCTCTTTGAAACCCGAGCAGTGGTAGGCGCTGGAGGCGTGGGCCAGGTGATGCTCGACCGGCTCGATCTTGATCTTCTTCGGATCAAAACCCAGTTGCTCAAGGCACCAGACGATCTTGTTGCGATAGCGCTTGTAGCGACGGTTGCCCATCAGGATCGCATCGAGGGCGCGATCCGGGGCATACCAGTAACGCTTGGCATAGTGCCAGCGGGCCTTGCCGAACAGGCTGATCGGGGCGAACGGAATTGCAACCACATCGACATCGGACGGCTTGATGCCGGCCTGCTCAAGACAGAACTTCGCCGATTCGTAGGGCATGCGGTTTTTTGCATGCTTATCGCGTACGAAGCGCTCTTCTTCAGCCGCCGCCACCAGCTTGCCATCAATGTACAAGGCCGCTGATGGGTCATGGCTAAGGGCGCCGGACAGGCCAAGAATCGTCAATGCCACAGGGTCTAGCCTCTTAAGTCTGCGTTCGGGCGCCGGGCGCCCTGAAAAATTGATGTGCCCCCCGCACCGGGCGAGAGACAGCTAAAGGGCGGGATTATAGCGTAAACATGTCGGGAATTACCCTGTACGAATCGCGCCCGAATCGAATGAATCAGATAATTCCTGCTCAATGTCTTAATAACCACCCTTGCGCCAATAAATACCGAGGTTGCCATCGGTGACCTGACGATAAACCGTATAAGGCAGCGATATCGTATCGACCACGCCCGAAAGGGGCAGATCCAGCAAGACAAACGGCACAAGAAAACCGCTTGGGTCCGGCGGTGCATTCAGTACGCAAAAGTCAAAAGCCAGACCACTGTAAATGCGCGGTATGGATTGGCAGTAGGTTTTTTGCTTGCGCAGATCTCGAGCGGCATCGGCATCGTCCTGCAATACGGTCAGGGCACTCCCACAACCGGCTAGAGCCCATGAAAAAACACTCAACGACATTGTCTGTTTTATGGTCAAGGTTCGCCCTCCGAAATGGACAGGCAAACTACCATCGGCGTTGAACCGTACCCAGTTCATGGTTTCTGCAGATACTGTAGGACATGTCGCTAAATCTCGTCCTCAATCGCCGAAACCTCTGAGTGAGAGCTTCCCGGGCTTTCACCCGGAGCCAGATACATCCTTGGGCAGGCGCTGATCAATCACCTGATACAACGCACTGCTCTCGGGCCAGTTACGCATGAAGCGCGCCCGGTCGCGGGCATAAGCCGGCGCAAAACTGCTGACTGATCCATGCTGGCACATCGAATCCAGGTCGATCAGCGCCCAGCGATCGTCCTGCCAGAACAGGTTATGACCTTTGAAATCACCGTGACTGATGCGTTCGGCAATCAATTGTGCGAACAGCAGATCGAGCGCCAGCAGCTCCGGCTCGGGCGCCTCGCCACTGTCCACGTAAGGGGCAAAACGCGCGATGATGTCTGGCCCCGACAGGAACTCGGTCACCAGATAGGCTCGACTGCGCAGCCACAAAAAGCGTTTCTCCAGCACCGCCAGCGGGGTCGGCGTGGCGATACCGAGAAACGCCAGGCGATTGCCTTCGCGCCACGAATGCCAGGCACGGCTCGGGCGCCAGAAACGCTTGAGCCAATGGGCGAATCCCTTGATGTTGTAGCGCTTGATCACCAGCGTGCGCGCACCCACCTTAACCTCGCCAACGCTCGCCGCGCCGCCGGTTTTATAGAGGTGACCACGACTGAGCAACGCATCGGCCTGCTCCAGCACCGGGATCATCGCAGCTTCTTCTTCACGACGGATCGCCCGCAGACCAAAAGCCCCACGCCGGACACTGAACAGCGTGCACTCGCGACCAACCTTGATCAGGTAATCCTTCAGACGCCAGCGACGCACCTTGTCGATCTGCTTCTGCAAGGCTTCCAGCGGCAACGCGTGCTCGCTGTTGCTCAGCAGGTAATACACCAGCAGTTCTTCGGTAAACGGCTCAAGGCTCTTGGGCAACTGGGCGAAAAACACGCCGAGATTTTCCAGGACTTTCTGTCGCGACAACGGCTCGCCGGCGGTTTCTGCACGAATGCCGGCACCGTCGATCAAATACAACTGGCCGCCATGACGCAGCAGGTTGTCCAGATGCAAGTCTTCCTGCCAGAGGCCTTTGCCGTGCAGTTGGCCAATGGCAGCCAGTGCTTCGGCCAGGACTGCCGATTGTTCATCAGCCAGAACCGGTAGCGCCTCGACTTTCGCCCAGGCCTCGCCGAGACTTTCGGCGCCTTCAAGGTAGTCGAACAGCAGCCAGCCACCTTCGCCATCGCGCAGGCCATCGGCCAGCAGCAATGGGGTGGTCATACCCTGTGCGGCCAGCAGGCGCACCCCTTCGAGCTCGCGCTGAAAATGCCGCGATGCCTTGCTGCCAACCAACAATTTGGCCAGCACCGGACGCCCGCGCCACACACCGGCGCCGACATAGCGTTGTCCCGGCAACACTCGCAGCAGGCTCAGCAACTGCAGATCCGCCGTGCCGGCAGCATCGGCCAGCGTCACCGTCAGCGGCAGTTGCGGGGTCCGACCGACAGCGGCCAGCGCGGACAATTGCATCAGCGCGTCTCCTTGTGACTGCGACGAGCGGTCAGCCGCTCGAGCCAACGGTCGAGCAACGGGCTGTCGCTCGGCTGATCGAGATAAGCGGCCAGCAACTCACGCAACTGCGCCTCGTCCCACTCCGGCGCACGGCGTTGCAACGGTTCCAGATCCCGGATCCGGTCACGCATGCCGAACAGCAGCGGACGGGTCTTTTCCAGGTCGATGAGTTGGGCCTGATAGCCGTCCCCGGTGGCCTGCAGAAAGATGTGTTTGGGGTAGAAGCAGCCATGCACCTGACGCACGCCATGCAGATGGCGGGCAAGCAGGCCACAGGCCTTGAGGATCGCCGAGTGTTGCGCCTCACTGAGTTGCGACCAGCGTTGCAGCAGCGATTCCAGGTCGCTCCAGCCATCCAGTGCGCGGGTCATCAGGACCGCACGGACTTCGCCATCCACTTTGCGCTCACCGAAAAACACCGCTTGCAGCGCCGGGATGCCGAGCTTCTGGTAGCGTCGGATATTGCGAAACTCCCGAGTAAAACTGGGCTCGCCGAAAGGCGCATGCAACGTGCGGGTCAGGTAATTGCTCTGGCGCTTGAGGTAATAACCGCGCCCCTCCAGATCCAGACGAAAAACACTGCTCCAGCCACCCCGCCCGGTGTTCGGTTCGTCGACGGCCTCCAGTTGCTTGGCCCACAGCGCGTCAAAAGTGCCGAGGCCATGGCGTTCAAGCAACGCACGTTCCTCTTCGGCCAGAAAATCGGTCATTCGCGTCCCTCGAAAAATCTCACCACGTGCCGAATCCGTTTCTTGTCGGCGTCATTGAGCCGATCGCACTGGCGGTATTGCATATAGAAGCGCAGGCGTTGGGTATTGGACAGGTGGTATTTGGCGAGCTTGTCGAGACAAGCCAGATCCTTGGTGATCCGGTACTTGAGCCAGAAGCCGCGCCAGAACTCGCCATTGGGGCAATCAATCAGAAAAATCCGCGCCTGGTCATCGACCAACAGGTTGCGCCATTTCAGATCGTTATGGGTAAAACGGTGATCATGCATCGTCCGGGTGTAACCCGCCAGCTGCCGGCTGACGCCATCGACCCAGGCAGGATCCTTGAGTTTCGGATCCTTGCGCTCGGCCAGGGCCGAGAGGTCTTCGGTTTTCGGCAGTTCGCGGGTGATCAGCGCGCCACGGTCGTACGCCGCACCACGTCGCTCCAGCCCCCAGGCCACCACTTCAGCGGTAGGAATACCCCATTTGGCGAAGCGCTTGAGGTTCTGCCACTCCATCTTCACGCGTGGCTTGCCGAGGTATCGGCGCAAGCCTTTACCGGCGCCGACGTAACGCTTGACGTAATAATTGACGCCGCTGCGCTGTACGCGAATGACTTCCGACAGCGGATCGCGGGTCAGGCGTTCGCCTTGCAGGGCGAACACGGCCTCGAGGCTGCCGAAGTCGCTGGCCAGCTCGCCGTACTGCGGCTCAAGATTCCAGCCCGCCATCAGAGCGCATCCCCGTAACGCTGTTTGCGCGCGTAGAGCTTGTTGGCCTTGCCTTCCAGCCAGTTCAGCAACGGCGCTTCTTCCGCCAGGATCCGGCGTAGCGGTTGCTGGAAATAGCCCTTGAGAAAACGCAACTTGTCGCGGCGGGTCAGGCCGATGTCCAGTGCGGAGAAGTACAGCGCTGCCAGATCCTTGTTGCGCCAGCGTTGGGTGATCTTTGCACGGGTCTGGGCGCGGTGCAGGTCGATCACCGAGAGTTTGAAATCGTCCGGCGTCACCGGTTTGTCGGTGTGCAGCAGGAAATGGCAGATGTAGCAGTCGCGGTGATTGACCCCGGCGCGGTGCATCATGCCGGTCATGCGAGCAACTTCAGCGATCAGCGCGCGCTTGAGTTTCGGCTCGGGCGGCTGCTTGACCCAGTCGATGCTGTAGTCTTCGAGGCTGATGGTCGGCGCCAGTTCTTCGGTGACGATGAACGAGTGCTGATCGGCCGGGTTGCTGCCCTTCTCGCCGTACGCGACAGCGGTCATGGTCGGCACGCCGACTTCCTGCAAGCGCTGGATGGCTTGCCACTCCTGACCCGCGCCGAGCACCGGCAGCTTGGCGGTCAGCAAGTTCTTGAAGATTTCGCCCCAGCCAATACCCCGGTGAATCTTGACGAAAAATCCGTTGCCATCGACTTCCGTGCGTAGCGTGCGCCGAGCTTCCAGCTCGCGGTATACCTCGCCCTGCAAGCCCTCGACTTCGGCGAACGGATCGCGCCCGGCCCAGAGGGACTTGAAGGGTTCAGCCAGCATCAACTTCATTTAAGCGTGCTCCGCCAGAATCACATCGGCCGCGTGCTGCGGCATGCTGTAGAGGTCGGCCGTCTCGGCGAAGGCCAGACCATTGCGGCTCCAGGCCGCGCGTGCAGAGGCATCAGTCAACATTCGGCTCAGGTACTCGGTCAACTGCGCCTGATCGAACGGTTCGTCCAGCACCAGCCCGGCGTCCGCCTCGGCGATGTAATGCGCGTAACCGCAAACCGCGCTGACCAGCACCGGCAAACCGGCCACCAGCGCTTCGAGCAGCACCGTACCGGTGTTTTCGTTGTACGCCGGGTGGATCAACAGGTCGGCGCCCAGCAGGAAACGCGGGATATCGCTGCGACCCTTGAGGAACGTCACGTTGTCGCCCAGGCCCAAAGTTGCACTCTGCATCTGGAACAATTTGGGGTCATCCTGGCCGATTACAAACAGCCGTGTGCGTTTCTTCAGCTCGGCAGGCAGCGCCGCCAGCGCTTTCAGACTGCGATCGACGCCCTTGGTCTTGAACCCGGAACCGATCTGCACCAGCAGCAGCTCGTCATCCTTGAGGTTGAATTCGGCACGGAAACCGGCGCGAATCTCATCGGCATCCGACGGGCGCCGACGATCCTGGGCAATGCCCGGCGGCAGCAGGTGGAAGCGCTCGAGCGGGGTGTCGTAATGCTTGATGAACAGCGGCTGCTGCACTTCAGAAATCATCAGCACTTCGGTTTTCGCGTCCTTGGCGAACACTGCGCGCTCGTATTCGGCGAAGTGGCGATAGCGGCCCCAGCGGCGGTACAGCGAGTGGCGCAGATTCTGCGCCTTGTCTTCGAAGCAGCCGTCGGCGGCGTAATAGACGTCCAGCCCCGGCATCTTGTTGAAGCCGATCAACCGGTCCACCGGACGTTTGGCCAGGTCAACTTCCATCCACGCCGTGAGCTTCTCGTTGCGCCGATGATTGAACAACGCCTTGACCGGCGCCACCAGCACTTCGAAACCCGGCGGCACGTCGCCTTCCCAGATCAACGTGTAGACGCGGATCTGATGGCCGCGCTTCTGGCATTCGAGGGCGATGCGCATGAAGTCACGCTGCAAGCCACCGAACGGAAAATATTTGTACAGGACGAATGCCAATTGCATCAGCGCAGCTCCTCAGCCATCAACAACGTGCTCAGTCGGCTGGCGACACGCTCGGGGTTCAGACGCGTGAAGCACAAAGGCTGTTCACGCTTCAGGTCAAACTGACGGGCATCCTGCGCGGTCGGTTGGTAAGTACATTTCTTTTGCAGGCACGGTGCGCAAGGGAAGTCGCTGGCCAGGTGAATCTGCAACTTGCCGTAGGCACCGGTCAGGCCCGGGTTGGTCGGACCGAAGAGCGAGATGGTCGGCACGTCCAGCGCGGCGGCCAAATGGCCAAGGCCGGTGTCCACCGCGACACACGCCTGCGCACCGGCCAGCACTTTGCCAACGCCGGCCAGATTGAGTTTCGGCAGCACTTCAGCGTGCTTGAAGCCGGCGGCGATGCGTTCGGCGCGGGCCTTTTCCTGCGGGTTGCCCCACGGCAGTTTGACGCCAACGCCGAGATAGCCAACGCGCTCGGTCAGCTCGCGCCAATAGGCTTCCGGCCAGTGTTTGGTGTCCCACGTGGTGCCGTGGAGGAACACCACAAAGGCGTTTTTGCGCGGCAACTCGACCAGACGTTCGACGTTCAAACCGTAATCGCCCAAGCCTTTAGGCAGGTCGTAGCCCAGCGCGATGGCGAACAGTTGGCGCACGCGCTCGACGGCGTGCTGACCACGGGCCACGGCCAGTTTGCGGTCGTAGAAACGCGAAGCCATCGGCTCTCGCGCCGAACCTTTGTCGAGACCGGCCACCGGTGCTTTGACGTAACGGGTCAGCCAGGCACTTTTCAGCAGACCCTGAGCATCAATCACCAAGTCGTACTTCTGAGCACGCACGCTTTGCTTGAAGCGTTTCCACTCGCCACTGGCGAGGGTCTTCCAGAGGTTTTTACGCCAGCGGCGGATCGCCACCGGAATCACCTTGCCAACGGCCGGGTGCCAGGTCGGGATCTCGGCAAAGCCTTCTTCCACCACCCAGTCGAACTTGATCCCGGGGATCGCCCGGGCGGCATCGGTCAGCGCCGGCAACGCGTGGATCACGTCGCCCAGCGATGAAGTCTTGATCAGCAATACCCGCAACTTAATGAACCTCGACCACGGAGCCCTGCAACCTCTGCAAGGCATCGTTGACCGCGTCCGGCATCAGCTGGCGCAGGCAGTTGTAATGGCCGAACCGGCAGGTGCGGTCGAAACACGGACTGCACTCCAGGCCCAGACGGACGATTTCGACATGTTCGGCCAGCGGTGGCGTGAAGTCTGGCGAGGTCGAGCCGTAGACCGCCACCAGCGGACGGTTCAGCGCCGCCGCGACGTGCATCAGGCCGGAGTCGTTGGACACCACCGAGTCGGCGCAGGACAGCAGATCAATCGCCTCAGCCAGCGAAGTACCACCACTGAGGTTGACCGACTCTTCGCGCAGGCCGGGAATCAGCCGCGCGCGGATGTCTTCGCCCACCGCATGATCGTTTTTCGAACCGAACAGCCACACCTGCCAGCCTTCACGAATGCGCGCTTCGGCGACCTTGGCGTAGTGCTCGGACGGCCAGCGCTTGGATTCGCCGAACTCGGCGCCAGGGCACAGGGCCAGCACCGGGCGGTCGAGGGTCAGGCCGAATTTGGCCAGGGCCGCTTCGCGGGTCACCGGGTCGATTTGCAGGCTTGGGCGCGGATACGGTTTCGGCAGTTCGGCGTTCGGCTCATAGGCCAGGGCCATGAACCGCTCGATCATCAGCGGATAACGCGCCTTGTCGAGAGTGCGCACATCGTTGAGCAGGCCATAGCGAAACTCGCCGCGCCAGCCGGTACGTTGTTTGATCCCGGCGAAGAACGGCACCAGTGCCGACTTCAGCGAGTTGGGCAACAGAATCGCCTGATCGTACTGGCCGGCCAGGGATTTGCCGATGCGCCGGCGCGTCGCCAGCTCCAGCGCACCGTGGCCGAGCGGGAAGCTCAAGGCCTTGCGCACTTCGGGCATGCGCTCAAGGATAGGCCGGCTCCACTCGGGGGCCAGCACGTCGATTTGGCATTGCGGGTGGCGCTGCTTGAGACACTGAAACAGTGTCTGCGCCATCACCATGTCACCGACCCAACTGGGCCCAACGATCAGAATATTCATGTGGTTTCCATAAACGAACCGGGGAGGCATTTACGCCTCCCCGCCTCGATAATCACTGAGGGAGCGGCACTGCTTGCGATGGGTCATTACCTTCAACATGACTGTCGACTGTCACTCCACTATCGCGAGCAGGCTCGCTCCCACATGGTTTGTTCGTCCTGCTTCAGATCTACAGACACTGTAGATCCACTGTGGGAGCGAGCTCGCTCGCGAAGGGGCCATCACATCCGACATCGGTGTCGTCTGACACTCCGTCTTCGCGAGCAAGCTCGCCCCCACAGGGTATTGGGTGCTACACAAACCGGTTTCAGCTTAGCCCCAACTCTTTCCAGATCCGCAAAACCTGCCGGCGCTCGTCGGCAAACTGGTCTCCCGCAATCACTCCGGCGTCCTTCTGCAAGGCCTGCCGGTGGGCGGCGGAGCGGTAGGCCTTATAGGCCTCGCGCAACAGGCTGGCATCTTCGGCAGGCATCAGCCCTTCGTGTTCCAGCTCTTCCAGAATGCGGATGTTATCGGTCCAGCGCAGCAATGGCGGGTGGTTGTGCGACCACGCCAGGGCCGCGTATTGCACCATAAATTCAATATCGACGATACCTCCGGCGTCCTGCTTGAGGTCGAACGGCGCCGTGGCCTCGAAGGCATTGGCGGCAGTACCGGCCGCGGTGCCCTTGCTGCCGAGGTTGTCACGCATCTTCGCGCGCATCTCGCTGACTTCCTGTTGCAACTTCGCCAGATCCCGCGCCTTGCCCAAGACCTGCGCCCGGACTTTCTCGAACGCCTGGCCGACATCCTGACTGCCCACCAGCACCCGCGCGCGCACCAGGGCCTGATGCTCCCAGGTCCAGGCTTCATTTTCCTGATAGCGCTCGAACGCACCCAGCGAACTGACCAGCAACCCCGAGGCACCGGATGGCCGCAGGCGCATGTCCACCTCATAGAGCTGACCGGAGTTGGTCTGCGCCGTCAGCAGGTGAATGATCCGCTGGCCCAGCCGGGTGAAGAACTGCGCGCCATCAATCGGCTTCGGCCCGTCGGTTTCCGCCTGCGGATCGCCGTCATGGATAAACACCAGGTCAAGGTCCGAACCATGCCCCAGTTCCAGCCCGCCGACTTTCCCGTAACCGACAATGATGAAGCCGGGATCGCACAAAGTACCGTCGGTGCGCAGCGGCGTGCCGTACTTGGCCACGGTCTGGCGCCAGGCCAGCGCCAGCACTTGCTCGAGAATCGCTTCGGCCAGCCAGGTCAGGTAATCGCTGACTTTCATCAGCGGCAGACTGCCGGCGATTTCCGAGGCGGCGACGCGCAAGCGATGCGCGAGCTTGAAGTGACGCAGGGCTTCCATCTGCTGCTCGAGGTCGTCCTCGGGAATCCGCGTCAGGCGCTCGCGCAACTCGGCAGCCAGCTCTGGCGCCAACGGTGGCTTGAACAGCCGGCCTTCGTTGAGCAGCTCATCGAGCAGCAGCGGAAAACGGGTGATCTGCTCGGCAATCCACGGGCTGGCCGCGCACAGCGTCAGCAAGCGTCGCAGGGCTCCGGGGTTTTCCGTCAGCAACACTAAATAAGCCGAGCGCCGGGCGACCGCTTCAACCAGCGGCAGTACACGCTCGAGCACCAGATCCGAATTGTCGTGCTCCACCGCCTGCGCAAGCAGACGCGGAATAAAGGCATCGAGCCGCTCACGGCCCAGACGCTGCATCGCCCGCAACTGCGGGCTGCTGCGCAAACTGGCGAGGGCTTTGAGGGCCTTGGTCGCATCAGCGAAACCGCCCTCCTCCAACTGCCGGCACGCCGCCTCTTCGTCCTGCGCCTCTTCCCACAGTGGCAGCCACTCGCCGCCCACCACCACCTCACAGCTGGCGCCTTCTTCCTCATCGGGGTCGGCAATCACTTGCGCGAAATGCCAGGCCACGCGACCGCGCCAGAACATCAGCTTTTCGTGGAACGCCTCCCAGTCGGCAAACCCGAGCATGAACGCAATGCGTGCCTGATCCTGCGCACCGTCCGGCAGCATCTGGGTCTGGCGGTCGGCAATCGCCTGAATCGCATGTTCGGTGTAGCGCAGGAATTCGTAGCCTTCGCGCAATTCGCTGATCACCGCCGGCGGCAGATAACCCTGCCCTTCCAGTGTGCTCAATACTTTTAATAGCGGACGCTGTTGCAGGCTCAGATCACGCCCGCCGTGAATCAGCTGGAAGGCCTGGGCGATGAACTCGACCTCGCGGATACCGCCGGAGCCGAGCTTGATATTGTCGGCCATGCCCTTGCGCCGCACTTCCTGCTGGATCAACTGCTTCATGGTGCGCAGCGCTTCGATCGCCGAGAAGTCCAGATAACGCCGGTAAACGAACGGCCGCAGCATGTCGAGCAATTGCGCACCCGCCACCTGATCGCCGGCCACCACCCGCGCCTTGATCATCGCGTAGCGCTCCCAGTCGCGCCCCTGATCCTGGTAATACTGCTCCAATGCATTGAAGCTCAGCACCAGCGCGCCGGACGAACCGTAGGGGCGCAGGCGCATGTCGACGCGGAACACGAATCCGTCGACGGTCATCGGGTCCAACGCCTTGATCAGGCGCTGGCCGAGACGAATGAAGAACTCCTGATTATCCAGCGCGCGTTTCACCCCGACGGTTTCGCCGCCCTCGGGGTAGGCGAAGATCAGGTCGATGTCGGAAGACAGGTTGAGCTCGACCGCACCGAGCTTGCCCATGCCGAGGATGACCATTTGCTGCGGCAACCCGCTGCGCCGGCCGGTGGGCGTGCCGAACTGCTGGCAATGGCGGCTGTACAGCCATTGATAGGCCTGGTCGATGGTGGCGTCGGCCATGTCCGAAAGGTCGCGACAGGTCTGCACCAGATCGGCCTGACGATTGAGGTCACGCCAGATAATCCGCACTTGATGGCGCGCGCGCTGGCGACGCAGCACACGACCGAGTTCGTCTTCGCTCTGCGCTTCGCTCAAGGCGGCGGCAATCTGTGCACAGAGTTCACCCGGCGCGAAAGGCCGATCGAGTTCGCCGGACTGCACCAGCGACAACAACATCAAAGGGTCACGAACGCTCTGTTCAATGACAAAATCGCTGGCGGCACTGACGCGGGCGAATTGCGCCCAGCGCTCCGGCGTCCAATTGGCGAAGCCGTGATCGTCTTCCAGCGAGGCGACGGCCGTACGGAACGACTGCTCGGATCGAGTGACCAACGGCAGGAGAATGGCGGGCAGTTCGGCAAGCACGGGCAGGGTCATGGTCTATCCTTGATCGGCGTGTAAATGGCCGCTTGTAGTGTTTGATGAAAACCCGCTACGCGAAGGACTGTCGAACAAAAGTTAGAAATAGCTGAAATTTCTTCTTCTTTAGCATCCAGCATCAAAGTTTCACCTTTTACGGATGGTAATCGACCAACCTTAACGATTATTCTCACAACGCAGTCGGAGGCCACAAGCCTTTCATCTGTAGTTTTACTACTCGTCTATACATCCGAAAGGCTGAAATGCTCAAAGATTTGTAGTAAAACTACACGCCGCCGGAACAACCTGTCGGCAATCCAAGAATTTTAAATCGTCTGCCCACAAGGCCAGTCGCAAACTCAGGCAACCGATTCTGGAAGCCTTTCCGCCCTGGAGCAAGCCATGCAAGACCTCGATCCCGTCGAAACCCAGGAATGGCTGGACGCCCTGGAATCGGTTCTCGACAAAGAAGGCGAAGACCGTGCTCACTATCTGATGACCCGTATGGGTGAACTCGCGACCCGCAGCGGCTCGCAGCTCCCTTACGCCATCACCACGCCTTACCGCAACACGATCCCCGTGACCCACGAAGCACGCATGCCTGGCGACCTGTTCATGGAACGCCGCATTCGCTCGCTGGTACGCTGGAACGCGATGGCCATGGTAATGCGTACGAACCTGAAAGATTCTGACCTGGGTGGTCACATCTCCAGCTTCGCCTCCAGTGCGACTCTGTATGACATCGGCTTCAACTACTTCTTCCAGGCCCCGACCGACGAACACGGCGGCGACCTGATCTACTTCCAGGGCCACACCTCGCCAGGCGTTTACGCCCGCGCATTCATGGAAGGCCGCATCACCGAAGACCAGATGAACAACTTCCGCCAGGAAGTCGACGGTCAGGGCCTGTCGTCCTACCCGCACCCTTGGCTGATGCCTGACTTCTGGCAGTTCCCGACCGTATCCATGGGTCTGGGTCCGATCCAGGCGATCTACCAGGCACGCTTCATGAAGTACCTGGAACACCGTGGCTTCATCCAGCCGGGCAAACAGAAAGTCTGGTGCTTCCTGGGCGACGGCGAGTGCGACGAGCCGGAATCCCTGGGCGCGATCTCCCTGGCCGGCCGCGAGAAGCTGGACAACCTGATCTTCGTCATCAACTGCAACCTGCAGCGCCTCGACGGCCCGGTTCGCGGCAACGGCAAGATCATCCAGGAACTCGAAGGCGTGTTCCGCGGTGCTCAATGGAACGTGACCAAAGTCATCTGGGGCCGTTTCTGGGACCCACTGCTGGCCAAAGACGTCGACGGCATCCTGCAGCGTCGCATGGACGAAGTCATCGACGGCGAGTACCAGAACTACAAAGCCAAAGACGGCGCGTTCGTTCGCGAGCACTTCTTCAACACGCCTGAACTGAAGGCGATGGTTGCCGATCTGTCCGACGACGAGATCTGGAAGCTCAACCGTGGTGGTCACGACCCGTACAAGGTCTATGCGGCGTACCACGAAGCGGTCAACCACAAAGAACAACCGACCGTTATCCTGGCCAAGACCATCAAAGGTTATGGCACCGGTGCCGGCGAAGCGAAGAACACCGCGCACAACACCAAGAAAGTCGATGTCGACAGCCTGAAGTTGTTCCGCGATCGTTTCGACATCCCGGTCAAGGACGAAGAGCTGGAGAACCTGCCGTTCTTCAAGCCAGAGCCAAACAGCGCCGAAGCCCGCTACCTCAGCGAGCGTCGTGCTGCACTGGGCGGTTTCGTTCCGCAGCGCCGCGCACAGAGCTTCAGCGTGCCGACGCCGGACCTGGACACTCTGAAAGCCATCCTCGATGGTTCCGGCGACCGTGAAATTTCCACCACCATGGCCTTCGTGCGGATCCTCGCGCAACTGGTCAAGGACAAGGAAATCGGCCCGCGCATCGTTCCGATCATCCCGGACGAAGCCCGTACCTTCGGTATGGAAGGCATGTTCCGTCAACTGGGCATCTACTCCTCCGTCGGCCAGCTCTACGAGCCAGTCGATAAAGACCAGGTGATGTTCTACAAGGAAGACCAGAAAGGTCAGATCCTTGAAGAAGGCATCAACGAAGCAGGCGCCATGAGCTCGTTCATCGCCGCCGGTACTTCGTACTCCAGCCACAACCAGCCGATGCTGCCGTTCTACATCTTCTACTCGATGTTCGGCTTCCAGCGTATCGGTGACCTGGCCTGGGCCGCTGGCGACAGCCGCACCCGTGGCTTCCTGATCGGCGGCACCGCCGGCCGTACCACCCTGAACGGTGAAGGCCTGCAACACGAAGACGGTCACAGCCACCTGCTGGCCGCGACCATCCCGAACTGCCGCACCTACGATCCAACCTACGGCTACGAGCTGGCGGTGATCATTCAGGACGGCATGAAGAAGATGACCGAAGAACAACAGGACATCTTCTACTACATCACCGTGATGAACGAGTCGTACCAGCAGCCAGCCATGCCGGCCGGTGCCGAAGAAGGCATCAAGAAAGGCATGTACCTGCTCGAAGAAGACACCCGCGACGCGGCGCACCACGTTCAGCTGATGGGCTCCGGCACCATCCTGCGTGAAGTCCGTGAAGCGGCGAAGATCCTGCGTGAAGAGTTCAACGTCGGCGCCGACGTGTGGAGCGTCACCAGCTTCAACGAACTGCGTCGCGACGGCCTGGCCGTGGAGCGCAGCAACCGCCTGAAGCCTGGCCAGAAGCCTAAGCAGAGCTACGTCGAAGAATGCCTGAGCGGCCGTAAAGGTCCGGTCATCGCATCGACCGACTACATGAAGCTGTTCGCCGAGCAGATCCGTCAGTGGGTACCGTCCAAGGAATTCAAAGTCCTGGGCACCGACGGTTTCGGCCGCAGCGACAGCCGCAAGAAACTGCGTCATTTCTTCGAAGTCGACCGTCATTTCGTGGTGTTGGCAGCCCTGGAAGCACTGGCTGACCGTGGTGATATCGAACCTAAAGTCGTGGCCGAGGCCATCGTCAAGTTCGGCATCGACCCGGAAAAACGCAACCCACTGGACTGCTGAGGAGACATTTTGTGAGCGAACTCATTCGCGTACCTGACATCGGCAGCGGTGAAGGTGAAGTAATTGAACTGTTTGTGAAGGTCGGCGACCGCATCGAAGCCGACCAGAGCATCCTGACCCTGGAATCGGACAAGGCCAGCATGGAAGTGCCAGCCCCGAAAGCCGGCGTCATCAAAAGCCTGAAAGTGAAGCTGGGCGACCGTCTGAAAGAAGGCGACGAACTGCTGGAGCTGGAAGTCGAGGGCGCCGCGCAAGCGGCCCCTGCTCCTGCTGCGGCACCGGCTGCCAAAGCTGAAGCCAAACCAGCCGCCGCTCCTGCTGCCGCTGCACCAGCCGCTGCCCCTGCTGCCGCTTCGGTTCAGCAAGTGCACGTGCCGGACATCGGTTCGTCGGGCAAGGCGCAGATCATCGAGATTCAGGTCAAGGTCGGCGACACCGTCGAAGCTGATCAATCGTTGATCACCCTGGAATCCGACAAGGCGAGCATGGAAATCCCGTCGCCTGCCGCTGGCGTGGTCAAGGCCATCAGCGTCAAGCTCAACGACGAAGTCGGCACCGGCGACCTGATTCTGGATCTGGAAGTGGCGGGTGCTGCGGCCCCTGCTGCGGCCGCTCCGGCTCAAGCTGCTGCGCCAGCCACTGCCGCTGCGCCTGCTCCTGCAGCAGCCCCGGCTGCGCCAGTGGCCGACAGCGTTCAGGACATCCACGTTCCGGACATCGGTTCGGCCGGCAAGGCCAAGATCATCGAAGTGCTGGTCAAGGCTGGCGACAGCGTTGAAGCCGACCAGTCGCTGATCACCCTGGAATCCGACAAGGCGAGCATGGAAATCCCATCGCCTGCCGCTGGCGTGGTGGAAAGCGTTTCCATCAAGCTGGACGACGAAGTCGGTACCGGCGACCTGATCCTCAAGCTGAAAGTCAAAGGCGCGGCGCCTGCTGCTGCCCCGGCGCCTGCTGCCGCTGCTGCACCGAGCGCTCCAGCACCAGCCGCTGCTGCTCCGGCTGCCGCTGCACCTGCTGCTGCCGCTCCGGTTGCTGCTCCAGCCAAGCCAGGCGCGAAAGTTCACGCCGGCCCGGCCGTGCGTCAACTGGCCCGTGAGTTCGGCGTCGAGCTGAGCGCCGTTGGCGCCAGCGGTCCGCACGGTCGCATCCTCAAGGAAGACGTGCAAGTTTACGTCAAGGCGATGATGCAGAAGGCCAAGGAAGCGCCAGCTGCTGGCGGTGCCACCGGTGGCGCGGGCATCCCGCCGATTCCGGTCGTGGACTTCAGCCGCTTCGGCGAAATCGAAGAAGTGCCGATGACCCGCCTGATGCAGGTCGGCGCTGCCAACCTGCACCGCAGTTGGCTGAACGTGCCACACGTGACGCAATTCGACTCGGCGGACATCACCGAGCTGGAAGCCTTCCGCGTGGCGCAGAAAGCCGTTGCTGAGAAGGCCGGCGTCAAGCTGACCATCCTGCCGCTGCTGCTCAAGACCTGTGCGCACCTGCTCAAGGAACTGCCGGACTTCAACAGTTCGCTGGCCCCAAGCGGCAAGGCGATCATTCGCAAGAAGTACGTCAACATCGGCTTCGCGGTCGACACCCCGGATGGCCTGCTGGTACCGGTCATCAAGAACGTCGACCAGAAGAGCCTGCTGCAACTCGCTGCAGAAGCCGCTTCGCTGGCTGAAAAAGCCCGCACCAAGAAGCTGTCTTCGGACGAGATGCAGGGCGCCTGCTTCACCATTTCCAGCCTCGGCCACATTGGCGGCACCGGCTTCACGCCGATCGTCAACGCGCCGGAAGTGGCGATCCTCGGTGTTTCCAAGGCCACCATCCAGCCAGTCTGGGACGGCAAAGCCTTCCAGCCGAAACTGATGCTGCCACTGTCGCTGTCCTACGATCACCGCGTGATCAATGGCGCTGCCGCTGCACGCTTCACCCAGCGTCTGGGCAGCCTGCTGGGCGACATCCGCACCATCCTGCTGTAACCGAACAGGCCCTCCGACAACGGAGGGCCTGTTGCGTCACCCTTTCGAGCGCCACACGCTCGTACCTCAACCCCGTCAGTTTGACGGGGCTTTTTTTTGCCTGGCGAAAGCCACCCTCAAGATTTTTCCCACGAGTTGTACTGATATCAGCTACGACCCGAGTCCACTTCGTGCCGATATTTTTATGCGCTAGATAACTAATCTTGGCACTGCAAAGCCAACTAACGCGCTTTGCCTTATTTATTCTTATCAAGCATTTATTCGAATGGACTCATTCATGTTCAAACCCACTATCGGCCCGATCATCGGCCACGTCACAACTAACCATGCGCGCATCTTTATTCGCGGCGAGCATCAAAACAATGCAACCGTATTTGCGGCAGTTCGTTATCGCGCTGTCGATTCCCAACAATGGTCAAGCGTGACTTTCGCCAGACTAAGCGAATTACGTGACATGTCAGAAGTACTGACACTCAACAACTTGAATGCGGATACCGAGTACGAATACCAGGCCATGTGGTTCAGCCCGATGAATCCGGTACACACCGTCGACAGCGTGGCGGAGTTGCCCCTGCAATGGCCACGTGAGAGCTATCGCTTCCGCACGCGCTCCGCCCAGGCCTTGCAGCCCAGAGCCTACATCATCGGTTCCTGCCGCTACTTGCGCATGACCGCCGGCATCGCTTCGCTGCCGCAGTTGGGCGACCGGATCTTTGCGTCCATCAACCAGTTGATCGAAGGTGCGCAACCGCCGGTCAGTGCCACACTCATGACCGGAGACCAGATCTATGTCGATGATCTGAACCTGATCGCCCCCGACCGGGAATATAAAGACATCCTTCTCAAGTACCGCGCCGCATTCTCGCAACCGCATATACAACGGCTGATGTCTGGAACGTCGACTTACATGATGCTCGACGACCATGAAATCGAAGATAACTGGCCGGCGAACGCCGGAAAGTCCGACCATGAGTTATACCGCAACGCCATGGCTGCCTATGAGTTGTATCAAGCCAGTCACAGCCCGGCACATTCACTGACAACTAACGGTGAAGTTGACCGCTCGAAACTTGATCATTACTGGTATCAATTCAGTGACGGCGATATTGAATGGTTCGTGACCGACAGCCGCACTCGCCGCAACTTGTCGGCCGATAATCGCCGTATCCTGGATGAGGCGCAGGAACAGGCGTTGCTCACGTGGCTGGTCAACAGCCCGGCACGGGTCAAGTTCGTGGTCACCAGCGTGATGTTCTACCCGGATCGCAAACGGCATGGCGACGATGCCTGGAAGGCCTTCCCGGAACAGCGGCTGCGGCTGCTGGAAACCATCCGCACCCAGCGCATCAGAAATGTCGTGTTTGTTTCCGGCGATGTGCATGGATCGCTGACTGCACGCCTGAGCCACAGCGAAGACGCTGACTTCGAAGTGCACACCATCGTTTCCTCGCCACTGTGCAACAGCAAGCTGCTGCCCTATGCCAAAGCCTCCACCTTCATCCTCGATCAGCCGCTGGTGCGCACGGCAGCGGGCGATTATCGGCATGAGCTGACCAGTGCGGTGGTCAGCGAGGACAACTTCGCCCATGTCGTGGTCGAGACTGATCATATTTTGATCAATTACCATGATCGGGATGGCAAGAAGCTGCAATCCGTCAGGATCAAACTGCGTTGAAATCGAAAAAGATCGCCGCCTGCGGCAGCGCCTGTATGGGTAGGCGTCCCCTGTAGGCGCTGCTGCAAGCGGCGATCCTTTGCTCTTTTACAAGAGGCGCTGGAGAAATGCCTCGCGCGGCCGACACATTCTTATAGCACTTGGCCTTCATCTCTCTTGTCAGTCAGTGCCGCAATGATGCAACCTTGCCGCAGGCAACAGTTAAGAGGGCGAGAGCCCGGCGCGTTCAGCATATTTCCAAGCGAGTTCCCTTCATGAAGAGCCAACCCGATGCCGCCAGCCGTATGGCGGCCGAGGTAGTGACGCAGTTGCCTGTGCCCTCGCGGCTCGGCATGCTGCGTTTCGAGCGCTTGAATGAAGCCAGTTGGGCGATGCTGTTTCTCGACCCCAACTGCGAGCGCCAGTTCGGTCAACCGGCCGTTGAACTGTGTGCTCTGGTCGGCTCGCCGTACGCCAGCCTGATGGAACCCGAAGCGCGCTATCAGTTGCATGACACCATCCAGCAGCAGCTCGGCACCAGCCCGCACTATCTGGTGCGCTACACCCTGCACACCGCCGCCGGCACGCTGAGCGTCCTGGAATTGGGTGAAGCCTATAAACAACACAATCGGCACCTGCTGCGCGGCTATCTGCTGGCAGTCGACGATGTGTTCGACGAAGCGTCGTCACTGCCCTCGGTCGACCTCGAAACCCAGAACTCTCGCCTGCAGATCGCCCTGGAACTGAACCAGCGCGCCCAGCAGGAGCAACTGCAGCACCTCGAACGCGTGCGCGCCCAGCAAGACCTGATTCTGCTGCTCGCCCGCCAGCGCTACAGTTCGCACAATTCGTTGCAGGAAGCCGCCGAGCTGATCACCCGCTGCGCCTGCGACATCTACGAGATCGACTGCGCCAGCCTGTGGAACCTCGAAGGCCAGCAACTGGTGCCGATTTCGGCCTACCACCGCGCGACCCAGGAATACATTCTCCCGGATGTGATCGACGTCAGCAGCTTCCCCGACTACATGGAAGCGCTGCACAGCAGCCGCGCCATCGACGCCCATAACGCGATGCGTGATCCGCGCACCCGCGAGATGGCCGAAGCCCTGCGCCCGCGCGACGTCAACGCCATGCTCGACGCGAGCATCCGCGTCGATGGCCAGGTGGTTGGCGTGCTGTGCCTGGAACAGACCGGCGTCACCCGCGCCTGGCAGTCCGACGAAATTGCGTTTGCCGGTGAGCTGGCCGACCAGTTCGCCCAGGTCATCAACAACCACAACCGCCGCACCGCCACCAGCGCCCTGCACCTGTTCCAGCGTGCCGTGGAGCAAAGCGCCAACGCCTTTCTGCTGGTCAACTGCGACGGTGTGGTCGAGTACGTCAACCCCAGCTTCACCGCGATCACCCAGTACACCACCGAGGAAGTCCATGGCCAGCGCCTGTCGGAGCTGCCGGCTCTGGAAAACCTCAGCGAACTGCTGTTCGACGCGCCCTCGGCGCTGGCCAAGAGCAACAGCTGGCAGGGCGAATTCAAGAGCCGCCGGAAAAACCTCGAACCCTACTGGGGGCAGCTGTCGATCTCCAAGGTCTACGGCGACAACCGCGAACTGACCCATTACATCGGCATCTACGAAGACATCACCCAGACCAAACTGGCGCAGCAGCGCATCGAACGTCTGGCCTACACCGACAACCTGACCAACCTCGGTAACCGTCCGGCGTTTATCCGCAACCTCGACGAACGCTTCGCCCGGGACAGCGATACGCCGATCAGCCTGTTGCTGGTGGACATCGACAACTTCAAGCGGATCAACGACAGCCTCGGTCACCAGACCGGCGACAAACTGTTGATCAGCCTCGCCCGGCGCCTGCGCAACAGCCTGAGCCCGAGCGGCAGCCTCGCCCGTTTCGCCAGTAACGAATTCGCCGTACTGCTCGACAACACCGATCTTGAGGCCGGCCAACAAATCGCCAGCCAGTTGCTGATGACCCTCGACAAACCGATGTTCGTCGACAACCAGTTGATCAGCGTCACCGGCTCCGTCGGCCTGGCCTGCGCGCCGCTGCACGGACGCGACCCGCAAACCCTGATGCGCAACGCCGGGCTGGCCCTGCACAAGGCCAAGGCCAACGGCAAACATCAGGTACAGGTTTTCACCGAAGCACTGAACGCCGAGGCCAGTTACAAGCTGTTCGTCGAAAACAACCTGCGCCGCGCCCTGACCCAGAACGAGCTGGACGTGTTCTACCAGCCCAAGCTGTGCCTGCGCAGCGGTCGCCTGCTGGGGATGGAAGCGCTGCTGCGCTGGAATCACCCGGAGCGCGGCATGATCCGCCCGGACCAGTTCATCAGCGTCGCCGAAGAGACCGGTTTGATCATTCCGATCGGCAAGTGGATCGCCCGTCAGGCCTGCCGCATGAGCAAGGCGCTGACCGCCGCGGGCATGGGCAATCTGCAAGTGGCGATCAACCTGTCACCGAAACAGTTCTCCGATCCGGATCTGGTCGCCTCGATCGCCAACATCCTCAAGGAAGAAGCGCTGCCGGCCAACCTGCTGGAGCTGGAGCTGACCGAAGGCCTGCTGCTGGAAGCCACCGAAGACACGCACTTGCAGCTTGACCAGCTCAAGCGCCTGGGCCTGACCCTGGCCATGGACGACTTCGGTACCGGTTATTCGTCGCTCAGCTACCTGAAGAAATTCCCGATCGACATCATCAAGATTGATCGCAGTTTCATCCACGAAATCCCGGACAACCAGGACGACATGGAAATCACCTCGGCGGTGATCGCCATGGCCCATAACCTGAAGCTCAAGGTCGTGGCCGAAGGCATCGAGACTGCCGAGCAACTGGCGTTCCTGCGCCGTCATCGCTGCGACGTCGGCCAGGGCTACCTCTTCGACCGGCCGATCCCGGGCAACGAGCTGATCCACGCCCTCAAACGCTACCCGCGCGGCCCGCTCTGCCTTTAATCCTCTACATCTCCCTGTAAGCGCGAGCAGGCGAAGGCCTACAGTGGGGCGAGTACCCGCACATTTTGGGTAGTGATTAACCGGGCATCATTGGGCACACTGGCGGTCTGACTTTTTACATCCAACCTGACTGAGAGGAACGATCATGGTTCTGCGCTCGGAAATTCTGGTGAACAAGAACGTGCTACCGACCAAAGAACAAGCGTTGCCCGGCCGCGAAACCGCGATGACCCTGCCTGAAAAACACTTCGTCTTCGAAGAAACCCCGCTGCTTGGCCCGTTTTTCCAGGACGTCGACTTCGCGATTTTCGGCCTGGGTTGCTTCTGGGGCGCCGAGCGCCGCTTCTGGCAGCGTGAAGGCGTAGTCAGCACGGTCGTGGGTTATGCCGGCGGTTTCACGCCGAACCCGACCTACGAAGAAGTCTGCTCGGGCCTGACTGGCCACGCCGAAGTGGTGCTGGTGGTGTATGACAAGGCCAAAGTCAGCTACGAAGAGCTGCTGGCAATGTTCTGGGAGCTGCATAACCCGACGCAGGGCATGCGTCAGGGCAACGACATCGGCACCCAGTACCGCTCGGTGATCTACGCGACCTCGCCTGAGCATCTGGATGCGGCGCTGAAGAGCAAAGCGGTGTATCAGGCCGAACTGTCGAAGGCCGGTCTGGGCGAGATCAGCACTGAGATCGAACAGGCGCCAACCGTGTACTTCGCCGAGGCGTATCACCAGCAGTATCTGGCGAAAAACCCTGAGGGTTACTGCGGCATTGGCGGCACCGGCGTGTGCATGCCGAACTAAAGCTGCGAGCTACAAGCGTCAAGCTGCAAGCGCGTCGCTCGCTTCAGCTTGTAGCTTGTAGCTGGAAGCTTTACTCCGCTATTAGCCAATCCATCTGCCACCCACCCTGGGTCTGCCCCAGCTTCTTCGACAGCCACGGCAGCAACTCACGCAATTCTTCCTCCAGCCCCCACGGCGGATTGGCAATCGCCATGCCCGAACCGTTCAGGCTGTTCGGCGTATCCAGCGGATGCACCAGCAGTTCCACGCGCAGCAACTTCGGCGCACCGGTACCGGCCAGATCCTGATAGAACCGACGCAACGCACGCTGATCTTTCACCGGATACCAGATCGCCGCCACCGTCTGGCGCATGCGACCAATCGCCTCTTTCAACGACGCCGCGCAGCGCTGCATTTCATCGAGCTGCTCGAACGGCGGATCAATCAACATCACCGCGCGCTTTTCCTGCACCGGCAACATCGCCCGCGCCACATGCCAGCCCTCGCCGAGGTGAACCTTGACCCGGCGATCACCGGCCATGTTGTCCTTGAGCAGCACGCCGTCTTCCGGGTGCTTCTCGTTGAGCATCACCCGATCCTGCGGGCGGGTCAGGCGCCGCGCCAGCTCCGGCGAACCCGGGTAGTAGCGCAACTGGCCATCCGGGTTCATCTCGTGCAGCACCTTCATGTAGTCGGCGGTCAGCGCCGGCAGGTCCGGCTGATCCCACAACCGCGCAATGCCTTCCAGATATTCGCCGGTGCGATTGGCCTGATCGCCCTGCAAGTCATACAGACCGATGCCGGCGTGCGTGTCGAGATAGGCAAACGGCTGCTCCTTGCGCGACATCAGGGCAATGAGGCGGGTCAAGGTCAGGTGTTTGAACACATCGGCGTGATTGCCGGCATGGAAGGCGTGACGATAATTCATGGCTGCTCCTGCGAAGGGCGCAAAGTTTACCTTTTACCGGGCGGCAAGTCAGGGGTTCGCAGCCGAGTGGACAAAAGCCTTTCCCTCACCCTAACCCTCTCCCGGAGGGAGAGGGGACTGACCGTGGTGATCTTGCGAGTTACATCGACCTGAAAGATCAGCGTGATCTCAGGTTTGGCCAAGCGAAGATCAGCGCGGAAGTCGCTAGTCGGCGTACATCACCCAGACAACTCGGTCAGTCCCCCCGAAGCTTGGCCAAGCGAAGTTCACCGCAGAAGTCGCAGGTTGGCGTACATCACCCAGACGACTCGGTCAGTCCCCTCTCCCTCTGGGAGAGGGTTAGGGTGAGGGGCTTTGCTTTTATGGCGCGGCGCGCAGGCGCTTGCCGATGACATCGAGCACATCGCAGCCGTCGCGCAAGGGGATTACGCAGAGCTGGGCGAAGTCGCTGAGGATGACGGAGTCGCATTCGACCGAGCCGCGCATGCACATGTTTTCCAGCACCTGGATCACGGCGCGCAGACGATGGTTGGCGGCGTCCATAAGGATGTCGAGAGGCACATGGGTGTCGATGAACAGGGTGGGCATGTCGCTGCAATTGCCGGTGAGGGCCATAAAGCGGTTGTCGGGATGGGGGATGATTTTTTCGTAGGGTGGATCGGGCTTAAGCATAGTCATATCAGTTGTACCTCAATAGGTTTAGAGAGGCTGCCAAATGACCTTCCTACAGGTTTGGGTGGCAGCCATACGCGGGAGTAGGAAACTGAGGAACCCACCAAACTCAGCTACGCCGAAGCGTTCCCGCGCACAGCCGCCGCAAAGATATCTGGGGCACGAATTAAGTGCCGCAATCAAACGACAGCGCTGATGCGCGGTGAATTTCTCAGGGTTCCTACACCCGTCACCACTCTCGCAGTGACAACGAAAAGACTATCCCTGCAACCCACCGCCCACCAGTTCATGAAAACCGCCGCAACTCGAAGGAATCGTCCGAGACCTTCGCCCCGAAAACTCACTCCGACTCTGCCAGCAAAAACGCCAGCAACGCCGATTGCGACGATTCTTCCGACATTGAAACCTGAAAAAACCGCCTGATCTTGCAACGTAAAACCGCCTCTGGAAAGGCCTCGAAAAGTGTCGGATGTTCTTCACTCAACCACTGCAACGCATTGGCCGTTCGAACGTCATTGCCCTGCTGCGCCAGCACCGACTCCGGCACCTGCCACCACGGCAATGTCCGCCCCGCCACCTGCGCCCTGCCGCCGATTTCCAGCGCCTGCCCATTGATCAAACACCGCCCGATCAACGGGAACAGCTGCGCCGCATCAACTTCATTGGCCTGCAGAATCGGCAACAGAAACCGCCCGTCCCAGAAACGAAAAAACACCGTTTTGCCACTCGGCATCAGCACTTGGGTCAGGCTGCGAAAGTGCGCCACCACCTCCTCAAGACTCGCCGAAGAAACCGCCAACCATCCCCAATCCCGCGACTCGGTAGTGGCGACCCAATGCAGAAACTCACTGTCGGCGGCGACAATTCCCACGTAAGGCATCACCGCATCCCACTCGGCATAGATCGTCTCGGCCCAGATCGGACTCGCCGCTTCTGGCCAAGCCTTGAGCGGCTTCGCCTCGCTGGCACTGCTGAACACCGCGAACAATTGCTCGGATGCGCTCAACGGTTCACGCGCCAGCCAATCGGCAGGCAAGAGGAAATCAGGCTGCACAGAGACCGTCCTTGCAACGCTCACACTCTTCGCAGAATGGCGCATCACCTTTAAAACTCATGATTTGCGCGGCAGTGAGCATGGCTGCCGGCGCGGCGGCCAGTTTCTCCGGCAAACCCGGCGCCACAGGTGCGGCACTCATCGCCGCCATCGGTGCGCCGCCCACGACAATCGGCACGCTGCTGAAAATACCGCCGGGGCCGATATTGATCCATTGCCCGCCGGCCTGAATCGTCGCACTCGCACCACCGTCGATCACCACTTGCTGACCGGCGCTGACGTGGAACTGCTGGCTGGCACTGGTCGCCTGATTGGCCACCTTGATATGGCGGCTGCCGGTGACGCTCAAATGATCGTCCTGCTTCACTTCGGTCTGGCGCTGGCCGTGAGTGATGCGCTGCTCATCAGCCTTCAACTCATGGCGGGCGGTGCCGGTGACGACAATGCTGCGCTGGTTATCGACCTGCACCTGTTGATCATTCAACACATGCTGCGTCCAATTGCGCTGGGCGCGCAGGTAGATTTCCTCGGCGCCTTTTTTATCTTCAATACGCAGTTCGTTGTAGCCACCGCCACCGGGGGTGCTCTGGCTGCGGAAAACACTGCGGGTCTTGTCCGCCGGCAGATCCAGCGGCACCGGCGTCGCGGCGTTTGGCAGGCAGCCCACAACCAAGGGCTTGTCGGCATCGGCATCAATGAAGCCGACCAGCACTTCCATGCCCACGCGCGGAATCAGCACGCTGCCGTAACGATCATGGGCCCAACCGGTGGCGACGCGCAGCCAGCAACTGGAATGCTCGTTCAATTCACCGTCGCGATCCCAGGCCAGTTGCACCTTGACCCGACCGTACTCGTCGCAGTGGATTTCCGTGTCTTTCGGCCCCGTGACAACGGCGGGTTGATAACCGAGCATCCGGGGCTTTTCCGGGCCAAGCGCCGGGCGGAAGAACACATCCCACGGCGTAGCGAGAAAGGTATTACGGTAGCCCTGGAAGGATTCGCCATCGCTGGTTACCGATTCCTCCAGCACTTGCGGCTGTCGCCCACGGTGCTCGATCGCGGTCAGCAGCCAAAGGTCATTCCAGCTCTGACGTGGGTGCTCGCTGAGGTGCAGGAAATGTCCGCAAACCAGTGCGGATTCATCGCTGATGCCGTCGGCCTGACGGTAGTCGGCGACATGCCTTTCAAGCGCCCGCTGGGCCAGGTGTTTGCCGGTTTCACGATTATCGAATTGCCCGGGAAAGTGGTAGTCCTCGAGCACCGGGCGTTGCTCGCCGTCGATGCGACTCTCCAACTGCAGGCGCGGCTTTTCGAAGTTGTAGTCACGCCGGGTGACCACGCTGGTACGGGTTTCCACACGCACATTGAAGCGCTTGATCGCCGGCGCCCCGGCAGACATGCCGCTACCGGGCAGATAAAGCGTTGACTCGGCCAATCGCGGGAATACGGTTTGATCGTCGCCGAACACCAACAGATGTCCGTCGAGGCTGTGCTGAAAGTGGTAATGAATGCCGACCTCGGCACACAGCCGCTGAATGAACGCCAGATCGCTTTCGGCGTACTGCACGCAATATTCACGCACCGGGTAATCGCTGCCGAGTCGAAACTCGAAAGCATCGCGCAGGATCGCGTGATCCTTGAGGATTTGCGTCACGATCTGCGGCACGCTCTGGTGCTGGAAAATCCGCTGATTGATGCGATGCCCGAGGTACGTCAGACGCGGCACAAGGCTCAAGTGATAGCGCGTCAGACGTTTCCCGGAGTCGCCCTGCCCGACCTGATAAATCTGACCGTGGACACCGGCGCCCTGAGCATCAAAACTCAGAAATGCCTGACAGTGCAGCAGGCTTTCGAGGTCCAGATCCGGCCGCTCGCTGACCAGTTCCAGTTCGAAGCGATAGGGTTGGCTGATGGCTTCCTTGCCCGTGAACTCAAGGACTTTGAGGTCATGTTGGGCGCCTTCGAGGGTCAACGTGAAACGCGGTTGATTGGCAGGCGCGAACATCCGATGTCTCTCTGCAGAATGAAGGGCGGGCGATTCTGCATGAGGGGCAAGGGGTGATGAATGGGTGACGGGAAAATCAGATTTGCCCTACTTTCATTGATGAAAAGCCCTGCAAAAAGCGGCGCCTTTAACTACAGACAAACCCCCGAAACCCACCATAAAACCCTGTGGGAGCTGGCTTGCCAGCGATAGCGATGTGTCAGTTACCGAATGTTCTGAATGTGCCGCCCTCATCGCTGGCAAGCCAGCTCCCACAGGTTTCTTCAGCGTTGGCAAAAAATCACAGGCAATAAAAAACGGCCCGTCTCCTGTAGGAAACGGGCCGTTTTCCGGTGAGCCGAAGCTCAGCGCATCACTTGTTCAGGTGGAAATCTTTTTCCGCCGCTTCAAAGCGCTGCACCATGCCAGTGGTCGGCGAACCGAGCTTGCTGACGATGTAGATAGCCAGGCTGGCGAAGATGAAGCCCGGGATGATTTCGTACAGACCCAGCAGTTCGAAATGCTTCCAGACCACCACGGTGATCGCGCCGACCAGGATACCGGCCAATGCGCCGTCGCGGGTCATGCCTTTCCAGACCACCGAGATCAGTACAACCGGACCGAACGCAGCACCGAAACCGGCCCAGGCGTAGGACACCAGGCCCAGCACGCGGTTTTCCGGGTTGGCGGCCAGGGCGATCGCGATCAGTGCAACCAACAGCACCATGGCGCGGCCGACCCAGACCAGTTCAACCTGGGAGGCGGATTTACGCAGGAAGGTTTTGTAGAAGTCTTCGGTCAGGGCGCTGGAGCACACCAGCAACTGGCAGCTCAGCGTGCTCATCACCGCGGCGAGAATTGCCGACAGCAGGACACCGGCCACCCATGGATTGAAGAGAATTTTCGCCAGCTCGATGAACACGCGCTCATGGTTCTCGGTCACTGGACCGGCCACTTCCGGGTGTGCCGAGAAGTACGCGATACCAAAGAAGCCCACCGCCACGGTGCCGCCCAGGCACAGGATCATCCAGGTCATGGAGATGCGACGCGCCTTGGCGATCGATTTCACCGAATCCGCCGCCATGAAACGCGCGAGGATGTGCGGCTGACCGAAGTAGCCCAGCCCCCAGCCCATCAGCGAGATGATGCCGATGAAAGTGGTGCCTTTGAGCATGTCGAAGTTGCTTGGATCCTGAGCTTCAATGGCCAGGAACGTGGTGTCGACGCCGCCGGTGGCCAGCAGGACGATGATCGGCGTAAGGATCAGCGCGAAAATCATCAGGGTGGCTTGTACCGTGTCGGTCCAGCTCACCGCGAGGAAACCGCCGATAAAGGTGTAAGCAATCGTCGCCGCAGCACCGGCCCACAGTGCCGTCTCGTAGGACATGCCGAAGGTGCTTTCGAACAGACGGGCGCCAGCCACGATGCCGGAAGCGCAGTAGATGGTGAAGAACACCAGAATCACGATCGCCGAGATGATCCGCAGCAGGCCGCTTTTGTCTTCAAAACGGCTGGCGAAGTAGTCTGGAAGAGTCAGGGCATCGCCGTTGTGCTCGGTCTGCACGCGCAGACGGCCGGCAACGAACAGCCAGTTCAGGTAGGCACCGATGACCAGACCGATGGCGATCCAGCTTTCGGAAAGACCGGACATGTAAATGGCGCCCGGCAGGCCCATCAACAACCAGCCGCTCATGTCGGAAGCACCGGCAGACAGAGCCGTCACGACGCTGCCGAGGCTACGACCGCCAAGAATGTAGTCAGAAAGGTTGTTGGTGGAGCGATAGGCCATCAGGCCGATCAGCACCATTGCTGCGATGTAGATCACGAACGTGATCAGGGTTGGATTGCTTACGCTCATTGAGTTACGCCCTGGCTTTGTTTTTATGTAGCGGCGGTGGTGAACCGCTCGCAAACGACGACGTTTGGCAGACGATCCGGGATCCCGCGCATTTAGGACTGATGTTTCCCCAGGAAAGCCATCAGCCGGTACACCGGGTTATTCCCGGTTGCACCTAGGGCGCGAATGCTATGCAACAAATCAAATAAGGTGCAACCAGTTTCGAGCGAATAAGTTGCACCTAGTCGGATTTATCGACAATCACCGCGTTTTTGCTCCCTTTTGTGGCAGTCATCACCGTTGGCTAGAAGCAAAAGCACCAAGCAGGAGCAGCACTTTCGTACCAGAAAATAATTCCTGACGAGCTGCATATTATTCCGACAAAAAAAGGGTTGCACCCGGTTGCACCTCTCTCAGCGCGCGGCTAATCTTGCGGCCAGCTGATGCCACGCAACTGTGGCAACCATGAGGATAAAAATATGGCTACCACCACCCTTGGGGTCAAACTCGATGACCCGACCCGCGAACGCCTGAAGGCGGCCGCGACCTCGATTGATCGCACGCCGCACTGGCTGATCAAGCAGGCAATTTTCAATTACCTGGAAAAACTCGAGGGTGGTGCAACCCTGACCGAGCTGAACGGTTTGACCGCCAAGGACGCCGACGACGCCGGTGAAGTCCACACCGATCATGCCCACCAGTGCTTCCTCGAATTCGCCGAAAGCATCCTGCCGCAATCGGTACTCCGTGCTTCGATCACCGCTGCTTACCGTCGCCCTGAGCCGGAAGTGGTGCCGATGCTGATCGAGCAGGCGCGCCTGCCGGCACCGATGGCCGAAGCCACCAACAAACTTGCCGCAACCATCGCGGAAAAACTGCGTAACCAGAAAAGTGCCGGCGGTCGTGCAGGCATTGTTCAGGGCCTGCTGCAGGAGTTTTCCCTGTCGTCCCAGGAAGGCGTCGCCCTGATGTGCCTGGCTGAAGCGCTGCTGCGTATTCCGGACAAAGGCACTCGCGACGCACTGATCCGCGACAAGATCAGCACCGGTAACTGGCATCCGCATTTGGGCAACAGCCCGTCGCTGTTCGTCAACGCGGCAACCTGGGGTCTGCTGCTGACCGGCAAGCTTGTGTCTACGCACAACGAAGCTGGCCTGACGTCGTCCTTGAGCCGCATCATCGGCAAGAGCGGCGAGCCGATGATCCGCAAGGGCGTCGACATGGCCATGCGCCTGATGGGCGAGCAGTTCGTCACCGGCGAAACCATCGCCGAAGCGCTGGCCAACGCGAGCAAGTTCGAAGCCAAGGGTTTCCGTTATTCCTACGACATGCTCGGTGAAGCGGCCCTGACCGAACACGACGCACAGAAGTACCTGGCGTCGTACGAACAAGCCATTCACTCGATCGGCAAAGCCTCCCACGGTCGTGGGATTTATGAAGGTCCGGGCATTTCCATCAAGCTCTCGGCCCTGCACCCGCGCTACAGCCGTGCGCAGTACGAGCGCGTAATGGACGAGTTGTACCCGCGCCTGCTGTCGCTGACCCTGCTGGCCAAGCAATACGACATCGGCCTGAACATCGACGCCGAAGAAGCCGACCGTCTTGAACTGTCGCTGGATCTGCTCGAGCGCCTGTGCTTCGAGCCGCAACTGACCGGCTGGAACGGCATCGGTTTCGTCATCCAGGCGTACCAGAAACGTTGCCCGTACGTGATCGACTACGTGATCGACCTGGCCCGCCGCAGCCGTCATCGCCTGATGATCCGCCTGGTGAAAGGCGCGTACTGGGACAGCGAAATCAAACGCGCCCAGGTCGAAGGCCTGGAAGGCTATCCGGTCTACACCCGCAAGGTGTACACCGACGTTTCCTACATCGCTTGCGCACGCAAACTGCTGTCGGTGCCGGAAGTCATCTACCCGCAGTTCGCTACGCACAACGCCCACACCCTGTCGGCCATTTACCATATTGCCGGTCAGAACTATTACCCGGGCCAGTACGAATTCCAGTGCCTGCACGGCATGGGCGAACCGCTTTACGAGCAGGTTGTCGGCAAAGTTTCCGAAGGCAAGTTGAACCGTCCGTGCCGCGTGTACGCACCGGTCGGCACCCACGAAACCCTGCTGGCGTACCTCGTGCGTCGCCTGCTGGAAAACGGCGCGAACACCTCGTTCGTCAACCGCATTGCCGACCAGTCGATTTCGATTCAGGAACTGGTGGCCGATCCGGTGGCGCAGATCGAGCAGATGGCGACCGTGGAAGGTGGTTTCGGCCTGCCGCACCCGCGTATTCCGCTGCCGCGTGACCTGTACGGCGCCGAGCGCGCCAACTCCGCCGGCATCGACATGGCCAACGAACACCGTCTGGCCTCGCTGTCCTGCGCCCTGCTCGCCACCGCGCACAACAACTGGAAAGCCGCGCCGATGCTCGGTTGCGCTTCCAGCAACGAAGCGCCGGCACCGGTGCTGAACCCGGCCGATCACCGCGATGTGGTCGGACACGTGCAGGAAGCCACCGTCGAAGACGTCGACAACGCCATTCAATGTGCCCTGAATGCTGCACCGATCTGGCAGGCCACGCCGCCGGCCGAACGGGCGGCGATTCTGGAACGTGCCGCTGACTTGATGGAAGGCGAAATCCAGCCACTGATGGGCCTGCTGGCCCGTGAAGCCGGCAAGACTTTCGCCAACGCCATCGCCGAAGTCCGTGAAGCGGTCGACTTCCTGCGTTATTACGCAGTGCAGGCACGCAACGATTTCAGCAACGACGCCCACCGCCCGTTGGGTCCGGTGGTGTGCATCAGCCCGTGGAACTTCCCGCTGGCGATCTTCAGCGGTCAGGTCGCTGCCGCACTGGCTGCCGGTAACCCGGTACTGGCCAAACCGGCCGAACAGACCCCGCTGGTGGCTGCTCAGGCTGTGCGCCTGATGCTTGAGGCCGGCATCCCGGAAGGCGTACTGCAACTGTTGCCGGGTCGCGGTGAAACCGTCGGTGCCGGTCTGGTCGGTGACGAGCGCGTCAAAGGCGTGATGTTCACCGGTTCCACCGAAGTCGCGCGTCTGCTGCAACGCAACATTGCCGGTCGCCTCGACAACCAGGGCCGTCCGATTCCGCTGATCGCCGAAACCGGTGGCCAGAACGCGATGATCGTCGATTCTTCGGCACTGACCGAACAGGTTGTGATCGACGTGGTGTCTTCGGCCTTCGACAGTGCTGGCCAGCGTTGCTCGGCCCTGCGTGTACTGTGCCTGCAGGAAGATTCCGCGGACCGTGTCATCGAAATGCTCAAAGGCGCGATGGCTGAAAGCCGTCTCGGCAACCCGGAGCGGCTGTCCGTGGACATCGGCCCGGTGATCGACGCCGAAGCCAAGGCTGGCATCGACAAGCACATCCAGGGCATGCGCGATAAAGGTCGCAACGTGTACCAGGTGGCAATTGCCGACAGCGAAGAAGTCAAACGCGGCACTTTCGTCATGCCGACCCTGATCGAGCTGGAAAGCTTCGACGAACTGCAACGCGAGATCTTCGGTCCGGTGCTGCACGTGGTGCGCTACAAGCGTAAAGAGATCGATCAACTGATCGGCCAGATCAACGCTTCCGGTTATGGCCTGACGCTGGGCGTGCACACGCGCATCGACGAGACCATCGCCAAGGTGATCGACAACGTCAACGCCGGTAACGTCTACGTCAACCGCAACATCGTCGGTGCCGTGGTCGGCGTGCAGCCGTTCGGCGGCGAAGGCCTGTCGGGTACTGGCCCGAAAGCCGGTGGCCCGCTGTACCTGTACCGCCTGCTGTCGACGCGTCCTGCCGACGCGATCGAACAATCCTTCGCTCGCGGTGATGCCGTTATCGCTCCGGACGTTCGTTTGCGCGACGCCATGAGCAAACCGCTGAATGCCTTGAAAGCCTGGGCCGACAGCAACAAGTTCGCTGACTTGAGCACCCTGTGCGTGCAGTACGCTGCGCAATCGCAGAGCGGCATCACCCGCGTATTGGCCGGCCCGACTGGCGAGAAGAACAGCTACGCGATCCTGCCGCGCGAGCACGTGTTGTGCCTGACCGAAGTTGAAGGTGATCTGCTGACGCAACTGGCTGCGGTATTGGCCGTAGGCGGTTCGGCGGTATGGCCGGAGTCCGACATCAGCAAGGCCTTGTTCGCACGCCTGCCGAAGGATGTTCAGGCGCGGATCAAGCTGGTTTCCGACTGGAACAAGGACGAGGTGGTGTTTGATGCCGTTCTGCATCATGGCCATTCCGACCAGTTGCGCGGCGTTTGCCAGCAGATTGCCAAGCGTGCCGGCGCGATTGTTGGGGTTCAGGGCTTGTCCCAGGGCGAGACCAATATTGCCCTGGAGCGTCTGGTGATCGAGCGTGCGTTGAGTGTTAACACCGCTGCGGCGGGTGGTAACGCGAGCTTGATGACTATCGGTTAACACCCGATAAACCGGGCACCTGCATGGGTGTCCGGCATAGCAACAGTCCCTGTGGGAGCGAGCTTGCTCGCGAAAGCGGTTTGCCAGTCAACATGAACGTTGAATGTGCCGGCCTCTTCGCGAGCAAGCTCGCTCCCACAGTGTTTTGTGGTGTTTGTTAAGTCGGCGCGCGGCTCCAACATCACGCCCATCAATCATCCTGTTCAGCCTCTATCAGCACGCCTAGACTCGGCCCAAACCCAAATTTCAGGTAGGCCGCCATGTCCGAGACGCTGCTCAGTTCCCGCAATCTGGCTTTCGAGCTGTATGAAGTCCTTGATGCCGAGGGCCTGACCCGGCGTGAGCGGTTTGCCGAGCACAACCGCGAGACCTTCGACGCCGCCATCGGCACCGCGCGCAGCATCGCCGAGAAATTTTTCGCACCGCACAACCGCAAGGGCGACGAAAACGAGCCGCGCTACGAGAACGGCCAGGCGATTCTGATTCCGGAGGTCAAACCGGCGGTGGATGCCTTCCTCGAAGCCGGTTTCCTCAACGCCGCACGCAGCTTCGACGCCGGCGGCATGCAGTTACCTACGCTGCTTTCCCAAGCCTGCTTCGCGCATTTCCAGTCGGCCAACGCCGCGTCGACGTCGTATCCGTTCCTGACCATGGGCGCTGCCAATCTGATCGAAAGCTTCGGCACCGACGAGCAGAAACAGCGCTTTCTGCAACCGATGATCGACGGCCGCTTCTTCGGCACTATGGCGCTGACCGAACCCCACGCAGGCTCATCGCTGTCGGATATTCGTACCCGCGCCGAGCCGGCGTCCGACGGCACTTATCGCCTCAAGGGCAACAAGATCTTCATTTCCGGCGGCGATCACCCGCTGTCGGAGAACATCGTGCACATGGTGCTGGCGAAATTGCCGGACGCACCTGCGGGCGTTAAAGGCATTTCGCTGTTCATCGTGCCGAAGTTTCTGGTCAACGATGACGGCAGCCTCGGTCAGCGTAATGACGTGCTGCTGGCCGGGCTGTTTCACAAGATGGGTTGGCGCGGCACCACTTCGACCGCGCTGAACTTCGGCGATAACGGTGAGTGTGTCGGTTATCTGGTGGGCAAAGCGCATCACGGTTTGAGCTACATGTTCCAGATGATGAACGAAGCGCGGATTGGCGTCGGCATGGGCGCAGTGATGCTCGGTTACGCCGGTTACCTGTACTCGCTGGAGTACGCCCGCGAGCGCCCGCAAGGCCGGGTGCCGGACAGCAAGGACCCGACCACCGCGCCAGTGGCGATCATTCAGCATGCGGATGTCAGACGCATGCTGCTGACACAGAAATCCTACGTCGAAGGCGCCTTTGACCTCGGTCTGTACGCGGCGCGGCTGTTCGATGACACCACCACACTGGAAAGCGAAGCCGAGCGCCAACAGGCCCATGAGCTGCTGGACCTGCTGACGCCAATCGTCAAATCCTGGCCGTCGGAGTTCTGCCTCAAGGCCAACGAACTGGCGATCCAGATTCTCGGCGGCCACGGCTACACCCGTGAATACCCGGTGGAGCAGTATTACCGCGACAACCGCTTGAACCCGATTCACGAAGGCACTCACGGTATTCAGTCGCTGGACTTGCTCGGGCGCAAACTGGCGCAGAACGGTGGCGCGGGGCTCAAGCAATTGATCCGGTTGATCGCCGACACTTCCGAGCGCGCCACTGCGTACGAATCGTTAACCGCATTGCGTGAGCCGCTGGAGAAACTGGTCGCGCGCCTGCAAGGGGTGACCATCGGTTTGCTGACTGATCTGGCGCAAGGCAAGGTCAACAGCAGCCTGGCCAATTCGGCGCTGTACCTGAAGGTGTTCGGGCATACGGTGATCGGCTGGCGCTGGCTGGAGCAGGCGATTCGCGCCGAGGAAGGCCTGGCCAAGGGCAATGCAACGGATGCCGACTTCTATAAGGGCAAGTTGCAGGCGGCGCGGTATTTCCTGACGTGGGAAGTGCCGGGTTGCCACCATGAACTGACGTTGCTGGAGGCGCGGGATGAGACGTGTCTGGCGATGCAGGATGCGTGGTTCTGAAAGCCAACCCTCACCCCAGCCCTCTCCCGGAGGGAGAGGGGGCCGACCGAGGTGTCTGGCGCTATACGTCGACATGAAAAATCCAGTCGATTATGGATTCGGTGTAGCCCTTTCAGGTCGGCGTATTTCTCAAGTATCCGCATTCAGTCCCCTCTCCCGCAGGGAGATAGGGCCGACCGAGGTGTCTGGCGCTATACGTCGACCTGAAAAATCCAGTCGATTATGGATTCGGTGTAGCCCTTTCAGGTCGGCGTATTTCTCAAGTATCCCGCATTCAGTCCCCTCTCCCTCCGGGAGAGGGCTAGGGTGAGGGGCTTTTCAGGCTCAGCACTCAACTCAGCTTGAACCCACCCATCTGCCGCGCCAGATCATCCGCCAGTTTCTGCAGCATCTGACAATCCTCGCGACAGGCCCGAACCTCCCCCGCCGTGGCCCGCGCCAGATCAGAAATCCCCTGTACATTGCGGTTGATCTCCTCCGTCACCGCCGACTGCTCTTCCGTCGCCGTCGCCACTTGATGGTTCATGTCGCTGATGCGCTCGACCTGCCCGGTAATCGCCGTCAACGACGCGCCGGTACGCTGGCTCGACTCAACCCCGGTGCCGGTTGCAGCTTGCCCGGTGCGCATCGACGACACGGCATTTTCCGCGCCTTGTTTGAGGCTACCGATCATCTGCTGAATCTCGTCCGTGGACGCCTGCGTGCGTCGTGCCAGGGTGCGCACCTCATCCGCCACCACGGCAAACCCGCGCCCCATATCCCCGGCCCGCGCCGCTTCAATGGCGGCGTTGAGTGCCAGCAGGTTGGTCTGCTCGGACACCCCGCGAATCACCGCCAGCACCGAGTCGATCGACGCCACTTGCTGCGCCAGCTCCCCCACCGCACCGGCGGCCACGCCAATCTCATCGGACATGCTTTCGATATGGCGGATCGAGCCGCCGACTACTTCCCGCGCCTGCAGGGCTTCATCCCGTGCGGTTTGCGAGGCCAGCGCGGCGTTGCCGGCGTTCTGCGCGATCTCCTGCACGGTCAGGCCCATTTCATGAACGGCGGTGGCGACCATGTCGGTCATCTCCTGCTGACGACCAGAGCGCTCGGCGGTGTTATCCACAACCTTGGCCACTTGGCCGACAGCCGTGCGCAAACGCTCACTGGTAGCCAACACTTCGCCAATCATTGCGCGCTGGCTGTCGAGGAATCGGTTGAAGCCCCGAGCCAGATCGCCCAGCTCGTCGGCGCGACTGGAATCTAACCGGTGGGTCAAATCTCCACCACCGCTACCGATTGCTACCAGCGCGGCTGTTACTTGGCGAATCGGTCGCACCAAACCTTGCGCCAACCACACCACCAAAGCGAGGCACACCAGTGCCACCGCCAGACCGATGCCGCCGCTCATCCACATGGCTTTGCGCGCCTCGGCATAGATCTGCGATTGCGGCACTTCGGCCACCAGGGTCCAGCCCAGATCACGCAGAGGCAGGCTGAAGGCGAGGAAGTCTTCGCCGTCTCTTTGGAAGCCGCTGCTCACGGCAGCTTTTTGCCCCATGACGGCTTGTGCCGCCGAAGCACCGATCTGCTCCGAGAGGGTGCGCTTGCCACTGAACTGCGCTTCAGGATGCACCTGAATCAAACCGTCGGAACGCACCAGATAGACCTTGCCGCGCTCGCCAAAACTGAAGTTGTGGATCAACTCCGACAACTCTTTCATGCTCAAACCAAGCCCGGCCACGCCGACCACTTTGCCGGCCTGCTCGACCTTCAAGTCGATGAACAGCGCCAACTCCCCGGTGGCGCCATCGTTGTCGATATTCAGGGTGCGCGGCTGATGGCTGTCGAGGAAGGAATAGAACCAGGCATCGGCCGGTTTGGCGCGACTGAGGGTGCGGTCCAGGCCTTTTTCGGTGATGTAGTGATTGGATTCGGTGCCGATGATCAGCGCGGTGAAGGCCTTGTGTTCGGCGCGGATGCCTTCCAGATACTGCGCGAAGGCCGCCGTTTTGCCGCTGTCTTCCCCCGAGGCCAGCCAGTCGCGGACCATCGTGTTGCTGGCGATGTCTTTGGCGGCGGTCAGCGGCTGGACGAGGATGCGCTCAATATCGTTGCGCGTCGCTTCGATGCTCGACGGCAGCGCTTGTTCGACCAGATAGCTCTGGGCGAGGCGGTTGACCACCAGGGTATAAATGCCAACCACGATCAGGATACTGACCAGCAGGGCGGTGCCCATGCTGAGAATCAGCTGCCATTGAATACTGCGTCGCCACAACTGCATGGAGCACCCCCAAAGAATAAGAGGCAAAAACACTGCAACTGTCGCGCCAAATGTATACAAAAATCAGAACTATTGTTTCGCAATCTAAGCTCGGAGCTGAAAAAACCCACGAAAACAACCCCACGTCTACTGTCAAGGTTGTCAGGTGCAGGTGGCCTCTTGAAGCCCTACTCTTCGTTGGCAAAACCCAAAACCGAGGAGTCAAAAATGAGCAGAGAACGCAAAATTGAAAGCACTGCGTCCCTGAGTCGGGATGAAATGTTAAAAGCCGTTCGGGTTGGTCAAAAGATTCTAGACCCACTCAAAGGTACAGAAACCACAGTGCTGACCAAATCATTCGAAGAGTCGGCAGGCGGCTGGTTTATCGAGATAACAGTCGACGCAGACCCGACCAAGCCGTGGCGCAGTGCAACAGAAGTCAACCGTGAGGAATTGACTCTATGGGCTGAAAAGGGGGATTTACTCACAGATCCCGAATTCCCCGATGGTCCTTGGACGGTGAAGAGAAAGGAAGTTGTGAAACTGGAAAACGGCTATGTATTCAGGCTTGGCTGAACCATCTGATTATTCATGCCTCACCAGGGCGCTCCTCGGAATGGAGCGCCCTGTAGCGACGCCTCAACCCTGATTGATGGTCTTGGCGATGGTTTCGACCGTGGCGCTGACTTGCTCTTGGTAACGGTCGAGTTCTTCCTGGTGCTGCTTCTTCATTTCGATCTGCTGCGAGCACAGATTCATCGCCGCCAGCACCAGCAAGCGGTCACCGATCAGCGTCGGGTATTTGCGCTTGGTGTCGTCCAGCGCAGCCTTGAGCATCATGGCTGCGTCCAGCAGGGTCTGTTCTTCCCCGGCCGGTGCCTTGATCGAGTAGTCCTCCCCGAGAATGGAGATGACCTTTACCCCTGCTGTGCCGTAATTCATGCGCTGACAGGACCTGCGTTGACGCGATCAACCAGGGCCTGGATGCGCGCTGCGGTGGCGCCGTGTTTCTCTTCCTGCTCCATCAGGTTCAGTTGCAGGCTTTCGTTTTCATCCTTGGCCTGAGCCAGTTCCGCAGACAGGGTCTGGTTGGTTTCCAGCAAAGTCTGGTTCTGTTGCACCAGGTCGCTGACGAGCTGTTCCAATTGGCTGAGGGATGCTTCCAACATTTTGATCTTCCAGGCGTTTTTCAAAGGGCGCGTACGATAAAGAAAAGTCATCACGGATGCCAGGGTTAAACCGGCGCAAGGCCTTGATTTTCCTGGCGGCCGACCGTTCTCGCGAGTTTAAAAGACTGTGATCTGCCGATCTGGTTCCTGCACTTCGTCGCTCAACCCCCTATGCGACAAATACGCGCAGCGCCTCAAGACTTTAGTCGTATGACCGATAAGTCATCCATACAGCCGTCTCAGCCCGCATGGATGCGGCCCTCCTCTGGTATCCGCCCCATGTCCCTTCGCAATATGAATATCGCCCCCCGGGCGTTCACCGGCTTCGCCCTGATCGGCGGCCTGATGCTGATTCTGGGTGTGTTCGCCTTGAACCAGATGAGCAAAATACGCGCAGCGGGCCAAGAAATTGCCACTGCCAGCGTGCCGTCCATCAAGGCCCTCGACGAGTTCACTCAACTGACCCTGCGCCTGCGGGTGCTGTCCTACCGGTTGCTGATCAACCGCGAACCGGACGTGCAGCAAAAAACCATTGAGCTGTTCGAGCTGCGCAACAAGCAGATCGCCGACGCCCAGCGCGCCTACGAACCGTTGATCAATGGCCCGCAAGAGCGTGCAGCCTACGACCAGTACGTGCAGCTTCTGGCCCAGTACCGCCAACTCGAAGACCGGATGAAAAGCCTGTCGCGCAACAATCAGGTCGATGAACTGCGGCAGATGCTCAACGCGGATTTGCTGAGTAACTCGGAAGCGGTGAACACCGCACTGGCGCGGCTGCTGGAGATCAACACCCAGCAAATCGCCGAAACTGATCAAGGCGCAGCCGATCAGTACGCGATATCGTTCAACCTGGTCGTGACCCTGTTGCTGATCGCCACCGGCCTGACCTTCCTGTTCGCCTGGTTGCTGACCGTCAGCATCACCAAGCCGATTGCCAAGGCACTCGACGCAGCGGAAACCATCGCCGAAGGCAACCTGACCCAGCCGATCCACGTTGACGGCAACGACGAAGCCGGCCGCTTGCTGGCCGCGATGGCCAAGATGCAATCGAAGCTGCGCGACACCCTGCAGCGGATTTCCGGCTCGGCCACGCAACTGGCGTCCGCTGCCGAAGAGCTGAACAGCGTCACCGACGAAAGCGCCCGTGGCCTGACCCAGCAGAACAACGAAATCGAACAGGCCGCCACGGCGGTCAACGAAATGACCAGCGCCGTTGAAGAAGTCGCACGCAACGCGGTCAGCACGTCGGAAGCGTCGAAAAACGCCACCACGTCCGCCGGCGACGGTCGCGACCTGGTGCAGGAAACCGTCAGCGCCATCGAACGCATGAGCGCCGATGTGCAGAGCACGGCGACCCTGATCGGTGATCTGGCCAACGAATCCCGTGACATCGGCAAGGTCCTGGACGTTATTCGCGGTTTGGCCGACCAGACCAACCTGTTGGCACTGAACGCTGCCATTGAAGCAGCACGCGCCGGCGAAGCCGGCCGTGGTTTTGCGGTAGTCGCCGATGAGGTGCGTGCGCTGGCCCATCGCACCCAACAGTCGACCAGCGAAATCGAGCGGATGATCGGCAGCATTCAGAGCGGCACCGAACACGCGGTGGACTCGATGCGCAACAGTACCGAACGCGCCGAATCGACACTGAACATCGCCCGGGGCGCCGGGATGTCGCTGGACACCATCAACACCGCAATCGTCGAGATCAACGAGCGCAACCTGGTGATCGCCAGCGCCGCCGAAGAGCAGGCACAAGTGGCCCGCGAGGTGGATCGCAACCTGGTGAACATCCGCGACCTGTCGGTGCAATCGGCCACCGGCGCGAATCAGACCAGTGCGGCGAGCAACGAGCTGTCGCGTCTGGCGCTGGATTTGAACAACATGGTTGGGCGGTTCAGCCTCTGATTCACTCGATCAAAAGCAAAAGCACCCTCACCCCAGCCCTCTCCCAGAGGGAGAGGGAGCAGATCGGGGGCTTTTCAAAATCCGAGTTCGACTTCGGACTTTCAGGTCGGCGTACCTCGCCCAAACACTTCGATCAGCCCCCTCTCCCAGAGGGAGAGGGCTGGGGTGAGGCTTTTCAAAATCCGAGTTCGACTCCGGACTTTCAGGTTGGCGTACCTCGCACAAACACCTTGATCAGCCCCCTCTCCCAGAGGGAGAGGGAGCAGATCTGTGTGCCTTTCAAACCTGAGTTCGACTCAGAATTTTCAGGTCGATGGACCTCGCCCAGACACTTCGATCAGTCCCCTCTCCCCCCGGGAGAGGGCTAGGGTGAGGGCAGCCATCGCCAGCCGAACCCAAACCTCGAATCCCCCAGCGTAAAAAGCTTTTTGACAGCATCACATTTCAACAGGTTAGAATCGCTGGCACGCAGACTGCATGGTCAGTTTGTGCCCGTCTTTACGCTTCTGGAGTACTGCCTTTGAATGCGACGACCATCAACAGCCTGTTCTTGATCGGCGCGTTGCTGGTAGGTGCAAGCATTCTTGTCAGTTCCCTGTCTTCGCGTCTCGGCATTCCGATTCTGGTCATCATTCTTGCGGTCGGCATGGCCGCCGGGGTCGATGGCGGCGGGATCATTTTCGATAACTACCCGACCGCCTATCTGGTCGGCAACCTCGCCCTGGCAGTGATCCTGCTCGACGGTGGTTTGCGCACCCGGGTTTCAAGTTTCCGTGTGGCCTTGTGGCCGGCGCTGTCGCTGGCCACGGTCGGGGTATTGATCACCACCGGGCTGACCGGCATGGCGGCGGCGTGGCTGTTCGACCTCAATCTGATTCAAGGCCTGCTGATCGGCGCCATCGTCGGCTCCACGGACGCCGCAGCGGTGTTCTCGCTGCTCGGCGGCAAGGGACTCAACGAACGGGTGACCGCGAGCCTGGAAATCGAATCCGGCAGCAACGACCCGATGGCGGTGTTCCTCACCGTAACCCTGATCGACATGCTCGCCAGCGGCCAGACCGGCCTGCACTGGAGCCTGTTGACTCACCTGATCCGCGAGTTCGGCATCGGTGGCGTGATCGGCCTCGGTGGCGGCTGGTTGATGTTGCAACTGGTCAACCGGATCAACCTCGCCACCGGCCTGTACCCGATTCTGGTGATCGCTGGCGGTCTGGTGGTGTTCGCACTGACCAACGCCTTGCACGGCAGTGGTTTCCTCGCGGTGTACCTGTGTGGCCTGGTGATCGGCAACCGCCCGGTGCGCAGCCGTCACGGCATTCTGCACATGCTCGACGGCATGGCGTGGCTGGCGCAGATCGGCATGTTCCTCGTGCTGGGGCTGCTGGTCACGCCGCATGACTTACTGCCGATCGCCCTGCCGGCGCTGGGTCTGGCGCTGTGGATGATTCTGTTCGCCCGGCCGCTGTCGGTGGTCGTCGGCCTGCTGCCGTTCAAGGCGTTCCACGGCCGCGAGAAAGCCTTTATTTCCTGGGTCGGCCTGCGCGGCGCGGTGCCGATCATTCTCGCGGTGTTCCCGTTGATGGCCGGGCTGCCGAATGCGCAGCTGTACTTCAACCTCGCGTTTTTCATCGTGCTGGTGTCGCTGCTGGTGCAGGGCACGAGCCTGCCGTGGGTGGCCAAGCTGTTGAAGGTGACGGTACCGCCGGAGCCGGCGCCGATCTCGCGTTCCGCACTGGAGGTGCACATCACCAGCGAGTGGGAGCTGTTCGTTTACAAGCTCGGCGCCGAGAAATGGTGCATCGGTTCGCCCCTGCGTGAACTGAAAATGCCCGAAGGCACGCGCATCGCCGCCCTGTTTCGCGGCCAGCAACTGCTCCATCCGTCGGGTAGCACGGTGCTGGAAGTCGATGATTTGTTGTGTGTTATCGGCCATGAACACAACTTGCCGGCCCTCGGCAAACTGTTCAGCCAGGCACCGCAACGCGGTCTGGATCTGCGCTTCTTCGGCGACTTTGTACTCGAAGGAGACGCCCAGCTTAAAGCGGTTGCAGCGCTTTACGGGTTGCCGGCCGACGGCATCGATCCGGACATGACCCTCGGTGCGTTCATTGCCCACAAGGTCGGTGGTGCACCAATCGTCGGCGACCAGGTGGAGTGGAACAACACTCACTGGACGGTCGCGGTCATGGACGGGAACAAGATCGGCAAAGTGGGCGTCAGATTCCCCGAAGGAAGTCGCCCGGGTCCCGGTCTCTTCCTCTAAACTGCGTCCACTCTCACTTGCTTGACCGGTCTCTATGCCTACCCTGCGCTCTTTCTTTTTCGCGGCCCTGCTGGGCCTGAGTCTTTCCGTCGGGCCGCTGTATGCCGCCGAACCGCCGTCCAGCGAAGCCGTGCAGGCCAGCCTGGACAAACTCGCCGACAGCAAACTGCCGGACGCCGATAAAAAGACCCTGCAAACCGTCCTGCAGAACACGCTCAATCAGCTGAACAACCAGCGTGACTATGAACAGAAGCTGATCGACCTCAAACAGCAACTGGCAAGCGCGCCGAAGCAGACCGTCGAGAACACCCGCGAATTGACGCGCCTCAAGGCCTCCGCCGTGGTGCCGGTGGCGCAGCGTTTTCCCAAGGAATCGATCCAGCAGCTGGAACAGATCCTCACCGATCGTTCGACCCAGCAGAGCGATCTGCAAAAAGCCCTGGCCGACGCCAACAGCCTGATCATCACCGCGCAGACCCGCCCGGAGCGCGCCCAGGCGGAAATTTCCGCCAGCCAGACGCGCATCCAGCAGATCAACAACATCCTCAAGTCCGGCAAGGACGCGGGCAAAACCGTCAGCGCCGAGCAACGCGATCAGTTGAACGCCGAACTGGCCGCCCTCAACGCGTTGATCCCGCTGCGTCGTCAGGAGCTGGCCGGCAACAGCCAGTTGCAGGATCTGGGCAACAGCCAGCATGACCTGCTCTCGGAGAAATCCGACCGCCTCGACCGCGAGATCCAGGAACTGCAAACCCTGATCAACCAGAAGCGTCTGGCGCAGTCCCAGGAGACCGTTACCCAGCAGTCGATCGAAGCGCAGAAGGCCGGCGGCAGCAGCCTGCTCGCCAGCGAAAGCACGGCCAACCTCAAGCTCTCCGACTACCTGCTGAAAAGCACCGACCGTCTCAACGAAGTCACCCAGCAGAACCTGCAAACCAAACAGCAACTCGACAGCCTGACCCAGAGCGACTCGGCCCTGGATGAACAGATCAACGTGCTCAAGGGCAGTCTGCTGCTGTCGAAGATTCTCTATAAACAGAAGCAGGCCCTGCCGCGCCTCAAGGTCGATCGTGACCTGGCCGACCAGATCGCCGACATTCGCCTGTATCAGTTCGAAGTCAGCCAGCAGCGTGAACTGCTGAGCAACCCGGCGACCTACGTCGACAACCTGCTCTCCACCCAGCCGCCGGAGCAAGTCACCCCGCAACTGCGCAAGAGCCTGCTGGACCTGGCCAACACCCGCGCCGACCTGCTGGAACGACTGAACCGCGAACTGAGCGCGGTGCTCAACGAATCAATCACCCTGCAACTCAACCAGAAGCAACTGCTGAGCACCGCCCAAAGCCTGCGCGCAACCCTCGATGAGCAGATGTTCTGGATTCCCAGCAACAAGCCGCTGGACGTGGAATGGATGCGCGGCGTGCCGGAGCGGCTCAAACGCCAGATCGACACCCTGCCGCTGGCCTCGAGCCTGAGCGAGCTGACCGACGGCCTGACCCAGCGTCCGCTGCTGTTCCTGCCGCTGGCATTGCTGATCGGCGCGCTGCTGTGGCGGCGCAAGGCGCTGTATGCGCGGTTGAACAAGGTTCACCAGGACATCGGTCACTTCAAGCGTGACAGTCAGTGGCACACCCCGCAGGCGATCCTGATCAATATTCTGCTGGCGATGCCGGTCGCCCTTGGCCTGGCCCTGTGCGGACTGGCCCTGCAGATCGACGCCCGCGGACAAAACGCCAACATGGGCGCGGCGCTGCTGCAAATGGGTCAGGCATGGCTGGTGTTCTACACCGCCTACCGGATTCTCTCGCCAGGTGGCGTGGCAGAGTTGCACTTCCGCTGGGAAAAGCCCCAGGTCGAATTCCTCCAGGGCTGGATCCGTCGCCTCGGACTGGTGGTCATGGCGCTGGTGACCGTAGTCGCCGTGGCCGAACTGCAACCGGCCGCACTGGCTGACGACGTTCTCGGCATGCCGGTGGTGCTGACCTGCTACGCCCTGATGGCCTGGCTGCTCAGCCGTCTGCTGATCAGCAGCCCGGCCCACGAAAATACTTCGTTGTTCCGCAAGGCCGTGGGCGTGATGTTCACCTTGCTGCCGATCGCCCTGTTCGTCGCGGTGTGCTTCGGCTACTACTACACCGCGCTGAAACTCAGCGACCGCTTGATCAACACCCTGTACCTGCTGATGTTCTGGCTGGTGATCGAAGCCACCTTCGTCCGGGGTCTGGCGGTTGCCGCCCGACGTCTGGCTTACCAGCGCGCCCTGGCCAAACGTCAGGCGGCAAAAGAGGCCGGCGACGGCGAAGCCGTGATCGAAGAACCGACACTGGACATCGAGAAGGTCAACGAACAGTCCCTGCGCCTGATCCGTCTGGCCCTGCTCGGCGGCTTCATCGCGGCGCTGTACTGGGTCTGGTCGGACCTGATTTCGGTGTTCTCGTACCTCGACAACATCACCCTCTACGAATACACCAGCGGCACCGGCGCCAACATGAGCATGGTGCCGATCAGCATCGGCGACATGCTCGGCGCACTGATCATCATCGGCATCACCTTCGCCCTCGCGCGCAACCTGCCGGGCCTGCTGGAAGTGTTCGTGCTGTCGAAACTCAATCTGGCCCAGGGCAGTGCCTACGCGACCACCACGTTGCTGTCGTATGTGATCGCCGGCGTCGGTTTCGTCTCGACCCTGTCGACCCTCGGCGTGAGCTGGGACAAGTTGCAATGGCTGGTGGCGGCGCTGTCGGTCGGCCTCGGTTTCGGCATGCAGGAGATCTTCGCCAACTTTATCTCCGGCATCATGATCCTGTTCGAACGCCCGGTGCGGATCGGTGACACCATCACCATCGGCAACCTGTCGGGCACGGTCAGCAAGATCCGCATCCGCGCCACGACCATCACCGACTTCGACCGCAAGGACATCATTGTCCCGAACAAGACGTTCATCACCGGGCAACTGATCAACTGGTCGCTGACCGACACCATCACCCGCGTCACCCTGAAACTGGGCGTCGACTACGGCTCCGACCTGGATCTGGTCAAGGAACTGCTGCTCAAGGCTGCCCGGGAAAACCCGCGTGTGCTCAAGGAGCCCGAGCCGCACGTGTACTTCCTCAACTTCGGCGAAAGCACTCTCGATCACGAGTTGCGCATGCACGTGCGTGACTTGGGCGACCGCAACCCGGTGCTTGATGAGGTCAACCGCTTCATCAACCGCGAGTTCAAGAAGCAGCACATCAACATCTCGTTCCGCCAGATGGAGGTTTATCTGAAGAACCTTCACGGTCAGGAATACAAGATGGTGCCGATCGAGCCAGAAACGAAAACCATCGTGCCCATCGCCGACGATCAGAAACCGCTGCAAGAGCCGCCGCCGGCCAAACTCGACTAACCGGCCTATTCCCAGCAGAATGCTCGGACATTCTGCTGGAGCCGGCCCTTGAAAGCCCTCGACGAACTGACCTTCGACAATCGCTTCGCCCGCCTGGGCGACGCGTTCTCCGCCCACGTGCTGCCCGAGCCGATCGACAATCCGCGTCTGGTCGTCGCCAGCCCGGCGGCCCTCGCCTTGCTGGATCTCGACCCGGCGAGCGCCGAAACCGAGGAATTCGCCGAACTGTTTGGCGGCCACAAATTGTGGGCCGATGCCGAGCCGCGGGCGATGGTCTATTCCGGGCATCAGTTCGGCGGCTACACACCGCAACTGGGTGACGGTCGTGGCTTGTTGCTCGGCGAGGTCTACAACAGCGCTGGTGAGCACTGGGACCTGCACCTGAAGGGCGCCGGACAGACGCCGTTTTCACGCATGGGGGACGGTCGCGCCGTTCTGCGTTCATCAATCCGCGAGTTCCTCGCCTCCGAAGCGCTGCACGCGCTGAACATCCCGTCTTCGCGGGCCGCCTGCGTGATCGGTTCCGACACCCCGGTGTGGCGCGAGAAGCAGGAACGTGCGGCGATGGTCCTGCGTCTGGCACCGAGCCATGTGCGCTTCGGCCACTTCGAATATTTCTACTACACCAAGCGTCCCGAGCAGCAGAAGCAACTCGGCGAGCACGTGTTGGCGATGCACTTCCCCGAGTGCCTGGAACAACCGGAGCCGTATCTGGCGATGTTCCGCGAGATCGTCGAGCGCAATGCCGCACTGATCGCCAAGTGGCAGGCCTACGGCTTCTGCCACGGCGTGATGAACACCGACAACATGTCGATCCTCGGCATCACCTTCGACTTCGGCCCGTTCGCGTTCCTCGATGATTTCGACGCCCACTTCATCTGCAACCATTCCGATGATCAGGGCCGCTACTCGTTCAGCAATCAGGTGCCGGTCGGCCAATGGAACCTCAGCGCGCTGGCCCAGGCGTTGACGCCGTTCATCAGCGTCGAAGCCCTGCGCGAAACCCTCGGCCTGTACTTGCCCTTGTTCCAGGCGCATTACCTTGACCTGATGCGCCGCCGCCTCGGCTTTACCACGGCGGAAGAGGACGACCAACAGCTGCTAGAGAACCTGCTGCAACTGATGCAGAACAGCGGCGTCGATTACACGCTGTTCTTCCGCCGTCTCGGTGAAGAACCCGCCGAACAGGCCGTCGCCCGTTTGCGCGATGATTTCGTCGACATCAAGGGCTTTGACGCCTGGGGCGAACGCTACGTCGCCCGGGTCGCCCGCGACGGTGACACCGATCAGGCCCAGCGCCGCACGCGAATGCATGCGGTCAATCCGCTGTACATCCTGCGCAATTATCTGGCGCAAAAAGCTATTGATGCGGCGGAGCAAGGCGATTACTCAGAAGTGCGCCGGCTGCATGCGGTGCTGAGCAAACCGTTTGAACAGCAGCCGGGGATGGAGGGTTATGCCGAGCGGCCGCCGGAGTGGGGCAAGCATCTGGAGATCAGTTGTTCGTCTTGAGGCGGTCTAGATAAACACGTCTACAGGCACCTTGAAGTGGTCCGCCAACCAGCGGACCTGCCGCAGGTTCAACTTGCACTTGCCGTTCAGAATTTCTGAAACGACAGATTGAGTGCCAACACCCGGCAGGTCGCTCTGGGTCAGTCCATGTTCGCGCATCATGTAGCCGAGGACCTCTTCGCCACTTGCCTTGGCCATGGGGTGATGTGTGCGATCCCATTCCGCAATCCAGTCACTGATGATCTCCACCAGACTCGTGAGTGGATGCGACTCGTCATCGCCGGTTATTTCGAGGATCTCGTCGACTGCATATCGCAAATTGCGATAATGCAAGACAGACCAACGGCCACGCCGGTACGTCTTGGCCCAGGTCTTACGTTGAAAGCCGCATGATTGAAAATGTGAACAAACGCCTCCAACTAGGTGTTATCAGCTCACTTGCGGAATGCCCTCATGACCAACCCACTCCTCATCCCCTGCCCCTCCTGCAACGGCCTCAACCGCATCCCGGCCGAGCGCCTCGCGGACCAGCCAAAATGCGGGCGCTGCAAATCCGCCGTACTGCTGAGCAAGCCGTTCGAACTCAAGCAAGGCGACTACGCCAGCCAGATCAAGGGTGATCTGCCGCTGCTGGTAGACGTGTGGGCGGACTGGTGCGGGCCGTGCAAGTCGTTTGCACCGGTGTTCGAGCAGGCGGCGGCGCAGTTGGCGGGCAAGTGCCGGTTGGCCAAGCTGGACAGTGAGGCCAATCAGCAACTGTCGGCGCAGTTGGGGATTCGTTCGATTCCGAGCCTGATTCTGTTCAGGAACGGCCGGGAAGTAGCGCGGCAGAGCGGCGCGTTTCCATTGCCGCAGTTGATGGCGTGGCTGCATAGCCAAGGCATCTGACACACCGTAAATCAAATTGTAGGAGTGAGCCTGCTCGCGATGGGGTTCTGTCAGTCCACTCAAGTGTTGGCTGACAGGACCCCATCGCGAGCAGGCTCATTCCTGCAGGGGATCTGCGTAGCCCAAGAGATCAGTGGTCTTCGAGCAAGTTGTGCAGCTCAACGAACTGCTGCGTCAGTTTGTGTTTCGGGTCGAGGTGAATCAGCGGCATGCTGGCCTGGTGCGATTCGCGCATGCGTACCGAACTGCTCAGATACACCGGCAACACCGGTAAACCTTCGGCAATCAACTCATCGAGAATCTGCTGGGGCAGGCTCGCCCGGGCCTGGAATTGGTTGACGACGATGCCTTCGACCTCCAGGCCTTCATTGTGGTCGTCTTTCAGCTCTTCGATTTCCGCGATCAGCCCGTACAGCGCCTGACGCGAGAAGCTGTCGCAATCGAAGGGGATCAGCACGCGATCCGCAGCAATCAGCGCCGATACCGCGTAGAAGTTCAGCGCCGGTGGCGTATCGAGGTAGATCCGGTCGTAATCCTCGGACAATTCATCCAGCAACTTACGCAGCTTGTTGATCTTGTGCTTCGCCTCAAGCTTGGGCTGCAGGTCGGCCAGTTCAGCGGTGGCGGTGATGATATGCAGATTGTCGAACGGGGTTTCGTAGATATCGGCCTGATTCTTTTTCGAAAACGGCCCCGATGACAGCGTCTGCTTGAAGAAATCGGCAATGCCCATCGGGATGTCGTCGCCGGTGAGCCCTGTCAGATATTGAGTGGAGTTGGCCTGGGCATCGAGATCCACCAACAGCGTGCGATAACCCTCGCTGGCGCTGACCGCCGCCAGATTGCAGGCAATGCTGGATTTGCCCACGCCACCTTTCTGATTGAACACCACGCGCCGCATGACAAAACCTCCGTGTATCAAAGAATGACCGAGTGTAGTTGCCTGCGCCCTCGCTTCGCTACCTTCACCGACACGGACTACAGCGCCTGGTGACAATATCCGCGTGCAGACGGGGCAAAAGCGGCCTTTGATCGCCGAGATGCCTGACAGACAAAACCCTGACCAACTGGAAAATCGCCAAGTGACATTTTTCTCTACCAACCACTCGGTGCATTTCGTTGCGCAAAAGGTATCGCGTGAGGGGTTGCCGGGGTGATCTTGCTTACGCTGAACGACTGACATCACCCTGTTTGACCCTTGACGCCGCGTAGCGTGTCCTAGAGCAAGGCACTCATCCGCCACGGCTCCAACTGCATCTGGTCATGAACAATTTCGACACGCTTGCTCTGAGCTGGTTTGTCTCTGGTTGTTTAACCGGTGAGCTGAAAAAGCTGCGATATATCAGAACGCTACTTAACTCACACGCCTGCACTGTCTCACTTACTGAACAACCCCTTCAAACCGTCTTGCAAATAACCGCCACGTAATCACAGCGCAAAAAAAACATAAGAGAAATTGCGGCGATAGCCATACAGTCTAAACACCTGTCATTTCTGACAGGTGCCAAAACTATTGAAGCCGATTAAATTATTGTTGTGAAACGACTCTGACACTAACTTTCGCATTAACCTAATTCCAAAGGTAATAGACCATGGAAGACCAATTCCTTTTAGAAGCAATTGAAGAACTGATGGCCGCTGCCACGTACCACGACGATGCAACAGAAGACGCCTCGAGAGGCGAGGGAAAGATATTTTATAGAGACCGATATCACATTGATATAAAAATTAAACGCAATGAATCCCAGCAAACCACCCCCCTTAAATCCCTTGAAGACTTCATAGCGGAGATTGACAAACACTTAGACGAGGACGCAGAGCACACTAGCACCTGGACCGAACAAATTAATAACATATATGACTCTGAACCCATTCCTTACGCAGTATCACTGTACATCACAGATAGCGAGTATAGCGAGGATATCGAGGATATCGAGGAGCCATCTTAGACAATTAATGTAACCCACCGGCTATCCTCCCTCATATAAACGGTCACCGGTGGGTTTACAGTCGTCGCCGAAACTCAAAACCTTATTATCAAAAACCTGACTACCTCCCAGCAACAAAAATTATTATGCCGTAACTTTCGCCCCAATCTCACTCAAAAGGTAGCGACCATGTACACCCCCATAGAAAACCTTGAAAACAAAATCCGGGAAATGATGAAAACTGTCACGGACGACAAAAAGAAAACAGCGGGAGATAGGAAAACAGAGGAAAAAATTTACTATAAGGATCATGAATTCACTCTAAAAGTTGAAGCCAATGGCTCCACAGAAAACATATCCATTCAACACTTTGTATTTGAAATTGACGATGCCATAGAAAACGAACTTCTATTGCCCGGCACCTACAACGAACAGATTCAAGATACGATTCAATCTAAAACCATTTATTGCGCAGTATCAGTGGTTGTCATTGATAGTGACAAAGAGGAATTTTAGACAACGAAGGTATCCCACCGGTGCCCCTCCACAGCAATAACGGTTGCCGGCGGGTTTGACAGGCGTCACCGCAACTCAAGACCCAACTATCAAAATTCTGCCTGAACTGCGAACGACAGGATTCATCATGCCAAGCGACCAGCCGCCATTACCCAATTGAAGGCTCAACCTTGCGCGTGAGCAGGTCGACAAACGCCTTGGCCATCGGCGATTTCTGGTCCTTGCGCTGCACCAGCCACACCGCCGACACCGCCTCCGGATCAAGCAGCGGTCGATAGACCACGCCTTCAATGCGCATCCGCTGATAGGACGCCGGCAACACCGAAACCCCCAGCCCCGCTGCGACCAGACCGATGATGGTCATCGCCTCTCCGGCCTCCTGGGCGAAGTGCGGGCTGAATCCGGCATCACGCGCCAGACTCAGCAGTTGCGCATACAGCCCGCTGCCGTAGCTGCGCGGAAAGAACACGAACGGCTCCAGCGCCAGCGCCGAAAGGAAAAGCCCTTCCTCGCTGCCCTGCGCCAGCGGATGTTTGGAGCCAAGCACCGCCACCAGCGGCTCACGCATCAGCTCCACCACACTCAGCGAATCCGGCAGGCCCAGCGGACGCATGATGCCGACCTCGATCGACTCATCCACCAGCCCTTCGGCGACTTGCGTGCTGCTCATCTCACGAAGGTTAAGGTGCACCGCCGGAAAACGCTGGCGAAAGGCAAAGATCGCCTGGGGAATCGTCGAGTTGAACGGCGCCGATGAGGTAAAGCCGATCTTCAATTCGCCCAGCTCCCCCAATTGCGCACGTCTTGCGACATCCGCCGCTTTGTCGACCTGCGCCAGCACCAGCCGCGCTTCCTCCAGAAACAATCTGCCGGCTTCGCTCAGTTCGACCCGACGATTGGTCCGCTCGAACAATCGTGCACCGACCTCTTGCTCCAGCGCCTGAATCTGCTGGCTCAGCGGTGGCTGGGAAATACCCAGCACCTGTGCCGCGCGGCCGAAATGCAGCTCTTCGGCAACAGCGATGAAGTAGCGCAGGTGACGCAATTCCATGAACACCTCATTAGGTCGTTAAAGCTATCAAACAGGTCGAACAATATATTGGATAGAAACATTAGCCAGCTATATGATTTTTTCATTGCCTGCCTGGCCGTGCACCCCGAGGTTTGATGTGAAAACTGCTGTCGCGCCCCTTGCCCACGAAGTCCCGCCTGCTGCGGCGGACGATGTCGTCGCCGAACTGCAAGAGATCTACATCGAAAAAGGCACGCCGATGTTCATGCGCACGGTACTGGCGCTGTTCAGCGGCGGGTTCGCGACCTTTGCCCTGCTGTACTGCGTGCAGCCGATGATGCCGCTGCTGTCCCACGAGTACGGGATCAACGCGGCGCAGAGCAGCCTGATTCTTTCGGTGGCCACCGGCATGCTCGCCATCGGCCTGCTGATCACCGGACCGATCTCTGATCGGGTCGGGCGCAAACCGGTGATGGTGACTGCGCTGTTCGCAGCGGCGCTGTGCACCATCGCCAGCTCGATGATGCCGAGCTGGCACGGCGTGTTGATCATGCGCGCGCTGATCGGGCTGTCGTTGAGCGGCCTGGCAGCGGTGGCGATGACCTACCTCAGCGAAGAGATTCACCCGCAACACATCGGTCTGGCGATGGGCCTGTACATCGGCGGCAACGCCATTGGCGGGATGAGCGGGCGGTTGATCACCGGGGTGTTGATCGACTTCGTCAGCTGGCATACGGCGATGCTGGTGATTGGCGGTCTGGCGTTGATCGCGGCGGCGGTGTTCTGGAAGATCCTCCCCGAGTCGCGCAACTTCCGTTCGCGCTCATTGCACCCGCGCAGCCTGCTCGACGGCTTCACCATGCACTTTCGCGATGCCGGCCTGCCGCTGCTGTTTCTTGAAGCATTCGTGCTGATGGGCGCGTTCGTCACGCTGTTCAACTACATTGGCTATCGCTTGCTGGCCGCGCCGTACAACCTAGATCAGGTGTTCGTTGGATTGTTGTCGGTGGTGTATCTGTCAGGGATCTACAGCTCGGCGAAGATTGGTTCGCTGGCGGACAAACTGGGGCGACGCAAGGTGCTGTGGGCGACCATTGCGCTGATGTTTGCCGGCCTTGCCTTGACGATGTTTACGCCGCTGTTGCTGGTGATTGTCGGCATGTTGATTTTCACCTTTGGCTTCTTTGGCGCGCATTCGGTGGCGAGTAGCTGGATTGGTCGGCGAGCGACTAAGGCCAAGGGACAGGCGTCGTCGTTGTATCTGTTCAGTTATTACGCGGGGTCGAGTATTGCCGGGACGGCAGGCGGGGTGTTCTGGCATTTGGGTGGCTGGAACGGGATTGGTCTGTTTATAGGCTCACTGTTGCTGATCGCGCTACTGGTGGCGTTGAAGCTGGCGAAGTTGCCGCCGCTCGGCGGTGTAAAAGCCTGACACAAAACCCAATGTGGGAGCGAGCTTGCTCGCGAAGGCGTTGTGTCAGTTGATGCAAAAGTTGCTGATCCACCGCTTTCGCGAGCAAGCTCGCTCCCACATTTCATCTGTGTCCGACGTTGAATCGTGGAAACAAAAACGCCCGGCATAAGCCGGGCGTTTTTTATGGTGTGGCGATCACTCGTGATACTGCGCCGACAGCTCGTGCACCGCGCGCAGGAAGGCACCGGCGTGCTCCGGATCAACCTCAGGCGTGATGCCATGACCAAGGTTGAACACGTGGCCGCTGCCCTTGCCATAGCTGGCGAGAATGCGTCCGACTTCAGTGCGGATCGCTTCCGGTTTGGCGTACAGCACGGTCGGGTCCATGTTGCCTTGCAGCGCGACCTTGTCGCCGACGCGGGCGCGGGCGTTGCCGATGTCGCAGGTCCAGTCCAGGCCCAGGGCGTCGGCGCCGGCCTCGGCGATGCTTTCCAGCCACAGGCCGCCGTTCTTGGTGAAGAGGATCACCGGCACCTTGCGACCGTCGTGTTCGCGGATCAGGCCGCTGACGATTTTCTTCATGTAGGCCAGCGAGAACTCTTGATACGCCGCCGCCGACAGATTGCCGCCCCAGGTGTCAAAGATCTGCACCGCTTGCGCGCCGGCCATGATCTGGCCGTTGAGGTACGAGGTCACCGACTGCGCCAGCTTATCCAGCAGCAAGTGCATGGCTTGCGGATTGTCGTAGAGCATCGCCTTGGTCTTGCGGAAGTCTTTCGACGAGCCGCCTTCAACCATGTACGTCGCCAGGGTCCACGGGCTGCCGGAGAAACCGATCAGCGGCACGCGCCCGTTCAGCTCACGACGGATGGTGCTGACCGCGTCCATCACGTAGCCGAGGTCCTTGTGCGGATCAGGGATCGGTAGCGCTTCGATGTCCGCCAGGGTGCTGACGACTTTCTTGAAACGCGGCCCTTCACCAGTCTCGAAGTACAGGCCCTGGCCCATCGCATCGGGAATGGTGAGGATGTCGGAAAACAGGATCGCCGCGTCCAGTTGCGGATAGCGGTCGAGCGGTTGCAGGGTGACTTCGCAGGCGAATTCCGGATTCATGCACAGGCTCATGAAGTCACCGGCGTGGGCACGGCTGGCGCGGTATTCCGGCAAGTAGCGGCCGGCCTGGCGCATCATCCACACCGGGGTGACGTCAACGGGTTGCTTGAGCAGGGCGCGGAGGAAACGGTCGTTCTTCAGGGCAGTCATGTCGGCATCCGGAAAAAAAGTGCGGGCATTTTCTCAGAGCGCGACGCAAAAGGCACGGATGCAGGTCAGCCTTTTGTCTATCGGGTCAATTTATCGTTAAAAATACAGGTCTTCGCAACACTACAAAACACTGTGGGAGCTGGCTTGCCAGCTCCCACAGGTATTGCATTTGCAGTCAGCCGGACGGGGGTTAGACGCCCAGGTAATCGAGGATCCCTTCGGCGGCATTGCGCCCTTCGAAAATCGCCGTCACCACCAGGTCGGAACCGCGCACCATGTCGCCACCGGCAAAGATTTTCGGATTGCTGGTCTGGTGCTTGTACTGACCTTGCTCAGGCGCCACAACGCGGCCCTGGCTGTCGGTCTGGATCTCGAACTGCTCGAACCACGGCGCCGGGCTAGGGCGGAAGCCGAAAGCGATAACCACGGCGTCCGCCGGGATGATCTCTTCGGAACCCGGGATCGGCTCAGGGCTGCGGCGGCCACGGGCGTCCGGTTCGCCGAGACGGGTCTCGACCACCTTCACGCCTTCGACCTTGTCTTCGCCAACGATGGCGATCGGCTGACGGTTGTAGAGGAACTTCACGCCTTCTTCCTTGGCGTTCTTCACCTCTTTGCGCGAGCCGGGCATGTTCGCTTCGTCACGACGATAAGCACAGGTCACCGATTTGGCACCCTGACGGATCGACGTGCGGTTGCAGTCCATCGCCGTGTCACCACCGCCGAGAACCACGACCTTCTTGCCTTTCATGTCGACGAAATCTTCCGGCGACTTTTCAAAGCCCAGGTTGCGGTTGACGTTGGCGATCAGGAAGTCCAGTGCGTCATAGACGCCCGGCAGGTCCTCACCGGCAAAACCGCCCTTCATGTAGGTGTAGGTGCCCATGCCCATGAACACTGCATCGTATTCGGCGAGCAGTTGTTCCATGGTCACGTCTTTACCGACTTCGGTGTTCAGACGGAACTCGATGCCCATGCCAGTGAAGACTTCGCGACGATTGCTCAGCACGGTCTTCTCCAGCTTGAACTCGGGGATGCCGAAGGTCAGCAAACCGCCGATTTCCGGGTTCTTGTCGAACACCACCGGGGTCACGCCGCCACGCACCAGCACGTCGGCACAACCGAGGCCCGCCGGGCCGGCACCGATGATCGCGACACGCTTGCCGGTCGGCTTGACCTTGGACATGTCCGGGCGCCAGCCCATGGCGAACGCGGTGTCGGTGATGTACTTCTCGACCGAACCGATGGTCACCGCGCCGAAGCCGTCGTTGAGGGTGCAGGCACCCTCGCACAGACGATCCTGCGGGCACACCCGGCCGCAGACTTCCGGCAGGGTGTTGGTCTGGTGCGACAGCTCGGCGGCCTGCAGGATGTTGCCCTCGGCGACCAGCTTCAGCCAGTTGGGAATGAAGTTGTGCACCGGGCACTTCCATTCGCAATACGGGTTGCCGCAACCCAGGCAGCGGTGGGCCTGATCGGCCGACTGCTGAGGTTTGAACGGTTCGTAGATTTCGACGAACTCTTTCTTGCGTTGACGCAACAGTTTCTTCTTCGGATCTTTGCGCCCGACATCGATGAATTGAAAGTCGTTACTGAGACGTTCGGCCATCTTCAAAACCTCTTACACGACAGCCTCAAGCTACAAGCTTCAAGCTGCAAGAAAATCACATTAGTCCGATACAGCGCGCACTGGCTTCAACTTGCCGCTTGAAGCCAGTGGCTTGCAGCTGCGCCGTTATTGCGGACTCGCACGAGTACTGGAGAGCAGAGATTTCAAGCTCGCCGCCTTAGGTTTGACCAGCCAGAAACGGCGCAAGTAGTCATCGAGGTTTTCGGCGAGTTCACGACCCCACTCGCTGTCGGTTTCGGTGACGTACTCGTTCAGCACGTTTTGCAGGTGGCTGCGATAGGCTTCCATCGCCTCGCCGCTGATCCGCTGGATTTCCACCAGTTCGTGGTTGACCCGGTCAACGAAGGTGTTGTCCTGGTCGAGCACGTAGGCGAAACCACCGGTCATGCCAGAGCCGAAGTTGTAACCGGTCTTGCCCAGAACGCAGACAAAACCACCGGTCATGTACTCGCAGCAGTGATCGCCAGTGCCTTCCACAACCGTGTGGGCACCGGAGTTACGCACGGCGAAACGCTCGCCTGCGGTGCCGGCGGCGAACAGCTTGCCGCCCGTGGCGCCGTACAGGCAGGTGTTGCCGATGATGGCGCTTTCCTGAGTCTTATAAACGCTGCCCTTCGGCGGCACGATGGTCAGCTTGCCACCGGTCATGCCTTTGCCGACGTAGTCGTTGGCATCGCCTTCGAGGTACATGTTCAGACCGCCGGCGTTCCACACGCCGAAGCTCTGCCCGGCAGTGCCCTTGAAGCGGAAGGTGATTGGCGCTTTCGCCATGCCCTGGTTGCCGTGCTTGCGGGCGATTTCGCCGGAGATCCGTGCGCCGATCGAACGGTCGCAGTTGCAGATATCCAGGTCGAACTCGGCACCACTGAGGTCGTTGATTGCCGACGAGGCCATCTCGACCATTTTCTCGGCCAGCAGGCCCTGGTCGAACGGCGGGTTGCGTTCAACGCCGCAGAACTGCGGTTTGTCCGCCGGGATGTGATCGCTGCCCAGCAGCGGGGTCAGATCCAGGTGATGTTGCTTGGCGGTCTGGCCTTCGAGGATTTCCAGCAGATCGGTACGACCGATCAGTTCTTCGAGGGAGCGTACGCCGAGCTTGGCCAGCCACTCACGGGTTTCTTCGGCGACGTAGGTGAAGAAATTCACCACCATGTCGACGGTACCGATGTAGTGATCCTTGCGCAGCTTCTCGTTCTGCGTCGCGACGCCGGTGGCGCAGTTGTTCAGGTGGCAGATGCGCAGGTATTTGCAGCCCAGGGCGATCATCGGCGCAGTACCGAAGCCGAAGCTTTCGGCGCCGAGGATGGCAGCCTTGATCACGTCGAGGCCGGTTTTCAGGCCGCCGTCGGTCTGCACCCGGACTTTGCCGCGCAGGTCGTTGCCGCGCAGAGTCTGGTGGGTTTCAGCCAGACCGAGTTCCCACGGAGCACCAGCGTATTTGATCGAGGTCAGCGGCGAAGCGCCGGTGCCACCGTCGTAGCCGGAGATGGTGATCAGGTCCGCGTAGGCCTTGGCCACACCGGCGGCGATGGTGCCGACGCCTGCTTCAGCTACCAATTTCACCGAAACCAGTGCCTTCGGGTTGACCTGCTTCAGGTCAAAAATCAGCTGCGACAAGTCTTCGATCGAGTAGATGTCGTGGTGCGGCGGTGGCGAAATCAAGGTCACGCCCGGCACTGCATAACGCAGCTTGGCGATCAGCCCGTTCACTTTACCGCCCGGCAGTTGCCCGCCCTCGCCCGGCTTGGCGCCTTGGGCGACCTTGATCTGCAGCACTTCAGCGTTGACCAGGTATTCCGGGGTTACCCCGAAACGGCCAGTCGCGACCTGCTTGATTTTCGAGCTCTTGATGGTGCCGTAACGCGCCGGATCTTCACCACCTTCGCCGGAGTTGGAACGCGCACCGAGGCGGTTCATGGCTTCGGCCAGGGCTTCGTGAGCTTCCGGCGACAAGGCGCCCAGCGAGATACCGGCGGAGTCAAAGCGCTTGAGCACCGATTCCAGCGGTTCGATTTCACTGATGTCCAGCGGTGTGTCGAGGGTCTTGACCTTGAACAGGTCACGGATCATCGACACCGGACGGTTGTCCACCAGCGAGGTGTATTCCTTGAACTTGGCGTAGTCGCCCTGCTGCACAGCGGCTTGCAGGGTGTTGACCACGTCCGGGTTGTACGCGTGATATTCACCACCGTGAACGAACTTCAGCAGACCGCCCTGCTGGATCGGCTTGCGCGGACTCCAGGCTTCGGTGGCCAGTGCTTTCTGTTCGGCTTCGATGTCGACGAAACGCGCACCCTTGATGCGGCTCGGCACGCCACGGAAGCTCAGCTCGCAGACTTCTTCGGACAGGCCGATGGCCTCGAACAGCTGCGCACCACGGTACGAAGCGATGGTCGAGATGCCCATCTTCGACAGGATCTTCAGCAGGCCTTTGGTGATGCCTTTACGGTAGTTCTTGAACACCTCGTAGAGGTCGCCCAGCACTTCACCGGTACGGATCAGGTCACCCAGCACTTCGTAGGCGAGGAACGGATACACCGCCGAGGCGCCGAAACCGATCAGCACCGCGAAGTGATGCGGGTCACGGGCGGTGGCGGTTTCAACGAGGATGTTGGAATCGCAGCGCAGGCCTTTTTCGGTCAGGCGGTGGTGCACCGCGCCGGTGGCCAGCGAGGCGTGGATCGGCAGTTTGCCCGGCGCGATATGACGGTCGCTCAGAACGATCTGGGTACGACCGGCACGCACGGCTTCTTCGGCCTGATCGGCAACGTTGCGGATCGCCGCTTCGAGGCCGACGCTTTCCTCGTAGTTGAGGTCGATGATCTGCCGCTCGAAACCCGGACGGTCGAGGTTCATCAGCGAGCGCCACTTGGCCGGCGAGATCACTGGCGAGCTGAGGATCACGCGCGAGGCGTGTTCCGGCGATTCCTGGAAAATGTTGCGCTCGGCACCGAGGCAGATTTCCAGCGACATCACAATCGCTTCCCGCAGCGGGTCGATCGGCGGGTTGGTGACCTGCGCGAACTGCTGGCGGAAGTAGTCGTAAGGCGTGCGCACACGTTGCGACAGCACGGCCATCGGTGTGTCGTCGCCCATCGAGCCCACGGCTTCGTAGCCTTGTTCGCCGAGCGGACGCAGGACCTGATCGCGCTCCTCGAACGTGACCTGATACATCTTCATGTATTGCTTGAGCTGATCGACGTCGTAGAACGCCGAACCGTGGTCGTTGTCTTCCATGGTTGCCTGAATACGCAGTGCATTCTTGCGCAGCCATTGCTTGTACGGATGACGGGACTTCAGACGGTTGTCGATCGCATCGGTGTCGAGGATCTGCCCGGTTTCGGTGTCCACGGCGAAGATCTGGCCAGGGCCGACACGACCTTTGGCAATCACGTCTTCCGGTTTGTAGTCCCACACGCCGATTTCCGAGGCGAGGGTGATGAAACCGTTCTGGGTGGTGACCCAGCGCGCCGGACGCAGACCGTTACGGTCGAGCAGGCACACCGCGTAGCGACCGTCGGTCATGACCACGCCGGCCGGGCCGTCCCACGGTTCCATGTGCATCGAGTTGTACTCGTAGAACGCACGCAGGTCCGGGTCCATGGTTTCAACGTTCTGCCACGCCGGCGGAATGATCATCCGCACGCCACGGAACAGGTCGATGCCACCGGTGACCATCAGCTCGAGCATGTTGTCCATGCTCGAGGAGTCGGAACCGACACGGTTGACCAGCGGGCCGAGCTCTTCCAGATCCATCAGATCGTTGGTGAACTTGGTCCGACGGGCCTGGGCCCAGTTGCGGTTACCGGTAATGGTGTTGATCTCGCCGTTGTGGGCGAGGAAGCGGAATGGCTGAGCCAGCGGCCATTTCGGCAGGGTGTTGGTGGAGAAGCGCTGGTGGAACACGCAGATTGCGGTTTGCAGGCGCTCGTCACTCAGGTCTGGATAAAACGCGGCCAGGTCGGCCGGCATCATCAGGCCTTTATAGATGATGGTCTTGTGCGAAAAGCTGCAGATGTAGTGGTCGGTGTCGGCGGCGTTGGCCACCGACGAACGACGACGGGCACTGAACAGCTTGACCGCCATGTCCTGATCGCTCAGGCCTTCGCCGCCGATGTACACCTGCTCGATCTGTGGCAGACGCTCAAGGGCCAGGCGGCCGAGGACGCTGGTGTCGATTGGCACTTTGCGCCAGCCGATCAGTTGCAGGCCTTCAGCGAGGATCTCGCGATTCATGTTCTCGCGAGCGGCTTCGGCCTTGACCGGATCCTGGTTGAAGAAAACCATGCCCACCGCGTATTGCTTGGGCAACTCGACACTGAAGGCTTCCTGGGCAATGGCTCGCAGGAACGCATCAGGTTTTTGAATCAGCAGACCGCAACCGTCACCGGTCTTGCCGTCGGCATTAATCCCACCGCGGTGGGTCATGCAGGTCAGGGCCTCGATGGCCGTTTGCAAAAGGGTATGACTGGGTTCGCCCTGCATATGGGCTATCAGGCCGAAACCGCAGTTATCCTTGAATTCATCTGGTTGGTACAGACCTGCTTTCATAGACACTTTCTCACCAGGCTGCCTCTTTTCGAGGCAAATTTCTTTTTAATTCAACCACTTGCATCCTGCGCCGAACGTACGCCGGCTTAGCGGGGGCAAAAGGGTGGTCATTGTACACAGCGACACAGAGGCTCACAAATTTGACGACGAAATGTCGCAAATTCATGTCGCATTTGTGAAAGGTTTAAAGCGATCTGCTGTGCTAGTCAAAACTTTTTTAATTTTGACCGCAACGACTCAAAGACTACTGTGACGCAGACACCACAAGGCACGCGACCTGGAAGGAAGCGCGCACTCGTAGAAATTTTGAGGTGCTTGGAGAGGCGGCCTGGGTAAGGCCGCCGAATCTTCAGCGAGTTGTTGCCAGTTCCTGTTGGACGCTGGCGACAGTGCGAGGCCAAGGTTTACCAGCCTGAACCTTCGCTGGCAAGGCCTTGATGGCAGAAACGGCTGCATCACGATTGGCGAAGTTGCCGTAGGTGATCACGTAGAGAGGCTTGCCGTTGAGAACTTTCTTGAAATAACGGTACTCGCCGCCCTGCTCCTTGACGAAGTTTTGCGCGGCCGCTTCAGAGCTGGTGCCGAGGATCTGCACCACGTAGTTGCTGGTCGGCTGACCGGCGTACCAACTGCCACCGGCTGCTTTGGCCACGGTAACCGGCTTCTCGGCCGGTTTGGCGGCCGCTACAGGCTTGGCCGGCGCAGGAGCCGGTTTCGCCGCTGGCGCTGCCGGAGCAGGCTTCGCGGTGGCGACCTGAGTCGGCGCCGGAGCAGGCTTGGCCGCCGGGACAGGCACCGGCGTTGGCGCAGGACCTGCCGGAACGCCCGCAGGCGGTGCGGAAGTGGTGACGGTCGGCGGCGTCGCGCTGGAGCCTTCGACCGGCACGCCGTCGTCACCTTCAGTGATGCCACCCGCGGCTTCAGCCAACGGACCACGCATCACCGGTTGCGAGTTGCCGACCAGCGGCAACGGCATCGGCTGCGTATTGCCGGCGAACTCGACGTTCGGCGCGCCGCCATTGGCACCCTGCCCCAATGGCAACTGTGCCTGTTCATTGGCAGGAGCGCCGGTGGTTGGCGCCTTGTTGCGACCCGGCATCAGCCAGGCAGCGGCGACCGCGACCACAACGACGGCGGAAATCGCCAATACGTGTTTCTTCGGCATGTTGAACCCCATACTTGGACGCTTGACCGCAGAGCGGCTGGCAATCATGACTTCGATCAGAGCATCGCGAGCGACCTGGTTGATGTTGCCCGGCCAACCCTCGGCACTTTCGTGAATATCAGAGATCTGATCTGCGGTGAAAAGTTCGACACCCCGGCCGGCACCTTCCAGCCGTTGGTCGAGATACTCGCGGGTCTCTTCTTCGGTGTACGGCTGCAGCTCGATGACGTGGAAACGCTCTTCTTCGAGTTGCAAGGCCTCGAGTTGCGCGATCAGCGACGACTCGCCGAACAGGAACACGTGCGGGCGACCTTCCGGAGCCCCGGCACCCAGCGCCATCAGGGCTTCAAGGGCGGATTCGTCGAGCTGCTCGGCGTCATCCACCAGCAAGTAGACTTCCTGGCCGGTCAGTGCGAGCTGAACCACTTGCGCCAGAATCGCACCGACGTCGGCTTGTGCCACGTCCAGCGCCTGAGCCACCTGACGCAACAGGCCAGCGGCATCACCGGCGCCACGGGCGGAAACGACCACGCTTTGCACCGATTGCTTGTTGGTGCTGGCAACCAGCGCCTGGCGCAGCAATGTCTTGCCGCTGCCTTGCGGCCCCGTGACCACCAGCAGCAACTGGCTGTAACGGGCCAGATGATGCAGCTGCCCGAGCACCGGCTTGCGCTGGGCCGGGAAGAACTTGAAGCCCGGCACCCGTGGCGCGAACGGGTCGTGACTTAACTGGAAATGGCCGAGAAACGCCTCGTCGGCATGCAAACTAGTCATCGGAATCTTATTAACCTTTAAGCTGAGCCAGGGCGCGGTAGTCCGCTCCCAGCGTGGCCTGTAAAACCTCTTTCGGATAATCGGCGGTCACTACCGCTTCGCCCATCCGGCGCAGCAGCACCAGGCGCAGACGACCGTCGATCACTTTTTTGTCGATTGCCATGTGTTCGAGAAAATCGGCTTCGGTCATTTCTTCCGGCGGAATCACCGGCAGGCCGGCCCGCTGGAACAGACGAATGCCGCGATCACGCTCCTGTTCGCTGATCCAGCCCAGACGCGCCGACATCTCCAGCGCCATCACGGTGCCAGCCGCGACCGCTTCCCCATGCAACCAGACACCATAGCCCATGTGGGTCTCGATGGCGTGGCCGAAGGTATGACCGAGGTTGAGCGTGGCGCGCACGCCGGTTTCCTTCTCATCGGCGCCGACCACCGCAGCCTTGGCTGCGCACGAGCGCTCGATCGCATAAGTCAGGGCTTTCTGGTCCAGCGCGCGGAGGGCGTCGACGTTGTCTTCGAGCCAGGTCAGGAACGGCTCGTCGCAGATCAGGCCGTACTTGATGACTTCCGCCAGCCCGGCCGACAGCTCACGCGCCGGCAGGGTTTTCAGGGAGGCGGTATCGATCAGCACCACGTTCGGCTGATAGAACGCGCCGACCATGTTCTTGCCCAGCGGATGGTTGATCCCGGTCTTGCCGCCCACCGACGAATCGACCTGGGACAGCAAAGTGGTCGGGATCTGGATGAAATCGACACCGCGCTGGTAACAGGCCGCAGCGAAACCAGCCATGTCACCGATAACACCGCCGCCGAGGGCAATCACTGTGGTGCGGCGGTCATGACGAGCGGTCAGCAGACCGTCGAAGATCAGTTGCAGAGTTTCCCAGTTCTTGAAGGCTTCGCCGTCGGGCAACACCACCGAGATCACCGAGAACTGCGCCAGGCTGCGGGTCAGACGTTCGAGATAGAGCGGCGCAACGGTTTCGTTGGAGATGATTGCCACTTGCCGCCCGTGGATATGCGGAGCCAGCAGCTCGGGCTGATCCAACAAACCTTCGCCAATATGAATCGGGTAGCTGCGCTCGCCTAGATCGACCTTGAGTGTCTGCATGTGTCCCCACAGTGAAGATGGAAGCAGGCGTCCTGCCCTGAATTATTGGTTGTCTGCGGCCTGTAGCGGGTATGACGCCGCTCGCACGCCATCCGCCACAACCTCGGCGGGCTGTGACAGGACGCCGAGGATAGCGCATTTCGGGCGATGCTTTAACGGGGTGGAAGCTGCGCGAGGCGATCAAGAATGTCGAGCACCACCATGCGTGGTGGCCGTTCGTCGGTTTCCACCACCAGATCGGCGATTTCCCGATAAAGCGGATCACGGATCGCGAGGAGGTCACGCAGGGTTTTCGCCGGGTCGGCGGTGCGCAGCAACGGCCGATTGCGATCACGCGAGGTGCGGCCCACTTGCTGTTCGACGGAGGCATGCAGATACACCACTCGCCCACCCTCATGCAGGGCCTTGCGATTGGCATCACGCATCACCGCGCCGCCACCGGTGGCCAGCACCACGCCGTCGAACGCGCACAGCTCGGCGATCATCGCCTGCTCACGGTCACGAAAGCCGGGCTCGCCTTCCTTGTCGAAGATCCACGGGATATTGGCGCCCGTGCGCAGTTCAATTTCCTTGTCGGAATCTTTGAACGGCAGGCGCAGCTCTTTGGCCAGCAACCGGCCGATGGTGCTTTTGCCAGCGCCCATCGGTCCTACAAGAATCAAATTTCGCACAGAATCAACGACTCACAGCAATCGCCTGGTTATTCATGATACGCGGAGTGAGAAATACCAGCAGCTCGGATTTTTTCTCCGAAACCACATCACGCCGGAAAAGGCGGCCAAGATACGGCACATCGCCAAGAAATGGCACCTTATCTACAACCTTGCTTTGAGTATTTGAGAAAACGCCCCCAATCACGATGGTTTCGCCGTCATTCACCAGTACTTTGGCGTTGACCTCGTTTTTCTTGATCGGCGGTACATCCTGCACTTTGTTCAGGTAGTCCGGTTCGTCCTTGGTGACCTTCACTTCCATGATGATGCGGTTGTCGGGCGTGATCTGCGGCGTCACCTCCAGCGACAGCGAAGCTTCCTTGAACGACACCGACGTCGCCCCGCTGGAGCTGGCTTCCTGGTACGGAATCTCGGTGCCCTTGAGGATCTTCGCGGTTTCCTTGTCGGAGGTGACCACCTTCGGCTGGGAGACAATTTCGCCGTTGCCGGTTTTTTCCATCGCTGTCAGCTCAAGATCGAGCAATACATTATCGGTGATGAACGCAATGCCGATCCCGGACGTGTTGCCGACCGTGCCCATGTCGACGAACGGCGAGTTGGTGCTGGTGCTGCCCGGCGTGCCAATGGTGGTTGAGTTGCCGTTACTGACCCCGGACGTGTTCCAGTTGCCCTTGTTCTGGATCGAACCGCCCCAGCGCACGCCCAGGCTCTTGTCGTAATCGACGTTGGCCTCGACGATCCGCGCCTCGATCATCACCTGGCGTACCGGGATATCCAGCTGCGCCACGATCCGCCGCAGTTCGTCGAGGCGATCCTGGGTCTGGTAGGCAATGATGTTGTTGGTGCGCTCATCGACCGTGATCGAACCACGCTCATCGACTTTCGCTTCGGCGCTGGTCACCGACTGGAACAGTTTGGCGATGTCGGCCGCCTTGGCGTAATTCACTTGCAGCAGTTCGCGGCGCAACGGCGCCAGTTCGGCGATCTGCTTCTGCGACTCCAGTTCCTGGCGCTCACGGGCGGCGATTTCATCAGCGGGTGCCACCAGCAGCACATTGCCGATCTTGCGTTTATCGAGCCCCTTGGTTTTCAGCACCAGATCCAGCGCCTGATCCCACGGCACGTTCTGCAGGCGCAAGGTGATACCGCCCTGCACCGTGTCGCTGGCGACCAGATTGAGGTTGGTGAAGTCGGCGATCAATTGCAGTACCGAGCGCACGTCGATGTCCTGGAAGTTCAACGAGAGCTTTTCGCCGACGTAGCTGTTGCGGTCGGCATTACGCTTTTGCAGATCGTCGACCGTCATCGGGCGGACGCTGACGGTCAGTTTGTTGTCGGTCTGGAAAGTCGAATACTCGTAAGTGCCGCCGGGTTCGACGGTGACCACCGTGCGATCACCGCTCACCCCGGCATTGACGAACTGCACCGGCGTGGCGAAATCCTTGACGTCGAGCCGTACTCGCAGTTTCTCCTGCAACTGAGTACGGGCGAAGCTGAGGATGATCTTGCCGTCATGCTCCTGGATATCCGGGGCAATGGTCGGGTCGGACAGGTCGATGACCACATTGCCCTCGCCCGCCGTACCGCGCTGGAAATCGACACCGCGAATCGCTCGGCTTTTCGCCACGAAGGCCTTGGCCGGAGCAGCAGCGACGGTCGTCGCACGGGGTACGGCGGCTGCGGGACGGGGGGCCGCAACCGGCGCGCCCTGGCCGACCACCACGTACAGAGTATTGCCCTCCACTCGCGTGTTATAGGGCGCCAACTGCGTGAGGCTGACGATCAGCCGCGTCCGGTCCTTGGCCTCGACCACCGTGGCAGTGCGCGCATTGCCACTGCCCAGATCGAAATTTTTGCTCGCCAACTGACTGGCGACACCGGGCAAATCCACAGCGATGCGCGCCGGCGACTCGGTGGTGTAGCCCTTGGGCTGCGGTGGCGGGCCGTCGAACGACAACTTCAGTTCGACGCGGTCGCCCGGCAATGCCGCCACGTCGAGCGCCTTCAGGTTGGCAGCGAGTACCATCGGCGACATCAGCGCTATCCATAGCGAAAAACCGAGGGTGGAGAAAATCCTGTTCATTGTTCGACTTCCACTATGAGTGCTCTTTCAAAGGAATGGTGCGTGGTCGTTCCAGCCAGGCGCCCTGACCGTCGGGAACGATTTCGACCACATCGACCTGGGTCGCGCTGATGGCCACGATGCGGCCGTCGTTGCGCCCCAGGTAATCGCCGACCTTCAACCGATGCACACCGCCCGCCCCGCGCAACAGCGCAAAAGAGCCAGAGGCATTGGCAATGGTGCCGACCATCTCGAACTGCTCGATGTTGAAACCTTCGAGGTATTGCTTGACCCGATTGGGGTCGGGTTTGACGTTGCGCGAACCCTGCTTCTGTCCCGCCAGGTCGACCCGCACCTGACGGGAAAACGGACTGCGCAGATTGGCAGCGCTGTAGGTGAATGTGGGGTAAGACCGGAATGTCGGCGTTGGTTCAATCTTGCCCGGCGGGCGCAGGCGCACTTCATTCATGTAGGCGTCGAGGTCGCTGAAGTCACTGCTGCCCCCGCAGCCGCTCAAGGCCAGCAGCGCCACCGGCAAGACCAGATTACGAATCGGGGTCATTTCTGCAGCCCCTTGTCGTTATAGCGGTAGGTCTTGGCGAGGATGCTCATGCGCAGTTTCGGCCCGCCTTCGGGGCTGGCCGGCGCCAGTTCGAAATCATGCAAGGTGACAATCCGCGGCAGGCCGGCCACGCCGCTGACGAAGGTCGCCAGGTCGTGATAGGCGCCCGTCACGGTGATCTGGATCGGCAACTCGATGTAGAACGGTTGCGTCACCTCCGGCAGCAGTTTGATCTCTTCGAATTCCAGCCCGCTGCCCAGCCCGGTACGGGTGATGTCCTCCAGCAAACCGGGGACTTCAGTGTCACTGGGCAATTGCCGCAACAGCACGCCGAAGGAGTTCTCCATCTCCTTCATTTGCTGGGTGTACAACTCCAGGTTTGCCGACAGGTGCGCCTTGCTGGCGAACTGGTCTTTGAGCGTGGTCTCCTCCTCGCGCCTGGCTTCGAGTTGGCTCTCCATGTCGCTGATGAAAAAGTTATAACCAAGCGCCAGCACCAGCACCATCAACAGCACCCCGGTGATGGCTTTCACGGCCCCTGGCCAGGAACCGATGTTGCTCGTGTCCAAGTCGTTGAAGTCGATATTGCGCAGGTTGTCCAGCCATTCGGACGGCTTCATTGGTCGTCCTCCAGATTTTTCGGCTGGGTCTGACGAACAGTCAGTTCAAAGGTATTGGACTGTTCCACCTGATCGGCAGAGGTGGCTTTGACTTCATTCAGGCTCGGTGCGTCGAACCAGTCGGACGCATCCAGATTGCGCATCAGCTCGGACACCCGGTTGTTCGACTCTGCCGCGCCGCTGATGGAGAGGGTCTTGCCGAGCCTTTTCACCTTGGTGAAATACACGCCGTCGGGCAGTGTGCGCGCCAGCTGATCGAAGATCCGCCCGCTGACCTGCCGGTTGCCCTGCAGATCCTGGATGATGCGCATGCGCTCGACCAGTTGCTGGCGATGGGCCTTGAGTTCACTGATCTGTTTGATCCGTTCGTCGACGACGGCGATCTGTTTGCCGATGTAGTCGTTGCGCGTGATTTGCCGGTCGATTGCCGCACTGATGATCTGATCGGCGATAAACACGGCACCGATCGAGCCGACCACCACGCCGGTCAGTGCCAGCAGGAAGCGTTTGCGCCGCTCTTCGCGGCGCTCCTCGCGCCAGGGTAGAAGGTTGATCCGCGCCATCAGTCGAAACTCCGCAGCGCGAGCCCGCAGGCAATCATCAGAGCCGGCGCATCACTGGCCAGGGCCCCGGCGTTGACCTTGCTGCTCAGGGCCATGTCGAAAAACGGGTTGGCGACCTGGGTCGGGGTGTTCAGGCGCTGCTCGATCAAACGATCCAGGCCCGGCACCGACGCCGTGCCGCCGGCCAATAAAATGTGATCGACCGCGTTGTACTGGCCGGAAGCGAAAAAGAACTGCAACGAGCGCGACACCTGCTGTACCAGTGCCTCGCGAAACGGCTGCAAGACCTCGCTGACATAATCGTCGGGCAGTCCGCCCTGCTTTTTCGCCAACCCGGCCTGTTCGACCGTCAGCCCGTAACGCCGCTGGATTTCCTCGGTCAGTTGCCGGCCGCCGAACAATTGCTCGCGGGTGTAAATGATCTTGCCGTTGTGCAGGACGCTGAGGGTGGTCATGGTCGCGCCGATGTCGACCACCGCCACGGTCAGACGCTCCTGGGACACCGCCAGTTGCGTGGCAAGCAGGCCGAACGAGCGCTCCAGCGCGTAGGCCTCGACATCCACCACGCGCGCCGTCAGCCCGGCGAGGGCCAGTGCCGCCTCGCGAACTTCGACGTTTTCCTTGCGACAGGCGGCGAGCAGCACGCTGACGCGCTCGGGATTGCGCGGGGACACGCCCTGGACTTCGAAGTCGATGGCCACTTCGTCCAGCGGGTAGGGAATGTATTGATCGGCCTCGATCTTGAGCTGGTTTTCCAGTTCGTCGTCGGACAGTCCGGCATCCATTTCGATGATCTTGGTGATCACCGCTGAACCGGCCACGGCCACGGCCACGCTCTTGAGCCCGGTGCGCGCCTTGACCAGCACCCGGCTCAGGGCGTGCCCGACGCCTTCGAGTTCGGCGATGTTTTTCTCGACCACGGCATTCGCTGGCAACGGCTCCACCGCGTACGCTTCGACCCGGTAGCGATCACCCTGACGGCTCAGTTCCAGCAACTTCACCGAAGTGGAGCTGATGTCGATCCCCAGTAACGTATTGGCCTTTTTATTGAAGAGTCCCAGCACTACCAATTCCCTATGACTTTCCGTGAGTTACGGACTCTGTAATACGCTTTGCGTTCCTTCACCCCGTCTTGACAGAAGCGCAAATGACGCCCCCAGCAGAAAAGTGCTTATAATGCCCAGCGTTTTTTTCTGCTTTTTACTGCCAGCGCGGTCCGTTCCGTGTGTAGCCGGAACCCCGTCGCCAAATTCATTCTTTGCCCTGGATGTCCAAACGCCTTGATTCGTCTGCTGAAATTTTTCGGTTGGTCCATCGTCGCCGTTTTCTGCGGACTGCTTTTAGGTCTCAGCGGCGCGTTTCTTTACCTTAGTCCGGGTTTGCCGTCTGTGGAGGCGCTGAGAAGCATTCAGTTGCAGATTCCACTGCGGGTTTACAGCAGCGACAACAAGTTGATCGCAGAATTTGGCGAAATGCGCCGGACTCCGATCCGTTTCGCCGACATTCCCCCCAATTTCATTAATGCGTTACTAAGTGCTGAAGACGACAATTTCGCCAACCACTATGGCGTCGATCCGAGCAGCCTGATGCGCGCCGCGACCCAACTGGTCAAAAGCGGACACATTCAGTCCGGCGGCAGCACCATCACCATGCAGGTGGCAAAGAACTTCTTCCTGACCAGCGAACGCAGCTTCTCGCGCAAAACCACCGAAATCCTGCTGGCCCTGCAAATCGAACGACAGCTGACCAAGGACGAGATCCTTGAGCTGTACGTGAACAAAATCTATCTGGGCAACCGCGCCTACGGCATCGAGGCCGCAGCGCAGGTGTATTACGGCAAGTCGATCCGCGACGTCAGCCTGGCGCAGATGGCGATGATCGCCGGGCTGCCGAAAGCCCCGTCACGCTTCAACCCGCTGGCCAACCCGGCGCGCAGCAAGGAACGTCGCGACTGGATCCTCGGGCGCATGTACAAGCTCGGCAAGATTTCCGAGGCTGACTACACCGCCGCGATCAACGAACCGCTGAACGCCAGCTATCACGTGCCGACCCCGGAAGTGAACGCGCCGTACATCGCCGAAATGGCCCGCGCCGAAATGGTCGGCCGTTATGGCAGCGACGCTTACACCGAAGGTTTCCGCGTCACCACCACGGTGCCAAGCAATCTGCAGGAAATGGCCAACACCGCGCTGCACGAGGGTTTGATGACCTACGACCAGCGTCACGGCTACCGTGGCCCCGAATCGCGTCTGCCGGGCAAGACCCGCGAAGCCTGGGCCAGCGAGCTGACCAAGCAGCGCACCATCAGCAGCCTCGAACCGGCCATCGTCACCCAGGTCGAGAAAAATGGCCTGCAAGTGCTGACCCGTACCGGCGAAGAACACGTCGCCTGGGACACCATGAAGTGGGCGCGGCCGTTCCTCAATACCAACAGCATGGGCGCCGCACCGCGCCAGCCGTCGGATGTGGCGCAGGTCGGTGATCTGGTTCGCGTACAACGCCAGAAGGACAATTCGCTGAAGTTCAGTCAGATCCCGCAGGCGCAAGGCGCCCTGGTGTCGCTGGACCCGCAGAACGGCGCGATCCGCTCGCTGGTCGGCGGCTTTGCATTCGAACAGAGCAACTACAACCGCGCCCTGCAGGCCAAGCGTCAGCCGGGTTCGAGCTTCAAGCCGTTCGTCTACAGTGCCGCGCTGGACAGTGGCTACACCGCTGCCACGCTGGTCAACGACGCCCCGATCGTGTTCGTCGACGAGTACCTGGACAAGGTCTGGCGGCCAAAGAACGACACCAACACCTTCCTCGGCCCGATCCGCCTGCGCGAAGCGCTGTACAAGTCACGTAACCTGGTGTCGATCCGCCTGCTGCAGGCGATGGGCGTGGGCAAGACCATCGACTACATCACCCGCTTCGGCTTCAACAAGCAGGACCTGCCGCCGAACCTCTCGCTGGCGCTGGGTACGGCGACGCTGACGCCGATGGAAATCGCGACCGGCTGGAGCACTTTCGCCAACGGCGGCTTCAAGATCACCCCGTACATCATCGACAAGATTGAAAGCCGCAACGGCGACACGCTGTTCGCCGCCAATCCGCCGACCGTGCCGCAGGGTGTGTCGGCCACAGATGGCTTTGCCGCGCCGGCGTCTCAGCCGATCACCGTCAATGCGGCACCGGCGCCGGGTGAAGTCCCGGGCGCGGCCGCAGCACCACAAGCGCCGGCAGTGGCTGAGCGGATCGTCGATGGTCGCACCACGTACATTCTCAACAGCATGCTGCAGGACGTGATCAAGCTCGGCACCGGTCGCCGCGCGCTGGCCATGGGTCGCAGCGATATCGCCGGTAAAACCGGTACCACCAACGAATCGAAAGATGCCTGGTTCTCCGGTTACAACGCCGATTACGTGACCACGGTGTGGACCGGTTTCGACCAGCCGGAAAGCCTCGGTCGCCGCGAGTTCGGCGGCACCGTGGCGCTGCCGATCTGGATGAACTACATGTCGGCTGCGCTCAAGGACAAGCCGCCACACGTGCAGCCTGAGCCGGAAGGCATCCTCAGCCTGCGGGTGGATCCGGTCAGCGGTCGTGCGGCGACACCGAGCACGCCGGGCGCTTACTTCGAGCTGTTCAAGTCGGAAGACACGCCGCCCTCGGTGAATGAACTGGGCAACGGCACCGTACCGGGCAGCCCGCTGCCGGCGGATGAACAGGCGCCGATCGATTTGTTCTGATCCACCGTCACTGAAAAGCCCCGCCTTCGTGAGAAGCGCGGGGCTTTTTATTACCTGAAGATCAAGAGCCCCTCACCCTAGCCCTCTCCCGGAGGGAGAGGGGACTGACCGAGTTGTCTGGGGTCATACACCGACCTGAAAGTGTGGTGCCGATTATGGATTCAGCACAGCGCTTTCAGGTCGGCGCAACTCCCGAGCCCCCCCCCAATCAGTCCCCTCTCCCTCCCGGAGGAAGAGGGGACTGACCGAGTTGTCTGGGGTCATGCACCGACCTGAAAGTGTGGTGTCGACTATGGATTCGGCACAGCACTTTCAGGTCGGCGCAACTCTGGAGCATCCCCCAATCAGTCCCCTCTCCCTCCCGGAGGGAGAGGGGACTGACCGAGTTGCCTGGGGTCATACACTGACCTGAAAGTGTGGTGTCGACTATGGATTCAGCACAGCACTTTCAGGTCGGCGCAACTCTGGAGCATCCCCCCAATCAGTCCCCTCTCCCTCTGGGAGAGGGCTAGGGTGAGGGGCTCTTGATCTTCACGCATAAAAAAGCCCCGACTCTCACAAGCCGGGGCTTTTGTTTGAAGCGTTACAACGACTTAGCCGTTGAACACGTCATCCACGCTTTTCAGCGGGTAGTTCTTCGGATACGGCAGGGTGGCCACACCGGTCTCGATCGCGGCTTTGGCCACAGCGTCGGAGATCAGGGTGATCAGGCGCTTGTCCATTGGCTTCGGAATGATGTACTCACGACCGAATTCCAGCGGGGCACCACCGTAGGCATCGCACACGTCTTGCGGCACTGGCAGTTTGGCCAGTTCACGCAGGGCGTTGGCCGCGGCCACTTTCATTTCTTCGTTGATGCGCTTGGCGCGAACGTCCAGGGCACCACGGAATATGAACGGGAAGCCCAGTACGTTGTTGACCTGGTTCGGGTAGTCGGAACGACCGGTGGCCATGATCACATCGCTGCGGGTAGCGTGTGCCAGTTCCGGAGAGATTTCCGGATCCGGGTTCGAGCAGGCGAAGACGATCGGGTTGGCCGCCATCGACAGCAGGCCTTCAGCGCTCAGCAGGTTCGGGCCGGACAGACCGACGAACACGTCAGCGCCTTTCAGAGCATCAGCCAGGCTGCGCTTGTCGGTGGCGTGAGCGAATACCGCTTTGTACTGGTTCAGGTCGTCACGGCCGGAGTGGATCACGCCGGTACGGTCAACCATGAAGATGTTTTCGATTTTTGCGCCCATGCTCACCAGCAACTTCATGCAGGAGATGGCCGCAGCGCCAGCGCCGAGGCAGACGATCTTGGCTTCCGGCAGGGTTTTGCCGGCGATTTCCAGGGCGTTGATCATGCCCGCAGCGGTCACGATCGCGGTGCCGTGCTGGTCATCGTGGAATACCGGAATGTCGCACTGCTCGATCAGAGCACGTTCGATCTCGAAGCACTCAGGTGCCTTGATGTCTTCCAGGTTGATGCCACCGAAGGTGATGGAGATGCGTTTAACGGTGTCGATGAAGGCTTGCGGGCTTTCGGAGTCGACTTCGATATCGAACACGTCGATACCGGCGAAGCGCTTGAACAGTACGCCTTTACCTTCCATTACCGGCTTGGAAGCCAGCGGGCCGAGGTTACCCAGACCCAGAATCGCGGTGCCATCGGAAATGACTGCAACCAGGTTGCCCTTGCCGGTGTATTTGTAGGCCAGTTCAGGATCGCGAGCGATCTCACGCACTGGTTCAGCTACGCCGGGGCTGTAGGCCAGCGACAGGTCGCGGGCGGTAGCAGTGGCCTTGGTGAGCTCGACACTCAGCTTCCCTGGACGAGGATTGGCATGATATTCGAGAGCGGCAGTTTTCAGATCAGACATTTTGGCATTCCGCTTTTTACTGTTGGACAGACTGGTCAGCGAGGATACGCGCCTCGCAAAGTCCCCACAAGACTGAGCAGTCACCCCTGTCAAGCGCCCTGTCCTACGACTTTGGGCCAAGAGCCACGGCGCACAAGGGCTGGACTGTTCACAATCGACAGAAAAAATGTCTACAACTTTTCTTCAGCGAGAACTGCGCATCATGGCCGGATCGGTCAACGGAAGCAGCCAGCGCGGCTGGCCCGCCTGCAATCCACCGCGCCGCGAACGGTCGACCACCCAGCCCCGGGCCTCGATCTGCCTGCCCTGCAGCGCTTGCAAGCGCGCCATGTCGAATTGTCCGACGAGATTGGGTGCAACACGCAATACAACGGCGCCCTGCAACTCGATCCAGATTCCGCCCCGATTGCGCTGCACCTTGCTCACACGACCGCTGAGCACGGCGAAACCCGAGCGCTGGATCTGCTCCGCTTTCAGTACAGGTGACTGTCGCCAAAGGCCTCGGCCAGCCTGTCGCGCACTGCGTTCGGCAGCCTGCTGACAGGCAACAAGATCGACATTCGGTGCTACCGCGACCTGGAAGCCAAGACCGTCAGCCAGCATTTGTGCCTCAAGGTTGGCGCCGCTGACGTTATAGAGGTGGGCGAGCGTACGCCCGTAATGGTCTTTTGCTTGCTTGCCGGGGAGCACAACGACTTGTCCGCCACTGTCATCAATCAACGCTTGCAGACGCTGGCGTGCCGCCACGGCAAAAGGTTCATCGCTGCGACCCTGCTTGCCCAATTCCGGCGTGTTGAGGCCGATCATGCGCACACTGCGGCCATCGCTCAGGCGCACCGTGTCACCATCAACGACGCGCTGTACGGCGACGCTCGGCACCCCCACAGGCGCCGGGCAGAAGGCCTGAGCCCCGGAAAGCCAAATCGCGGACACAAAAAAGGCGCCCGCAAGGGACGCCTTTTTCATCAGACCGGAAAAGCCGCTGAGGTTTTCCAGAATGAAGGGCCTTAGGCCTTTTTCGCGCCGAAAGCACCGAAACGGTCGGCGAACTTCTGAACGCGACCACCGGTGTCCAGAGTCTTCTGCTTACCGGTGTAGAACGGGTGGCATTCGTTGCAAACGTCGATCGCCAGGGCTTTGCCGAAGGTCGAACGAGTTTCGAACTTGTTACCGCACGAGCAGGTAACAGCGATTTCTGGGTAATTCGGGTGGATATCAGCTTTCATGATGTCTTCCTCAGCTAGCGTGCCGCCACCCAACACGATTGTTGAATACCGCACGTAATTAGGCCGCGGATTCTACCAGACAATGTCAATCGCGCAAGCTGTCCCTGAGACCGACCGTCTGCTAGGCTCCCGGCCTTGAACGTACTCCACTGTGGGAGCGAGCTTGCTCGCGAATGCGGTGTGTCAGGCACTGAGTCATCAACTGGCACACCGCATTCGCGAGCAAGCTCGCTCCCACAATTGATCTGCGCTCACTACCTTATTTTGCGCTTATAGAGATCCCCCCGCGTGCCCGACGCCATTCTGCGCCTCGCCCTGCCTTCGCCCTTGCGCCGCCTGTTCGACTATCGGGCGCCGGCCGGCGTGCTGCGCGCCCAGTTGCAACCGGGCATGCGCCTGCGGGTGCCGTTCGGTCGGCGCGAGATGATAGGGATTCTGGTCGAGGTCACCGACACCAGCGAAGTGCCGGTGGAAAAACTCAAACCGGCGCTGGCCCTGCTTGATGCCGAGCCGCCGTTGCCGCCAGCACTGTTCAAGCTGTGCCTGTGGACGTCGCAGTATTACCAGCACAGCCTCGGCGACACCTTGAGCTGGGCCCTGCCGGTATTACTGCGCCAGGGCGAACTGGCCGAGGCCCGTCAGGAGCGCTTCTGGTCGGTCGTACCTGGCGCCAGCCTCGATGATTCGCGCATCGCCCGCGCCCCGCGCCAGCGTGAAGCACTGGCGACACTGGCGCAGCATCCGCACGGTGTGGCCCATCAGTTGCTGAGCAAACTGATGCTGAGCAAAGACAGCCTCGACCTGCTGCTGGCGAAGAACCTGGTACAAGTGGAGATCCGGCGCCACGCCCCCGGCGCTCGTCATGAGCACTGGCTGGCCCAGCCGGAGTTGCCACTCAACACCGAACAACGCGCCGCTTACGAAGCGATCCGGGCCGGGTTCGACAGCTATCACGCTTTTCTGCTGGCCGGGGTCACGGGCAGCGGCAAGACTGAAGTCTATTTACAGCTGATCCGCGAAACCCTCGAAGCCGGCAAACAGGCGCTGGTGCTGATCCCGGAGATCAACCTCGGCCCGCAAACCCTGGCGCGCTTCGAACAGCGTTTCAATGCGCGCATCGCCTTGCTGCATTCGGCCGTCAACGACCGCGAACGCCTTGACGCCTGGCTCGCGGCCCGTGATGGCGAGGCCGACATTATTATCGGCACCCGCTCGGCGCTGTTCACCCCGATGAAGAACCCGGGGCTGATCATCATCGACGAAGAGCACGATGGCTCTTATAAGCAGCAGGAAGGTTTGCGCTACCACGCCCGCGATCTGGCGCTGGTACGCGCACGGCAGGAAAACATCCCGATCGTCCTCGGCTCCGCCACGCCTTCGCTGGAAAGCCTGCACAACGCCTACACCGGACGGTATGGGCTCCTACGCCTGAATGAACGTGCCGGCGGTGCCAAGCAACCCCGTTTCTTGCGGCTGGATGTAAAAAGCCGTCCACTGGACAGCGGCATTTCCGGACCGATGCAGCAAGCCATCGGCCAGACCCTCGCCAATGGCCAGCAAGTGCTGGTGTTCCTCAACCGTCGCGGTTTCGCCCCGACGTTGCTGTGCCACGATTGCGGCTGGATGTCCGAGTGTTCGCGCTGTGACGCGCGGATGACCGTGCACCAACGCTACGGCGAACTGCGCTGCCATCACTGCGGTTATGTCGAACGCACGCCGCGCCAGTGCCCGAAATGCAACAAAGTCGATCTGCGTCCGGTGGGCGCCGGCACCGAGCGGGCCGAAGAGCGGCTGGCGATTCTGTTTCCCGATTACCCGGTGCTGCGGGTCGATCGCGACAGCACCTCGCGCAAGGACGCGATGAATCAGTTGTTCGCGACGATCCAGAAGGGTCAGCCGTGCATTCTGGTCGGCACGCAGATGCTGGCCAAGGGGCACCATTTTCCGCGCGTCACGCTGGTGTCGATCCTCGATGCCGATGGCGGCCTGTTCTCCGGCGACTTCCGCGCCAGTGAGCGTATGGCGCAGTTGATCGTGCAGGTGGCCGGGCGCGCCGGGCGGGCAGAAGAGCCGGGCAAGGTGATCATCCAGACACACCTGGCCGACCATCCTTTATTAGTGCAGTTGACCGAGCAGGGTTACTTCGCCTTTGCCGAGCAGGCCCTGAGTGAGCGCCGCGCTGCGGGGCTGCCGCCGTTTGCGCATCTGGCGCTGTTGCGTGCCGAAGCGCACAAGCCGGGGCAGGCTGAAGGCTTTCTCGATGAAGCGTGCAGCGAGGCCGAACGCTTGCTGGCCGAGCAGCATCTGAGCGGGATTGAGTTGCTCGGGCCGGTGCCGGCGCCGATGGAACGGCGGGCCGGGCGCTATCGCGCGCAGTTGTTGTTGCAGGCGACAGCACGAGCGCCTCTGCATCGGTTGCTCGCCAGTTGGTTGCTGGTGCTGGAGCAGATGCCGAGCGGGCGGGCGGTGCGCTGGTCGCTGGATGTTGATCCGGTCGATTTGTACTGAAGCTCAATAGATCGCAGCCTGCGGCAGCACCTGCAGAGGAATAGGCAATTACCTGCAGGCGCTGCCGCAGGCTGCGATCTTTTGCCTTTGATGTCACCACATATCCATAAGCGGCCTGCTAAGGTTGGCAAGCCCGTCTTCGCAACGGATAATGCCCAGTTTTTCCACCCGCGCATTGATGCGCCGCCGCGCTTGCGGTCGAAAGAGAAGACCATGAAAGACACCATTCGCCAGCTGATCCAACAAGCCCTCACCCAACTCGTCAACGAAGGTGTGTTGCCTGAAGGCCTGTCGCCGGCGATTCAGGTGGAGAACGCCCGCGACAAGACCCACGGTGACTTCGCCAGCAACATCGCCATGATGCTGGCCAAGCCTGCGGGCATGAAGCCGCGCGATCTGGCGGAAAAAATCATCGCCGCGCTGCCGGCCGACGAAAACGTCACCAAGGCCGAAATCGCCGGTCCGGGCTTCATCAATTTCTTCCAGAACACCCAGGCCCTGGCCAATCGTCTCGATGCCGCCCTGGCCGACGCTCACGTAGGCGTGCGCAAGGCCGGCCCGGCGCAGCGCACCGTGGTTGACCTGTCGGCGCCGAACCTGGCCAAAGAGATGCACGTCGGCCACTTGCGCTCGACCATCATCGGCGACGGCGTGGCCCGCGTGCTGGAATTCCTCGGCGACGAAGTGATCCGCCAGAACCACGTCGGCGACTGGGGCACCCAGTTCGGCATGTTGATGGCTTATCTGCAGGAAAACCCGATCACCAGCGACGAGCTGTCTGATCTGGAAAACTTCTACCGCGCCGCCAAGCAGCGTTTCGACGAGTCCGAAGAGTTCGCCGACCGCGCCCGTGGCCTGGTGGTCAAGCTGCAGGCCGGCGACACCGAGTGCCTGGCACTGTGGACCAAGTTCAAGGACATCTCGCTGTCGCACTGCCAGAAGATCTACGAACTGCTCAACGTCAAACTGACCATGGCCGACGTGATGGGCGAAAGCGCCTACAACGACGACTTGATCAATGTGGTCAACGACCTGAAAGCCGCCGGCATGCTGGTCGAGAGCAACGGCGCCCAGTGCGTGTTCCTCGACGAGTTCAAGAACGCCGACGGCGACCCGCTGCCGGTGATCATCGTCAAGGCCGACGGCGGCTACCTGTACGCCACCACTGACCTGGCGGCTGTGCGCTACCGCAGCGGCAAGCTCAAGGCCGACCGCGCGCTGTACTTCGTCGATCAGCGTCAGGCCCTGCACTTCCAGCAAGTGTTCGCTGTAGCGCGCAAGGCCGGTTTTGTCACCCATCCGATGGAGATGGAGCACATGGGCTTCGGCACAATGAACGGCGCCGATGGCCGTCCGTTCAAGACCCGTGACGGCGGCACCGTGAAGCTGATCGACCTGCTGACCGAAGCGCAGGAACGTGCCTACAACCTGGTGAAAGAAAAGAACCCGGAACTGGCCGAAGACGAACTGCGCAACATCGCCAAGGTGGTCGGCATCGGTGCGGTGAAATACGCCGACCTGTCGAAACACCGCACCAGCGACTACAGCTTCAACTTCGACCTGATGCTCAACTTCGAAGGCAATACCGCGCCGTACCTGTTGTACGCCTATACCCGTGTGGCCGGGGTGTTCCGCAAACTGGGCAAGGACTTCAGCGAAGTCGATGGCCAGATCGTGCTGGAAGCCGCACACGAGCAAGAGCTGGCGGCGAAACTGGCGCAGTTCGGCGAAGTGCTGAACAACGTGTCCGACAAAGGCACGCCGCACATTCTCTGCACCTATCTGTACGACGTTGCCGGTCTGTTCTCCAGCTTCTACGAGAACTGCCCGATCCTCGCCGCCGAAACGCCGGCCCAGATGCAGAGCCGTCTGCGTCTGGCCGCGCTGACCGGTCGTACTCTCAAGCAAGGCCTGGAACTGTTGGGCCTGGAAACTCTGGAGCGTATGTAAGTTGGCTGCCAAGAAAAAACCTGCACCCAAGCGTGGCGCCAGCCGTTACCAAGCTCCTGCGAAGCAACCGATTCCGGGTTGGCTGTGGATGGCCATCGGCCTGACGGTCGGCGCGTTCATCGTGTTCCTGATGAAACTGGAACCGGGCAAGGGCAGCGACACGGTCAAGCGCGAGAAGGTCGAACAGGCGCAGCAGCAGAAAGCGTCGAAGATCGCCGAGGCCAACAAGACCCCGCCGAGCCCGACGCAACCGGTGAAGCCGAAGTACGACTTCTACACCTTGCTGCCGGAATCGGAAGTGATCGTGCCGCCGGACGCCGTGCCGGAGAAAACCCTGCCGACGCCGCAAGTGCCGGCGATCCCGACGACGCCGGTCACCCCTGCGGAAGCGGCGAAGATCGACACCGCGCGCGCGCAGGCAGCACTGGCCGGGATCACCCCGCCGCCAGCGCCACCCGTGAGCAAAGCGGCGCCCGTGACCAAATTCTTCCTCCAGGCGGGTTCGTTCCGCAAAGAGGCGGATGCCGACAAGGTCCGTGCACAGATCATTCTGCTCGGCCAGGCCGTGGCGGTTGAGTCCGGCACCGTGAAGGATGAGACCTGGTACCGCGTATTGGTCGGCCCGTTCAGCAACCGCGAACAACTGACCACGGCCCAGAAACAACTGGCCGGCGCCGGCTTCAGCAACCTGTTGTTACAACAACGCCAGAGCCGCTGATTTCGTCAGAGTCACCGTGTCATCGTTCTTCGTCGGAACGCCGCCCGGAGCAGGCTCGCTCCCACAGGCTATGCGCTGTCCCTGTGGGAGCGAGCTTGCTCGCGAAGGCGTCATAACCAGCACCACAAAATTCTGATCTGCCCGGCGCCGTTCGTCCCTCCGCACCCTCCCCGGTTGAAATCCTCTCCAGCACCCCCATATGAATGGGCATAAGGCATTTTCGCCCCGCTGCGTGGAGACTCTTCCCTTGACCACCATCGTTTCAGTCCGCCGCCACGGCAAAGTCGTCATGGGCGGCGACGGCCAGGTTTCTCTCGGCAATACCGTGATGAAAGGCAACGCCAAAAAGGTGCGTCGCCTGTACCACGGCCAGGTCATCGCCGGTTTCGCCGGTGCCACCGCCGACGCCTTTACCCTGTTCGAACGTTTCGAAGGCCAACTCGAGAAACATCAGGGCCACCTGATCCGCGCCGCCGTCGAACTCGCCAAAGAATGGCGCACCGACCGCTCCCTGAGCCGCCTCGAAGCCATGCTCGCGGTCGCCAACAAGGACGCATCCCTGATCATCACCGGCAACGGCGACGTGGTCGAACCCGAGAATGGCCTGATCGCCATGGGTTCCGGTGGCGGTTACGCCCAGGCTGCAGCCAGCGCGCTGTTGAAAAAGACCGACCTGTCGGCCCGTGAAATCGTCGAAACCGCACTGGGCATCGCTGCCGACATCTGCGTATTCACCAACCACACTCAGACCATTGAGGAGCAGGATCTCGCTGAAGAAGCCTGATACGGCCCTGTGCCACGGCTTGTTTCTGCTTGAGGACCGTCAATTACTATGTCCATGACTCCCCGCGAAATCGTCCACGAACTCAACCGCCATATCATCGGCCAGGACGATGCCAAGCGCGCCGTCGCGATTGCCTTGCGCAACCGCTGGCGCCGCATGCAGCTGCCTGAAGAGCTGCGCGTTGAAGTGACCCCGAAGAACATCCTGATGATCGGCCCGACCGGTGTCGGTAAAACCGAGATCGCCCGTCGTTTGGCGAAACTGGCCAACGCGCCGTTCATCAAAGTCGAAGCGACCAAGTTCACCGAAGTCGGCTACGTCGGCCGTGACGTCGAATCGATCATCCGTGATCTGGCCGACGCCGCGATCAAGATGCTTCGCGAGCAGGAAATGACTCGCGTGCGTCATCGCGCCGAAGACGCTGCCGAGGACCGTATCCTCGACGCACTGCTGCCGCCGGCGCGCATGGGCTTTAGCAATGAAGAAGCGCCGAGCACCGACTCCAATACCCGTCAGCTGTTCCGCAAGCGCCTGCGCGAAGGTCAGCTGGATGACAAGGAAATCGAGATCGAAGTGGCCGAGGTGTCCGGCATCGAAATCGCCACGCCGCCTGGCATGGAGGAGATGACCAACCAGCTGCAATCACTGTTCGCCAATATGGGCAAGGGCAAGAAGAAGGCGCGCAAGCTCAAGGTCAAAGAAGCACTGAAGCTGGTGCGCGACGAAGAAGCCGGGCGCCTGGTCAACGAAGAAGAGCTGAAAGCCAAGGCGCTGGAAGCCGTTGAACAGCACGGCATCGTGTTCATCGACGAGATCGACAAGGTCGCCAAGCGTGGCAATGTCGGCGGTGCCGATGTGTCCCGTGAAGGCGTACAGCGCGACCTGCTGCCGCTGATCGAAGGCTGCACCGTCAACACCAAGCTGGGCATGGTCAAGACTGACCACATCCTGTTCATTGCGTCCGGCGCGTTCCACCTGAGCAAGCCGAGCGACCTGGTGCCTGAACTTCAGGGTCGTCTGCCGATCCGCGTCGAACTCAAGGCCCTGAGCCCGGAAGACTTCGAACGCATCCTCAGCGAACCGCATGCATCGCTCACCGAGCAATACTGCGCGCTGTTGAAAACCGAAGGCCTGAACATCCAGTTCCAGCCGGAAGGCATCAAGCGTCTGGCGGAGATCGCCTGGCAGGTCAACGAGAAGACCGAGAACATCGGTGCCCGTCGCCTGCACACCCTGCTTGAGCGTCTGCTCGAAGAGGTGTCGTTCAGTGCCGGCGACCTCGCCAGCACCCACGATGAGAAGCCGATTCTGATCGACGCGGAATACGTCAACAGCCACCTCGGCGAATTGGCGCAGAACGAAGACCTGTCCCGCTACATTCTGTAGAGCGGCAAGCCGCAAGCTGCGAGCGGCAAGCTGAGTTAAGCTTGCCGCTTGTAGCTCGCAGCTGAAGGCTTTTCCTATGATTCCTACTGACATCAAACTGCACAAAGCCTCGAAAACCCTGACGCTCACTTACGCGTCCGGCGAGGAGTACACCCTGCCCGCCGAATTCCTGCGCGTGCATTCCCCCTCCGCCGAGGTCCAGGGCCACGGCAAACCGATCCTGCAATTCGGCAAGATCAACGTCGGTCTGAGCAAGCTGGAACCGGCCGGTCACTACGCACTGAAACTGACCTTCGACGACGGCCACGACAGCGGCTTGTTCACTTGGGATTATCTCTACGAACTGGGGCGACGTTATGACGCACTCTGGGCCGACTATCTCGCTGAACTCAAAGCCGCCGGAAAAACCCGCGATCCGGACGAGTCGATCGTCAAGCTGATGCTCTAGTCCGAGACTCTTGCTCTTTAGAGGGCATTTTCTAAATTCATCTGTTTGAATGCTCCGCTGTGTGGCCGAGGATCGGCCCGCTTGCGAAAAAAATTAAACTCGGGTAACCAATGGAGCTGGCAAGTTCCCTGCAGTGCTCTACGACTGTAAAGCAGCTATGCAGAATTAACGGTCACCCGAGCAGTAGTACCTGGCATTGGCTGTGGAACTGCACAGTGCAAAACCGGGTACTCGTCTCAGGACAATGGAGCGTCGTAGATGAGTAACAAGAATAACGATGACCTGAAGTACCAAGCCTCGGAAAACACCCTGGGGCTTAATCCCGTCGTTGGGCTACGCGGAAAGGATCTGCTGGCCTCTGCTCGTATGGTGCTGAGACAGGCCATAAAACAACCGATCCATAGCGTCAGGCACGTCACCCATTTCGGCCTCGAACTGAAGAACGTGTTGTTTGGCAAATCCGAACTGCAACCGGCTGGCGATGACCGTCGCTTCGCCGATCCGGCGTGGAGCCAGAACCCGCTCTACAAACGTTATCTGCAAACTTACCTGGCGTGGCGCAAGGAACTCCACGCCTGGATTGATGACAGCAACCTCTCACCCAAAGACATCGCGCGCGGCCACTTCGTCATCAATCTGATGACCGAAGCGATGGCCCCGACCAACACCGCCGCCAACCCGGCCGCGGTAAAACGCTTCTTCGAGACAGGCGGCAAAAGCCTGCTCGACGGTCTCTCGCATCTGGCCAAGGATCTGGTGCACAACGGCGGAATGCCGAGCCAGGTCAACATGGGCGCGTTCGAAGTCGGCAAGAGCCTCGGCGTGACCGAAGGCGCCGTGGTGTTTCGCAACGACGTGCTGGAACTGATCCAGTACAAGCCGATCACCGAGCAGGTCCACGAGCGTCCACTGCTGGTGGTACCGCCACAGATCAACAAGTTCTACGTATTCGATTTGAGCCCGGACAAGAGCCTGGCGCGTTTCTGCCTGCGCAATAACGTGCAGACGTTCATCGTCAGCTGGCGCAACCCGACCAAGGCCCAGCGCGAGTGGGGCCTGTCGACCTACATTGATGCGCTCAAGGAAGCGGTCGACGTGGTCACGGCGATCACCGGCAGCAAAGACGTGAACATGCTCGGCGCCTGCTCCGGTGGCATCACCTGCACCGCCCTGCTCGGCCACTACGCCGCCCTCGGCGAGAACAAGGTCAACGCGCTGACCCTGCTGGTCAGCGTGCTCGACACCACCCTGGACAGCGACGTGGCCCTGTTCGTCGACGAGCAGACCCTGGAGACCGCCAAGCGTCACTCGTACCAGGCCGGTGTGCTCGAAGGCAAAGACATGGCCAAGGTTTTCGCGTGGATGCGCCCCAACGACCTGATCTGGAACTACTGGGTCAACAACTACCTGCTCGGCAACGAGCCCCCGGTGTTCGACATCCTGTTCTGGAACAACGACACCACAAGGTTGCCGGCAGCGTTCCACGGCGACCTGATCGAGATGTTCAAAAACAACCCACTGATCCGCCCCAATGCACTGGAAGTGTGCGGTACGCCGATCGACCTCAAGCAGGTCACGGCCGACATCTTCTCGCTGGCCGGTACCAACGACCACATCACCCCATGGAAGTCCTGCTACAAGTCGGCGCAGCTGTTTGGTGGCAAAGTCGAGTTCGTGTTGTCGAGCAGCGGGCATATCCAGAGCATTCTGAATCCGCCGGGCAACCCGAAATCGCGCTACATGACCAGCGAAGGCATGGCCGCCAGTGCCGATGAATGGCAAGAGAACTCGACCAAGCACACCGACTCCTGGTGGCTGTACTGGCAGGCGTGGCAGGCCGAGCGCTCGGGCAACCTGAAAAAGGCACCGACCAAACTGGGCAACAAAGCGTACGCGCCAGGTGAAGCATCGCCGGGCACTTACGTACATGAAAGATAGCGGCAAGCCACAAGCTACAAGCCGCAAGCTGAGCAGGTTCTGCTTGAAGCTTGCGGCTTGTAGCTGCTCCACTCTAACCCGAAGGGCCTGAAGCATGCCGCATCCGTTCATATTCCGTACCGTCGATCTGGATGGCCAGACCCTCCGCACTGCGGTACGCCCCGGCAAGCCTCATTTGACGCCCTTGCTGATTTTCAACGGCATCGGCGCCAACCTGGAGCTGGTGTTTCCGTTCGTCGCGGCGCTGGACCCGGATCTGGAAGTGATCGCCTTCGACGTGCCCGGTGTCGGCGGCTCCTCGACGCCGAACCGGCCGTATCGCTTTCCCGGGCTGGCCAAGCTGACGGCGCGGATGCTCGACTACCTCGACTACGGTCAGGTCAACGTGATCGGCGTGTCCTGGGGCGGTGCGCTGGCCCAGCAGTTTGCCCACGACTACCCCGAGCGCTGCAAGAAACTGGTGCTGGCGGCGACCGCCGCCGGTGCGTTCATGGTGCCGGGCAAACCCAAGGTGCTGTGGATGATGGCCAGTCCACGGCGCTACATCCAACCCTCGCACGTGATCCGGATCGCGCCGCTGATCTATGGCGGCTCGTTCCGTCGCGACCCGACCCTGGCTGCCAGCCATGCCGCCAAGGTGCGTTCGGCGGGCAAGCTCGGTTACTACTGGCAACTCTTCGCCGGGCTGGGCTGGACCAGCATTCACTGGCTGCACAAGATCCACCAGCCGACGCTGGTGCTGGCCGGCGATGACGATCCACTGATCCCGCTGATCAACATGCGCATGCTCGCCTGGCGCATTCCCAATGCCCAACTGCACATCATCGACGACGGTCATCTGTTCCTGATTACCCGTGCCGAAGCGGTGGCGCCGATCATCATGAAATTTCTCCAGGAGGAACGTCAGCGTGCAGTGATGCACCCGCACCCGACACCGCTGGGCGGCTAGCTGCTGCGGCAGGCTTTATGCAAGCGTCAGGAAGTGCGCGGCAGGACGCCGCGCAGGCAGCAACCCGCAACAGCGACTATGGTGTTCTGGTTCGGTGAGTTTGTTTTTGGCCTGAAGACGAAGGAGTGTTGAGTCATGCGCGACAAACCAGCGACGGGCGTAGTGCCCAGCCCCGCCGTGTTCATCAACGCACAAAGTGCGATCACCGGCCTGCGTGGCCGGGATTTGATTTCGACCTTGCGCAGCGTGGCAGCCCATGGCCTGCGCAACCCGATCCACAGTGCGAAGCATGCCTTGAAGCTCGGCGGCCAACTGGGCCGTGTGCTGCTCGGCGAAACCCTGTACCCGACCAATCCGCAGGACAGCCGTTTCGCCGATCCGGCGTGGAGCCTCAATCCTTTTTACCGGCGCAGCCTGCAGGCCTACCTGGCCTGGCAAAAACAGGTCAAAAGCTGGATAGATGAAAGCAACATGAGCGACGACGATCGTGCCCGCGCGCACTTCGCCTTCACCCTGCTCAACGACGCCGTGGCGCCCTCCAACACCTTGCTCAACCCGCTGGCGGTCAAGGAGCTGTTCAACTCCGGCGGACACAGTCTGGTCCGTGGCCTCAGTCATCTGTTCGATGACTTGCTGCACAACGATGGCCTGCCACGGCAGGTGACCAAGCAGGCTTTCGAGGTCGGCAAGACCGTCGCCACCACCACCGGTTCGGTGGTATTTCGCAACGAGATGCTGGAGCTGATCCAGTACAAACCGATGAGCGAAAAGCAGTACGCCAAGCCGCTGCTGGTGGTGCCGCCGCAAATCAACAAGTACTACATTTTTGACCTGAGCCCGCACAACAGCTTCGTCCAGTACGCCCTGAAGAACGGCTTGCAGACCTTCATGATCAGCTGGCGCAACCCCGATGTCCGCCATCGCGAATGGGGCCTGTCGACCTACGTCGAAGCGGTAGAAGAAGCGATGAACATCTGCCGGGCGATCACCGGCGCGCGCGAAGTCAACCTGATGGGCGCCTGCGCCGGCGGCCTGACCATCGCGGCGCTGCAAGGCCACTTGCAGGCCAAGCGGCAACTGCGGCGGGTTTCCAGCGCGACCTATCTGGTCAGCCTGCTGGACAGCCAGATCGAGACCCCGGCCACCCTGTTCGCCGACGAGCAGACCCTGGAAGCCGCCAAGCGCCGCTCCTATCAGAAGGGTGTGCTCGATGGTCGTGACATGGCCAAGGTCTTCGCCTGGATGCGCCCCAACGATTTGATCTGGAGCTACTTCGTCAACAATTACCTGCTGGGCAAGGAGCCACCGGCCTTCGACATCCTCTACTGGAACAACGACAACACACGCCTGCCGGCGGCATTTCACGGCGACCTGCTGGACTTCTTCAAGCACAACCCGTTGACCCATCCGGGCGGGCTCGAGGTGTGCGGCACGCCGATCGACCTGCAGAAAGTCACCGTCGACAGCTTCAGCGTCGCCGGCATGAACGACCACATCACCCCGTGGGATGCGGTGTATCGCTCGACCCTGCTGCTCGGTGGCGATCGACGCTTCGTGCTGTCCAACAGCGGCCATGTACAAAGCATCCTCAACCCGCCGAGCAATCCGAAGGCCGCCTACGTCGAGAACGGCAAGATGAGCAGCGACCCGCGCGCCTGGTACTACGACGGCAAACACGTCGAGGGCAGCTGGTGGCCGCAATGGCTGACATGGATTCAGGAACGCTCCGGGGCGCAGCACGAAACCCAGATGGCCCTCGGCAACCCGAACTATCCACCGATGGAGGCGGCACCCGGTACTTACGTGCGTGTGCGCTGACGCTTAACCGAATTTTTCTAAGAAGACTGGATGAAAACCCGCGACCGGATTCTCGAATGTGCTTTGCAGTTGTTCAATGAGAAAGGCGAGCCGAACGTCTCCACCATGGAGGTGGCCAACGAAATGGGGATCAGCCCCGGCAACCTCTATTACCACTTCCACGGCAAGGAGCCGTTGATTCTCGGCCTGTTCGAACGCTTCCAGAATGAGCTGGCGCCGCTGCTCGATCCGCCGGCCGATGTGGAGCTGGCGCCGGAAGACTACTGGCTGTTTCTGCACTTGATCGTCGAGCGCCTGGCACAGTACCGCTTCCTCTTCCAGGACCTGTCGAACCTCGCCGGGCGCTTGCCGAAGCTGGCCAAGGGCATTCGTCATCTGCTCAATGCGCTGAAGCGCACACTCGCTTCGTTGCTTGCACGATTGAAGGCTTCGGGGCAACTGGTCAGTGATACGCAGGCGTTGGGGCAACTGGTGGAGCAGATCACTATGACGCTGCTGTTTTCGCTGGATTATCAGCGGATTCTGGATCGCGAGGGCGAGGTTCGTCTGGTGGTTTACCAGATCATGATGCTGGTGGCGCCGCATCTGCTGCCGCCGGTTAAGGTCACCACGGAGCGGATGGCCCTGCAATACCTTGAAGATCACGACTGAATCAAAAGCCCCTCACCCTAGCCCTCCCGAAACGTCGGACCGCCCGGAGGGAGAGGGGGACTGATTGGGGGATGCTGTAGAAGTACGCCGACCTGACAGTGCGTTACCGAATCCATAATCGGTAAGGTCTTTCAGGTCGGTGTATAGCGTGAGACACCTCGTTCGGTCCCCTCTCCCTCTGGGAGAGGGCTAGGGTGAGGGGCTGTTGGAATTCAGATACAAAAACGCCCGACCTTCACAGGCCGGGCGTTTTAATTTGCCCTGAAGAATCAGGACTGACTGGTTGGCGTCGACGGGGTCGATACAGCAGTCGGGGTGGCCGCTGGAGTCGGCGCTGCGGCGGAGTTCGACGCACTCACCGGAGCTGCCGGGGTGGCCGGTTTGGCTGCAGCAGGTGCGGCCGGTTTCGGCGCAGCGGCTTTCGGCGCGGCCGGTTTTTTCACTGCCGGTTTCTTCGCCGCAGCAGGTTTCGCTGCAGGCTTGGCAGCCGGTTTGGCGGCAGCGGTTTTGGCGGCGGGTTTAGCTGCAGTTTTGGTCGCAGGTTTTGCTGCCGGTTTCGCGGCGGCTTTAGCGGCAACCGGCTTGGCTGCGGCTTTGGCGGCTGGCTTGGCGGCGGCGGTTTTCGCAGCGGCTTTGGCTGCAGGCTTGGCCGCTGCTTTGGCCAGAGGCTTGGCGGCAGTTTTCGCAGCCGGTTTGGCTGCAGCGGTTTTCGCCGCTACCGGTTGGGTTTTCAGACCGGTGAGTTTCTCGATCTGCTTGGTCAGGGTTTCAACCTTGCTGTGCAGCGCTTTCACTTCATTGCGGCTTGGCACACCCAGACGCGAAATCGCGCTGTTCAGGCGCTTGTCGAAAGCCCCTTCCAGCTCGTCCCACTTGCCCAGTGCGCGATCTTTCACGCCGCTGATGCGCGACTTGGCCGAAGAAGCGGAGTCCTTGGCGGCATCGACTTTTTTGCCGACTGCTGTCTTGGTGAGCTTCTCGGCTTTCTCGCCGTCTTTGACCAGTGACTCGAAGAGTTTGCTGCCGTCAGTGTCGATCTTCGAGTACACGCCTAAACCAGCCAGCCAGATTTTGCGGGAGTAGTCTTCGACTTTCCCAATCCACGAGCTGCCTTCTTTATCGGTGTTCTTTTTACCAGCCATCCCGTTCTCCTTAAGATTTACGCGCGACGCGTTCGAGCAATGCCGTCAGCTCATCGAGCTTAGCAGAGAGTGTCTCAACGTCATGTTTAGACGGAATGCCGATACGATTCAAGGCACTTGCAACACGGGAGTCGAACGCCTTCTCGACCTTGTCGAGCTGGACTTCGACACGACCCTTGAACGAGCTGACTTCGTCCTTGACGTCATCAATCTCGGCGTTGGCTGCTTCGAGTTTTTCGGTGACGGCTTTTTTGCCTTTCTTTTCAACCGTTTGACCAGCCTTGATCAACTCCTGAAAGTAGTCGCTGCCTTCTTGGCCGACCTTGGTGTAGGCACCCAGGCCTGCCAGCCAGATCTTGCGGGCATAGGATTTGACGTCGCTCAGAGCAGAAGTCGAAGCGTCGATTTTTTTCTTCAAAATGACTTTGGCCATGGTGCACCTCACGCGCAGAAGGTTTGAGGAACTGCCCGCAAAGGTGTCGGGCTCAGGCACAAAGTAGGGAGAAAAATTAGAAACGGCACCCTAACAACTGACATAAACAGCAGGAGCACCACAGAACAAATGCAGGAGTGAGCCTGCTCGCGATTGAGGTCTGTCAATCAACATTACGGTGACTGACAGACCCCAATCGCGAGCAGGCTCACGCCTACAGGGGACCGTATTTCAGACCAGGGCCTTGTCGAGGGCCTTCTCGATCTCGGCTTTGATCATGCCGCTCATGGCCGACATCATGATGCCCAGTTCCACATCGACCTTGATCGAATCGTCGGCCACATGCACCGCGCCTTTCACGCCCGAGCGCTTGAGGTTCAGGGTGTCGCCCGACCACTGCGGCTCCAGGCCATATTGATCGGAGAGTTTCTGCGCCAGCTTGTCGGCCTTCTCGCGGGCGGCTTCCTTGCCCAGGTTGTGGGCACGCTCAACACTGATTTTGGCCATTGAATGACTCCTGCTTGATGAATAGGTCTCGGTAAATCTTGACCGCGTCTGCGGCAAATCGTCCCGACGGTTGCCCATCTTACCTTTAGCCATTCCAAGACAAAGCATGGCTTGGGGATTAGAATGTCGCGCATTCTCTTTTGGTGACAGCGATATGACTGATCAGCGCAAAGGCAGCGATGCCGAACCCACCACACACTTCGGCTTCAAAAACGTGCCGGAAAGCCAGAAAGCGGAAAAAGTCGCTGAGGTCTTCCACTCGGTAGCGGCGAAATACGACCTGATGAACGACCTTCTGTCGGGCGGCATGCACCGTCTGTGGAAGCGTTTTGCGATCGAATTGTCGGGCGTGCGCAGCGGCAACCGCGTGCTGGACATCGCTGGCGGCACGGGCGACCTGACCAAAAAGTTCTCCCATCTCGTTGGCCCGACCGGCCAGGTGGTGCTGGCCGACATCAACGAATCCATGCTCAAGGTCGGCCGTGATCGTCTGCTGGATCTGGGGGTGTCGGGCAACGTCGAATTCGTTCAGGCGGATGCCGAAAAGCTGCCGTTCCCGGACAACCATTTCGACTGCGTGACCATCGCCTTCGGCCTGCGCAACGTGACGCATAAAGAAGACGCCCTGCGCTCGATGCTGCGCGTGCTCAAGCCCGGCGGTCGCCTGCTGGTGCTGGAGTTCTCCAAGCCGACCAACGCGCTGATGTCGAAAGCCTACGACGCCTACTCGTTCGCCTTCATGCCGCTGATGGGCAAGCTGATCACCAACGACTCGGAAAGCTATCGCTACCTGGCCGAATCGATCCGCATGCACCCGAATCAGGAAACCCTGAAGTCGATGATGGTCGACGCCGGTTTCGACCGCGTGACCTATCACAACATGACCGCAGGCATCGTCGCCCTGCACCGCGGCATCAAGCCCTGATGTTGCTCACCGGGCTGCTCGCCAGCGTTGAACTCGGTCTGAACCGGGTGCTGCGTCTCGACAGCACGGCGCTGCCGAGGCTGGCGCATCTGACCGGCAAGGTGATTGCCGTCGATTGCCGCAGCCCGGCGCTGCAACTGTTCATCCTGCCGAGCGATGAGGGCCTGATGCTGGCCGCGCACTGGGAAACCGCTGTCGACTGCACCTTGCGTGCGCCCGCGTCGAGCCTGGTGAAACTGGCCATGAGCAAGGACAAGACCGCGGTGCTGCACGCCCCGGAAGTCGAGATCGACGGTGACAGCGGCGTGCTGCTGGAGCTGGCCGGCGTGCTGCAGGATCTGGAGCTGGACTGGGAGTACGAACTCTCGCGCTGGCTGGGTCCGGTCGCCACGCAACTGGTGGGCGGTCATCTGCGCAGCCGCGCACGCTGGTATCAACAAGGATTTGCCAGCCTCAACCAGAACCTCGCCGAATACCTCGCCGAAGAATCGCGCACCCTCGTCGGGCAGCGCGAGGCCGAAGCGCGGTTCAGCGAACTGGACCGGATCAAACTTGATCTGGAACGTCTCGAGGCGCGTTTCGAGCGCCTTTCCCGATCCCTCGACCCAAGCGATAACGCATGAAGCTGCTTGCCGTCCGCCGTCTGTTGCGCATCCAGCGCGTCGTGATCCGCTACCGCCTCGATGACCTGCTGTTCGAGTTGCCGCTGCCCTGGTTTCTCCTGGCGCTGCGCTATGTGCTGCCGTGGCGCTGGTTCCCGCGCAAGCCGCTGGACCTGAGCCGTGGCGCGCGCCTGCGCCTGGCCCTGCAGGATCTGGGGCCGATCTTCATCAAGTTCGGGCAGATTCTCTCGACCCGCCGCGACCTGTTGCCGGAAGACATCGCCGATGAGCTGATGCTGCTGCAGGACCGCGTGCCGCCGTTCGATTCGCAGTTGTCGATCAAGCTGATCGAAGAACAACTGGGCAAGAAGATCAGCGAAGTGTTCAGCCGTTTCGACGTCGAACCGCTGGCCTCGGCCTCGGTGGCGCAGGTGCATGCCGCACAGCTGAAAACCGGCGAAGAAGTGGTGGTCAAGGTGATCCGTCCGGGCCTGAAACCGGTGATCGCCCAGGATCTGGCGTGGCTGTTCATCCTCGCCCGCGCCGCCGAAAAAGTCTCCGCCGACGCCCGCCTGCTGCACCCGGTGGACGTGGTGCAGGACTACGAGAAAACCATCTACGACGAACTCGACCTGCTGCGCGAGGCGGCCAACGCCAGCCAGTTGAAACGTAACTTCGAAGGCTCGCCGCTGCTCTACGTGCCACAGGTCTACTGGGACTGGTGCCGGCCGAAAGTGCTGGTGATGGAGCGCATCTACGGGATTCAGGTGACGGATCTGGCGACCCTCGCCGACCAGCGCACCGACATGAAGATGCTCGCCGAGCGCGGCGTGGAGATTTTCTTCACCCAGGTGTTCCGCGACAGTTTCTTCCACGCCGACATGCACCCGGGCAATATCTTCGTCAGCACCGTCAACCCGTGGAGCCCGCAGTACATTGCGATCGACTGCGGCATCGTCGGCAGCCTGACCCCGGAAGACCAGGACTATCTGGCGCGCAACCTGTTCGCCTTCTTCAAGCGCGACTATCGCCGCGTGGCGCAACTGCACATCGACTCGGGCTGGGTGCCGGCGGAAACCAAACTCAACGAATTCGAAGCGGCGATCCGTACCGTGTGCGAACCGATCTTCGAAAAACCGTTAAAAGATATTTCATTTGGCCAGGTGCTGATGCGCCTGTTCCAGACCGCACGACGCTTCAACATGGAAGTTCAGCCGCAGCTGGTGCTGCTGCAAAAGACTCTGCTGAACATCGAAGGCCTCGGCCGTCAGTTGTACCCGGACCTGGATCTGTGGAACACCGCGCAGCCGTTCCTCGAACGCTGGATGCGCGAGCGCATCAGCCCGAAAACCTTGATCGGCAACGTGCAGAGCCAGTTTGAACAGCTGCCGCACCTGGCCAACATGGCGCGCGACCTGCTCGAACGCATGTCCCAACCGCACGCCAAGGACCCGCCACCGCCATGGCACAAACGCAAGGATGACTGGTTCCTGCGCCTGCTCGGCAGCGCTCATCTGGCAGGCGGCACCATCCTTGCCGCCGGTGGCCCGTTGCACGAACTGGGGCATTGGCCGGCAGGCATCATGGTGGCAGTCGGCTTGTATCTGGTCGTTCGCCGATAGCACGAATCAGCTGCAAGTTATAAGCTGCGAGCTGCAAGCTTGACGACACAGATACACCGCAGCCTGCTTTTACTTGCAGCTTGAAGCTCGAGACTCGAAGCTGCTTTTTTCAGGAATTGAAGATGAAAAACTGGCTGGACGAGATCAAGTGGGACGCTGACGGCCTGGTGCCGGCCATTGCCCAGGATCACAAAACCGGACGTGTGCTGATGATGGCCTGGATGAACCGCGAAGCCCTGGAGCTGACGGCGGCAGAAAACCGTGCCATCTACTGGTCACGTTCCCGTGGCAAGCTGTGGCGCAAGGGCGAAGAGTCCGGCCATGTGCAGACCCTGCATGAAATGCGTCTGGACTGTGATGCCGACGTCATCATCCTGATGGTCGAACAGATCGGCGACATCGCTTGCCATACCGGCCGTCAAAGCTGCTTTTACCGCGTCTTCGAAAACGGCGACTGGAAGACAGTCGACCCGGTCCTGAAAGACCCGCACGCTATCTATTGCGCAGGACACAAACATGAGTGACACCCTGACCCGCCTGGCCGAAGTGCTCGAAGAGCGCAAAGGCGCAGCCGCCGACAGCTCGTATGTGGCTAGTCTGTATCACAAGGGTTTAAACAAGATTCTGGAGAAAGTCGGCGAAGAGTCGGTCGAAACCATTATTGCCGCCAAGGACGCCGCGATCAGCGGCGACTGCAGCGATGTGATCTACGAGACCGCCGACCTGTGGTTCCACAGCATGGTCATGCTCGCCCAACTGGGGCAGCATCCGCAGGCCGTGCTGGATGAACTGGATCGCCGCTTCGGCCTGTCCGGACACGTCGAGAAAGCCTCGCGCCCGTCCGCCTGAACAACTTCTAGAGAGGAACAGCAACATGGGCATTTTTGACTGGAAACACTGGATCGTCATTCTGGTTGTCGTGGTGCTGGTGTTCGGCACCAAGAAACTGAAAAACCTCGGCACCGACGTCGGTGAGTCGATCAAGGGCTTCCGCAAAGCCATGAACGACGACGAGAAACCCGCTGCCGATCCGACCGTAACGCCTGCACAACCGGTGCCACCGGTGCAGCCGCAAACGACCGCTCAGGCCAACCCGCCGCACACCATCGACGTGCAGGCGCAGAAAGTCGAAGAGCCGATTCGCAAAGACGTGTGAGCACTGACTAATGTTTGGTATCAGCTTCTCTGAACTGCTGCTCGTCGGCCTCGTCGCCCTGCTGGTGCTGGGTCCCGAGCGTCTGCCGGGCGCTGCGCGCACCGCCGGCCTGTGGGTCGGGCGGCTGAAGCGCAGCTTCAACGCGATCAAACAGGAAGTTGAACGTGAAATCGGTGCCGACGAGATCCGTCGGCAACTGCACAACGAGCACATTCTGTCGCTGGAGCAGGAGGCGCGGAAGATTTTCACGCCGGTTCAGCAGGAACCGACGCCGGTCGAGCACGTGGGTGAGCAGACGATTCACAGCCCTGCTGCTGCGACACCACCTGCAGCCGCCAGTGCACCTGTCATGACACCGACTGAACCAGCGCCCGCCGCTGCACAAACTTCGGTTGAACACGTTGCTCCAGCCGCCGCGCCTGTTGCGCCGGCCCCTCACGACCCCACATTGCCGCCGCGAGCCCCATGAGCGATCTCCCCGAAAACGACCAGCACATGCCGCTGGTTTCGCACCTCACCGAGTTGCGCACCCGCCTGCTGCGTTGCGTGGCGGCGATCTTCATCATCTTCGCCGGGCTGTTCGCCTTCACCCAGCAAATCTACACCTTCGTCTCGACGCCGCTGCGCCAGTACCTGCCGGTCGGCGCGACGATGATCGCCACCGACGTGTCATCGCCGTTCCTGACGCCGCTGAAGCTGACGATGATGGTCTCGCTGTTCCTCGCGATCCCGGTAATCCTGCATCAGATCTGGGGCTTTATCGCGCCGGGCCTGTACAAGCATGAGAAACGCATCGCGGTGCCGCTGCTGGTGTCGAGCATTCTGCTGTTCTACACCGGCATGGCGTTCGCCTATTACTTCGTGTTCCCGCTGATCTTCAAGTTCTTCGCTGCGGCCACCCCGGCCGGCGTGGAAATGATGACCGACATCGCCAGTTACCTCGATTTCGTCATGACGCTGTTCTTCGCCTTCGGCGTGGCGTTCGAGATCCCGGTGGCCGTGGTGTTGCTGGTGTGGATTGGCGTGGTCGACGTCAAATACCTGAAAAAGATCCGCCCGTACGTGATCATCGGCTGCTTCGTGGTCGGCATGATCCTGACGCCGCCGGACATCTTCTCGCAGACCCTGCTGGCCGTGCCGATGTGGATGCTGTTTGAAATCGGCATCCTGTTCGGTGGGCTGATCAGCAAGCGCGAACGCCCGGACGAAACCCCGGCCGACGATCACAACGACCAGCCGCCAGCGACCCAGGCATGAACCTGCTGTTGCTCGAAGAGGCCGACTTCATCGCGGCCGACCGCGTCGTGCTGCGTGACCGGCGCCTGACCCACATGCAGGAAGTGCATCGCTCCGAAGTCGGTGACAGCCTGCGGGTCGGGCGCATCAATGGCCTGATGGGTTCGGCCGAACTGCTGCGCCTCGAGGCCGGCGAAGCCGAACTGCGCGTCACCCTCGATCAGCCACCGCCGGCCAAGCTGCCGCTGACCCTGGTGTTGGCCCTGCCGCGTCCGAAGATGCTGCGGCGGGTGTTCCAGACCGTGGCGACCATGGGCGTATCGAAGGTAATTCTGGTCAACAGCTACCGGGTCGAGAAGAGCTTCTGGCAGACGCCGTTCCTGGAGCCGGAAGCAATTCGCGAGAATCTGATCCTCGGTCTCGAGCAGGCCCGCGATACCGTGCTGCCGGACATCATCATTGAGAAACGCTTCAAGCCATTCGTCGAAGACCGCCTGCCGGCGATCACCGAAGGCACCCTCGGCCTGGTCGGTCATCCCGGTAACTACCCGCCGTGCCCGCGTGCGCTGAGCGAACCGGTGACACTGGCGATCGGCCCGGAAGGCGGCTGGATCCCCTACGAAATCGACCTGTTGGGCAAGTCCGGCCTGCAACCGGTGCAACTGGGCGAGCGCATCCTGCGCGTCGAAACCGCCGTCACCGCCCTCCTCGCCCGCCTGTTTTAAATCCGACGCGCAACCTCTGTGGCGAGGGAGCTTCACCCCGGATAAATGGCGTTACAGATTGCCATCACTCGGCCGATACCCTCTCCATAAGTCCAATTAGTGGTCCGAGGGGAGTCGTCGCATGTACCGTTGGTTAGCCGAGAATCTTGGGAACGTCAGTGTCAAACGCAAGCTGGGCATCGGTTTCGGCCTGGTGCTGTTGCTGACGCTGTTGATTACCTTCACCGGCTGGACCGGCATGGGCGGCATCATCAGCCGCGGTGACAAGCTCGGCTTCATCTCCAGCCTCAATGAGCTGACCAAGGACCTGCGCCTGGCCCGTCTGGACTATGAAGCTCGTCGTGGCGAACAAGGCCCGGGCGCGGTCAATGAGCTGTTGGCCAAACTCGCCAGCGGCCTGCAAACCGCGCGCGGTCTGATCGAGCAGCCTTCTGATGCGGCGATGGTCGATCAGCAACTGGCCGCCGTCGCCGAGTACAAGCGCGCCTTCGCCGACATGACCCAGGCCACCGTGCAGCGCGAAGACGCGCGCAGCAAACTCGGCGCCAATGCCGACAATGCCGTGGCCAAGGTCGCGGACGTCGAGAAATCCCTGCTGCAGGGTGACAGCGTCGCGCAATTCAACAGCGTGATTGAGCTGAGCAAACTGTTGCAGCAGGCGCGTTATCAGGTGCGCGGCTACACCTACAGCGGCAAGGCCGATGCGGAGCAGCCCGCGCTGGACGCCATCGACAATGCCCTGAAAAACCTCGACAGCCTGCCGGCGAAATTGCCCGAGCAGCACATCGCCAACCTGCAACAGGCCACCGACTCGATCAAGGCCTATCGTGCGGCAGTCGCTCAGTTCCGCGACTCGCAGGTGAACAATGCCAGGGCCGGGGCCACCATGACGGCTCAGGGCGACATCCTCCTCGACGTCAGCAAGAAGCTCACCCAATCGCAAACCGTGGTGCGCGACACCGATGCCGCGCACGCCAAGAACATGTTGATCATCGCCACCCTGCTCGCCGTGGCCTTCGGCCTGCTGGCCGCCTGGGCAATCACCCGGCAGATCATCATCCCGCTGAACCAGACCCTGAAAGTCGCCGAACAAGTGGCCGCCGGTGATCTGACCCACAACCTCGTGTCGCAACGCCGCGACGAACTCGGGCAGTTACAGCGCTCGATGCAAAGCATGACCCAAGGCCTGCGCGAGCTGATCGGTGGCATCAGCGATGGCGTGACCCAAATTGCCAGCGCTGCCGAAGAGCTGTCGGCGGTCACCGAGCAGACCAGCGCCGGGGTCAACAATCAGAAGATCGAAACCGACCAGGTCGCCACCGCCATGAACGAAATGGCCGCCACCGTGCAGGAAGTCGCACGCAACGCCGAGGAAGCTTCCGAAGCCGCCGTGGCCGCCGACCAGCAGGCCCGCGAAGGCGACAAGGTGGTCGGTGAAGCGATCGCGCAGATCGAGCGTCTGGCGGTTGAAGTCGGTCATTCCACCGAAGCCATGGGCGAACTCAAGCGCGAAAGCGACAAGATCGGCAGCGTGCTCGACGTGATCAAGTCCGTAGCCCAGCAAACCAACCTGCTGGCGCTCAACGCCGCCATCGAAGCCGCCCGTGCCGGTGAGGCGGGTCGTGGTTTTGCCGTGGTCGCGGATGAAGTGCGCAGCCTCGCCCAGCGCACCCAGAAGTCCACCGAAGAGATCGAAGAGCTGATCGTCGGCCTGCAAAACGGCACCCAGCAAGTGGCGACGATCATGGACAACAGCCGCTCCCTGACCGACAGCAGCGTCGAACTGACCCGTCGCGCCGGTGGTTCGCTGGAAAGCATCACCCGCACCGTGTCGGCGATTCAGGCGATGAACCAGCAGATTGCGGCAGCGGCCGAGCAGCAGAGCGCTGTGGCTGAGGAGATCAACCGTAGCGTGCTGAATGTGCGGGATGTGTCGGATCAGACCTCGGCGGCCAGTGAAGAGACTGCGGCGTCCAGTGTTGAGCTGGCGCGGCTGGGGACGCATTTGCAGACGTTGGTGGGACGCTTCAAGGTTTGAGGTGATTCATCTGCCTCGGTTCACTGGGAACCGAGGTGATGCTATCGCTGGCAAGCCAGCTCCCACAGGATTTATGTCGATCACAACGGTTGTGTTCAACCCACTCACTGTGGGAGCTGGCTTGCCAGCGATGGCGTCCGAGGGGACGCCGCCGTTACAGGACCTGACGCAGGAAAGCCTGAGCGCGCGGATCCTTCGGTGCATCAAAGAACTCTGCCGGCGCCGCATCTTCCAGCAACTTGCCGTGATCGAAAAACAACACCCGATCCGCCACTTCCCGGGCAAAACCCATTTCGTGGGTGACGCAGACCATGGTCATGCCTTCCACGGCCAACCCCTTCATCACGTCCAGCACTTCACCGACCATTTCCGGGTCGAGGGCCGACGTCGGTTCGTCGAACAGCATCACTTTCGGGTCCATCGCCAGCGCCCGGGCAATCGCCACGCGCTGTTGTTGACCGCCGGACAGGCGTGAAGGGTATTCCCGCGCCTTCTGTGCGATACCGACCTTCTCCAGCAACGCCAGGGCCTTGGCCTCGCTTTCCTTCTGCCCGCGCTTGCGCACGACTTTCTGCGCGAGGCAGAGGTTTTCCAGCACGGTCATGTGCGGGAACAGGTTGAAGTGCTGGAACACCATGCCGACTTCGCGGCGGTAGGCGTTGACGTCGGTTTTCGGGTCGGCCAGTTGCAGGCCGTCGATGCTGACCGAACCCGAGTCGAACGCTTCCAGACCATTGAGGCAACGCAGGAAGGTCGATTTGCCGGAACCCGACGGACCGATCACCACCAGCACTTCGCCCTTGGCCACCGTGGTAGTGACGTTATCCACAGCGCGAACTACCTGACCACGGGTGTCGAAGACTTTTACCAGATCGCGGACTTCAATCACTTTGCGCGAGCCTCCGCTCAAGCCGGCTGGCGATTTTCGACAGCGGCAGGTTGATCAACAGGTACAGGCCGGCGACGCAGAACAGGATTTCGAACGGCGAGAACGAGGTGGTGATGACTTCGCGACCACTTTTCAGCAGCTCGGTAATCGCAATCACCGACACCAGCGAGGTGTCCTTGACCAGACTGATGAACTGCCCGGCCAGCGGCGGCAGCACGCGTTTCAGCGCTTGCGGCAGCACCACGTGACGCATCGACTGGCCAGCGCTCAAGCCGAGCGAACGCGCCGCTTCGTTCTGCCCACGGGCAATCGACTGCACGCCGGAACGGATGATCTCCGCCACGTAGGCGCCAGTGAACAGCGACAGCGCGGCGATCCCGGCGAATTCCCGGGACAGGTTCATCACCGTGCCGATGAAGAAGTAGAAAATGAAGATCTGCACCAGCAGCGGCGTACCGCGCACCAGTTCGACGTAGATGCTCGACAGGTCGCGCAGGGTCGGGTTGCTCGACAGGCGGCACAGCCCGGTGACCAGACCGATCAACAACCCGAGCACGCCAGACACCACCGACAGCCACAGCGTCGTCCACAGCCCCCACAACAACGGCCCTGCGGCCCAATGCCGGGTCACGCCCACGACGTCGCCTTCAGCCACATCGTCGCCCTGAGCGAATTGCAGGCTGTTCTCGTCGACCGTCAGGTGCTGCTCGTCACCGGCGTCGTTACGCAGGGTGACTTGGGCGCTGCCGCCCTTGCGCACCAGTTCGGTGACCGTGGAGATATCGGTAGCACGCTGGGATTCTTCGGCCTGATAGGCGAAATACTGTGGCACGCGGTTCCAGCGCCATTCGTAGGACATCAGCGACGTGGCGTAATACAACGCGCCCGCCAGGCCGACCAGCACCAGCACGGTGAGGACGTGCCAGGGCCATTGGGCTTTTTTCTGTTTCATTGCAGGTTCCGGATTTTGTGTTGCTCTGGAGGGCCTCTTCGCGAGCAAGCTCGCTCCCACAGTGGATTTGTGGTGTTCACACAATCACTGTGGGAGCGAGCTTGCTCGCGAATGGGGCAACTCGGTCTATCTGACCGGGCTTATTCCATGTCCTTGAGCCACTCGGTGCTCTTGAACCACTTGTCATGGATACGATCGTAGGTGCCGTCTTCGTGGATCTGGTGCAGGAAGTTGTTGATGAAGTTGAGGCTGTCGTAGTCGCCCTTCTTCAGACCGAAGGCCAGCGGCTCGTAGGTGAACGGCTTGTCGAGGAACACCAGTTTGCCGGCGCCGACCTTGTTCACCGCCACCACGTTGTACGGCGCGTCGTAGATGAAGGCGTCAGCCTTGCCATTGACCACGTCGAGCACCGCTTCCTGCTCGTTGTCGTAGCCGTGGTATTTGGCTTTGGCGATCAGTTTCTTGGCGACCATCTCGCCGGTGGTGCCGAGCTTGGAGGTGATGCGGTAGTCGGCGGTGTTCAGGTCTTTATAGGACTTGATGGTGCCTTCCAGCTCCTTGCGGATCAGCAGGGTCTGGCCGACAACGATGAACGGTTCGCTGAAGTTCAGGCGCAGGTTGCGCTCCTGGGTCAGGGTCATGCCGCTGCCGATCATGTCGAATTTGTCGGTCATCAGTGCCGGGATGATCCCGTCGTAACCGGTCGACACCAGCTCCAGCTTGACGCCCATGGCCTTGGACATGGCTTTGAGGATGTCGACTTCGAAGCCGATGATCTCGCCGCGCTTGTTGGTCATCTCGAACGGCATGTAGGTCGGGTCCATGCCGACTTTCAAGGTGCCGCGCTTGACCGCGTCGTCGATCGCGCCGGCGTGCGCCGCATTGACTGCAACCAGTGCCGTGACGCCGACCAGCAGCATCGACAGATACTTCTTCATCTTCAAGTCCCCAAAACCATTGCAATTGCGGCGCGAAAACCAACAGAGGCGGGCAAAAAAGCCCGGGTGCGCCAATTCGGGGACGGATGCTAACGCACTCGTTTTTTTGCACAAGGTTTAATGGACGATTTGTTTAACAATCAAGAGCTGACCCTCATCGGAACGCCGCCCAGCCCTCTCCCCGAGGGAGAGGGGGCCGACCGAGGTGTCTCAAGCTATACGCCGACCTGAAAGATCGAGTCGATTATGGATTCAACCCAGCAAGATCAGGTCGGTGTAACTCGAATGTTCAACGCGGTCGGTCCCCTCTCCCTCTGGGAGAGGGCTAGGGTGAGGGGCTTTTCAGCAGGCAAAAAAAACCCCGCAACATCGCGGGGTTTCTTTATCAGGCCGGTTGCGCCTGCAGGCTCACCGGTCGCAGCGGCAGCAATGGCGCATGCGGATCGGCTTTCACCGAAGCGCGCCAGGCATCCAGCCAGTCGGCGTGACCTTCGGCCCAGACCAGCTCGTGCAGACGCGCCAGGGCCACCGGATCGCTCAGCAGTTGCAGGCGATCATGGTTGCTCAGCGCCGCCGGGCCAGCTTTCAGGGCGTGACGCACCCGTTCCTGACGCAGCCATTCGATCGGCTCGGCCTGACCGTGTCGCGAGGTCGCCAGCGAGCACGCCAGGGCGTTCTGCTGCGGATCGACCACGGCGCGGACGAAGCCGTCCTTCAGCGCGTGCCAACGGTTCTCGTGGGTGTACTGGTCGGTCGCCAGCAGCGCCTGTGGCGGATTGTATTCCTCTGGGATGAGGAACAGGCTCTCGTCACGGGACTTGAGTCCCAGACCGACACGGCTGGAGATCACCGACACCGGGATCGACAACATCAACGAACCGACGATCGGCACCAGCCACCACAGGAAGCTCGGGTTCAGCCAGATCACCAGCAGCGCCCAGCAGAAACCCAGCAGGGTCTGCGGACCGTGGCGTTTGACCGCCTCGCTCCAGGGCGTGGAGTCGTCGTCACGCTGCGGCGAGTTCCAGGTCGCGGCCCAGCCGAGGAACGCGGCAAGGACGAAACGGGTGTGGAAAATCATCCGCACCGGCGCCAGCAGCATGGAGAACAGCATCTCCAGCAGCATCGACAGGGTCACCTTGAACTTGCCACCGAACTCTTTCGCGCCCTTGGCCCAGATCAGGATGATGCTCAACAGTTTCGGCAGGAACAGCAGCACGATGGTGGTCGAGAACAGCGCGATCGCCTTGTCCGGGTGCCATTGTGGCCACAACGGATAGAGCTGGCGCGGTTCGAGGAAGTACTGCGGCTCCATCAGCGTGTTCACCGCCAGCAGCGCAGTCGACAACACCAGGAAGAAGAACCACAACGGCGCCGACAGGTACGACATCACGCCGGTGAGGAACACCGCACGGTGCACCGGGTGCATACCTTTTACCAGGAACAGGCGGAAGTTCATCAGGTTGCCGTGGCACCAGCGACGGTCACGCTTGAGTTCATCGAGCAGGTTCGGCGGCAGTTCTTCGTAGCTGCCCGGCAGGTCGTAGGCAATCCACACGCCCCAACCGGCACGGCGCATCAGCGCGGCTTCAACGAAGTCGTGGGACAGGATCGCACCGGAGAACGCACCTTTGCCCGGCAACGGCGCCAGGGCGCAGTGGTCGATGAACGGCTTCATGCGGATGATCGCGTTGTGACCCCAGTAGTGGGACTCACCCAGCTGCCAGAAGTGCAGACCGGCGGTGAACAGCGGGCCATACACACGCGTGGCGAACTGCTGCATGCGCGCATACAGGGTGTCCATACCCGACGCACGCGGCGCGGTCTGGATAATCCCGGCATCCGGCGTGGCTTCCATCAGGCGCACCAGACTGGTCAGACATTCGCCGCTCATCACCGAGTCGGCGTCGAGCACGACCATATACTTGTAGTCACCGCCCCAGCGACGGCAGAAGTCGTCGAGGTTGCCGCTCTTGCGTTTCACACGACGGCGACGGCGGCGATAGAAGATCTTGCCGAAACCCTTGGCTTCGCGGCAGACATCCAGCCAGGCCTGTTGCTCGGCGACGCAGATATCGGTGTCGTTACTGTCGCTGAGGACGAAGAAGTCGAAGCGGTCCAGATCACCGGTGGCAGCGACCGATTCGAACGTCGCCCGCAAACCGGCGAACACGCGCGGCACGTCTTCGTTGCAGATCGGCATGACCAACGCGGTACGCGCGTCTTTGGCAATCGGCTCGTTACCGGCACTTTTACCGGAGATACGGTATTTATCGTGACCGGTGAGCAACTCGAGGAAGCCCATCAACGCGGTCCAGAAACCCGCCGACACCCAGCAGAACAGAATCCCGAACAGGATCAGGATGCTGGTTTGCAGCGCATACGGCAGCACTTGCGTGGCAGTTTGCAGCAGCGGTTGGTGCAGGACTTCTTCCAGATCGACGAACGACCAGCCCTGGTACGGCATGATGCCTTTCATGTACCAGCCGGCGACGATGGTCTGGCCGAGCATCAGCAGCAACAGAATGTAGCGACGGATCGAGCCAACGGTGCGCCAGCGCGCGGCCGGCAACACGTTGGCGTCTTTCGGCGGCTGCGGCGGGTTAGTGCGGCCGGTCAGACGGCGCCAGCCGCGCACCAGAATATTGGTGCGCCACGGCTCCGGTACGACTTTGGTCCGTCGGATCGGCGGCGTCGCCTTGAGGCTGACGCGGCCGCTGGCGTCGAGCACCAGCATCTCGGCGTCGGCCAGTTCTTCGGCGGTGCTCAGCGTCAGGCGCTTGCCCACCGAAGCCTGGGCAGCTTCGGCAGGGGCGTCGAACGTCGAAGACGACAGGCGTTCATGCAGCTCGCTGAACGACTGGCAGCCCGCGAGTTCCGCGCGCTGCTCGTCGGTCATCGGCAGATGCGCCAGGTACTCGGACAGAGTCTCTGGCTGTACTTGAGAGTTACTCATCGGCAGGCAACTGATAGCTCCAGGTCTCGGTCAGGACTTCTTCAGTCGGTGCCGATTCCGGTGTGGCTGGGGCCGCGTTCGCAGCCGCTGGCTGCTTGGCGTCTTTGTTGGCCTTGTCCTTGGCATCTGCAGCGGGCTTGGCATCGGCCTGTTTGGCTTCGGCGGCCTTGGCTTCCTTGTCGATCTTCTCTTGTTGCTTGGCGGCAACCTTGTCGGCCTTGGCGACGGACGAGTTGGACGCCGGCATCGATTTCGCCAGATCAGCGGTCACGACCGGCTGGACCAGCGCGGCACGCATCTCGGTGGACTTGCTCGCGTCCTTGATTTTCATCCGCAGGGTCAGGCGCCAGCCTTTGGTTTCCGGGTTGTAGCGCACGCTGTTTTCGACCAGCTCGGCGTTGTCGCCAACACTGACCTGACTGCGCACATCGGCATCCGGGGCCAGAGCGGCCAGCGACGGACCTTCGAAATCGACCAGGTACGCGACGCTGCCGTCCGGCTGACGGATCAGGTTCGACTGCTTGACGTCACCGGTCGAACGCAGGGTCTGCTTGACCCAGGCGCTGTCGGGGGCGTGAATCGCCGCTTCATCCATGGTCCAGTGCAGGCGGTAGGCGAAGTCCAGTGGCTGACCCGGCTCCGGCATTTTTTCCGGGCTCCAGAACGCAACGATGTTGTCGTTGGTTTCGTCGGCAGTCGGAATCTCTACCAGATCAACGGAGCCCTTGCCCCACTCGCCCTTCGGCTCGATCCAGGCGCTTGGGCGCTTGTCGTAGCGATCGTCGAGGTCTTCGTAGTGGCTGAAGTCGCGGCCACGTTGCAGCAGACCGAAACCACGCGGGTTCTCGACGCTGAAGTTGCTCACGGCCAGGTGTTTCGGGTTGTTCAGTGGACGCCAGATCCACTCGCCGTTGCCGGCATGGATCGACAGACCGCTGGAGTCGTGCAGTTCACGACGGTAGTTGAGGACTTTCGACGGCTGGTTGGCGCCGAACAGGAACATGCTGGTCAACGGTGCGATGCCAAGTTTGCCGACCTTGTCACGCAGGAACATCTGCGCCTTGACGTCGACAATGGTGTCGCTGCCCGGACGCAGGATCAGGCGGTAGGCACCGGTGGCACGTGGCGAATCCAGCAGGGCGAAGATCACCAGGTGCTTGTCGCCCGGCTTCGGCTGTTGAATCCAGAACTCACGGAAACGCGGGAACTCTTCGCCCGACGGCAGCGCGGTGTCGATTGCCAGGCCACGGGCCGACAGACCGTAGGTATGACCCTTGCCAACGACGCGGAAGTAGCTCGCGCCGAGCATGGTCATGATTTCGTCTTGCTTGTCGGCCTTGTTGATCGGGTACAGCACACGGAAACCGGCATAACCCAGTTGTTCAGTGGCTTTCGGATCGAATTTCAGGTCGCCGAAATCGAAGCGCGTCGGATCGTATTTGATCTCTTCGACGGTGTTCGCTGTGATTTCATTGATTTTCACCGGTGTATCGAAGTGCATACCCTGATGATAGAAGGACAGTTTGAACGGGGTCTTCTGATCAGCCCACTCAGCCTTTTCGGTGAGGAAGCGGATTTTCTGATAGTCCGCGAACTTCATGTCGCGGAATTCGTTCGGCAGGTTGCTGCGCGGGGCTTCGAACTTCTGCCCGGCCAGCTCTTTGGCCTTGGCCGATACATCGTCAAGATTGAACGCCCAAAGCTGACCGGCGCTGAGCAGGCACAGGAGCGCCGAACCCGCTACCAGGGCACTTCGCATGCGTTTGGCAGACATTTTTGCTGCATTACAGGGACTAACAATCACGAGCAACCCTCGCCGAAAACAGATCAAAAAACCAACGGCCAGCAAGCCGTCTGTGTGGCCATTTTTGTCAGCTTATTTCGGTTCCAGGAATCAGATACTTCGTTGCCGCTCCTCCCCATAGCAAGCTATGAGTCGTCCCAGCGCCTTGTCTCTGACTCCCTGGCCCTCGAAATAATGCTGGCAAAAATGGTCGTACAGACCGCTCATACCAGGTTGGCGAGCATTGTTCCGACTCCGATGGGGCAAAATGATTCCCCAATCGGATCCAGACAAGTCTCTACCTAAGTCAAAAATGAATCAGCGAACGCTGATCCCAGTGCGCGCGATTATCTAGTAGCCCGCATGACAACGCATCAGGGGTAACAAAGTATTTATCGCGAAAACACCCTAAAAACAGTCGAAATTTCCTAAAAAGGTGTTTCAAGCGCTTTCAGGTCTGTAACAAAAAGGTAACCGGGCCATCGTTGACCAAATGCACCTGCATATCGGCGCCGAATCTACCTGATGCCACAGTGCCATGCACCTGTTTCGCACTGCTCAATAGATAGTCGAACAATTCCTCGCCCAAGGCCGGTGGCGCGGCCGTCGAAAAGCTCGGGCGCAACCCGCTTTTGGTGTCGGCCGCCAGGGTAAACTGCGAGACCAGCAGCAACCCACCGCCGACATCGGCGAGAGACAAGTTCATCTTGCCCTCCGCATCACTGAATACCCGATAGTTAAGCAGTTTATGCAGAAGTTTGTCGGCGCTGGTACGCGTGTCGTCGGGTTCGACCGCCACCAGCACCAGCAAACCGTGATCGACCGCGCCTACCACTTCACCCGCGACTTCAACCCGCGCACCGCGCACGCGCTGCAACAGGCCCTTCATGCTTCTTCGGGCGGCAGGTCGAGCAGGCGCCGTGCCATGTTACTGGCCGCACGGACCAGCGCATCGGTGATACCCGGTTCGGACGCGGCGTGCCCGGCGTCGCGAATCACCTGCAGCTCGCTGTTCGGCCAGGCCTGATGCAATTCCCAGGCGTTGTCGAGCGGACAGATCACATCGTAACGACCGTGGATGATTACGCCCGGCAGGTGGGCGATCTTGCCCATGTCGCGAATCAGTTGATTCGGCTCGAGGAAGGCGTTGTTGGTGAAGTAATGGCATTCGATCCGCGCAATCGACAGCGCGCGCTGTGGCTCGGAGAAGCGATCGACCACCAGCGGATTCGGCCGCAGGGTCGCGGTGCGCCCTTCCCAGGTCGACCAGGCTTTGGCCGCGTGCATCTGGGCGATCTGGTCGTTGCCAGTCAGGCGCTTGTGGAAGGCGCTGAGCAGATCGTCGCGCTCGTCCAGCGGAATCGGCGCGATGTAGTCCTGCCAGTAGTCGGGGAACAGACGGCTGGCCCCGGCCTGATAGAACCACTCGATTTCCTGTGGCCGGCAAAGAAAGATCCCGCGCAGGATCAGACCGTGGACACGCTCCGGATGGGTTTGCGCATAGGCCAGCGCCAGGGTCGAGCCCCACGAACCGCCGAACAGCACCCATTTGTCGATGCCCAGGTGTTTGCGGATACGTTCGAGGTCGGCGACCAGATCCCAGGTGGTGTTGTTTTCCAGGCTGGCGTGTGGGGTGGAGCGTCCGCAGCCGCGCTGGTCGAAAGTGACGATACGGTACAGGTTCGGATCGAAATAACGACGGCTCTGGGCGTCACAACCGGCGCCGGGGCCGCCGTGGATGAACACCACCGGCAAACCCTCCGGCGAACCGCTTTCATCGACATACAGCGTATGGGTGTCATCGACAGCCAGATCGTGCCGGGCATGGGGTTTGATCTGCGGAAACAATGTCTGCATTGCGTGCTCCGTAAGGGGTCGAGGTCATCCCTGGGGGGACTTCTATTATTCTGCCGTCAGGCATCATAAACCCGATTTACGTCAATGAGCATGCCCGTACGCAGTCACATTTTGTCAGCCATGTACCTCAACAGGTTTTCGTAGAGCCGGTCGACCTCGGCGACCTGGCCAAGCGCGCGCAAACAACCGTGCACAAGCCCTTCGCCGTAATAGAGGGTAGCGTCTGGCAACCGTTCGGCGTAGCGCACGCCGTCGTCGCGCAGGGGATCGAATTGCGCGACGGCGATGAACGCCGGCGGTAATCCGCTGAAGTCCTCGGCGAGCAAGGGCATGGCGTAGGCGTTCGGCCGCGCGGTGCCGCGCAGGTAGAGCGCGTGATAGCAGTCGACGTCTGTGCTGCCGAGCAACGGCGCATCGGCACACTCGCTGCGGGACGGCAATCGTTCGTCGCCGCCAAGGCCGGGATAGAGCAGCACTTGCGCTGTAGGCAGCGGCTCCCCGGCATCGCGCAACGCCAGGCACAACGCGGCGGCGAGATTGCCACCTGCGCTGTCACCGGCCACCAGCATTTTTTCTCGATCAAACCGGAACGGCCCGCTGCGCAAGGCGCGCCAGACACTCAGGCAATCCGCGAACCCGGCGGGAAAGGGGTGCTCGGGCGCCAGCCGATAATCCACCGCCACCACCATCGCGCCCAATGCCACGGCGAGCTCGAAGCAGATGAAGTCGTGGGAATCGAGGCCGCCGACCACCCAGCCGCCGCCGTGCAGGTAGAGAATGCAGGGCCAGCCGGCGGCCGGGGGCTCTATGGGCGGGCGATACGAGCGCACCGCCACGCCGCTCAACCGGAAATCGACGACTCCAAGTCCCGCCGGGATTGGCGGAGTGAAGGCTCGACACATTTCATCGTAGTCGCGACGCAGGCCGTTGATGCTGCTGTCATCGCTGGTGAAACTGAGGGTTCTGGCGACGAAATCCGCCATGGCCGACGAAAGCTGGTAGTGAGCCATAAGCCCTCGATGCAGCAGCTATTTGCAGAGTGGCAGAACTGTGGCGAGGGAACTTGCTCCCGCTCAAGCGCGTAGTGCTCGAAACAGCCCTGGGCCCGTCTCGCAGTTCTGCGGAGCAAGCGCCCGCGCCACAAAAAAATCATTCACCTATCTTCAGGGCTTGAGGCTGGCCTGAACCGCAGCCACACCTTCTTTGCCATCAAAACTGCTGACCCCCGCCAGCCAGCGCTGCAGATCCTCGGGGTGTTCACGCAGCCAGTTCTTCGCCACTTCCTGCGGGGTCTTGCGCGCCATGATCGGCACCATCAACTGACTTTCCTGAGCGGCGCTGAAGGTGAGGTTTTCCAGCAGTCGATACACGTTCGGGCAGCGCTCGGCGTAATCCGGCGAGGTGACGGTGGACACGGTCGCGGCGCCTTCGTTGGGGCCGTAGACGTCTTCGCTGCCGGTCAGGTAAGTGATCTTCATGTTGATGTTCATCGGGTGCGGGGTCCAGCCGACGAACACCACGAATTCCTTTCGATTCACCGCGCGCTGCACGGCGGCCAGCATGCCCGCCTCGCCCGACTCGACGATCTTGAAATCCTTCAGACCGAAGTGGTTGGTCTCGATCATGGTGCTGATCGTGGTGTTGGCGCCGCTACCCGGTTCGATGCCGTAGATCTTGCCGCCGAGCTGATCCTTGAACCTGGCGATGTCGGCAAAGGTTTTCAGCCCGGCTGCCGCGACGTAATCCGGCACCGCCAGCGTCGCCTGCGCATCCGCCAGGCTCGGCTGGTCCATGACCTTGACTTGATGGGCGGCGAGGAACGGCGCGATGTTGTTGTCCATCGCCGGTTTCCAGTAACCGAGGAAGATGTCCAGACGCTTGTCGCGAATACCGGCAAAGATGATCTGCTGCACCGCGCTGGTCTGCTTGCTCTCGTAGCCGAGGCCGTTGAGCAGCACGTCGGCCATGCCGCTGGTGGCGATGACGTCAGTCCAGTTGACCACGCCCATGCGCACGGTTTTGCACGACGCGTCGTCATTGGCCATGGCGCCGGCGCTGAGCAGCGCGCAGCCGGTGAGGATTAACGCACAGCGAGTGAAGAGTTTTTTCATTCGGGAGGTCTCGTGCGGCAGCGGATTATTGTCAGGTCGGTGTCTGTTGCACCGTGGCCGAAACATTACGCAGGCGACGAGAGGGAAAGATGAACGGTGGCGACCGTGTTTTGCACAGCGGCGACCCGGACGGAACACCGTCCCCTTGTGGGAGCGAGCTTGCTCGCGAATGCGGTGGGTCAGTCACCTCATAATCGACTGCCACTATGCTTTCGCGAGCAAGCTCGCTCCCACAGGGAGTTGTGGGTCTGTGTTCAGGATTTGTAGTGGCTCTCGCCCCAGGCGAGGAAACCTTGCAACAACTCCTTCAGCACCACCTGCGTCGGCTCGGCCAGGTCGGCGCGATAGCGGAACGGTTCGAACTCTTCCATGTAGGTGCTCTGGCACAGTTCCAGTTGCACCGCGTGGATGTTCTCGGCCGGGTTGCCGTAATGACGGGTAATGTGGCCGCCCTTGAAGCGTCCGTTGAGCACGTGGCTGTAATTGCCGTAGCGCGCGCAGATGGCTTCAAGCTGACTGGCCAATTGCGGATCGCAACTGGCGCCGTTGAAGGTGCCGAGGTTGAAGTCCGGCAATTTACCGTCGAACAGGTGCGGGATGATCGAGCGGATCGAATGCGCGTCGAACAGCAGCGCGTAGCCGAACTCTGCCTTCAGTCGCGCCAGCTCTTGCTGCAGGGTGCGGTGGTACGGCGTCCAGATCTGTTCCAGATAGGTCGCGCGTTCTTCTTTCGAAGGCGCGTGCCCTTCGCGGAACAACGGGATGCCATCGAACAGCGTTGCCGGGTAGAGGCCGGTGGTGGCACCGGCGTACAGTGGCTTGTCGTCGGACGGACGATTCAGGTCGATTACAAAACGCGAGTACTCGGCGGCCAAGGTGCTGGCGCCCAACGCTTCGGCAAAATCGTAGAGCTGCGGAATATGCCAGTCGGTGTCCGGCAGGCTTTTCGCGTCCGCGATCAGCCCGGCTTCGACCGCAGGCGTCAGACGTAAACCGGCATGCGGCATGCTGATCAGCAGCGGCACGCGACCTTGTTTGAAACTCAGAACCTTATCCACAACCGCTCTCCTACAAACTTGATTCGACGCCGTGACGCACGACGCGTTTGTCCAGATCCCCACCGAGCCAATAAGCCAGATCCGCCGGGCGATCAATGTGCCAGGCAACGAAATCCGCGACCTTGCCGACTTCCAGCGAGCCATGCGTATCAGCCATGCCCAGCGCTTGTGCGGCATGAATAGTCGCACCGGCCAGGGCTTCTTCCGGTGTCATGCGGAAACAGGTACAGGCCATGTTCAGCATCAGGCGCAACGACAGCGCCGGCGAGGTGCCGGGGTTGAGGTCGCTGGCGATGGCGATTTTCACCTTGTGTTTGCGCAAGGCGTCCATCGGCGGCAATTGAGTTTCGCGCAGGAAGTAGAACGCTCCCGGCAGCAGCACCGCGACGGTGTCGGACTTGGCCATGGCGATGGCGTCGTCTTCGTCCATGAACTCCAAGTGATCGGCGGACAACGCGTGATACCGCGCCGCCAGACTGGCGCCATGCAGCGACGACAATTGTTCGGCGTGCAGCTTCACCGGCAACCCGAGTTGCTGTGCGGTGATGAATACCCGCTCGACCTGCTCCGGCGAGAACGCCAGGTATTCGCAGAACGCATCCACGGCATCAACCAGCCCTTCGGCGGCCAGCGCCGGGAGCATCTCGGCGCAGATGTGATTGATGTAAGCGTCAGCGCGATCCTTGTATTCCGGCGGCAACGCGTGGGCGGCCAGACAGGTGCTGCGCACGCTGATCGGCAGTTCTTTCTGCAGACGACGGATGACCCGCAGGATCTTGCGCTCGCTGGCCAGATCAAGACCGTAGCCGGACTTCATCTCGACCGTGGTCACGCCGTCGCGCATCAGGCTTTTCAAACGTTTGGCGGCGCTGGCGAACAGCTCGTCTTCGCTCGCCTCACGGGTGGCGCGCACGGTGCTGGCGATCCCGCCGCCCTGCGCCGCGATCTCGGCGTAGCTGACGCCTTGCAGGCGCTTCTCGAATTCGCCGCTGCGGTTGCCGCCGAACACCGTGTGGGTGTGGCAGTCGATCAGGCCGGGGGTGACCCACGCGCCTTGCAGGTCGTTGACCGCCGGGTATTCGCCGGAGGGCAATTGAGTGCGCGGGCCGATCCACTCGATGTGCGCACCGGACGTCACGATGGCCGCATCCTCGATGATCGAATAGACGCCCTGCGCCATGGTTGCGACGTGGCAGTGTTGCCAGAGGGTTTTCACTGTTGGCCTCCGTTGGAATTGATTTGGTGGTTGGCCTTCAAAAGCCCCTCACCCTAGCCCTCTCCCGGGGGGAGAGGGGACTGACCGCGTAGTTCTTTCGAGATACGCCGACCTGAAACTTCTGTGTCGAACCCAGGCCTTGAAAACCACGAAGATCGGCTCCCTTTCCCCTCTCACGCCCGGGAGAAGAAGGACTGACCGGGTTGTTCTGTCGAGGTACATCGACCTGAAATTCTTGAGCCGAACTCATGTCTTGAAGCTCACCGAGATCGGCTCCCTTCCCCCTCTCCCCCATGGGGGAGAGGGTTGGGGTGAGGGGGATCGATTTCAGCATCAACAACACTCCCCCTGAAAAACCACTTACAAACTAGGCAGCAACTTCACCGGAACCAGCTCGGTCAGGCACCGCGAAGCCAACAACTCAGTCGCCGCATTGATGTCCGGCGCAAAGAAGCGGTCCTTCTCATAGAACGGCACTTCCTTGCGCAGAATTGCCCGCGCCTGTTCCAGCTTGGTCGAGGTCTTCAGGCCGTTGCGCAGGTCCAGACCCTGCACCGCCGCCAGCCATTCCACCGCGAGAATCCCCCGGGTGTTCTCGGCCATTTCCCACAGACGCTTGCCCGCAGCCGGAGCCATCGAAACGTGGTCTTCCTGGTTGGCCGAGGTCGGCAGGCTGTCCACCGAATGCGGATGCGACAGTGCCTTGTTCTCGCTGGCCAGTGCTGCCGCAGTCACCTGGGCGATCATGAAGCCCGAGTTGACGCCGCCATTGGCCACCAGGAACGGCGGCAGTTGCGACATGTGCTTGTCCATCATCAAGGAAATGCGGCGCTCACTCAGCGAACCGATTTCGGCGATGGCCAGGGCCATGTTGTCGGCGGCCATGGCCACCGGTTCGGCGTGGAAGTTGCCACCGGAGATCACATCGCCTTCAGCGGCGAACACCAACGGGTTGTCGGAGACGGCGTTGGCCTCGACCACCAGCACGTCGGCAGCCTGACGGAACTGGGTCAGGCAGGCGCCCATGACTTGTGGCTGGCAGCGCAGGGAGTACGGGTCCTGGACCTTCTCGCAGTTCTGATGCGAGTCGGAGACTTCGCTGCGTTCGCCGAGCAGATCGCGATAAGCGCTGGCGGCGTCGATCTGGCCTTTCTGGCCACGGGCCGCGTGGATGCGCGCATCGAACGGCGAGCGCGAACCGAGCACCGCTTCCACCGTCAGACCGCCAACAGCCAGCGCACCGGCAAACAGGTCTTCGCCTTCGAACAGGCCGCGCAGGGCAAATGCGGTGGACACCTGCGTGCCGTTGAGCAGCGCCAGGCCTTCTTTCGCCGCCAGGGTCAGCGGGGTCAGACCGGCGACTTTCAGCGCTTCGGTGGCTTCCATCCACTCGCCCTTGTAGCGCGCCTTGCCTTCGCCCAGCAGCACCAGCGACATGTGCGCCAATGGCGCCAAGTCACCGGAAGCGCCGACCGAACCTTTCAGCGGAATGTGCGGATAAACCTCGGCGTTGATCAGCGTGATCAGCGCATCGATCACCACACGACGGATGCCGGAGAAACCCCGGCTGAGGCTGTTGACCTTGAGCACCATGATCAGGCGCACCAGCTCATCGCTGATCGGCTGGCCGACACCGGCAGCGTGGGACAGCACCAGCGAACGCTGGAGGTTTTCCAGATCTTCGCTGGCGATACGGGTCGAGGCCAGCAGGCCGAAACCGGTGTTGATGCCGTAGGCGGTGCGATTCTCGGCGAGGATCTGCTCGACGCAGGCGACGCTGGCCTCGATCTGCGCGGAAGCGCTGTTGTCGAGGGTCAGCTTGACCGGGTTCTGATAGACGTCACGCAGTTGGGCCAGGCTCAGTTGGCCGGGAATCAGGTTCAGCGCAGTCATTAAAATGCTCCTTTTGAGACATTGTTATTAACTACCAGTCGCTCCGGAGCATTCCGTTATCCGTCGCTTCTCGTCTTGTGGACGATGAGCGCCTTGGCACGCTGGTATGGGTATTGTCAGTGCAGATTCGGTAATACGTTGTGTAGCGAATTCGAGTCTTTCAACACGCTCGCGGCGGCGGCGATATCCGGCGCCAGCCAGCGATCCTGATCGTAGGCCAGGACGGTTTCGCGCAGCAGTCGCCACGCGCGGTCAGTGCCCGCGCCGAAGCGTTGCTCCTTGAGGAACTCAAACGCTTGCGCTGCCAGCAGGTACTCGATGGCGAGGATTTGCGTGCAGTTTTCCAGGGCGCGGTGCAGCTTCAGCGCGGCGCTGGTGCCCATGCTCAAGTGATCTTCCTGCAGGCCGGAGGTGACGTAGTTGTCGAGCACCGCCGGTTGCGCCAGTTGACGGTTTTCCGCGCACAGCGAAGCGGCGACGTATTGCACGATCATCATCCCGGAGTTCACCCCAGGGTTGGCCACCAGAAACGCCGGCAAGCCGCTGACGTGCGGGTTGACCAGTCGATCGAGGCGACGCTCGGCGATCGAACCGATTTCGGCCATGGCAATCGCCAGCAGATCCGCCGCCATCGCCACCGATTGCCCGTGCGGGTTGGCTTGCGACATCACCCGGAAGTTGTCCGGCGTACCGAGCAGCAACGGGTTGTCGGTGCAGCCGTTGAGTTCGGCTTCGACCTGCTTGATCGCGTGCGCCAGTTGATCGCGCGCCGCGCCATGCACCTGCGGGATCGAGCGAATGCTCAGCGCATCCTGCGTGCGAATGCCTTTGCTCGCCGCGATCACTTCACTGCCTTCGAGCAACGCCCGCAGATTGATACCGACCTGCTGCATGCCCGGGTGCGGCTTGAGCGCGATGATCTCGGCGTCGAACGCGGCGATCTGCCCGCGCTGGGCTTCAAAACTCATGGCGCCGATGACATCGGCCCATTGCACCAGTCGCGTCGCGTCGGCAATGGCCAGGCAGCTGAGGCCGGTCATGCACGGCGTGCCGTTGACCAGGCACAAACCGTCCTTCGCACCGAGTTGCACCGGTTGCAGACCTTCTTCCGCCAGCGCCTGTTGCGCCGAGGTGATTTGCCCGCGATAGATGACATTGCCCACGCCCAGCAGCGCGATGCCGATGTGCGCCATGTGGGTCAGGTAACCCACCGAACCTTGCGACGGCACCTGCGGGGTGATGCCGCGATTGAGCAGCGCCAGCAGGCCTTCGACCACGCGACGATGAATGCCGGATTTGCCGTGGCTGTAGTTGTGGATCGCCGCGCAGATGATCGCGCGGGTCTGCTCATCGGGCAGCACCGGGCCGACGCCGCAGGCATGGCTGAGCAGGGTGTTGCGCGAGAGCTGGCTGAGTTGCTGGTCTTTCAGCGAAACGTTGGACAAACCGCCCAGACCGGTGTTGACGCCATAGGCGCGCTCGCCGCTTTCGACGATGCGCTGGACGATGCCCTGGGCGTTTTCGATCCGCGCCCAGGTCTCGCTCGACAGCTCCAGTTGCGCGCCATGACGGGCGACGGCGACCACGTCCTGCCAACGCAGGGGGTTGCCGGTGATAACGATTTTTTCAGCCTGGGACATCTGGAGCCTCATACCAATACTGTTAATGCATCACGCTGTGGCGAGGGGATTTATCCCCGTTCGGCTGCGAAGCAGTCGTAAAACCTGCCTCCGCAGTCTGCCTGACAGACTGGACGCATGGTTTGGGCGGCTTCGCCACCCAACGGGGATAAATCCCCTCGCCACAAAGGCAATCCAATTTCAAACCACCGCCGCCCGCCGCTGCACGAACCGGTCGACGTACTCATCCGCCGGCGAATGCAGGATCTCGCGCGGGGTGCCGACCTGAATCAGCCGGCCGTCCTTGAGGATCGCGATGCGATTGCCGATGCGCACGGCCTCGTCGAGGTCGTGGGTGATGAACACGATGGTCTTGTGCAGGGTCTTTTGCAGTTCCAGCAACTGGTCCTGCATCTCGGCGCGGATCAGCGGGTCCAGCGCACTGAACGCTTCGTCCATCAGGATGATGTCGGTGTCCGCCGCCAAGGCGCGCGCCAGGCCGACACGCTGACGCATGCCGCCGGAGAGCTGGTGCGGGTATTTGTTTTCGTAGCCCTTGAGGCCCACGGTGTTGATCCAGTGCAGCGCGCGTTCCGAGCACATCTGCTTGCTCTCGCCGCGCACTTTCAGGCCGTAGGCGACATTGTCGAGCACGGTCTTGTGCGGCAGCAGACCGAAGCTCTGGAATACCATGCTGATCTTGTGCCGGCGAAATTCGCGCAGGGCGTCCATGTCGTATTGCAGGATGTCCACGCCGTCGACCAGGATCGCGCCGCTGGTCGGGTCGATCAGCCGATTGAAGTGACGCACCAGGGTCGATTTGCCCGAGCCGGACAGGCCCATGATCACAAAGATCTCACCGGTGCCGATGCTCAGCGACAGGTCGTTGACCCCGACCACGCAACCGGTTTCGTTCAGCACCTGATCCTTGGTCTTGCCCTGGCCAACCATCGCCAGTGCATCCTTGGCGCGGTTGCCGAAAATCTTGAAGACGTTTTTGACTTCGATCTTGCTCACGGTTGCGTTGTTCATTTGCTCACCTCATGCCGTGGCCGACCGTACGCCTGGGTAATGCGGTCGATGACCACTGCGAGAATCACGATCGCCAGACCGGCTTCGAGGCCGCGTCCGACGTTGAGGGTCTGAATCCCCACCAGCACATCTTCACCCAGACCTCGGGCGCCGATCATCGAAGCAATCACCACCATCGACAGGGCCATCATGGTGGTCTGGTTGATCCCGGCCATGATGCTCGGCAGGGCCAGCGGCAGTTGCACGCCGAACAGTTGCTGCCAGCGGTTGGCACCGAAGGCGTTGATCGCTTCCATCACTTCGCCGTCGACCTGGCGAATGCCCAGATCGGTCAGACGGATCAGCGGCGGCGCGGCGTAAATCACCGTGGCGAAAATCGCCGGGACCTTGCCCAGGCCGAACAGCATCAGCACCGGGATCAGGTACACGAAACTGGGCATGGTCTGCATGATGTCGAGCAGCGGCATCAGCACCGAACGCAGGCGATTGCTGCGCGCCGAGAGAATCCCCAGCGGAATGCCGATCAGCACCGAAATGATCGTCGCAACCATCATCAGCGCCAGTGTCTGCATCAGCTTGTCCCACAGGCCGACAGCGCCCACCAGGAACAACAGACCAACGATGACGGCCGTGGTCACGACTTTGCGCGTGGCGTGCCAGGCGACCACACCAACAATGGCGAGCATCAACCACCACGGCGCCGCACGCAGCAAACCTTCAAGATTGACGATGGCCCACAGCAGGGTGTCGGAGATGTGGCGGAACACATCACCGTAGTTGGTGACCAGCGAATCGACCCAACCGTTGACCCAGTCGGCGATGGAAAAGGTAAAGCTTTCGGGAAACATAAGCGGCTCTCAATCAGAAATCTCAATCAAGCGTTTACGGCATATCTCCCGGCCAGCCTCACGGTTAGCCGGGAGGTATCGACCTACAGCGCCGCGTCGATTTTCTTGGCAGCGTCGTCACTGACCCACGCATGCCAGACCTCAGGATGTTCCTTGAGGAAGATTTTCGCCAGTTTTGGCGACTCGATACGCTCCTTCGCCATGCGGCCCAGGTTCTGGTTCAGCAGGTCGATCGGCAGGTTGACCTTTTCCAGCACGGCCACCAGTTCCGGGGCTTGCTCGTGGAAGGTTTTCGACAGGCCGACCTTGATGCTCACGGTCTTGTCGACGCCCGGTTTCTCTTCCAGTTTCACCGCGTCGATCTGGCCCATCAGCGGGGTTGGCGACCAGTAGTAGAACAGGATCGGTTCGCCACGCTTGTAGCTCGACAGCACCGCCGCATCCAGCGCCGGGCCGGTGCCCGGACGGAAGTTGGTGTAGGTGCTTTCCAGGCCATAGCTCTTGAGCATTTCGCTGTTGTCCAGCTCACAGGTCCAGCCGGCCGGGCAGTTGTAGAAACGGCCTTTCGACGGTTCTTCAGCGTCTTTGAAGATGGCTGCGTATTTGCCCAGATCGGCAATCTTTTTCAGGTCTGGGGCCTTCGCCTCGATCTTGCGTTTGGCATCGCCTTCGATCACGTAACGCGGCACGTACCAGCCTTCGACAGCGCCGACGATCGGCGCACCGACACCGACGACCTTGCCGGCCTTCTCGGCCTTGTTCCAGACCTCGCTGCGGCCGACCCATTCTTCGGCGAACACTTGAATATCGTTACTGCTCAGAGCGTTCTCCATGGTGATGGAGTTACCCGGCAGGCTGTCGGTCTTGCAGTCGTAACCTTTTTCCAGCACCACTTGCAGCACGTCGGTCAGCAGCATGCCGCTTTCCCAGTTCAGGCCGGCGAACTTCACCGGTTTGCCCGATTCGCACCAGCCGGCGGCTTGTGTCGCACCGGCACTGGCCAACAGGCCCATGGACAGCAGTGTGGTCAGCAGGGTCTTGTTCGATTTCATTGTTGCGACGCTCCTAATCATGAATTGGCTTACGGCAGTCAAGAGGCATCCAGCCCTGTCCACGTCCAATCAGGCCTGCGCCGCAGCGCGCCCGGCCCCACTTTTTTCAGGTTGTACAACGCTGTTCTGCTCGACCGGCAGAATCAGTTGATCAGGCACGCTGCCGTGCCATCTTTTTGCGCACACGTAATAGACGACGGCGGGCAGTACCAGACCGATGATCCAGGAAATGTCCACATCACCGAGGGCGGCTACCAGCGGGCCGGTGTAGAACTTGGTGGAGATGAACGGCAACTGCACCAGCACGCCGAACACGTAGACGCTGATGCCAAGCAGGTTCCAGCGGCCGTAGCGACCGTTCGGATTGGCCAGAGCCGGAACGTCATAGCGCTCACGGGTGATGCAGTAGTAATCCACTAGGTTGATCGCGCTCCAAGGCGTGAAGAACGCGAGCAGGAACAGGATGAAAGACTTGAACGCACCGAGGAACGAGTGCTGGCCGAGCAAAGCGATCAGAGTTGCAGCACCGACAATGACCAGCACAAACACCAGACGCTGCATCCGGGTAACCGTCAGGTGCCCCTTGAAACCACTGATGATGGTCGCGATGCACATGAAGCTGCCGTAAGAGTTCAGCGTCGAGATCGTCACCTTGCCGAATGCGATGCTGAAGTACAGCAACGCAGCGGTTGCACCGGTGCCGCCCAGACCGACGATGTAGGCCACTTCATGCCCGGCGAATTGACCGTTGGCGGAAGCTGCGGCGAACACGCCAAGCACCATCGCCACCTGAGCACCGATGACCGAACCTGCGCCAGCGGCAAAGAAGGTTTTCACCGAGGAAATCTTGCTCGGCAGGTAGCGCGAGTAATCCGCCACATACGGGCCGAACGCGATCTGCCAGGAGGCCGCGAGCGACACGGCCAGCAGGAAGCTGCTCCAGCTGAAGTGGCGAATCTGCAGCAGTGCCCCTACATCCACCTGACTCAGCAGGCGACTGAACAGATACACGAAGGCAATCACCCCGATCACGCTGGCGACCCGGCCGATCCAGTGGATCACCCGATAGCCGAGCACCGTGACCACCACAATCACACTGGCGAACAGCAGGATGCCAACGGTGTCGCTGACGCCGAACAACTGACCCAGCGCCTGGCCGGAAAGCACCGTACCGGTGGCGGTGAAACCCAGGTACATCAGGCACACCAGGACGATCGGGATCGCCGCGCCGTACACACCGAACTGCACCCGGCTGGAAATCATCTGCGGCAGGCCCAGCTTCGGCCCTTGCGCCGCGTGCAGCGCCATCACGCCGCCGCCCAGCAGTTGCCCGATTAACAGACCGATCAACGACCAAAACACATCACCGCCCAGCACCACGGCCAAGGCCCCGGTGACAATCGCGGTGATTTGCAGATTCGCCCCCATCCACAGGGTGAACTGGCTCAACAGACGACCGTGTCTTTCCGCTTCCGGGATGTAGTCGATCGAACGCCTTTCGATCAACGGTTTGTTGCCTGCACGATCGGTGGTTACAGCCATGATTCAACCTCTGTGGATTGTTTTAATAGTTCACTGAGCTTCGGTAGGGCTGCTTTTCTGTGGGAGCGAGCTTGCTCGCGAATTGGCCAGCACATTCAACATCTGTGCTGGCTGACAGATTGCTTTCGCGAGCAAGCTCGCTCCCACATAAAGCCAAAACGTGTTACTTGCCGCCGGTAATCATCGGCAGGTTCAGCCCCTGCTCCTTGGCGCAGTCGATGGCGATCTGGTAACCGGCATCGGCGTGACGCATGACGCCGGTGGCCGGGTCGTTGTGCAGCACGCGCGCAATGCGCTCGGCCGCTTCATCGGTACCGTCGCAGACGATCACCATGCCCGAGTGCTGCGAGAAGCCCATGCCCACGCCGCCGCCGTGGTGCAGCGAGACCCAGGTCGCACCGCTCGCGGTGTTCAGCAACGCGTTGAGCAGAGGCCAGTCGGACACGGCGTCGGAGCCGTCCTGCATCGACTCGGTTTCGCGGTTCGGGCTGGCCACCGAGCCGGAGTCGAGGTGGTCGCGACCGATCACGATCGGCGCCGACAGCTCGCCGCTGCGCACCATTTCGTTGAACGCCAGACCGAGCTTGGCGCGCAGGCCCAGACCGACCCAGCAGATACGTGCCGGCAGACCCTGGAAGCTGATGCGCTCGCGGGCCATGTCCAGCCAGTTGTGCAGGTGGGCGTCGTCCGGGATCAGCTCTTTGACCTTGGCGTCGGTTTTGTAGATGTCTTGCGGATCACCCGACAGCGCCGCCCAGCGGAACGGGCCAATGCCACGGCAGAACAGCGGACGGATATAAGCCGGTACGAAGCCCGGGAAGTCGAATGCGTTTTCGACGCCTTCTTCCTGCGCCATCTGGCGGATGTTGTTGCCGTAGTCGAAGGTAGGGATGCCTTGTTTCTGGAATTCCAGCATCGCTTTGACGTGCACGGCCATCGACTGCTTGGCGGCTTTGATCACAGCGGCCGGCTCGGTCTTGGCGCGGGCGCGGTACTCGTCCCAGGTCCAGCCCGCCGGCAGGTAGCCGTTGAGCGGGTCGTGGGCGCTGGTCTGGTCGGTGACCATGTCCGGGCGCACGCCGCGCTTGACCAGTTCCGGAAGGATTTCTGCCGCGTTGCCCAGCAGGGCGATGGAGATCGCTTTGCCTTCTTTGGTGTACTTGGCGATACGTGCCAGCGCGTCGTCGAGGTTTGTGGCTTGCTCGTCGACGTAACGGCTTTTCAGGCGGAAATCGATGCTCACTTGTTGGCATTCGATGTTCAGCGAGCAGGCACCGGCCAAGGTGGCAGCCAGAGGTTGTGCGCCGCCCATGCCACCGAGACCGGCGGTCAGGACCCACTTGCCCTTGAGGTCATCGTTGTAGTGTTGGCGACCGGCTTCAACGAAGGTTTCGTAGGTGCCCTGGACGATGCCCTGGCTGCCGATGTAGATCCAGCTGCCGGCGGTCATCTGGCCGTACATGGCCAGGCCTTTGGCGTCGAGTTCGTTGAAGTGTTCCCAACTCGCCCAGTGCGGTACGAGGTTGGAGTTGGCGATCAGCACGCGCGGGGCGTTGCTGTGGGTCTTGAACACGCCGACCGGCTTGCCGGATTGCACCAGCAGGGTCTCGTCGTCATTCAGGTTGGTCAGGCTCTCGACGATCTTGTCGTAGCACTCCCAGTTACGCGCAGCGCGACCGATACCACCGTAGACCACCAGCTCTTTCGGGTTCTCGGCGACTTCCGGGTCGAGGTTGTTCATCAGCATGCGCAGCGGCGCTTCGGTCAGCCAGCTCTTGGCGGTCAGCTTGTTGCCGCGCGATGCACGGATTTCGACGTCGCGAAACTTAGTCATTTTGTTGTCAGTCACGAAAGAGACTCCTCAGCGATCAATTCAAACCAACCCTGGCAGTGGGCAAGCAGCCTGCGCGCCTCAATGCGCGACAAGCGAATCAGTGGACGCTGCGGAGAGTCTCGAACAACTCATACGCATACGTCTTTACTTGTACATACAAGCATATGCAATCAAGCGGCCAACTTGTTGGAGGGGTGTTCAAGAAAAATCGCGGACAGGGCTGGAGCGCGCCTGAGACAAGGCTTGTGGCGCGGATGAAAAATTTCGCGGGGGTGTTCGAGGGAAGTGAGCGACTGTTACAAAAGCGTGGTTTTGCGCCACGCTGGGGCGTTCGGTAACAAGTTGGTGCGCCGAGAGAAACAGGAAGTGTGAACGCAATTGTGGCGAGGGGATGTATCCCCACTGGATCGCGAAGCGGCCCCATTTTCGATTAGAAGGAGCGGGGCTGCTACGCAGCCCGACGGGGATAAATCCCCTCGCCACAGGGGTTCTGGTTAGTTTTGGAGGAGTTCGATTACGCAACAAGCGGCATTGGTGGAGACTTCGACCAACCCGGCGTTACCGTCCAGTTGCAGACAATCATGTCGCCCCAACGGTGAAACGCTGTCACCGACCTGCACGTGCAGCAACTCACTGACACTGAACACCAACACTGTCCCCGCCGAGCTGAAAAACCGCTGCTCACCGTCCAGCCACTGCAACCGCGCGCGGTAACGCTGCGGCGCGTAGATCAGGTTGAAATCGCGGATCGCCCCGCCAAGCAGCGTGCAGGACACCTGGCTTTCGCCGCTGAACGCAAACGGGTCGAGCGGTAACAGCGGGCGTGTGTCATCGCCATCGACGCACAGCGTCATGCCGTCGCCCTGCAACACCGTGATCACTCGCTGATAACCGGTAAAGGTCGAAAACCCGCCTGACTCGGCGATGTCGGCAATCGACAGGCGCCAGCCAAAACCCTCCAGGCCCGCGCCCGCGTCTCGGGTGATTTCTTCGGTGCTGCCGCCGCCGTTCTTCCACGGCATGCGCGGGTAGCCTTCGGCGCGTAAAACCTTCAAACCATTCATTTATGAAAGCGTCCTTCCAGACGATGACGGGAACCGGGGTGAATCAGGCGCGCCGCCGTCACCGGCTGACGGCCCGACCAGGTACGACGGCGGATCAACAGGCACGGCTCGCCTTTTTCGATCTGCAGCAATTTGCACTCGGACGGTTCAGCGAGGATCGCTTCGACCACGTGTTCGCCTTCAGTCAGCGGCGCCACCTGGTTGAGATAGGCATACGGGGTTTGCAGGGTGAAATCCTGCTTGAGGTATTCCGGCGCGACCAGCGCGTTGACGAAACGGTCTTCGATTTGCACCGGAATGTCGTTTTCGTAATGCACGATCAGCGAGTGAAAAACCTTCTGCCCTTCGCGCATGTCCAGCGCCAGTGCGCGTTCGGAGCCGGCGGCCTCTTCTTCCAGAGTAATGACCTGGCAGGTGTGGCGGTGGCCGCGTGAGGCGATTTCGTCGGCGATATTGTGCACTTCGAACAGCGCAGACTGGCTCTTCGGTTCGGCGACGAATGTACCGACGCCTTGCATGCGCACCAGCAAACCGTCAGCGGTCATTTCACGCAACGCACGGTTGATGGTCATACGGCTGAAACCGAGCTGATTGACCAGCTCGCTTTCCGACGGCACACGGTAGTGCGGCGGCCAGTTACCGCTGTCGATCTGCTGGGTGATCATCTGTTTGACGCGGGCGTACAAGGGCGCCGGACTGTCGCCCAGGTTCGCGGCCAACGGGGAGACTGGAGGCGGAGTCGGCACGGTTGATCCCTGTTCATTGAAGAAAGTGGCTAGCTTGCCGGAGTTTACCGGGCAGGCAAACGTCTGTATATGTATATACAAATAACACACGATGGGGTGCTGAACCATGTCCGCCTTCTTTGCCGAACGCGCGCTGCTGCCTAACGGATGGGCCAACCATGTACGTCTTGAGGTCAACGCCGATGGCGTGTTGACCCAAATCCAGGCCGATTCCACCGCAGATGGCGCCGAGCGGCTGAGCGGCCCGTTGCTGCCGGGGATGCCCAACCTGCACTCCCACGCCTTCCAGCGTGCGATGGCCGGACTGGCCGAAGTGGCCGGCAATCCCAACGACAGTTTCTGGACCTGGCGCGACCTGATGTATCGGCTGGTCGGAAAAATCAGTCCGGATCAGCTCGGGGTGATCGCCCGTCAGTTGTACATCGAGATGCTCAAGGCCGGTTATACCTCGGTCGCCGAATTCCATTACGTGCACCACGACCACAACGGCCAGCCTTACGCCGACCCGGCCGAGCTGGCGCTGCGCATCAGCCAGGCCGCAAGTGACAGCGGCATCGGCCTGACCCTGCTGCCGGTGCTCTACAGCCATTCGGGTTTTGGCGGGCAGACGCCGAACGACGGCCAGCGTCGCTTTATCAACAGCACCGAAAATTACCTGAACCTGCAATCGCGCTTGCAGCCATTACTGGCGCAGCAAAAGGCGCAATCGCTGGGCCTGTGCTTTCACTCGTTGCGCGCGGTGACCCCGCAGCAGATCAGCGAAGTGCTGGCCGCCAGCGACCAACAGTGCCCGGTGCACATTCACATCGCCGAACAGCAGAAGGAAGTCGATGACTGCCTGAGCTGGAGCGGACGGCGTCCGTTGCAATGGCTCTACGAAAACACCGAAGTCGATCAGCGCTGGTGCCTGGTTCACGCGACTCACGCCAACCCGGAAGAAGTCACGCTGATGGCCAAGAGTCGCGCCATCGCCGGCCTGTGTCTGACCACCGAAGCCAACCTCGGCGACGGGATTTTCCCGGCGGTGAATTTCCTCGCCCAGGGTGGGCGTATGGGTATCGGTTCCGACAGCCATGTGTCGCTCAGCGTGGTCGAGGAATTGCGTTGGCTGGAATACGGCCAGCGCTTGCGTGATCAGCGGCGTAACCGTTTGTATGGCGCGGATCAGCCGATGGTCGGGCGTACGTTGTATGACGCAGCGCTGGACGGTGGTGCGCAGGCGTTGGGGCAACCGATTGGTGCGCTGGCGGTTGGCAAGCGTGCGGACTGGATTGTGCTCGATGGCAACGATCCGTATCTGGCCACGGCCACGGGTGACGGGATCTTGAATCGGTGGTTGTTCGCCGGTGGCGATCGTCAGGTGCGCGATGTGCTGGTCAACGGCCAGTGGGTGGTGCGTGACGGCCGGCATGCCGGCGAAGAGGACAGCGCCCGCGCCTTCACCCAGGTCCTGCGCGACCTTTTAGGCTGACACAAAACAAAAATGTGGGAGCGAGCTTGCTCGCGAAAGCGGTGTATCAGTCAACATTTCAGTCGACTGATACGGCCTCTTCGCGAGCAAGCTCGCTCCCACATTTTGATTGGTGGCGATGCTTAATTCGAAGTCTTGGCCATCTGCCGATCCGACGTTCGCCAGATCAATCGCGTGGTGTCATACCCCTGCTGCCGCGCCTTGCTCAGCAGTTCTTCACGCACCACACCGTTGACGGTCGGCGTGCGCGACAACAGCCACATGTACTTGCGACTCGGATCGCCGACGATGGCAGTCTTGTAGTCATCGCTGACGTACAACACCCAGTATTCGCCTTTCGCCACACCCGGAATCAGCCGCGAGAACCAGGTATCGAACTCGACCCACAGCTTGTCGGTCTTGCCCGGCACCTGTGGATAAGCCTTGCCCTTGGCCTCTTCCCACTGCCACTGCGACGTCAGGCAGCGATTGAGCACCGCGACGTTACCGTCAGGCTGGAGGGTGTAATGGGCTTCGGATTGCGCGCAATTGCGCTGGAAGTACATTGGCAAGCGCGCCAGTTCGTACCAGGTGCCCTGATAACGCTTGAGATTGACACTGTTGGCCGTCTTCGGCGCCAACGGGTCGACGCCTGAAGTGGCGCAGCCGGCCAACACCAGGCCGGCAAAAAGGATCAACAATAACCGCTTCATTTTTTCTTCTCCGTGGGCGCGAAGCCCCGGTTTACTTCAGGCCTTGGCCGGAAAACATCAGCACTTTGTCACCGGCGTACTGCACGCTGATAAAGCTGTTCTTGTCGCCCCAGGTGCAACTGGACATGCCGAGCGCGCCCGAGCAGTCGGTGGGTTTGCCGAGCAAGGTCTCAACCTCGGCCTTGGCCATGCCGGCCGAGAGCTTCGAGTAGTTTTCCTGGTTGACCTTGCTGCATGCGGCCAACAGCACGCAAAACGACAACAGGGCGATAGATCGCAGCGACATGGTGTAACTCCTGGAACGAGGGGGGATGGCAGGGTGCCAACCAGAAGCTTAGAAGAGAAAACCTTCTTCTGGTTCCCTGTACGGACGGCTATTTATTAGCCCGCCCGTCTGGCTTTTGCCGATAAATCAGACACCTTGTGGGCCTGGTGCGCATTTCGTCGCATTTCACGAAAACCGCCTAATCTTTGGCGCGCCGCGGTCGAAATAAGAGCAGCGCAAAGCCCCCGAGTGTGGCAAATTGCCGCCCTTTCTTGACCAGTCCCTTCGCGGTAGTTCATTCGATGACCAGAAACATGAAATTCAGCCACAAGATCTTGTTGGCTGCCGCCCTCGTGGTGGCCATTGCGTTCGCCTGTTTCATTTTGTTCAACGATTACCGACAACGCGAAGCCCTGAGCAGCAGCACCGAAGCGTCGATGCAGGAACTGGGCAGCTTGACCACCAGCAACATCCAGACCTGGCTGGAAAGCCGGATTCAGTTGCTGCAATCGCTGTCGCAGCAAGTGGCGGTTGACGGTAATGCACCCGCCAGCCTGAAACGCATCATCGACCTGCCCGCCTACACCGGCAATTTCCAGCTCAGCTACTTCGGTGGTGTCGACGGCGTGATGTTCTCGGTGCCCGCCGGCAACCGCGCGCCGGACTACGACCCGCGCGCCCGTGGCTGGTACAAGGCGGCCAACAGCGCGCAGCAGACCATCGTCACCGAACCGTACATCGCCGCTTCGTCGGGCAAACTGGTGATCACCGTCGCCACCCCGGTGCAGCGCCAGGGCCAGATGCTCGGCGTGGCCGGTGCAGACATCGACCTGAGCAGCGTCAGCGCGATCATCAACTCGCTGAACTTCGGCGGCCACGGCCACGCCTTCATCGTCAGCAGCGAGGGCAAGATCCTCATCCACCCGGACAGCAAACTGGTGCTCAAGACCCTCGCCGAGGCGTATCCGAACGGCGCGCCGAAGGTCAGCCCGGGCCTGAAAGAAGTCGAGTTCGACGGCAAGACTCAACTGATCTCCTTCACCCACGTCAACGGCGTGCCATCGGCCGACTGGTACGTGGCGCTGGTGCTGGACAAAGACACTGCGTTCTCGATGCTCAGTGAATTCCGCACTTCGGCGCTGATCGCCATGGTCATTGCCGTGGTGATCATCATCGCCCTGCTCGGCATGCTGATCCGCGTGCTGATGCAACCGCTGCTGACCATGGGCCGCGCCATGCACGATATCGCTGAAGGCGAGGGCGACCTGACCAAGCGTCTGGTGATCCACGGCCACGACGAGTTCGGCGCACTGGGCACCTCGTTCAACCGCTTCGTCGAGCGCATTCACACCTCGATCCGCGAAGTGTCCTCGGCCACCGGCCAGGTCAACGAAGTCGCCCTGCGCGTGGTCGCCGCATCGAACTCGTCAATGTACAACTCTGACCAGCAGGCCAGCCGCACCAACAGCGTGGCCGCCGCGATCAACCAGCTCGGCGCCGCCGCCCAGGAAATCGCGCAAAACGCCGCCCTCGCCTCGCAGCACTCCAGCGATGCGCGCAGCCTGGCGGTCGACGGCCAGCAGGTGGTAGATAAAACCATCCACGCCATGCAGCAACTGTCGGCAAAAATCAGCGACTCCTGCGGCAACATCGAAACCCTCAACAGCAACACGGTAAACATCGGCCAGATTCTGGAAGTGATCACCAGCATCTCGCAGCAGACCAACCTGCTGGCGCTCAACGCCGCGATCGAAGCGGCCCGTGCCGGTGAAGCCGGGCGTGGTTTTGCCGTGGTCGCGGACGAAGTGCGCAACCTCGCGCACCGTACCCAGGATTCGGCGCAACAAGTGCAGAAGATGATCGAAGAGCTGCAGGTCGGCGCACGCCAGGCGGTGAACATCATGACCGAGAGCCAGCGCGAGAGCGAAAGCAGCGTCGGCATCGCCAACCAGGCCGGCGAGCGGTTGGGCAGCGTGACCCAGCGCATCGGCGAGATCGACGGCATGAACCAGTCGGTGGCCACCGCGACCGAAGAGCAGACCGCAGTGGTCGAGTCGATCAATGTCGATATCAACGAGATCAACACGCTGAACCAGGAAGGTGTGGAGAACCTGCAGGCAACGCTGCGGGCGTGCTCGGATCTGGAGCAGCAGGCGGCGCGGTTGAAGCAGTTGGTGGGCAGTTTCAGGATCTGAAGATCAAGGGCTTTACCCCCTCACCCCAACCCTCTCCCCCAGGGGGGCGAGGGGGAAAGGGAGCCGATCTTCACACTGTTCAAAACCTGAGTTCGACTCGATATCTCAGGTCGATGTATCAAGCCCAGACACCTCGATCAGTCCCCTCTCCCCCCGGGAGAGGGCTAGGGTGAGGGAAAGCTCTTAAAATCTAGAGCCAGGCCCAGAAAGAAACACCAACTCCTCAGCCGTAGATTCCCGCCCCAACACCGCATTGCGATGCGGAAACCGGCCAAACCGCGCAATCACTTTGCGGTGCCGCTCGGCGTAATCCAGATTATCGGCAAACACCGCCCGCTCGGCTTCCGGCTGTTCAGCCACCAGATCCATAAACCGTGAAACGGCTTCGTTCTGCACCGCGAGGTTTTCGCAGTGTTCGAACACCAGATAAATGAATACCCGCTGGATCGGCTTCAACTGCCGGTCAAAGTCCGCCGCAATGCCTTGGGCGACGAGTTTCTGCGCGCGCAGATCACCGGAAAACGCTTTGGGAGAGTCGCGAAAGATCATTCGCGGCAATTGATCGAGCAGCAGCACCACCGCCAGCCAACCTTCGGGACGTTGCGTCCACTCGGTCAATTCGCCGGCGAGGGCCTGATCGACAAAGACCCCGAAACGCGTCTGCGCTTCGAGGTCTTGGCTATCTTTCTTGCCGAACCACAACTTGCCTTTGTCAGCCGCAATCTCGTCAGGTGATTCGGCGTGTCCGAACCACCACTCGAGCAACGGCTGCCAAGGCGCGTGCATGGTTTATTCCTTGTGGTAGGCCGTGGCGCGGGCGACTTCTTCTTTCGAGCCAAGGAACACCGCTACGCGCTGGTGCAGGCCTTCGGGCTGAATGTCGAGGATGCGCTGGTGACCGTCGGTGGACGCGCCGCCGGCCTGTTCCACCAGGAACGACATCGGGTTGGCTTCGTACATCAGACGCAGTTTGCCCGGCTTGGATGGCTCACGGCTGTCGCGTGGGTACATGAACAGACCGCCACGGGTCAGGATGCGGTGCACGTCGGCAACCATCGCGGCCACCCAACGCATGTTGTAGTTCTTCTTCAGCGGACCTTCTTCGCCGGCCAGCAGTTCGCCAACGTAGCGCTGTACCGGGGCTTCCCAGTGGCGCTGGTTGGACATGTTGATGGCGAATTCCTGGGTCGATTCAGGAATGGTGATGTCTTCGTGGGTCAGGACGAAGCTGCCCATTTCGCGGTCCAGGGTGAAGCCCTTGACGCCGTCGCCCAGGGTCAGCACCAGCATGGTCTGCGGGCCGTAGATCGCGTAACCGGCGGCAACCTGTTGGGTGCCTGGCTGCAGGAACGCTTTCTCGTTCAACGGCTCGTTCTGGCTCAGGTATTCGTTCGGGCAACGCAGTACCGAGAAGATGGTGCCGACCGGGGCGTTGATGTCGATGTTCGACGAACCGTCCAGTGGGTCGAATACCAGCAGGTAGGCGCCTTTCGGGTATTTGCCCGGGATCTGGTAGGCATTGTCCATTTCTTCGGACGCCATGCCGGCCAGGTGACCGCCCCATTCGTTGGCTTCGAGCAAGATCTCGTTGGAGATCACGTCGAGCTTCTTCTGCACTTCGCCTTGGACGTTTTCAGTGCCCATGCTGCCCAGAACACCGCCCAGGGCGCCTTTGGACACGGCGTGGCTGATCTCCTTGCAGGCACGCGCCACCACTTCGATCAGGAAGCGCAGATCGGCAGGAGTGTTGTTGCTGCGGGTCTGCTCAATCAAATAGCGACTCAGGGTAACGCGGGACATGGACGGCTCCGGTGGAATGGGGGGCTAAAAACCCGCGCAGTTTACAGGGAGTCTGAAAACGTAGCGAGCGAAGACGCCCGGTAACGTGCGTTGGGGCGTAATTGCCTCTATGAGACGTGATTGTCAGTGGAGAGTTCAGGTAGCGGGTTTAGCGTAGACCGGTTCGGGACGGGTGGTGGTTGAGTGATAGCGGCAGTTTGAAGATTTTTGTTGATTGATCGGCAGTCATCGCTGGCAAGCCAGCTCCCACAAGGACTTCGGTCGTTCACCTGTTTTGTCTACACCCAATAACCTGTGGGAGCTGGCTTGCCAGCGAATGGCGCGTAGCGCCGGCCATTCTCAGGTGTTGGTCGGTGGCTTGCGCAACAAGCTGAACGCCATCGCGCCAAGAAAAACCACACTGAGCAACAACACCGCCCATAACCCGATTTTCTTCCAGTTGGTCTCGGCAGCGGCCGTCGTGGTTGCAGGCGAAGCCTGAGTGGTGAGCACTTCACCCGCCACCGTCGCCTTGCCCAGGGCTGCGAGTTTCTCCGGCTTGAAATCCGGAATCAGCGTGGCCAGCGGCAGGTTCGCCGGTTTCACACTCGGGTTACCCAATGCCAGGCTATACGGCCCCTCCCCACGTGCGAGGAAAATCACCTGCGTCGCCCGCACCGCATATTTCAGACTCGGTGCCTGCTCGCCCAAACCACCGCCGCGCTCGTCCACATTCAATTTCAACTGCTGCACGGTCTGCCCGTACAGCGGCAATTCGTTCTGCACCACGTCCTGACCGTTCTGCGTCAGGCGATACAGCAAACCGCTGCTCAATGTCTGCCACGGCAAACTGCTTTCACGACGGCCGGCCAGCGTCACGGGCGCCAGGCTGTTCGGCTGCTTCAGTTCAACCTGCACCCGCTCGACATTCAGCCCCATCGGCAACTGCCAACTGTATTCACCGGCCTTGGTGCTATTGCCGGCCAATGACTGCGACCAGACCAACGGCAGCGGAACGTTGCGCGGATCACTGTTTTTCAGTTGTGCCGCCGTGAGGATCGGCGCCGAACTCGGCGACTCCCACAACAGCCGCAGGTAACGCGCCGATTGCCCCGGCAGCGTCACCTCATGCTGTTCGATACGCTCATCGGCAAAGGTCAGCCGCGCGACCTGACCTTCGCCCCACGCTTGCCAGTGCTGCAAATCGTCGCTGGCCTCGATGCTGAAGCGCTGAAAGCCGTCGCGCTCACTGGTCCAGTCAAGGATCAATTGCTGCAACGGCGCTTTGATCGCGCTCGCATCCAACAGCCAGCCACGCAGCACTTCTTCGCCGGCCTCCAACTGGCTGGAGGGCTGTACTTCGACCAGCGTGCCGCTGGTGGTCGATTGCACCCGCACATTCGGTGCGCGTTCGCTGGCATCGGCGGCGTTGTACAGGGGGAACCACTTCACTTCGTGCAACTGGCCGTTGTCGCGGGTCTGCGCCGATTCACGGGCCAAGGCGTAAGCCTGGGGCTCACCGGCAGCGTTGAACACCCGCAGGTCACTCAGGTCGGTCTGGCGTGCCTGCAACTGCGCGCTCAGGGGCAATTCGAGGCGGTACCACGGGCCGTTGCCACTGACGGTCAGCGGCACCTGCGTGGCGAAGTCCGCCGGTTTTTCCTGGGCGCCGGCAGCCATCACCACGCCCAGCGCCAACCACCCCAGATTCAGCATGCGACTCAAGATGAAACTCCTTCGGTTTCCGGGGCCGGTTTGTCCGCCGCCGGTTCAGCCTCGACGCGTTTGGGCGGCAGCGGCGCAAAGTAGCCCACCACCAGCAACAACACGCCGACACCGATAAACGAGACGATCCGGGCGAGGCCGCCACGGTTGCTCAATTCGACAAAAACCAGTTTGGCCACCACCAGCGCAATCAGCGCGGCGCCGACCAGCCAGACCTCGCGGCGATGACGCAGATGTCCGCCGATCATCAGTCCCAGCGCCATCAGTGTCCAGACGATGGACAAGCCGGCCTGCACCAGCATCGAGGCAAGCAGTTGATCGAGTTCGAACGGGATCCCCGCCCAATGGTGAGCGGCGCGGGTGACCAGCGCGGTGCAAAAGGCGAACAAGGAAATACCGGCGACCAGTTGCGTGGCGTACTCGGCGTAATCCTTGCGAATCGACAGTTGTGTCACGGCGCTGCGCGACCAGACGTACACCCCGAACAGTGCGAACAGCAACCCCAACTCCAGCGGGTTGAGCAGCGGCACATACGGCAGCGGTTCGGCGTTACCGTCACTGACACCATTGGCCAGCCAGAACCAGCCCAACATCAGCACCGCCAGCGGCGCGGCCGCGTACAAGCGGTATTCGCGGGGGAACGCCGCCACCGGCCACGGCCAGTTGCGCGGCGCGGCCATCAACAGCAGATACAGGCTCGGCAGAATCGCCCAGCCCAGCCAGCGCCAGGCGTTGTATTGCTCGGACAACAGCAGCAGGCCGTAGCGCAACTCCAGCGCCAGCACGCCGATCAGCAACCAGCAGCCGAGCACATGCGCAGTGCTCAAGGCCCGCGCCGGCAGCATCGGCGCCAACCGCCGCAAACTGAAGACATGCACGGCGAACACCAGTGCCCACGCCAGCCAGCCGAAGTTTGCCGCCGGGTGATAACGCGAATGCCAGGCGGCCAGCAGCACCAGTCCTGCCGCCGGAATCAGCAAGGTGCAGAGCAGGCCCAGTGCCGACCATTTCAGGCGCAGCGACAACCATGCCCAAAACGCTACGCTGAGCGCCGCGATCAGCAGCAACAGCGTGGCTTGCAGATGCAGCGGCGCAAACCGCAGCACTTCACTGATCCACGCCAGCGCCCACCAACCGGCGCCCCACACCAGCAACACTTCAGACAAGCGCTGCAAACTCAGCCCATCGAAGGCCGAGGCGTGATTGCCCAGTTGCAGGCGCCACGCACCGATCATCGCGGCCAGCCCCAGCACCAGCGGCGTCCAGAAGCCGCCATGGGCCAGCGGCCGCAAGCCTTCGCTGGACAGCGGCCCGAGCAATTGCGGGCCGGCCAGCAAAAACGCCGCGCCACCGATCACCTGCAACAACAGCCCGAAGACAAAACTCACCCGCTGCTTGAGGTACAGGCTCAGCCAGATGATCAGCAAACCGCTGGCGGCCCACACCGCACTCGCGGTCTGCCACGGCAGCACGAACAGCACCGCCAGATTGATCAGCACCAGACCCGCCAGCAGCACCACCGACAAACCGCGCAGCAGACGCACGTCACCGCGCACCATGTCATCGCGAGCCGCCAACAGCATGCCGGCGATCAACGCCAGACCGATCAGCGATGCACTGAGCAAGCCGCTCCAGCCAGCGCTGAACACGGCCGCCGAATCCTCGCCCGCGCCTTGCAGGCGCAACAGGAACAACGCGCCACCGAGCAACTGCACGGCAAACGCGGTGAACAGGAACGTGCGCGACTGCAGGCGCAGACCGACAAACAACGTCACCAAACCGGCCAGCGCCCAACTGATCGCCGTGGCCTGAACGAAGAAAAACAGCGGCGCCAGCAGATAGAGGAAGGTCAGCCCCAGGCACGCCAATACCGGCAAGCCTTGGCGCTCCCAAGGCGATGCCTGTTCCGGTGAAGCCTTGCGCAGTTGGTAGAAACTGAACAGCAACGCAATACCGAGCATCAATGCGCCCAACGGTGCACCGTCAAGCAGACTGCTTTCGCCGAGACGCAATTGACTGAGGAACGCCAGTGCCGAACCCAGTTGCAACAGCAGCGCAAAGGCCCGGGCGAACGGTCGATGTTGACGCAGACCCAGCCAGAAAATCCCTGCACCTTCCACCGCCCACGCCGCCGAGGTCCAGCGCGCATCGAGTCCCAGCGGGATCGCCAGACTGGCAAAAATCACCCCGAGCGCCAGACAGGTTTCACCCAGCAACACCGCGCGACCGCCCATCAACACTCTGGCCAGCGCCATGTAGATCATGCCCAGCGCCAGCGCACTGAAAGCGGCCGCGAACTCCAGATGCTGGACCAGCGCGAACTGCAAACCGAAGCCAATGATCGGTGGGCCGAACAGCATCGTCCCGTCGACATAATCGCCTTTACGCGCTGACCAGTGCAGCAATGCCTCGCGGTCGCCATCCGCCGGCGCATCGGGCATGTCGCGCAACTTGCGACGGGCGAACAACAGGCCGATGGCTAGGTACATCAGGAAGAACAGAATCAGGAACGGCTCGGTACTCCACAACAACTCGGGCGCATACGAGCGCAGGCCCCAGGCGAAACCGATGCCGAAGGTGCCGACGAAACCGATCAGGTTGAGCAGCCGCCAGGCCTTGAACCAGGCAATGGCAAGGATGCCGGCGTTGAGCAGCGCGAAATAGCTGAACAGCGCGACATGGTTGCCGGCCCCGGTCGAGGTCAGGATCGGCGCGGCGAAACCGCCGAGCGCTGCGGCGGCGGCCAGGCCCAGTGCATCTTGAGTAATCGCCAGAATCGCCGAAAACACCGTCACCGCGACCAGCAAGCCCAACGCAGCCGACGGATCAAGCAGCGGGTGCAAACGCATCGCCGCAAACACCGTCAGATACAGCACCGCAATCCCGGTGCCCTGCAGCATCAACGCGTAATTGCTGTTGCGCCGGCGCAACCACCACCCCAGCGCGAGCAGTCCCAACGCCGCAGCCGCGACCCCGGCGTAGCGCAACTCGATCGGCACGACCATGCCTTCGGTGGCGTAACGCAACAGGAACGCCAGACCGAAAAACAGCAACACCACGCCGACTCGCAGCACCGTGTTGCCGCCAAACAGCCAGTTGCGCGCGGCACTGATGCCGCGCTCGATCAGGTTCGGGCCACGGGGTTCAGCAGGTTGTGCAGGGGCTGTTGGCTCGTCGGTGATGGCGTCCAGACGCCAGACATCGGCTGGTAGCGGCTGACTGGTTTCGCTGGCGACGGCGGAAAGCGGTTCAAGCTCGGGCGGCAACTCCCAGACCAGTTCCGGTGCGGCAGCGGGTGCCTGTTCGGCGACGAACACCGGTTCGACGGCTTCCGGAGCCGGCGCAACCCTCGGTGGTGCAGTGCTTACGCCGGCACCTTCGAGCAGAAACAGACGTTGCTCGACAGCCTGCAAGGCGACTTTTGCCTGTTCAAGTTGACGTTTGTGCTCGGCAGTCTGCGAGCCGAGTCGGGTAATACGGATCGTCTGACCGATGACCAGCCCCAGCAATGCACCCAACAGCGCATCACTGAACGACTCGTCGAGCAGCCAGCCGAGCAGCAGCCCGATCAACATGAACATCCATTGCATGGTCGATATCCCTAAGCGCAAAGGCCAATCCGGGAAGATTAGCGCAGCCTGATCCAAAAAGATCGCAGCCTTCGGCAGCGCCTGCAGGGTTATGTGAACACCTGTGCAGGAGCTGCCGAAGGCTGCGATCTTTTCCGGCGCGCCGATTATATCGAGCCGGGTGAAAAGTTACTCCAGCGCTTTCCAGATATCCGTGGCGTACTCGCGAATCGTCCGGTCGGAAGAGAACCAGCCCATCCGCGCGGTGTTGAGCACCGCCGAACGCCACCAGTTGTTGCTGTCATGCCAGTGCGCTTCAACGCGTTTCTGCGCTTCCCAGTAGGAATCGAAGTCGGCACAGACCAGGAAGCGGTCGTAGTCCACCAGCGAGTCGATCAGCCCGGTGTAGCGTGAGGTGTCATCCGGCGAGAACACGCCGCTGCGGATCGCCTGCAGCACGTCGCTCAAACGATGCGACGCGGCAATGTCCGGCGCCGCACTGAACTCGTGGTTCTGTTTGCGCGCTTCAACCTGCTGCGCACTGAGGCCGAAGATGAACATGTGCTCGGCACCGATGCGTTCGCACATTTCCACGTTGGCGCCGTCGAGGGTGCCAATGGTCAGCGCGCCGTTGAGGCCGAACTTCATGTTGCTGGTGCCCGACGCTTCGAAACCGGCCGTGGAAATCTGCTCGGACAAGTCCGCCGCCGGAATGATGCTCTCGGCCAGGCTGACGTTGTAGTTGGGCAAAAACACCACTTTCAGCAAGCCGCGCACCGTCGGGTCATTGTTGACGACACGGGCGATGTCGTTGGTCAGCTTGATGATCAATTTGGCCTGGTGATAACTCGCGGCCGCCTTGCCGGCGAAGATCTTCACCCGCGGCACCCAATCGACTTCGGGCTCGGCACGAATCGCTTGATACAGCGCCACGGTGTGCATCAGGTTGAGCAACTGGCGCTTGTATTCGTGGATCCGTTTGACCTGCACGTCGAACATCGCTGCCGGATTGACCGCGATGCCCAACCGCTCGTGAATCAGATAGGCCAAGGCTTTCTTGCTGTGCAGGCGTTGCTCGGCGAAGGCTTTGCGGAACGCGGTTTTCTCGGCGAACGGTTCGAGGTCGAGCAGGCGCTCTTCGGGATTATCGAGAACCTCCGGACCGAGTGCGTCGACCAACATCGAGGTCAGCTCGGAGTTGGCCTGGAACAACCAGCGGCGGAAGGTGATGCCGTTGGTTTTGTTGTTGATCCGCTCTGGATAAAGCTTGTGCAGTTCGGCGAATACGGTCTTGCGCATCAACTGCGTGTGCAACCCGGACACGCCGTTGACGCTGTGCGAACCAAGGAACGCGAGGTTGCCCATGCGCACCCGGCGACCGTTGTCCTCTTCGATCAGCGACACTGCGCGCAGCACGTCGAAATCGTGAATGCCCTTGGCTCGCAGCGAGTCGATGTGCTGGGCATTGATCAGGTAGATGATCTGCATGTGCCGCGGCAGCATCCGCTCCATAAGGCCGACCGGCCAGGTTTCCAGCGCTTCCGGCAGCAGCGTGTGGTTGGTGTACGACAGCGTGTCGACGGTGACTTGCCATGCCGCATCCCAGGCCACGTCGTAGACATCGACCAGTTGGCGCATCAGTTCGGCGACAGCAATCGAGGGGTGCGTGTCGTTGAGCTGAATCGCTGCGTGATCGCCCAGGGTCAGCACCGAGGTGTGCATGTTGCGATGACGACGCAGCAAGTCCTGCAGGGAGGCGGCGACAAAGAAGTACTCCTGACGCAGGCGCAGCTCCTGCCCCGCTTCGGTGCTGTCCGCCGGGTAGAGCACGCGGGAGATACTTTCAGCCCGGGCGACTTCAGCAACCGCCCCCAAGTGGTCACCGGCGTTGAAGCGCTCCAGGTGCAGGTCTTCCATGGCGCGTGCGCGCCACAGGCGCAGGGTATTGACGCTCGCCCCGCGCCAGCCGACCACCGGTGTGTCGTAGGCAATCGCGCGTACCGTTTCCGCTGGCGACCAGACCTGCCTGGTCTTGCCGCTGGCATCGGTGACGGTTTCGACGCTGCCGCCGAAGCCGATGCTGTACACCACTTCCGGACGCTCGAACTCCCACGGGTTGCCGAAATCCAGCCAGTGTTCGGTCTGCTCCTGCTGCCAGCCATCGACGATGGCCTGACGGAACAAGCCGTGTTCATAGCGAATCCCGTAGCCATGCCCGGCGATGCCGAGGGTCGACATGCTTTCCATGAAGCACGCCGCCAGCCGGCCGAGGCCGCCGTTGCCGAGTGCCGCATCCGGCTCAAGCAGGCGAATCCGCTCCAGATCGACACCGAGCTCAGTCAGCGCTTCACGGGCGACATCGAGCAGACCGAGGTTGCTCAGGCTGTCGTAGAGCAAACGGCCGATGAGAAATTCCAGCGAGAGGTAATACACCCGCTTCTGGCCTTTGCGGTAAATCTGCCGGGTGTGGTCCATCCAGTGTTCGACCATGTGGTCGCGGGCCGCCAGGGCAATGGCCTCGAACCAGTCATGGTCAAAGGCGTGATCCGGGTCTTTGCCCACTGCATAGGTGAGCTTGGTCAGGACGGCGTCGCGGAATGCGGCCACCTCTGCTTCGCGAACTAGTGGTTCTTGAGTCATCGATAGGACCTCGAGCGAGCGGGGAATTGTCTGAGCCTAGACGGTCTGACCGACGGTAGAGGCGCAGGTTCTGCAGTATTTCCGAAGACGGTGAGATAGCCCGACATAACCTTGGCGAGTGGGCTAATGAATGCAGGGGTTGTGCCGAATTGTCCGGCCGCCGGCCTGTCTGTAGAAAAAATCTGGCGAAAGGTTGTTCAAAAATCCACCAGTCCCGGTATGATCGCGCGCCCTGATGCATACACGCCTGGTAACTCCCGATGATGAAGCCCAACCTGATTGCCGCCGCCGAGATCGACCGTCTCGATACGTGGGCCAAATATTCGGCCCCGATGTGCGGCTCTTGTGTCTCCAGCTGCTGCACGCTGCCGGTCGAGGTCAAGATCAAGGACCTGGTGCGCATCGGCGTGGTCGACGAGTTCGAGCTGGGCGATCCACCGAAGAACATCGCCAAGCGTCTGCAAAAGGAAGGGCTGGTCGAGCGCTTCAACCAGAAGTCAGGGATCTTCACCCTGCAGCGCATGAGCAACAACGATTGCTACTACCTGGATCGTAAGAGCCGCCTGTGCACCATTTATGACAAGCGCCCGGACACCTGCCGCAACCACCCGAAAATCGGCCCGCGTCCGGGGTATTGCGCGTACAAGCCGAAAGAAGTCGAGCGGGTGCAGAATTCGCGGTCGATCGAGAAGTTCTAAAAGCCAACCCTCACCCCAGCCCTCTCCCGGAGGGAGAGGGGGCCAACCGAGGTGTCTGGCGCTATACGTGAAAAATCCAGTCGATTATGGATTCATCACAGCATTTTCAGGTCGGCGTACTTCTCAAGCATCCCAAATTCAATCCCCTCTCCCGGAGGGAGAGGGGGCCAACCGAGGTGTCTGGCGCAATACATCGACCTGAAACACCCAGTCGATTGTCGATTCGACAAAGCCCGACCACATCGTTTATGGATTCAGCAGAATTCTTCCAAGTCGATGCATCTCATGAATATCCCCCAGTTCGGTTCCCTCTCCCTCCGGGAGAGGGCTAGGGTGAGGGGCTTTTGATCTTCAAGGCCCCATCTGCACTTCCCCCAGACAAACAAAAACGCCCCCGGTCTCGCGACCGGGGGCGTTTTTTATTCCAGGGCTAAATTACGCCTTGGCTTTCTTGGCAGCGCGGGTACGCTCGCTTTCGTCCAGGATCTTCTTGCGAAGACGGATGGACTTAGGCGTGACTTCGCACAGCTCGTCTTCCTGGATGTATTCCAGAGCCTGTTCCAGGGTGAAACGAACAGGTGGTACCAGAGCGATGGTTTCGTCTTTACCCGAAGCACGCATGTTGTCGAGCTTCTTGCCTTTGGTTGGGTTTACACCCAGGTCGTTGTCGCGGCTGTTCTGACCAACGATCTGACCGTTGTAGATCTCCTGGCCGTGTTCTACGAACAGCTTGCCACGAGCCTGCAGGGTTTCCAGCGAGTAGGTCAGTGCCTTGCCGGTTTCAACCGAAACCAGAACGCCGTTCTGACGGCCGGACATGTGGCCCGACTTCACTGGAGCGTAACGGTCGAAGATCGAGGTCAGGATGCCAGCACCGTTGGTCAGGGTCAGGAACTGGTTACGGAAACCGATCAGACCGCGAGCAGGGATGTTGTATTCCAGACGAACACGGCCCTTGCCATCCGGCACCATGTTGCTCAGGTCACCCTTACGCAGACCCATCTCTTCCATGACCTTGCCCTGCGATTCTTCAGGGATGTCGATGGTTACGTTTTCGAACGGTTCCTGCTTCACGCCGTCAACTTCACGGATGATCACTTCAGGACGGCCCAGGGCCAGCTCGAAGCCTTCGCGACGCATGGTTTCGATCAGTACCGAGAGGTGCAGCTCACCACGGCCGGAAACCTTGAACTTGTCAGCCGAGTCGCCTTCTTCAACGCGCAGTGCAACGTTGTACAGCAGCTCTTTGTCCAGACGATCCTTGATGTTACGGGAGGTCACGAACTTGCCTTCTTTACCGCAGAATGGCGAGTCGTTTACCTGGAAGGTCATGGAAACGGTTGGCTCGTCAACGGTCAGTGGCTTCATCGCCTCGACGGTGTTGATATCGCACAGAGTGTCGGAGATGAACAGCTCGTCGAAGCCGCTGATGCAGACGATGTCGCCGGCCGCTGCTTCTTCAACGTCAATGCGGTGCAGACCGTGGTGACCCATCAGCTTCAGGATACGACCGTTGCGGCGCTTGCCGTCGGCGCTGATAGCGACAACCGGGGTGTTCGGCTTGACGCGACCACGAGCGATACGGCCAACACCGATAACACCCAGGAAGCTGTTGTAGTCCAGTGCGGAGATCTGCATCTGGAACGGACCGTCACGGTCAACGGCCGGAGGCGGAACGTGGTCGACGACCGCTTGGTACAGCGGAGTCATGTCTTCAGCCATGGCGGTGTGATCCAGACCGGCAATGCCGTTCAGGGCCGAGGCGTAAACCACCTGGAAGTCCAGTTGTTCTTCGGTCGCACCGAGGTTGTCGAACAGGTCGAAGATCTGGTCCAGAACCCAGTCCGGACGCGCGCCTGGACGGTCAACCTTGTTGATTACCACGATTGGACGCAGGCCGGCTTCGAACGCCTTCTTGGTCACGAAACGGGTTTGCGGCATAGGGCCGTCTTGAGCGTCAACCAGCAGCAGAACGGAGTCAACCATCGACATTACGCGTTCAACTTCGCCGCCGAAGTCGGCGTGGCCCGGGGTGTCCACGATGTTGATGTGGTAGCCGTTCCAGTTGATGGCGGTGTTTTTCGCCAGAATGGTAATACCGCGCTCTTTTTCCTGGTCGTTGGAGTCCATCACGCGCTCGTCGTTGAGCTCGTTGCGCTCCAGGGTGCCGGATTGACGCAGGAGTTTGTCTACCAGGGTGGTCTTACCATGGTCAACGTGGGCAATGATGGCGATGTTACGTAGATTTTCGATCACTTGTGTATCTCGATCAGAGGATTCGGTTTGCTGACAAGTCTTGGCAGCGATTAACAGTAGTGTCCGGCATGGCCGTTACAGCTTGACGGCGGTGTCGGGGGGCCGGTGACGCAGGCCACAGGCAAACAGCCCCGGGCACTTAGCTCGGTCGATAAACGCGCACATTGGCATGCCCCTCACTGAGCAAATGGTGAGCATGCAGGCGACTCATCACGCCTTTGTCGCAATACAGCAGGTACTGGCGAGTCGGATCCAGCTCCTTGAAACGAGCGTTCACTGCGTAGAACGGCATCGTCTGTACTTCTACGCCAGCGATTTCCAGCGGCTCATCCTCGGCGGCATCCGGGTGACGGATGTCGATGACGATCTGACCGGCCAGTGCTTCGCTGACTTCTTCAATCTGTACGTCCTGGCCCAATTCGTCGATTACCCGATCGATCGGCACCAGTTTGGCGTTTTCGAGCGCACGCTCGAGCACCGCCATGTCGAATTCTTTCTCTTCGTGCTCAACACGACCGCGTTTGGCGGCTGTCTTCGGATTGACCGAAATGACCCCGCAGTACTCCGGCATGTGCCGGGCGAAATCGGCGGTGCCGATCTCGTTGGCCGTGTCGATGATGTCCTGCTTGTGCGCCACGATCAGCGGACGCAGGACCAGCTTATCGGTCACGCAGTCGATCACCGACAGGTTCGGCAGCGTCTGGCTCGACACCTGGGAGATCGCTTCGCCGGTCACCAGGGCATCAATGTGCAGGCGGTCGGCAATGGCGGAGGACGCGCGCAACATCATACGCTTCAATACGACGCCCATATGACTGTTATCGACTTTGCCGAGAATTTCGCCCAACACTTCTTCGAACGGAACACTGACAAATAGCACGCGTTGCGAGCTGCCGTACTTCTTCCAGATGAAATGCGCGACTTCCATCACGCCCAATTCGTGGGCACGACCGCCCAGGTTAAAGAAGCAGAAGTGCGCCATCAGGCCACGGCGCATGATCTGGTAGGCGGCAACGGTCGAGTCAAAGCCGCCGGACATCAATACCAGCGTCTGCTCCAACGCGCCGAGCGGGTAACCGCCGATGCCGTTGTGCTGGCTGTGGATGACGAACAACCGTTTGTCGCGAACTTCGATGCGCACTTCGATTTGTGGCGCTTTCAGGTCGATACCGGCAGCACCGCACTCACGGCGCAGCTTGCTGCCGACGTATTTTTCGACGTCCATCGAGCTGAACGTGTGCTTGCCCGCGCGCTTGCAGCGCACCGAAAAAATCTTCCCGGCCAGTGCATCACCGTAGTGCTGTTTGCACTTTTCGGTGATGTCGTCGAAGTCGCCCAGCGGGTACTCGTCGATCTGCAACAGGTGGGCAATGCCCGGCATGCAGCTCAGACGCTCGACCATCTCTTTCTGGGCTTTGGCGTCGGCTACGCGGGTTTCCAGCTCGAGGTTGTCCCACACACCGTTCACCACCACAGCCGGGTCCAGATCGCGGAGCACGGCGCGGATGTTTTTGGCCAACTGGCGGATAAATTTCGTCCGGACAGGTCGACTCTTGATGGTGATCTCGGGGAAGACTTTTACGATTAGTTTCATGAAAACAGCGCGCGCAGGGCCAGCCGAAAAAGGGGGGCGCGGATTATAGCGGAAATTGCTCAAGGTTTAACCAGTTAATGTGCAGAAGGTTTTGCGCGCACCAAAACAGGTCATTTTCAGAATCGAGCGCTACATTAAGGGGCGAGATTTTCGCCTTTCTGGCGATTTGCTCCATTAGAAGCGTGAATTTGGGGCAAAAAACCCATGCTGGGGCACTGGCATGCAATTTGCTCCCTTGTGAGGCAGGTTGCCTTGGCAGAGTATCTGCGCCGGCATCACCCATATTAAGGGCATCCACTACCAAGCCCTAAGCCACCCGGAGGACACTATGTCGAAGTCGGTTCAACTCATCAAAGATCATGACGTCAAGTGGATTGATCTGCGCTTCACGGACACCAAAGGCACTCAGCACCACGTGACCATGCCGGCTCGCGATGCGCTGGAAGACGACTTCTTCGAAGTCGGCAAGATGTTCGACGGTTCCTCCATCGCTGGCTGGAAAGGCATCGAAGCCTCCGACATGATCCTGCTGCCGGACGACGACACTGCCGTGCTCGACCCGTTCACCGAAGACGCCACCCTGATCCTGGTGTGCGACATCATCGAACCGTCGACCATGCAAGGTTACGATCGTGACCCGCGCGCCATTGCTCACCGCGCCGAGGAATACCTGAAGACCACCGGTATCGGTGACACCGTCTTCGCCGGTCCAGAACCGGAATTCTTCATCTTCGACGAAGTGAAGTTCAAGTCGGACATCTCCGGCTCGATGTTCAAGATCTACTCCGAACAAGGTTCGTGGATGTCCGACCAGGACATCGAAGGCGGCAACAAAGGTCACCGTCCTGGCGTCAAAGGTGGCTACTTCCCGGTTCCGCCGTTCGACCACGACCACGAAATCCGTACTGCCATGTGCAACGCACTGGAAGAGATGGGCCAGACCGTTGAAGTTCACCACCACGAAGTGGCGACTGCCGGTCAGAACGAAATTGGTGTCAAGTTCAACACCCTGGTGAAGAAAGCTGACGAAGTTCAGACTCTGAAATACGTTGTACACAACGTTGCCGACGCTTACGGCCGCACCGCGACCTTCATGCCGAAGCCACTGTACGGCGACAACGGCTCGGGCATGCACGTCCACATGTCCATCGCCAAAGACGGCAAGAACACCTTCGCTGGCGAAGGCTATGCCGGCCTGTCCGAAACCGCCCTGTACTTCATCGGCGGTATCATCAAGCACGGTAAAGCGCTGAACGGCTTCACCAACCCGGCCACCAACTCCTACAAGCGTCTGGTGCCAGGTTTCGAAGCCCCGGTAATGCTGGCCTACTCGGCTCGCAACCGTTCCGCCTCGATCCGTATTCCTTACGTCAACAGCCCACGCGGCCGTCGTATCGAAGCACGCTTCCCGGATCCGGCTGCCAACCCGTACCTGGCATTCGCAGCTCTGCTGATGGCCGGCCTGGACGGTATCCAGAACAAGATCCACCCAGGCGATGCCGCTGACAAAAACCTGTACGACCTGCCGCCTGAAGAGGCGAAAGAGATCCCACAAGTTTGCGGCAGCCTGAAAGAAGCCCTGGAAGAGCTGGACAAGGGCCGTGCGTTCCTGACCAAGGGCGGCGTGTTCTCCGACGACTTCATCGACGCTTACATCGCGCTGAAATCCGAAGAAGAAATCAAGGTTCGTACCTTCGTACACCCACTGGAATATGAGCTGTACTACAGCTGCTGATCCGGTAGCGCCGCGCTAAGCGGCGTGACAAAAAGAGGCCTCCTTCGGGAGGCCTTTTTTATCGCCCGGATTTTATGGCCGCCCCATATTCCTGCAGGAGTGAGCCTGCTCGCGATAGCGGTGGGTCATTGCAAGTGAGAGTGACGGATACAACGTCATCGCGAGCAGGCTCACTCCTACGGGAGATTTTGGCGTCCGAATGATTTCCGGATCTGTCTCGGGTTGGGCCAACCGCCGCACCTCGCCTATGCTGCACCCCATCGCTTTCTTTCCCGGTCGATTTCATGGGTCGCACCTTTCTCTACATCCTGCTGCTGATCGCCCTGCCCGCCGCCGCGCAGATCTACAAGTACACCGACGCCAACGGCCACACGGTGTACAGCGATCACTCGCCGGACGGCGTACAGGCGCAGCCAGTGGAGCTGCCGCCGCTCAACAGCGTCGAACCACAGGTACCGCGCGCCCCGGCGCCCGCCAGCACGGACAATCGCCCAGCGGCCCGCAACGCTTATGCAGTGCTGGAGCTGACCGGCCTGCCTACCGAAGAAGCCCTGCGCGCCAACAACGGCACCTTCACCGTCAACGTGCTGATCAAGCCGCGCCTGCAGTCGCCGCACCAACTCAGGCTGGTATTGGACGACGCGCCTTACGGCCAGTCGAGCAACGTGCCGATCCTGCAACTGGTGAATATTGATCGCGGGGAGCATCGTCTCGCGGTGCAAGTGATCGACGGCGAAGCGATCATCCAGCAGAGCCCGGCGGTGACGTTCACCGTGCAGCGGGTGCACACGCCATGAGGATTTTCTGGCTGATCCTGTGCCTGTTCGCTCTGCCCGTTCACGCCGAGGTCTTCACCTATGTCGATGCCCAGGGCAATCGCGTCTACACCGACCAGCCGCGTGGCAACGCCAAGCGTGTGCCCATCGCGACCAGCAACCGCATGTCGGCTAATCCCACGGCGGATGCGCCGCTGCGCGCGACACAAAAATCCCCGGAACCACCGCTGTTCCACTACGACATGCTGCGCATCCTGATCCCCGAGCCGGACGCGACCATTCGCAGCAGCGCGGGCGAGGTGATCGTCAGCGTCACCAGCGAACCGGGCCTGCAGCAGGGCCATCGCTACCGCCTGCTGCTCGACGGCCAGGCCACTGGCGAGCCAGGCCTGAGCCCGGTGTTCCCGTTGAGTAACATCGACCGTGGCAGCCACCACTTGTCGGTGGAAATCCTTGATGAACAGGGCCGTATCGTCGAACGCACCGCCAACCAGTCGTTCCACATGCTGCGCATCTCGCTGGCGCAGAAACGTCAGGTCAAACCCTGCGTCAGCGAAGACTACGGCGTACGCCCGGAATGTCCGCTGAAAGACAAACCGCCCGAGCCGAAAAACCCCTTCCTGCGTTTCTTCTAACGCCGTTCAGCTTTGCGCACTATATTGGTGCAATAGACTGCACCGTACCCACATTCCAACCCATTTTGGTTCGAAACTTCCCGTTCCAGCCGCAATGGCGCCACGCAAACGAGCGTCAAACGCCCGTTTCAGGGGTTGAACGCTTCTTTTCGGAGCCTTGGTTTGGTTTTTGCATTTTCCGTTTAACGACGCCTGCTTCTTGCGCACGCTCCGCCCCCAAAAGAGGCTCCGATGACTATTAGCGACGCAATCCACCGTTTGCTGCTCGACAACCTGACCACCGCCACCATTCTGCTCGACGCCGAATTGCGCCTCGAATACATGAACCCGGCGGCGGAAATGCTGCTGGCCATCAGCGGCCAGCGCAGCCATGGGCAGTTCATCAGCGAGCTGTTCACCGAGTCCACCGAAGCGCTCAACTCGCTGCGCCAGGCGGTGGAGCAGGCGCACCCGTTCACCAAACGCGAAGCCATGCTCACCGCCCTCACCGGCCAGACCCTGACCGTGGACTACGCGGTGACGCCAATCCTCAGCAACGGTGCAACCATGCTTCTGCTGGAAGTGCACCCGCGTGACCGGCTGCTGCGGATCACCAAGGAAGAGGCGCAACTGTCCAAACAGGAAACCAGCAAGATGCTGGTGCGCGGCCTCGCCCATGAGATCAAGAATCCCCTCGGCGGCATTCGTGGCGCGGCGCAGTTGCTGGCCCGCGAACTGCCGGAAGACAGTCTGCGCGACTACACCAACGTGATCATTGAAGAGGCCGACCGCCTGCGCAATCTGGTTGATCGCATGCTCGGCTCGAACAAGCTGCCGTCGCTGGCCATGTGCAACGTCCACGAAGTGCTGGAGCGTGTCTGCCAATTGGTCGAGGCGGAAAGTCAGGGCTGCATCACGCTGGTGCGCGATTACGACCCGAGCATTCCCGACGTGTTGATCGACCGCGAGCAAATGATTCAGGCCGTGCTGAACATCGTGCGCAACGCCATGCAGGCGATCAGCAGCCAGAACGAGCTGCGCCTGGGCCGCATCAGCCTGCGCACGCGAACGATGCGCCAGTTCACCATCGGCCACGTCCGCCATCGTCTGGTGACCAAGATCGAGATCATCGACAACGGCCCGGGGATCCCGGCGGAACTTCAGGAAACCATTTTCTTTCCCATGGTCAGCGGTCGTCCGGACGGTACCGGACTGGGCCTGGCCATTACCCAGAACATCATCAGCCAGCACCAGGGCCTGATCGAGTGTGACAGCCATCCAGGCCACACCACGTTCTCGATCTTTCTGCCACTGGAACAAGGAGCCACATCGACATGAGCCGTAGTGAAACTGTGTGGATCGTCGATGACGACCGTTCTATCCGTTGGGTTCTGGAAAAGGCCTTGCAGCAGGAAGGCATGACCACCCAGAGCTTCGACAGCGCCGATGGCGTGATGAGTCGCCTGGCCCGCCAGCAACCTGACGTGATCATTTCCGACATCCGCATGCCCGGCGCCAGCGGCCTCGACCTGCTCGCACGGATTCGCGAACAACACCCACGGTTGCCGGTCATCATCATGACCGCTCACTCCGACCTGGACAGCGCCGTCGCCTCCTATCAGGGCGGCGCATTCGAATACCTGCCCAAGCCGTTCGACGTGGATGAAGCGGTATCGCTGGTCAAACGCGCCAACCAGCACGCGCAGGAACAACAAGGCCTGGAAGTCGTGCCCGCGCTGACCCGCACCCCGGAAATCATCGGCGAAGCGCCGGCGATGCAGGAAGTGTTTCGCGCCATCGGCCGCTTGAGCCACTCCAACATCACCGTGCTGATCAACGGCGAATCCGGCACCGGTAAAGAACTGGTGGCCCACGCCCTGCACCGCCACAGCCCGCGCGCGGCCTCGCCGTTCATCGCACTGAACATGGCGGCGATCCCCAAGGACCTGATGGAGTCCGAGCTGTTCGGCCACGAAAAAGGCGCGTTCACCGGCGCGGCCAACCTGCGTCGCGGCCGCTTCGAACAGGCTGACGGCGGGACGCTGTTCCTCGATGAAATCGGCGACATGCCCGCCGATACCCAGACGCGTCTGTTACGGGTTCTCGCGGACGGCGAGTTCTATCGCGTTGGCGGGCACGTGCCGGTCAAAGTCGATGTGCGGATCATCGCCGCGACGCACCAGAATCTGGAAACCCTGGTACACGCCGGGAAATTCCGCGAGGACTTGTTCCACCGCCTCAACGTGATCCGCATCCACATCCCGCGCCTGTCGGATCGTCGTGAAGACATTCCGACCCTGGCCAAGCATTTCCTCAGCCGCGCCGCGCAAGAATTGGCGGTCGAGCCGAAGCTGTTGAAAAGCGAGACCGAGGAATACCTGAAAAACCTGCCGTGGCCGGGCAACGTTCGGCAGCTGGAGAACACGTGCCGCTGGATCACCGTAATGGCCTCCGGGCGCGAAGTGCATATCAGCGATCTGCCGCCAGAGTTGCTGAGCCTGCCGCAGGATTCGGCGCCGGTGACCAACTGGGAGCAGGCGCTGCGCCAGTGGGCCGATCAGGCCTTGGCCCGTGGCCAGTCGAGTTTGCTCGACAGCGCGGTACCGGCGTTTGAGCGGATCATGATCGAGACTGCGCTCAAGCACACAGCCGGTCGGCGTCGTGATGCGGCGGTATTACTCGGTTGGGGTCGCAACACCCTGACGCGCAAGATCAAGGAATTGGGGATGAAGGTTGATGGTGGCGATGATGAGGAGGGGGATGAGGGTTAAGGCGCCGTTCGCTAAAACCTTCTTCGCATTCGCCATCCAGCCCCTCACCCCAGCCCTCTCCCAATGGGAGAGGGGGCCGACCGAGTCGGTCATGCACTGTCCATCGACCTGACGTGTTGAGTCGACTTTGGATTCGGCAAAGCAATTTCACCTCGGCGTATCTCTTCGACATCCCTCGGTCAGTCCCCTCTCCCTCTGGGAGAAGGGCCGACCGAGTCGGTCATGCACTGTCCATCGACCTGACGCATTGGGTCGACTTTGGATTCGGCAAAGCAATTTCACCTCGGCGTATCTCTTCGACATCCCTCGTTCAGTCCCCTCTCCCTCTGGGAGAGGGTTAGGGTGAGGGGCTTTCGTGCACCACCACAATGCACGTTGACCCGCGATTGCGCACAGCCCTCAGTAAAAAACCGCCCCTGGAATCACCGCAAAACTTGAATTTTAAAATCACGAAAGCCCCGGATTACGGGGCTTTCGGGTTTCTGAAAACTGCTTTAGTTTGAAAAAATGAAAACCTGGCACGCGCCCTGCAACAACCCTCACAGGTGATTCGATTCACCACCCGTTTCGGGGACCTTGGTACAGGCAGGCCGGGGAATCCCCTCTTTACACCGGGCGCACACCGCAACGCGATGCGCCCACCCTTTTGGGATCCTTGGTACAGGCAGGCCGGGGGTTCCCTCTTTACATCGGACCGACGCTTTCAGCGAAGTCCACCCGTTTTGGGAACCCTGGTACAGGCAGGCCGGGGATTCCCGCTTTTATTGCTCCCGGAGATGGATCTCCAGCCGCCAGCGGTCATCGACCTGGCTCCCGGCCCAGTCCCCCTGCAGCGGCCGTGCCGCCAGCACCGTCAGCAACAAACCACCATCACTCACACGCGTACGCCAATTGACGTCCTTGCCGTTGAGCTTGAGCTGGCCCTTCTGCGCCTTGCCCTCAGCCTGGAACAGCAACGCCACCGCGCCGTCGACGATCTCGCCGTGCAGTTTGGGTTCATTGTTGAACCACACCACCAGGCCGCCGTCAGTCACCTCGACCTGCTGCAACACGCTCGGATCCGGCGTGGTCAGGCGGCCGATCATCAGCCCGACCATCAGCCCGAAAATCGCCAGCGAACCGATCACCCGCGGGAATAGTTTCGAACGCGGGTCCGCTTGCGGCGTAGAATGCGCGTCATCTTTACCTTCGGAGCCGTGCATGTTTCACGTCATCCTTTTCCAACCAGAAATTCCGCCGAATACCGGCAACGTTATCAGGCTGTGCGCCAACAGCGGCTGCCACCTGCATTTGATCGAACCCTTGGGTTTCGAGATGGACGACAAGCGTCTGCGCCGCGCCGGTCTCGACTACCACGAATATGCCACCCTGCAGCGCCACGCCGATCTGGCCAGTTGCCTGGAAAGCCTGGGCAACCCGCGCTTGTTCGCGTTTACCACCAAGGGCTCGCGACCGTTTCATGATGCCGCGTTTGTCCCGGGCGATGCATTCATCTTCGGACCGGAAAGCCGTGGCCTGCCGCCTGAGGTACTGGACGCCCTGCCGGCAGAACAGCGCCTGCGCCTGCCGATGCGCGAAGGCTGCCGCAGCCTGAACCTGTCCAACACCGTGGCGGTGGCCGTGTACGAAGCGTGGCGGCAGAACGACTTCAAATAAACACCCAAAACAACTGTGGGAGCGAGCCTGCTCGCGATTACGGCCTGTCAGCGACATTGATGTCTCTGACAAACCGCTTTCGCGAGCAGGCTCGCTCCCACAGGGGTAGAGCTGAACCGCTTATTGTACGGTTGGCGTCTCGCCGCTTTCCTGCATGCGCTGCAGCTCTTGCGCGTAGAGGGCGTCGAAGTTCACCGGGGCCAGCATCAGGGCCGGGAACGAACCACGGGTCACCAGGCTGTCCAGGGTTTCGCGCGCGTACGGGAACAGGATGTTCGGGCAGAACGCACCCAGGGTGTGGCTCATCGAAGCCGCGTCCAGGTTTTTGATCAGGAAGATACCGGCCTGTTGCACTTCAGCGATGAACGCCACTTCGTCACCGTTTTTCACGGTCACGGACAGGGTCAGCACGACTTCGTAGAAATCACCTTCCAGTTCTTTCTGGCGAGTGTTCAGATCCAGACCGACGCTCGGGTCCCACTGCTGGCGGAAGATCGCCGGGCTTTTCGGGGCTTCGAACGACAGGTCGCGTACGTAGATGCGCTGCAAGGAGAATTGCGGTGCGGTTTCTTCTTCGCTGGCTGCAGTGTTCTGTTGGTCAGTCATCTCAGATCCTTTCTGATCTTGGGTCTTTTAGGGATTGCTGTACGTGGGTGCAGCCGTTCAAGCCTTGAGCAGCGCGTCGAGCTTGCCGGCGCGCTCCAGGGCATACAAATCATCACAACCGCCGATGTGCTTGTCGCCGATCCAGATCTGCGGCACGGATGTGCGTCCGGCCTTCTGGGTCATGGCAGCACGAATCTGCGGCTTGCCATCGACCTTGATCTCTTCGAAGGCCACACCTTTGTTCGCGAGCAATTGCTTGGCTCGCATGCAATAAGGGCAGTAATCGCTGGAATAGACGATGACTTCGCTCATATCACTTCACCAGCGGCAGGTTGTCGCCTTTCCAGCTGGAGATCCCGCCGGACAGCTTGGCGGCGGTGAAGCCGGATTTCATCAGTTCGCGGGCATGGGTGCCGGCGGTCTGGCCCAGGGCGTCAACCAGAATGATGGTCTTGGCCTTGTGTTTTTCCAGCTCGCCGATGCGCGCAGCCAGTTTGTCCTGAGGAATGTTCACCGCGCCAACGATGTGGCCGGCAGCAAAATCCTTGGCCGGACGGATGTCCACCACCACGCCTGCATCTTTATTGACCAGTGCGGTCAGCTCACCGGTGCTCAGGCTTTTACCGCCGCCCTGCATCGTGTGCGCCAGCAGCAGAGCCAGCAGTACGACGAAGATACCGACAAGAATGTAGTGGTTAGTGGCAAATTCAATCAGGTGAGCAACCATCGAAGGAGGTTCCAGGGCGTTAAAATGTCGGCCAGTATACACAGCCCCCAAGGTGGGCCAAACCCCGTCCGGCGGTGACGTGGTCGGAACTAAGCATTAAACTCGCCACTCCCTTTTCCATCGCCCTCTTCTTTATTAGCCACGAGTGGATTCCATGACTACCACGCCTAAACCTTTGGTCCTGATGATTCTCGACGGCTTCGGTCACAGTGACAGCCACGAATCCAATGCCGTGTACGCGGCGAAGAAGCCAGTCCTTGATCGCCTCTGGGCCAGCGTGCCGAACGGCTTGATCTCGGGCAGCGGCATGGACGTCGGCCTGCCGGACGGCCAGATGGGCAACTCCGAAGTCGGCCACATGAACCTCGGCGCCGGCCGCGTGGTGTATCAGGACTTCACCCGCGTGACCAAAGCGATCCGCGACGGCGAGTTCTTCGACAACCCGACTCTCTGCGCCGCTGTGGATAACGCCGTGGCCGCCGGCAAAGCCGTGCACTTCATGGGCCTGCTGTCCGATGGCGGCGTACACAGCCACCAGGATCACCTGATCGCCATGGCCGAACTGGCCTTCAAGCGCGGCGCCGAAAAAATCTACCTGCACGCCTTCCTCGATGGCCGCGACACACCGCCGAAAAGCGCCACGTCGTCGATCGAACTGCTCGACGCGACCTTCCAGGCGCTCGGCAAGGGCCGCATCGCCAGCATCGTCGGTCGCTACTACGCGATGGACCGTGACAACCGTTGGGACCGCGTATCTCAGGCCTACAACCTGATCGTCGACGGCAACGCCGAATTCAACGCCGCCACCGCCCAGGAAGGCCTCGACGCCGCCTACGCCCGTGGCGAGAGCGACGAATTCGTCAAAGCCACCACCATCGGCGAGCCGGTCAAGGTCGAAGACGGCGACGCCGTGGTGTTCATGAACTTCCGCGCCGACCGCGCCCGCGAGCTGACCCGCGTATTCGTCGAAGACGATTTCAAGGAGTTCGAGCGCGCGCGCCAGCCGAAACTGGCCGGTTTCGTCATGCTGACCCAATACGCCGCCAGCATCCCTGCGCCGTCGGCCTTCGCCCCCGGCAGCCTGGAAAACGTGCTCGGCGATTATCTGGCAAAGAACGGCAAGACCCAGCTGCGCATCGCTGAAACCGAGAAATATGCGCACGTGACCTTCTTCTTCTCCGGCGGTCGTGAAGAACCGTTCCCGGGCGAGGAGCGGATTCTGATCCCGTCGCCGAAAGTCGCCACCTACGACCTGCAGCCGGAAATGAGCGCGCCGGAAGTCACCGACCGCATCGTCGAGGCGATCGAGAACCAGCGTTACGACGTGATCGTGGTCAACTACGCCAACGGCGACATGGTCGGCCACAGCGGTGTGTTCGAAGCGGCGGTGAAGGCCGTTGAATGCCTCGACACCTGCGTCGGCCGTATCGTCGATGCTCTGGAAAAGGTGGGCGGCGAAGCGCTGATCACCGCCGACCACGGTAACGTCGAGCAAATGGCTGACGAATCCACCGGCCAGGCGCACACCGCCCACACCACTGAGCCAGTGCCATTCATTTATGTCGGCAAGCGTGACCTCAAGGTCCGCGAAGGCGGCGTCCTGGCGGACGTGGCACCGACCATGCTGATGCTGCTGGGCCTGGAAAAACCGGCGGAAATGACCGGCACCTCGATTCTGGTCTGACCCGAATCGCCAAAACACCGCAAAACCCTGTGGGAGCTGGCTTGCCAGCGATAGCAATCTGACAGCCAACATCTATGTTGAATGTGCAGACGCCATCGCTGGCAAGCCAGCTCCCACAGTGGTTTATGGGGTTTTCGAAATGGAATTACGCCTGTCTGGCGCTCCAGTTATCACACAGCCCCAATTGGGCGTTTTTTTTGCAGCGTCGGGCGGGCATACTAGGCCGTCCCTTACCCTGGTGCCGCCCGCCCCTATGCTTCGCGTCCTGATCGCCCTTGCTCTGACATGCCTGCTCCAACCGGCCTTCGCTGACGAGCGCGCGCAAACCCAACAGCAGTTGGACGCCACGCGTCAGGACATTGCCGAGTTGAAAAAACTGCTGGGCAAGCTGCAGGAAGAAAAATCCGGCGTGCAGAAAGAGCTCAAGGGCACCGAAACCGAGATGGGCAAGCTCGAGAAGCAGGTCGATGCCCTGCAAAAAGAGCTGAAGAAAAGCGAATCCGAGTTGCAGCGGCTCGATGCGGAGAAAAAAAAACTCCAGAGCGCGCGCACTGAACAACAGCGACTGATCGCCATCCAGGCCCGCGCGGCCTACCAGAACGGTCGTCAGGAATACCTCAAGCTGCTGCTCAACCAGCAGAATCCCGAGAAATTCGCCCGTACCCTCACCTATTACGATTACCTGAGCCAGGCCCGTCTGGAGCAGTTGAAAAGCTTCAACGAAACCCTGCGCCAGTTGGCCAATGTCGAAAAAGACATCGCTCTGCAGCAGGCGCAATTGCTGGTGCAGAAAAGCAGCCTCGACACCCAGCGCGACGAGCTGGAAAAGGTCCGCAAGGAACGCCAGCAAGTCCTCGCCAAGCTCAATGACGACGTGAAAGCCCGCGACCAGAAACTGGCCGCCCGCGAGCAGGATCAGGCAGACCTGTCTAAAGTCCTTAAAACCATTGAAGAAACCCTGGCCCGCCAGGCCCGTGAGGCAGAAGAAGCGCGGCAGAAAGCGCTGATCGCCCAGCAGGAAGCGGAAAAAAAGCGTTTGCGTGAGGCGCAGGCTGAAAACAGCGACGCCCCACGAAAACCCGCCAGATCCACCCCAGGCGCGCTGGTTTCCAGCAGCGGCGAGACCTTCGGTGGCCCTTTTGCTGCAACCCGGGGAAAACTTCCGTGGCCGGTTGATGGTCGACTGCTGGCACGCTTCGGCGAAAGCCGTGGCGACGATGCCCGTACCAAATGGGACGGCGTAATGATCAGCGCTTCCGCCGGCAGTCAGGTGCACGCCGTACACGGCGGTCGTGTGGTATTCGCCGACTGGTTACGCGGTGCCGGGCTGCTGGTGATCCTCGATCACGGCAACGGTTTTCTGAGTCTTTATGGTCACAACCAGACGCTGCTCAAGTCGGCAGGTGACGTGGTAAAAGCCGGTGAATCCATCTCCACTGTCGGTAACAGTGGTGGCCAGGACACGCCTGCGCTGTATTTCGCAATTCGTCAGCAGGGTCACCCGAGTGATCCGGCGCAATGGTGTCGTGCGCAAGGATAAGCGCACCGCCTAATTAAGGAGTTCGTTCGACATGCTGCATTTGTCCCGTCTTACCTCGCTGGCCCTGACGATCGCCCTGGTGATCGGCGCGCCTCTGGCGTTCGCTGCTCAGCCAGCCCCGGCCGTCGCTCCGGCAGGCACTGCCGCGACCGCCAAGGCACCGTTGCCGCTGGAAGAGTTGCGCACCTTTGCCGAGGTCATGGACCGGATCAAGGCCGCCTACGTCGAGCCGGTGGACGACAAGACCCTGCTGGAAAACGCGATCAAGGGCATGCTCAGCAACCTCGATCCGCACTCCGCCTACCTGGGCCCTGAAGACTTCACCGAGTTGCAGGAAAGCACCAGCGGCGAATTCGGCGGGCTGGGCATCGAAGTCGGCTCCGAAGACGGCTTCATCAAGGTCGTCTCGCCGATCGACGACACGCCTGCATCGAAGGCCGGCATTCAGGCCGGTGACTTCATCGTCAAGATCAACGGCCAGCCGACTCGCGGCCAGACCATGACCGAAGCCGTCGACAAGATGCGCGGCAAGATCGGCCAGAAGATCACCCTGACCCTGGTCCGCGACGGCGGCACGCCGTTCGACGTGACCCTGGCCCGCGCCGTGATTCAGGTCAAGAGCGTCAAGTCGCAGCTGCTGGAATCGGGCTACGGCTACATCCGCATCACTCAGTTCCAGGTCAAGACCGGCGAAGAGGTCTCCAAGGCCCTGGCGAAGATGCGCAAGGACAACGGCAAGAAGCTCAAAGGCATCATTCTCGACCTGCGTAACAACCCGGGCGGTGTACTGCAGGCGGCGGTGGAAGTGGTCGACCACTTCATCACCAAAGGCCTGATCGTCTACACCAAGGGCCGGATCGCCAACTCCGAACTGCGCTTCTCTGCCACCGGCAAGGACGAAAGCGAAGCCGTGCCGATGGTCGTGCTGATCAACGGTGGCAGCGCCTCGGCCTCGGAAATCGTCGCCGGCGCCCTGCAGGATCAGAAACGCGCCGTGGTCATGGGCACCACCAGTTTCGGCAAGGGCTCGGTGCAAACCGTGCTGCCGCTGAACAACGACCGCGCGCTGAAGATCACCACGGCGTTGTACTTCACGCCGAATGGCCGTTCGATCCAGGCTCAGGGCATCGTCCCGGACATCGAAGTGCGCAAGGCCAAGATCACCAACGAAGCGGACGGCGACTACTTCAAGGAAGCCGACCTGCAAGGTCACCTGGGCAACGGCAACGGCGGCGCGGACAAGCCGACCGGCTCCGGCGCCAAGCCTAAGGCAATGCCGCAGGATGACGATTACCAGTTGGCCCAGGCCCTGAGCCTGCTCAAAGGCCTGAGCATTACATCCGGCCGTTGAGGATGTCTTGGCGTTTCCTTTTCGTCCTGCTGTGCTGTCTGGCGGGTGCTGCTCATGCAGAGCCCGCCAGCCCCACGCCACACAAAGCCTACCTGACGCTGATCATTGACGACCTGGGGCAGAACCTGCCCCGGGATCGCCGCGTGCTGGCCCTGCCCGGCCCGGTGACCACGGCGATCATGCCTGACACGCCTCACGCCACCGAATTCGCCCGCGAGGCCCATCGCGCCGGCAAGATCGTCATCCTGCACATGCCGATGGATCCGGCCACCGGCCCGTACGCCTGGCACCCGGAATTGCCGATCGAAGAGCTTGAGAAGCGCCTCGACGCAGCGTTCAAAAAGGTGCCGTACACGGCGGGCATCAACAATCACATGGGTAGCCGCATGACTGCTCAGCCCGTGGCGATGGCCTGGCTGATGGGCGAGTTGCAGCGGCGGCACAAGTTCTTCGTCGACAGCCGCACCAGCGCGCAGACCGTGGCCGCGCAGCAAGCGCAGAAGATCAATCTGGCGAGCGTCTCGCGGGATGTGTTCCTGGATGACGAGCGCACCGAAGCGGCGATTTTCACCCAGTTGCAAACAGCGATCAGTCTCGCCCGCAAACAGGGCTCGGCGGTGATGATCGGCCACCCTTACCCGCAAACGCTGGCGGTGCTGGAGCGCGAGCTGCCCAAGCTGAAGGCCCAGGGCATCGACTGGATCGACATCAGGCAAATGATCAGCGTGCGCAGCAATCGCGCCATGAGCGGACATGGCAAAGACGGGATTTATCGGTAATACCGGGTAACGCTCTATACATAGTTACCGCCAGCAATCCTGCTGGCTTCCGGATAGTGAGACCTGCAACAGGTCGTGGCTCCCCCGAGCCGCTTTCAACTATCAGGATTGACTATGACTCTCGAAGAAAACGCTGCCTCGCCACACAGGCCAATGCAGCCCATCACGCACGACAACCTGCTGATCAACTTCACAACCGAGTTTCATCGGGTCTGGAGTATCAATGGTGCAAAGGCAAAACCTGGAACTTTCTGGCGCCCCACACCTGCTCCGGATGCATTGCCGGGTTACTTTCCACTGGGCGATCTGTTCATTCCCGGCAGTTTCAACATTAACGGCGACATGGTCTCGGCTGTCGTCTGCGAGAAGGACTTGAAAGGGGCGAAAAACAGTAAAGGCAACGCGCTGGCCAAGCCTGCCGATTTCGAACTGGTCTGGAATGAGTCCCCGTCACCCAGTGTTACGCGCACATCCATATGGCGCCCGATCCCCCCAGCAGGCTACGTCGCCCTGGGCCTGGTGTGCGCCAGTGACCACCGTAAGCCATCACCCAATACCGTCCGGTGCGTGAGGGCCGATCTGGTTGTAGAGGCAACTGTCGGGGATCTGCTGTGGAATGACAAAGGCACGGGCGCAAAACTCAGTTTCAGCGCCTGGACCATACAGCCACCCACTGCCGAGCCGGGCGAAATCTGTTTTGCTCCCGGCACCTTTGTGGGCGTAGAGACCTACAACAAACCCACAGCGCCCGGCGCTGCTTATGCGTTACGGATGCAGATCCCGATGCAAATCACCGCAGCACCCCAAGCTCCGATGCTCACCGGGTATGCGCACCCTCCGAGTAGCGAAGCCGTCAAAGTCACTCAGGTTGCCCGCCTGCCTTGGTTTGCGGTCAGAGACCACGCCGATCCCGCCGAGCAGTTTTTCAGCTCGCCCTATTACGAGCTGAAAAGAACAGACGAATATGTGTTGATTGGTCATGACCACAACACCTCGGACAACACCCGTGCGGCCAAATGGATCACCCACCGAACACAAAACCCGATAGGGCTACGCGTGTTCAGCGGCTTGACGTCGATTGAAATCGACAAGGCCTGGCCATCCGTGGCGTTGAGCGATAGACGGGTGACGAAACTTTCGGCCCGCCTGCCGGAAGAACACTTCACTCATACCGAAAACTCTGCGAGCGGCTGGATGGAATCACGTCCTCAGGCCGTCATCGCCATGGTTGCGAAGCAGACTGCCATCGCGGTCTACCAGATGGAAAGTCATTACAAACTCATACGTGAGGACGGCACTCAGGTGGCCGTCGAATTCCGCTATACCGACGACTCCAGCTTTCATCTGACGCAATTTCCGCCGGAACAAATCGAGATTGCCAACGCGTGCCCGCAACTGACCAGGAGCACACCGCCAGGCTCCGAGGACAGTGGTGGTGCGGTCGACATCATTGCACCGTCAGCGCTGGAACTACCGACTGCTACAGATAGCGCCCCATGATCTCGTCGACAACCCCATCCTTGCGCATTTGATCCAGTGCAGCCTGCAACTTGGCAACGACTGTATCTGACACATCCTTGTTCAGTGCCAGATACAGTTCTGCGCTGTTGAAGCGCAGCACAGTCTTGAGGCCGGTAACACCGTCCTGCCGCGCCAGATACCGTCCGGCAGGATCGCCTGTGGCCCACAAATCAATCTGCCCGCCGACCAGTTTTTTCGCATTGTCCTGATCACGCAGCACCACAATCGGCTTCAGCCCCTGCTTGGCCAGTGTCTCGGCAATGGCATCCCCTTTGTAGGCGCCGATCTTGTATTGGCGCGCATCCTCGAGGGTTTCGAGAGTGATCTTGCTGTCAGCCTTGGCCAACATAATCCAGTCGTCAGGGCCGATCGGGCCGACCCATTTGAAGAGTTTTTCCCGGTCCGGCAGACGCGCCATCACGAAGGCACCGTAACCGGGGTTTTCCAGGGCGAGTTTGTAGACGCGTTCCCAAGGAAAACGCAGAGTCAGGCTGTAAGTGATCCCGGCACGCTGGAACATTTCACGGACGATATCGGTGGCGATGCCATTGATGTTCTCGCCCTGGGCGAAATTTTTGCCGTTCTTCGCCATGTTATAGGGCGGGAAGTTTTCGGTGAGCAGCACCAGATCGGTGTCGGGACTGTTTTCGGCACGGGCATTGTTGATCAACAACAAAGAGGCACTGGCGAGAACAAGGAGCAGGCGTTTGATCATGTCGGGCTACCGGAATCCATGGCGTGCCCAAGAGTGCCTTGGGTGCGCCATGGTGTCCACTGGCCCGTACGGTTTAGCGCATTACGATGCCGCGTTTGGCCATATACGCTTTTGCTTCCTGCACGGTGTATTCGCCGAAGTGGAAAATACTCGCCGCCAGCACTGCGCTCGCGTGGCCTTCAATGATGCCGTCGGCCAGATGCTGCAGGTTGCCGACGCCGCCGGAAGCGATGACCGGAATGCCCAGCGCATCGCTGATGGCGCGGGTCACGCCAAGGTCGAAGCCGTTTTTCATGCCGTCCTGATCCATGCTGGTCAGCAGGATCTCGCCGGCGCCGAGGCCTTCCATTTTCTTCGCCCACTCGACCGCATCGAGGCCGGTCGGCTTGCGCCCGCCGTGGGTGAAGATTTCCCAGCGCGGGGTTTCGCCCGGGCCTGAGACTTTCTTCGCGTCGATGGCGACGACGATGCACTGCGAGCCGAAATGCTGTGCGGCTTCGCCGACAAACTCAGGGTTGAACACCGCTGCGGTGTTGATCGAGACCTTGTCCGCACCGGCATTGAGCAGGTTGCGAATGTCCTGCACGGTGCGCACGCCGCCGCCCACGGTCAGCGGGATGAACACCTGGCTGGCCATGCGCTCGACGGTATGCAGCGTAGTGTCGCGGCCATCGACGCTGGCGGTGATGTCGAGGAAGGTAATCTCGTCGGCACCCTGCTCGTCATAGCGCCGGGCGATTTCCACCGGGTCACCGGCGTCGCGGATGTTTTCGAACTTCACACCTTTGACGACCCGGCCGTTGTCCACGTCCAGGCAAGGGATGATGCGTTTGGCCAGCGCCATGGTCAGTCCTCAGCCTTTGTACGAATCGCAGAAAGCTTGCGCTTCGGCGACGTCGAGGGTGCCTTCGTAGATCGCCCGGCCAGTGATGGCGCCGATGATGCCTGGCGCCTTGGCGTCGAGCAGCGACTTGATGTCACCCAGATTGTGGATACCGCCGGAAGCGATCACCGGGATCTTCGTGGCAGCGGCCAGCGCAGCGGTAAACGGCACGTTGCAACCCTGCATCATGCCGTCTTTGGCGATGTCGGTATAAACGATCGAGGAGACGCCGTCGGCTTCAAACTGCTTGGCCAGATCAATGACCTGCACGGTGCTGATTTCAGCCCAGCCATCGGTGGCGACAAAACCGTCTTTGGCATCCAGACCGACGATGATCTTGCCCGGGAACGCGCGGCAGGCCTCAGCGACGAAGGCCGGGTCTTTAACGGCTTTGGTACCGATGATCACGTAGCTCACGCCAGCCTTGACGTAGTGCTCGATGGTTTCCAGCGAACGGATGCCGCCACCGATCTGGATCGGCAAAGTCGGATAGCGCTTGGCGATCGCAGTGACCACTTCGCCGTTGACTGGCTGGCCTTCGAACGCGCCATTCAGATCGACCAGATGCAGACGGCGGCAACCGCCCTCCACCCACTTGGCAGCCATGCTCACCGGGTCATCGGAGAACACTGTGGAATCTTCCATGCGGCCCTGGCGCAGACGTACGCAGGCACCGTCTTTAAGATCGATAGCAGGAATAATTAGCATGCTTTTCCTTCGTCAAAGAGCTGCAAGCTGCAAGCTTTAAGCTGCAAGCGCGCACGTGTGTCTGATTCTTGCAGCTGACAGCTTGAAGCTTGCCGCTGCTCCTAATTTTTTTCGAGCGCCCACAGGTCGCTTTCGATGCTTTCAAACCGCTCTTTGAGGTGGGTCTGCACATCGAAAATCGCCCTGTTGTAATAGTGCGGAGCAATTTCGCGGGTAAACAGCTCAAGAATTTCCGCCGCTTCGAACGAACCCAGGTCCAGTTCGAATCGGTCTTCCATGAACCGCTGGATCTTGCGATTGGCCTCGTTTTCCTGCTCGGGAGTGAGGGTCAGGATCGGCGGCTTGGACTTCTTGGCAGCCATTTACCAGCGACCGTCCCACGCGGCGAAGTTCTGCAGCAGTTGCAGGCCATGGGTATGGCTCTTCTCCGGGTGGAACTGCACGGCGAAACGCGAGCCATCGGCCAGTGCTGCGGCGAAATCGAGCCCGTAATGACCGCTGCCCACCACCTGCCGCGCGTTGGCGGCGGCGATGTAGTAGCTGTGCACGAAGTAGAAACGCGCCATGTCCGGAATATCGTGCCACAGCGGGTGACTGACCTTCTGCTTCACCTCGTTCCAGCCCATATGCGGGACTTTCAGGTGCTCGCCGTCTTCATGCAGGTCTTTGCCGAAGAACTTCACCGCCCCCGGGAACAGGCCGATGCAGTCAACGCCGTCGTTCTCTTCGCTGGTGTCGAGCAAGGCTTGCATGCCGACGCAGATGCCGAGGAACGGACGATCCTGGCTGACTTCACGCACCAGCGAGTCGAAACCGAGGCGACGAATTTCCGCCATGCAGTCGCGAATCGCGCCAACACCGGGGAAGACCACGCGGTCGGCTTCGCGGATCACGTCGGCATCGCTGGTGATCAGCACCTTGCCGGCACCGACGTGCTCGAGGGCCTTGGCCACCGAGTGCAGGTTGCCCATGCCGTAGTCGATAACTGCAACCGTCTGCATTACAGGACGCCTTTGGTCGATGGCATTTGCCCGGCCATGCGCTCGTCCAGCTCGACGGCCATGCGCAGGGCGCGGCCGAAAGCCTTGAACACGGTTTCGATCTGGTGGTGGGTGTTGGTGCCACGCAGGTTGTCGATGTGCAGGCTGACCAGTGCGTGGTTGACGAAGCCCTGGAAGAATTCCTGGAACAGGTCAACGTCGAAGCCGCCCACGGTGGCGCGGGTGTACGGCACGTGCATCTGCAGGCCCGGGCGGCCGGAGAAGTCGATCACCACACGCGACAGCGCTTCATCGAGCGGCACATAGGCGTGACCGTAGCGACGGATGCCTTTCTTGTCGCCGATGGCTTTGGCGAAGGCCTGGCCGAGGGTGATACCGACGTCTTCCACGGTATGGTGGTCGTCGATATGCAGATCGCCCTTGCATTCAATATCCAGGTCGATCAACCCGTGACGGGCGATCTGATCCAGCATGTGCTCAAGAAAAGGAACACCGATATCGAATCGGGCCTTTCCGGTGCCATCAAGGTTGATCGAGGCTTTGATCTGGGTTTCCAGAGTGTCGCGCTCGACAGACGCCTTACGTTCGGCCATCACCAGCTCCGCAAAATCATTGGGCGAAAAAGGCAGCCATTATAGGCACGCGGGGCCGAAACAGAAACACGAGACGCAATATCGCTGACGGACAGAAGTCCCGGCTGTCGCGGGTAGACATGTCCATACAAGCCATTACAGGCACCCCAAAAACAACTGTAGGAGTGAGCCTGCTCGCGATCAGTACCTGGCAATCAACATTTCTGTGACTGTCAGACCGCTATCGCGAGCAGGGCTCACTCCTACAGGGGTACTGCGTTTTTACTTAGTGAAACAGTACCGCCGTTTTCTGCAGGGTCACCCACACACCCCACGCCAACGGAATCCCCACCACCAGCCATGCTGCGACGGCCAACGGCTTGCTGCCCGGCGCGGCTTTCCACTCCAGAACCGTAGTCGCGTCAGCACCTTTGTCGTGGCCCAGCGCCTGTTCGGCAGCCAGTTCAGCGTCGGTCATGAAGTACTTGTCAGCCACCGGACGAACCAGCAGGTTGCACAGGAAGCCCAGCACCAGCAGGCCGGCGAGGATGTACAGGGTGATGTCGTAGGCAGCCGCGCGGTCAACGCCGATGCTCAACTGGTACTCACGCAGGTAGTTCACCAACACCGGACCGAGCACACCGGCTGCCGCCCAGGCGGTCAGCAGACGACCGTGGATCGCACCCACCATCTGCGTACCGAACAGGTCGGCCAGATACGCCGGCACCGTGGCGAAACCACCGCCGTACATCGACAGAATGATGCAGAACGCCGCCACGAACAGCGCGACGTTGCCCAGGTGACCGAGGTTCGGGATCAATGCGTACAGGGCAAAACCCAGGGCGAAGAACACGAAGTAGGTGTTTTTGCGACCCAGGTAGTCGGAGAACGACGCCCAGAAGAACCGGCCACCGATGTTGAACAGGCTCAGCAGACCGGTGAAACCGGCAGCAATTGCGGCAATCGAAGCCAGTTGCCCGGCATCCAGTTGGCCGAACGGCACGTCAACACCCAGCAGGCGGCCACCGAACACTTCCTGCAACAGCGGCGAGGCCATGCCCAGAATGCCGATCCCGGCGGACACGTTCAGGCACAGCACCAGCCACACCAGACGGAATTGCGGGGTTTTCCACGCCACATTCACGTGCACGTGACGGTGGGTGATCATCGCGTTCGACGCTTTCTTCGCCGGCGCGGTCCAGCCTTCAGGCTTCCAGCCGGTTGGCGGCACGCGGTAGGCCAGGGCGCCACCGATCATGAACACAAAGTAGATCGCAGCCATGGCCACGAAGCTCTGCCAGACGCCGACACCGGCCGGCGAAGCGAAGTGGCTCATCAGCGCAGTCGCCAGCGGTGCACCGACCATCGCGCCGCCACCGAAACCCATGATTGCCATGCCGGTGGCCATGCCGCGCTTGTCCGGGAACCACTTGATCAGGGTCGAGACCGGCGAGATGTAGCCCAGGCCCAGACCGATACCGCCGATCACGCCGGAGCCGATCCACATCAGCCAGATCTGGTGGGTATAGATACCCAGCGCCGAAATCAGCAGACCGCCGCACCAGCACAGTGCCGATACCACACCGGCCTTGCGTGGGCCGGCGTGTTCCAGCCAGCCGCCCCAGATGGCTGCCGAGCAGCCGAGGAAGATGAAGAACAGGGTGTAGATCCAGCCGAGCATCGAGATCGGCCAGTCACATTGCGACGAAAACACTTGTGCGATGAAGCTCATGTCCGGTGCGCAAGCCACTGGAGCGGTGACGCCCAGCGCCTTGGACAGCGGCAGCCAGAACACCGAGAAACCGTAGGCCATGCCGATGCACAGGTGGATGGCCAGAGCGGCCGGTGGTACCAGCCAGCGGTTGAAACCGGGCTTGGCGATGATGCGTTCCTTGGACAGGAACGCAGGCTGGTCGGCGCTAAGGCCGTCCGCCGTGATGCTCGTGCTCATTGTGTATCCCCCAATTATTAGTATGGTTCGCCAGCCACTGCTCACCCCCGGCCTTTATGCACGCAGGCATGACCGTTTTTTTGGGTGAAGCTCCTTGAAGGCGCGACGTTAAGTCGCAGAAGGACGGACGAACGGGCGAAGGTTACCATTTGCACGTGACAGAAAAACCAAACTGATATCACCTTTTTTCATGTCACCTGATCTCCTTACCTGCAGGCACTGCACAACGCTGCGATCGTTTGATCATTCTTGAAATCACCAACGGCAACAGATCGCGGCCTGCTGCGGCTCCTGCATAGCGCTTCACAAACGGAAAAATCATGCCTGTCATCGTTCAAACGCTTGAAGACGCCAGTTATCAGGATCAGCAGGATTTGCAGAAAATCTATCGCGATGCGCCGCAATGGCTGTTCGCACCGTTCACCGGCGCGGCCGATCTGATCGAAAACGCCCTCGCTGACGGCTGTTTGATTGCCGGACGTTTCAATGATCGCCTGCTCGGTGCCGGGCGCCTGACAAGGCACCACGGCGTTTGGCATCTGTCCCATTTATGTGTGCGAAAAATCACCCGGCGTCGCGGAGTTGCCGAGCGGCTGGTGAACCAAGCGCAAAAAATGGCGTCGCAAGCGGGGGCGGAACTGCGCCTGCTGGCACCCGCCGGACACCTTGAAGCGCAGGCGCTGGCGGCCAAATTGCACGTGCCACTGGAAGTAATAGCGACATGACGGCGCCCCGAACCGGGTGGATGCAGCGCTATACTCCCCGGCTAAATTACGAATTCGACTAACTACAAGGACTCGCCCATGAAAGCGTTCGGCAAAATCCTGGGTCTGGTACTTCTCGGGTTGTTGCTGATCATTGTGGCGGCAGGCTTTGCCCTGACCCACCTCTTCGATCCCAACGACTATAAAGACGAGATTCGCCAGATAGCCCGTGACAAGGCCCACATCGAGCTGACGCTCAATGGCGATATCGGCTGGAGCCTGTTCCCGTGGCTCGGCCTGGAACTGCACGAAGCCAGCGTCGCCACGCTGATCAATCCTGCCGAACCGTATGCCGATCTGCAGATGCTTGGCCTGTCCGTGCGCGTACTGCCCCTGTTGCGCCGTGAAGTGCAGATGAGCGATGTGCGGGTCGAAGGCCTGAACCTGCGCCTGAAACGCGACAAGAACGGCCACGGCAACTGGGAAGACATCGGCAAATTGCCGACTCCCGCCGCACCTGCCGGCAGCCCTGCTCCCGCCAGCGCACCGACTGCCGAGGCCCCCGCGCAGCCGGAAAAACCACCGCAGCCGATCCGCCTCGACATCGACAGCCTGACCGTCAACAACGCCCGCGTTGAATACAACGACGAGCAGACCGGCAAGCAATTCAGCGCCGAGAGCATCCAGCTGAGCACCGGCGCGGTACATGATTCGACCAACATTCCGCTCAAAGCCACAGCGTTCCTCAGCACCAATCAGCCTGTGCTGCGGGTGCGCACCGAGCTCAATGGCGAACTGCGCATCGAGCGCGCCCTGCAACGCTACAAGTTCGAGGACATGAAACTGTCCGGCGAACTGACCGGCGACCCGCTGCAAGGCAAGACCATGACCTTCTCTGCTCAAGGCCAGGTGCTGCTGGATAAAGCGGCGAACGTCGCCGAATGGACCGGGATCAAGATCTCCGCCAACCAGCTGCGCGCACTGGGCGAACTGAAGGCCAATGACCTCGACAAGACGCCGCAGATTACCGGCGGCCTGTCGATCGCCCAGTTCGATCTGGCGAAGTTCGTCGACAGCATCGGTCAGAAACTGCCGGCGATGGCCGAAGGCAGCCTGAGCAAGGTCGAACTGGTCAGCCGCGTGGCGGCCACTCCGACCAGCGTCGCCCTCGACAACATCAACCTCAAACTCGACGACAGCAGCTTCAGCGGTCGCATCGCCGTCGAGGACTTCGCCAGGCAGTCGCTACGCGCGACCCTCAAAGCCGACACCTTTAACGTCGACCGTTACCTGCCGCCGAAATCGGACCAGGCGAAAAACGCCACGCAAGTGCGTCAAGCCGAAGTTGCCAGCACCGAAGCCGATGCCATGGCCGGTGCCGGTTCCACGCCGCTGCCGGAAAAACCGAGCAAGAGCGCCTGGAGCACCGAGCGCCTGCTGCCGGTCGAGCGTCTGGCCAAACTGGATGTGGATGCCGATCTGACGTTCGGCCAACTGACCCTCGACAAACTGCCGATCCAGAACGCCGCACTCAAGGCCAGCGGCCAGGGCGGTCTGTTGACCCTGAGCAACCTCAGCGGTGAGTTGTATAACGGCGGTTTCGAAGCCAGCGGCACCCTCGATGTGCGCCCGAGTGCACCGGTGTTGAACCTGACGACCAAAATCAACCGTGTGCCCGTCGAGAAAATCCTCGAAAGCCAGGGCAAGAACCCGCCGGTCAAAGGTCTGGTGACCCTCACCAGCAATCTCACCGGCAGCGGCAACAGCCAGCAGGCGCTGATCGAAACCCTGAACGGCAACGCCAGTTTCGTGATCAACAACGGCGTGCTGCTCAACGCCAACCTTGAACAGCAACTGTGCAAAGGCATCGCCACCCTCAACCGCAAAACCCTCAGCGGCGAGCCACGGGGCAAGGACACCCCGTTCCAGGAGCTCAAGGGCAACCTGACGTTCCGCAACGGCATCGCCAGCAACCCGGACCTGAAGGTGCGCATCCCGGGCATGACGGTTAACGGTGACGGCGATATCGACCTGCGCGTACTCGGCATGGACTACCGCGTTGGCATCATCGTCGAAGGCGACACCAGTGCAATGCCGGACCCGGCCTGCCAGGTCGGCGAGAAATTCGTCGGCATCGAATGGCCGCTGCGCTGCCGTGGCCCGCTGGAACTGGGCGCCAAGGCCTGCCGCGTGGACAACGAACGCCTGGGCCAGGTCGCGACAAAAATCGCCGGCGACAAGCTCAGCGAGAAGCTCGACGAGAAACTGGGCGACAAAGTCAGCCCGGAACTGAAAAACGCATTGAAGGGGCTGTTCAAGCGATGAGAGCGGAGCAGTTTTCCTCGGCGGTGCTGGACTGGTTCGACCGCCACGGCCGCCACGATTTGCCTTGGCAGCAAGGCATCAACCCGTATCGGGTGTGGGTGTCGGAGATCATGTTGCAGCAGACTCAGGTCAGCACCGTGCTCAATTACTTCGACCGCTTCATGGCCGCGCTGCCGACGGTTCAAGCGCTGGCTGAAGCGCCCGAAGACGAAGTGCTGCACCTGTGGACCGGGCTGGGTTATTACACCCGCGCGCGCAATTTGCAGAAGACCGCGAAGATCGTTGTCAGCCAGTACGGGGGCGAGTTTCCCCGTGACGTCGAAAAGCTCACGGAGCTGCCGGGCATCGGCCTGTCCACCGCAGGCGCCATCGCCAGCATCAGCATGGGCCTGCGCGCGCCGATCCTCGACGGCAACGTCAAACGCGTTTTGGCGCGGTTTACCGCGCAAGAGGGTTACCCCGGCGAGCCGAAGGTCGCCAAACAGTTGTGGGCCACTGCCGAGCGCTTTACGCCGCACGACCGGGTCAACGCCTATACGCAGGCGATGATGGATCTGGGTGCGACGCTGTGCACCCGCAGCAAACCGAGCTGCCTGTTGTGTCCGCTGGAGCGCGGCTGCGAAGCGCACATGCTCGGCCTCGAAACCCGCTACCCGATCCCCAAGCCGCGCAAGGCCATCCCGCAGAAGCGCACGCTGATGCCGATGCTCGCCAACGGCGACGGCGCGATTCTGCTTTACCGGCGCCCGTCCAGCGGTCTGTGGGGCGGTTTGTGGAGCCTGCCGGAACTCGATGATCTCGACGACCTGCAACATCTCGCCGATCAGCACGCGCTGACCATGGGCGAGCAGCAGGCGCTGCCGAGCCTTGTCCACACATTCAGCCATTTCCAGCTGGCCATCGAACCCTGGCTGGTCCAGGTGCAGGAGGCCAGCCACCACGTGGCCGAGGCCGACTGGCTCTGGTATAACCTCGCCACCCCGCCGCGCCTGGGCCTTGCCGCCCCGGTCAAAACCTTGCTCGAGCGCGCGGCCGCCGTATTGAACGCAGGAGAGTCGTCATGACCCGCACCATCATGTGCCGCAAGTACAAAGAAGAATTGCCCGCCCTGGAGCGCGCTCCGTTCCCGGGCGCCAAAGGCCAGGACATTTTTGATCACGTCTCCGCCAAGGCCTGGGCCGACTGGCAAAAACACCAGACCCTGCTGATCAACGAAAAACGCCTGAACATGATGAACGCCGAAGATCGCAAATATCTTCAGGGCGAAATGGACAAGTACTTCTCCGGCGAGGAATACGCCAAGGCTGAAGGCTACGTTCCGCCTGCTGAGTAACCCCGCAAAATCGGGGGTCGGATCGTAAGCGACGGAATTAATTTAAGAAATTTTAAAAAAGTCGTTGACGTAAATCCGAAAAACCCTTTTAATGCGCCCCGTTGCCCAGATAGCTCAGTCGGTAGAGCAGGGGATTGAAAATCCCCGTGTCGGCGGTTCGATTCCGTCTCTGGGCACCAAATACCGAAAACCCTGAATCGCAAGATTCAGGGTTTTTTTATGCCTGCGATTCAGCCTCACCCCCCTCTTCGCCCCGTCAGCCCTCCGCTCTCGATACACCTCCCCTCCAGGCTGTACTGAAAAATACCCAAAATCTGTATCTCTCCCTGCATAGACCATTTCGCCACTATGGCGCCAAGCCTTGGCGAGCCAATGACTGGCTCTACTGTGCGCCCCGCAACACTCTGGGCTCGTGCGGCCCTCAGAGCGCAAAACCTGATTTTTTGAATAGATCGGCGTCCACCGAAAGGTCACTTCCTGTCCAGCTAAAAAATCTAAAAACACTCAACAGGCGAACGGCAATTACTGCTTTTCAAACATTCCAGGATGAATGCCGGGCCCCTGCGCGCCCGGCGAAAGAGCGAAACGGACGACGTATGATCAAGCAACTTATCAACGAAGAGAGTTACGTACAGATTGGCGATCTGTGCAGCGCAACGATCCAGCTGAAAATCGAAGGACTGAATCCTGCCGGCTCGATCAAGCTGAAAACCGCGCACGCACTGATTACCGACCTGGAAGTCAGGGGCCTGATTACCCATAAAACCCGTCTGGTCGAGTCGTCTTCAGGGAATCTGGGGGTCGCGCTGGCGATGGTCTGCGCGGCCAAGGGTTACAAGTTTGTCTGCGTGATCGACCCGAACATTTCCGCGCCGAACCGGAAACTGATCCATGCCCTCGGCGCCGAGATGATCATGGTCGATCAGCGCGACGAAAACGGCGGTTTCCTGAATTCGCGCATTCGCCTGATTGAGCAACTGGTCGCCGACAACGCCGACTACATCTGGCTCAATCAGTACAAGAACCCGACCAACCCCCTCGCCCACTATCAAGCGACGGCCCGGTCGATCGCGCGCAGGTTTCCACAAGTGGATTATCTGTTCGTCGGCGCCGGTACCACCGGCACGCTGATGGGCTGCAAAAACTACTTCGCCGAACACCACCCGCACACCAAGGTCATCGCCGTCGATACCGTCGGCTCGGTCACCTTCGGCCTGCCGGGTGGCCCGCGTCATATCCCGGGGCTCGGCACCAGCCGTCGCCCGGAGATTTTCGAACCGGCCGGCATCCACGACTTTCTGTCCATCCCTGAAGAACAGACGATCAAGGTCTGCCGCTGGCTGGCGCAGCGCTACGGCCTGCTCTTCGGCGGCTCCACCGGCACCGTCCTCGCCGGCGTGCAGCAGTGGGCGCCGCACATCCGCCCCGACGACGTCGTCGTGGCGATCTCACCCGACATGGGCGAGCGATACCTCGAAACCATCTACTCCGACGACTGGGTGACCCAGCGTCTCGGCGCTGCGGCGCTGCAACCTCTCTTCCCAGAACCCGCTCTGGCACTTTCGGCGTAAAACACAATGACGACTCAAACCTCGATTCAACCCTTCCATGTGGTGCCCGGCGCTGCGGTCAAGAACATCCTCAACGGCCTGCGCCAGGACGCTATCGAGCTGGTGGCGCAAACCTACCTGACCCATGAGCGTGGCGAGACGGTCAACCCCGACAGTTACTTCCTGCGCTTCCCCGAGCAGCCGGCGAACCGGATCATTGCCTTGCCGGCGGCGATCGTCGACAGCGAGGGCGATCAATCGGTCTCCGGGATCAAATGGATTGCCAGCTACCCCGACAACATCAAATCGGGGATTCCCCGCGCCTCTGCGGTGCTGATCCTCAACGATCCGGACACCGGCTATCCCTACGCCCTTCTTGAAGGCGCACTGATCAGCGCCGTGCGTACAGCAGCGTCGGCGGTGCTCGGCGCCTGGTGGCTCAATGGCCAGAACAAGCGTGCGCCAAGACTGTCGATCGTGGGTGGCGGGGTGATTGCGCGCAATATCCTCGAAACATTCATCAGCGACGACTGGTCGTTCGACCGTGTCGAAATTCACGACCTCAATACTGAATCGGCCGAAGCGCTGGCAGCGTTTGCTGAGCAGCTCGCGGTGCCGCAAGTGCAGATCGTGCCGCTGGCCGACGCCCTGAACGCCGACATCGTGGTGTTCGCGACCAGTGCCGGTGAGCCTTATGTCAAAGGCAACGGCACATTCCGTCCGGGGCAGATCGTGCTGAATATCTCGCTGCGGGATATCGGTGCGGAAATCATCGAAGAAAGTTACAACTACTTCGATGACGTGACCCACTGCCTGAAAGCCAATACCTCGCCGCATCTGGCCGAGCAGAAGTACGGCCATCGCGACTTCGTCACCGGCACCGTGGCGCAGCTGATTCGCGGCGACCTGCAGGTAAGCCGGGACAAACCGCTGATCTATTCGCCGTTCGGCATGGGCATTCTCGACCTGGCGATCGGCCGTATGGTCCACGACATCGCGGTCAAGGAAGGTCAGGCCGTTGCCATCCCGTCGTTTTTCGGGGAGGAGCGCAGATGGTGAAGGCGCCCCTGCACATCGGCCTGGTGGGTTGCGGCTCGCGCGGCCTGTCGATCTTCGAACGGCTGCTGAGCCTCAGCGAAACGCGCCCCGAGCAACCGGTGGTGCTCAATATCTTTGAGCCCAACGTGCACGGTTGCGGCGCGCACTGGCCCGATCAACCGGACTACCTGCTGCTCAACACCGTCGCCGGGCAACTGGGCGTGTTTCCCGATGCGACAGCCTTGGGCGATCTGCCGCAGGCGCAAGCACGCTCGGGGCCGGACTTCCTGCAATGGTGCCGCGAGCAGAACCTCAAGGTCGATGCCGACAGCGGACTGCTGGCGAGTGAAGGCCGCGAGGTCCAGGCCCAGGACTTTCTGCCACGGCATCTGCTCGGCGCTTATCTGGCCGATGCCTTTACGCGCATTCTGGCGACCGCGCCGCAATGGGTCAGCGTGCGCCTGCATCACCAGGCCGTGACCGCCGTCGACTCGGTCGATGGCAAGCGCTACCGCCTGAAAACGCCAGCGGGGGCCGAAATCACGGTGGACCGACTGATCCTGACGGTCGGCCACACCGGTCGGGTGCAGGCCGCCGATCGCCAGCGCATCGGCAATATCTATCCGTTGCCAGGCAGCCTCGACCGCATCGAACCGGGCGAAAGCATTCTGCTCGAGGGCCTCGGGCTGGGCGCCATGGACACGCTGGCCGCCCTGACCGCCGGACGCGGCGGGCAATACACTCGCCGCGCCGACGCCAGCCACGTCTACCACCCTTCAGGCCAGGAGCCGGTGATCTACGTGCAGTCACGCGACGGCCTGCCCTTCCGCACGCGACCCAATGGCCTGACCGACTGCCCACGCCATCAAGCCGTGCTCCTGACCCCGGCGCGCATCGACGCGCTGCGGGCCGACGCCAAGGACGGGCAACTGGACTTCGAGCAGGACATTCTGCCGCTCATGCTGGTGGAAATGCGTGCCGCCGCTGTCGCCGTGTTGCACGCTCAATCTGACGCCGAGCGGCATCGCGAAGTGCTGAGCCGCCTCAGGACGGTGAGCACGGCCGGGACCGCCGGTGTCGTCGCTTGCGAAGCGTTGCTGCGCGAATACGAAGCCGCCAGTGGCTCGATAGATCCACTGGCGCTGATCTGCCATGCGCTGCCCGCCAGTGTGACCGCGCACAACTATCACTCGTGGATCTATCACGCGCTCGAGGCCGACTTGCACGAGTCGCGAGTGGGACGCGGCGAATCGGCGATCAAGGCCGCCATCGAAGTCTGGCGCGATCTGCGTGACCGCTTGCGCCAGGCCGTCGATTTCGACGGCCTGACCGAAGCCTCGCATCGTCAGTTCTATGGCCGTTGGCACAAGGCGATCAACCGCCTCGTGGCCGGCCCGCAGAAGGAGCGTCACGCCGACCTGCTTGCCCTGTGCGATGCCGGTCTGCTGACCTTCCTCATGCCCGGCACCGCGCCAGCGACCGAGCATTACCGCCGCGTCGCCGGCTATGTGCAGGGCAGCGGCGTGATCAACAGCGACTGCGCACCGGTGCGCGATCTCGCGCGCCTGGGGCTGATCCGCCCACGCACCGAAGAGGCAGGCATCGACGGCATCGACGTCGACGCCGCTTGCCACCCCAAATCAATCCGCGGCGAAGCGGTTCGCAACCTCTGGGTACTCGGGCCACTCGCCGAGGGCTCCTGCTACTACAACCACTACGTCACTTCGGCGGGTGCGCCTTCGCGCCTGTTCATGGACGCCCATCGAGCGGCCGCGGCAATTCTTGAAGCAGGAACTCCAGCATGAAACTTTACTACCAGACGCATTCACCCTACGCCCGCAAAGTGCTGGTGCTTGCCCACGAACTGGGGATGGCTTCAAGCCTTGAGGTCATCCACCACGAGACCAGCCCGACCTCGCCGAACGCGACCATCTACAAGGCCAACCCCTTGGGCAAAGTGCCGGTGCTGATGCTGCCGGACGACACGGCGCTGTTTGACTCCATCGTCATTTGCGAATACCTCGACGACCTGAGCGACGGGCCGAAATTCATCCCGCCGAGCGGCCCCGAGCGCTACAAGGCGCTGCGTCTGCAGGCCCTGGCGCAAGGCATGTGCGATGTCGGCATCAAACTGCGCTGGGAAGTCGAGCGCCGTCCGCAGGCCTTGCGTTACCCGGCCTATGCCGACGGCCAGGCCTACAAGCTCAAGGAGGCCTATCGCTTCATCGAGGAGCACATCGACCTCAATGGCCCGATCACCCTCGGCCACATCGCCCTGGCGACCGCCCTCGACTGGATCGCCTTTCGCGAGCTGTCGGACTTTAGCGCGCACCCGCGCCTGAACGAGTGGTATCAGACTTTTTGTGAGCGGGCGTCGATGCGGGCGACCGAGTACAGCGGGCAGACTCACGATTAAGTTAAGGAAAACTGTGTATGACTTCGCTCTTGTTGCAAATGTCGCCCATCGGCCTGGTAATCGCGCTGATTCTGGTGATCCGCCGGCCACCGGTGCAGGCCGCGCTGGCAGGCGCTGCGCTGGTGTTCGTGTTGTGGGGGCTGGGCGCTGCCGGGCCGTTTTCCTCGGCCATCACCTCGGCGATCTTTCAGGACACCGCCATTCTGTTTCTCAGCACCGCGTGCGTGATCGTGCCGGGGCTGGCGTTCGTCATTCTGGTCGAGCGCGGCGGTGCACCCCAGGCCATCGGCGCCTGGGTCAAGGAACTGGGCTGGACACCACCGGCGCAGGTCATTTTCATCGTCCTCGGCCTGGCACCGCTGCTTGAAGCCATGACCGGTTTCGGCGTTTCGCTGATCGCCACCGTGCCGTTGCTGATGGGCCTGTTCAGCCGCCAGGCGGGGATGAAAATCGCCCTGGCCGGGATGGTCATCATGCCGTGGGGCACCCTTGGCCTGGCGACGGTAATCGGTGGACTGCTGGCGCACTTGCCCGCGGAAACGCTCGGCAGCCACTCGGCCCTGATCAGTGCGCCGGTGTTCCTCTGCCTGGCCGCCATCGCCCTGTGGCAGGCCGGCATCCGCAGCGTGGCACCGTGGCTCGGGTTGCTGCTGGTGACGGCGCTGTTCATCGCCGTGCTGTACTCGATCAACCTGTGGGTCGGCCCGGAAGTCTCCGGCGTGCTGGCAGGGCTGACGGTCGCGTGCGTCGGCCTCGGTATCTCGTTCTCGCAGCGCGGCAAACTGGTGCGCTGGCCAAGTGCGGCCTGGCCGTATCTGGCCCTGCTCGGCGTCATCGTCGCGTCCCGTGCGGTGTTCGTGCTGTCCGGCTGGGATGCGCTGTGGATCATCAAGGGCGAGCACGTGTCGTGGAAACCCTTGGCATCGCCAGGACTGGCGCTGCTGATCGTCACCTTGTTGATGGCCAGCAAACAAAGCGCTGCTAACGGTTTCCCGTGGCGTGCTCTGTTCAACCGGGCGAAATTTCCGGTGACGACGATTTTCCTGTTCCTGCTGCTTTCCCAGGTGATGGTCAACGCCGGGTTTCTGGTCGAGGCGCAGCGCACCTTGCAATCGCTGTCGGGGATTTCCCTGGCACCGACCATTGCCTTGCTCGCGGGGATTGCCGGCTACGTCACCGGCTCCAACGTCGGTGGCAACACCCTCGTAATGCCGTCCATCGCGGCATTGACCAGTGAACACGGCGCGTGGCTCGCGGCGATGGTCAACAGCGCCGCCGGCCATGGTGCGCTGGGCTCGCTTTCGATTCTGTCGCTGATCACCGGGCTGGCAGGCGCCAACCGCCAGGAGGAACACAGCCTGATCCGCTTCGCCTTCGGACTGGTTGTGCTGAACATCGTCATTGTTGCTGCAACGGGGGTCGTTTTACTTTACTTTCTGTGAAGTGTTTCCAGAAATGACCAAGAGAACTTATGGACAGGTTTGATTTACCGGACAAGCGCTGGCGAATAGTCAAGGACTGGATCATTCGCCAGATCGACAGTGGTGACTGGGCAGCCGAATCGAAACTGCCGTCAATCCGCACCCTGGCGCGGATGTTTGAAACCAGTATCACCACCGTTCAACGCGCGCTGGCCGATCTGGAGGCCGATGCCTATGTGACAACGGTTGCGCGTGTCGGCTATTTCGTCTCGGCGTCCGGGCAGGCCAAACCGGCTGCCGGTTTCGATTTCTCCAGCGTCACCGTCAACGTCAACCATGCAGTCGTCGCGATGCTGTCCCAAGCGGCCTCGCGCACCACCGCATCGTTGAGCTCTGCGGTCCTGCACAGCGACCTCACGCCTCATGTACTGCTGAACAAGTGCCTCTCCGTACTGGCCGCCAAGGCTGACAACTCGCTGACCGGGCTGGTTGCACCTCCCGGCCTGCCTGCATTACGTCGACGCATCGCCGGACTGATGCTGACCCGTGGCGTCGTCTGCGGGCCGGACGATGTGCTCGTGACTTCCGGCGACACCATTGCCCTGGAACTGGCACTCGAAGCCGTCGCATCACGAGGCGCGACGGTCGCCATCGAAACCCCGACCTATTACGGCATTCTGCAAACCATCGAGCGTCTGGGCATGCGCGCCTTGCCGATTCGCACCCACGGCCAGTCGGGCATCGATGTCGATCACCTCGAAGAAGCGCTGAAACAGAAAAAGGTGTCGGTGATCTTTCTCAACCCGACCCTGCAAAATCCACGCGGTTTCATCATGCCCGACGAGACCCGTGCCCGATTGTCACAAGTCGCTCGCGAAGCCGATGTGCCGATTATCGAAGACGATATCTTTTTCGATCTGGTGCCCGAAGCAGAGCGCCCGCGCGCGATCAAGAGCTACGACAGCAGCGGCCAGACGATTTACTGCTCGTCCTTTTCGAAGACCATCGCCCCGGGTTATCGCGTCGGCTGGTGTGTGGCGGGCAAGTATCGGGAGGCCATCCTCGCGCAAATGTTTTCGCGCAACCTGGCGGTGTCCAGCCTTGCGCAAAATGTCCTCAATGAATTTATCGGCCGCGGCTACATGGAAGAACATTGCGCGCGGCTGCGGTCGCAACTGTCCTCACTGGCCAACCATGTCGAAGGGCTGGTGCGCAGCGACTTTCCTGCGGGAACCGTCTACGTGCCGCCGCGTGGCGGGTTCATTCACTGGATCAAGCTGCCCGGGCACACCGACATGGCGGCACTGGAGCGGCTGGCCAGCGAGCGCGGTTGTCACGTTGCCGGCAGCGGGATCTTTTTCGCCGACGGGCATCCTTCCACAGGGCTGCGCATTTGCCTGGGCACCACGCTGTCGCCGGGGGTGATGCAGATTCTCGCGGTGATCGCCGAATGCGCGCATCTTGCCGGCGAGCAGCCGAGCGGGCGTCTGCCACTGGCTCAGGCACGCGAGGACACTGTGCTCTCCTGAGCCTGAGCGGCGGCACGTGTGATCTCGTCGATCTCAGTGCCTTTCGATCAAACGCGATCCGCGCTACCTTGGCCGCCCCTTACGGAAGAGGGTCATCTGCTGATGAACCAGAAACGACGCCGCGTAGTCCTGCCTCACCCGCCACCCTATCGCGAAAGCCACCTGTCGAAGTGCCTGACGATCCTGTTCAGCGTGTTTCTGACAGGTCTCGGTGGGCTGCTGGCTTATCTGGTTATCGAGGGGCTGGTGCAAGGCTCCATCACCCTGATCAACCGCGGCGGGCCGGCCATGACCTACACCCTCGCGACCCAACCGCGCCTGTATTGGTTTCACATGGTCTGGCAGGGACTCTTCGCCCTGCTGCTTCTGGCCGCAGGGCCGGGATGGTACTGGATCACACGGCTATCCCGGCCTGCAGCCCCGGCAAAGCGCAAGGTCAAAACGCACTAGCTGTTGTCGTTCCAGTGGAACACCAGATTGCGCGCAGCAGCGCCGCCGACATCGGTGACATCGCGCCGGGTCTCGCCCTTACGCGTGGCCACCACGGTGTATTTGCCGGGTGGCAATTGCACATACACCAGCGGGCCGGTCTGACTGAGGGTCAGTACGGTTTGCCCCGGCGCCTTTTGAATTGTGACATCGACGTCGGCGGTGTACTCGTCCTGCGCACCGACGGCAAAGGTCATGTGCAGGTTGTAGCCTTGGGTCTGCTGTATGGCCTTCGCCTCATCTTCACCGATGCCGCCGGCCAGATAATGGATACCACTCTGTTGTTGCTGCTGAACCTGCACACCCGCGCTGTCGATGGGCTCGAGACTGGCGGCCTGCAACATCACCGGAAACAAAAGTGCAGCCAGCGCGGCGATGGGCAGCATGAATGAAAGAACGCGTTTCATGATGACGACTCCCGGGTTCCTGTAGAACCCAACCGTTACGCCTTTTAGATTTTGTGTATTCGTGGCTGTTTTAGATTGATTGGCACTTGGCGCATGTACGAAAAGGACTACAGACCATTGCCATTCGACGAGGCTTTCAACTGCAACGTCCTGCAACAGCCGTCCCGTCTTCCTTCCGAGATCACCCGTGTTGCCCGACATACCTGCGCGGCGACGCTTGGCATCCTTTTGCGTCTGTTTTCAACAATGCGGAAGATCCGATGAGCCAGCTGAAACCTGCTGACACGCAAGACCCGAAAATCGATTCGTTGCTGGGGGAGTTGGGCGAACTGATTCGCCAGGCGCGGCAAAAAGTGCTGCGTGCCGTCGACACGATTCAAGTCCAGACCTGCTGGCAGATTGGCCGGCATATCGTCGAATTCGAACAGCAGGGCGCGCAGCGGGCAGGCTATGGCAAGCAGTTGCTGGCCCTGTTGGCGAAGGATCTGACGGCGCAGTTCGGGAAGGGCTTTGATGATCGAAATCTGCGCTATATGCGCGGCTTTTATCAGTTGTTTCCAATTTGGAACACAGTGCGTTCCGAATTGAGCTGGAGCCACTATCGGCGGCTGTTACGGGTTGCAAATGAAAAAGCGCGCCATTGGTACATGGAAGAATGCGCCAACCTCAACTGGTCCAGCCGCGCCCTCGATCGCCAGATTCTCACGCTCTACTACGAGCGGCTTCTCATGAGTCCGGACAAGGCCGATGTGATTGAAGAAGCCTGCACCCACATCGCAGCAATGAAATGCACACCACGGGAATTCATTCGTGATCCGGTCATGCTCGAGTTTCTCGGTCTACCCTCGGCGGGCAAGGTCAGGGAAAGTGGTCTTGAACAAGCCTTGATCGACCACCTGCAAGGCTTTCTTCTGGAGCTGGGCAAAGGCTTTTCCTTTGTCGCTCGCCAGCAACGCATCAGTACCGATGGCGTCGATCTGTATATCGACCTGGTGTTCTACAACTACCTGCTCAAATGCTTTGTGATCATCGACCTCAAACGCGGCAAGCTCAGCGCCCGCGATGTCGGACAGATGGACATGTATGTGCGCATGTACGACGAGCTCAAGCGCAGCGAGGGTGACAAACCGACCGTCGGGATTATTCTGTGTGCCGAAAGCAGCGACTCCGTGGCGCGCTATTCAATGCTCAAGGGCAATGAGCAACTGTTCGCCAGCAGTTACAAGACGATACTGCCGAGTGAGGAAGAGTTACGCGCCGAACTCAATCGCGAACAGGCTTTGATCGAAGAACGCATGCTCACTCAATCCACTGAATAGAATTGTTCCCGCACGCTGTGCGGACTATCGTTGGCAACTTACCCGCCAAGGTCGAGCGTCATGAGCTGTCAGGACACGCCCGCGATGCAACACAGTCAGTCAACGTCGCCGACTTCGACGGCAGTGCAAGGTGAGCCCTTCAAGGAAGCCGCCGCCGACGGCTTTGTACTTGGCGGTTTCACATGGCGTCAGGCGTTGCCTGATATCCAGCGCCCGGCGGTCATCATCAACGCGGCCACTTCGGTGCGCTGTCGCCACTACTCACGCTTCGCAGCCTATTTGTTCGGCAATGGGTTCGACGTGATCATCTACGACTACCGCGGCATCGGCGAATCACGGCCCGACTCGCTAAAAGGGCTGCAGGCGTCGTGGACCGATTGGGGCGCACTGGATTTCGAAGCGATGCTCATGCGTGCGCAACGGGAATTCCCCGGGCAGCCAATCGACGTGGTCGGCCACAGTTTTGGCGGTTGCGCGGCGGGGCTGGGCGAATCCGGGCAGGTCATTCGTCGGTTGGTGACGGTCGGTGCGCAGTTCGCTTACTGGCGTGACTATGCGCCCGAGCAGCGTTGGCGGATGTTCGGCAAATGGCATCTGTTGATGCCGCTGATGACGCGGATCTGTGGTTACTTTCCCGGCAAACGCCTCGGCTGGCTGGAAGACACGCCCGCCGGTGTCGTGCGCGACTGGAGCACGCCCACCGCACAATATGAGCGGCGTCCAAGCGGCCGGGCGCTCATGAAGAAAGCCGGCAGCCTGCCCTTCGCCAACGTTCGCGCCCAGACCCTGGCAATCAGCATCAGCGATGATCCTTACGGCACCATTGCAGCCATCGAACGCCTGCTCGCCTGCTTCAGCAACGCACCGAAAACCCACCTGCGCATCGAGCCGCAGGACATCGGCGAACAACAAGTCGGACATTTCGCCTTTTTTCGCAGCGCATACCAAGCCACACTATGGCCCATCGCTCTGACCTGGCTGCACACCGGCGCACTGGCCCCCGACACACCCGGGCGGACTGTGCCGCGCAGCTGAGCCCTTTCAACGCACGACGGAACACACCATGGCCTCCGCCAACAAACAGCAAAAACGCGCCGCCCGGGCCAAGACCAAGGCCAAGCAGAACCGCACCAAACGCGCCGAAGCGCCGGTGGAACTGGACCCGAACGACGATCGCATCGACTTCGAATCGGTGGACCTGACCGAGCTGTTCAAGAAAATGATCGACGCCGAGAAGATCAGCCAGCAAGCCCTGTGCACCGCGTTCCTCGAAGACCCGTTGCTGGAGCTGGTCTTTGAGCAGGAAGGCGAAGAAGGCGCGATGGACTTCATCCTCGCCGCGCTGATCGAGTACCGCCAGTGGTCGCAAGAAACCGATGAAGCCGGCGCGCTGGCCTGGATCGAATCCCCGGCCTTCCAGGCCGATTATGTGGCGGCGTCCGACGCGATCGCCGCACAAACCCAACAGAAGAACTGAGTTCCCATGGCATCCCTGAACAAGCAACAGAAACGCGCCAAACGCGCCAAGGCCAAAGCCAAGCACATCCGCATGGTCGGGCGTAAGCCACTGGAGCAGGACGACGATCTCGGCCACCTCGCCGAGCCGATCCCGGATTACACCCTGGCAATGTTCAGCAAAATGCGCGACGCCGAAGCCGTCAGCCGCAACGAGATGCTGCTGACGCTGCTGCGTGAACTGGCGTTCATCATCGTTGACCATCCAGAACTGCTGGACATGGAAAACGCTGAAAACGAAGGTATGGCCGCCACCCACCTGGCCGCCGACATGCTGATCGACTACCGCATGTGGGCCGACGGCATGGACATCGAAACCGCCCAGGCCTGGCTGAGCGAGCCGCAGTTCATCACCGATTTCGGGGTTGCGCTGGATACTTATGGCAAGTCGATGGACACGCAGGAAGACAAGAGCGAATAAACCCCGCTGCCAAACAAAAACGGCCGCTAGTCATCACTGACAGCGGCCGTTTTGCATTACGCGCTACGGATCAGTTGAGCACCACCGCACCACGTTTTTCCAGCTTGCGACGGCGGGCTACCAGCAGGCCGGCAGCCACCACCAACAGGCTCAGCAGGCCGGTCGCGAGGATTTCCACGCGGTGCGCTTCCTGGAACAGCATGATGGTCAGGGCCGCGACGATGAAGATGATCACCGCGTAGGTCAGGCCTGGGAACAGCCACATGCTGAAAACGATTTTCTCGCCACGGGCCATGCGCTGTTTGCGCATACGCAGTTGCGAGAACGCGATCACCAGGTACACCAGCAGCGCAATGGCGCCGGAACTGGCCAGCAGGAACTCGAACACCGCAGCCGGTGCCACATAGTTGGCGAAGGTGCAGAGGAACGCTGCGCCAGTGGACAGCATGACCGCCCAGTAAGGCGTACCGCTTTTATTGGTGCGGGTCGACATGGCCGGGGCGTCGCCACGCTTGCCGAGGGAGAACAGCATCCGCGACGAGGTGTACAGCGCCGAGTTCAGGCAACTGGTTACAGCAACCAGCACCACGATGTCGACGATCATCTTGGCGTTCGGGATGCCCATACGCTCAAGCACAGTCTGGTAGGAGCCCAGGTTAGCCAGCGTAGGATCGTTCCACGGCACCAGGGCCACGACGATGAAGATCGACACGAGGTAGAACAGACCGATCCGCCAGATCACCGAGTTGGTGGCCTTGGAGATCTGCTTGCCCGGGTTCTTCGACTCCGCGGCCGCGATGGTCACGATTTCGGTACCCATGAACGAGAACATGGTAGTCAGGATCGCGCCCAGTACCGCGCCCATCCCGTTAGGCAGGAAGCCGCCGGAGTCGAACAGATGCGAAACACCGCTGACCTGGCTGTTCGGCAAGTAGCCGAAGATCGCCGCCAGACCGAGGATGATGAAGCCGATGATCGCCAGCACTTTGATCAGGGCAAACCAGAATTCGAACTCGCCGTAATTCTTCACACTGAACAGGTTGGTGATGGTCAGCAGCAGGGTGATGACCAGCGCGAACGCCCAGATACCTACGCCCGGGAACCATGCATGGAGGATGGTCGCGGCGGCGTTGGCTTCCAGTGGAATCACCAACACCCAGAACCACCAGTACAGCCAGCCGATGGTGAAACCGGCCCAGTGCCCGATGGCACGGTCGGCGTACGTCGAGAAGGAGCCAGTGTCCGGCGAGGCAACGGCCATTTCACCGAGCATGCGCATCACCAGCACCACCAGGGTGCCGGCGGCAGCGTAGGCCAGCAGCACGGCAGGGCCGGCGGCAGCGATGGCGTGGCCGGAGCCAACGAACAGACCGGCGCCGATTACACCGGCGATCGACAACATGGTCACATGACGCGGTTTGAGCCCCTGTTCGAGGCCATTGGAGCTTGGGGTACTGCTCATCGAAACTACCTTTGCAAGGAAAGCGATTGCGTCCGGCCCGTCTGGCATTTTCTTTCTCGTAAAAAGAAACCAACGGGGCGTTCCTTATTCTGCACGCAAGTTTTGCGCCAAAATGTTTCAAACTCTTCTGTGCCGCGGCTTTGCGCGCGACCGGACAGTCATCGCAAGTCCTTGGATTTAATGGCAATCCGCCAGAGCGTTACCCTGCGACTCACTTTTCAAACGAAACAGCGCACCAGAAACACACTGAAAAAGTGTGGGATGCACAATAAAAGGGCAATTGAGGAACGTTCGGCCGGATAGCGCTTCCAACACCCCGCCAAAGCTGGCAACATCGCGCCTTTTTTTACGCGACGCCCAAAGGTTTGCACGATCAAACACCCGTTCGGTTGTTGATGGGGCGACAGTCTGCTGTGCCGATGCGACAACCTGCCACACGCCATCCGCTTACCGCTCGTAGCGCTGTTGGCTGCCATTGAAACGCTATGCTAGCTTGGCCGCCTCGCCAGGAAGGCCCGCCAACAGCAGGAGCGCAACATATATGAGGAACGCACATGGCTGAGGCCACGCCCGCGCTTGAAATCCGCAACTTGCACAAACGCTACGGACAGCTTGAGGTGCTCAAAGGCATCTCGCTGACCGCCCGCGACGGCGATGTGATCTCGATCCTCGGTTCCTCCGGTTCCGGCAAGTCCACGTTCCTGCGTTGCATCAACCTGTTGGAAAACCCGCACCAGGGCCAGATTCTGGTGGCGGGTGAAGAACTCAAGCTCAAGCCCGCCAAGAATGGCGAACTGGTTGCCGCTGATGGCAAGCAGATCAATCGCCTGCGTTCCGAGATTGGTTTTGTGTTTCAAAACTTTAATCTGTGGCCGCACATGAGCGTGCTCGACAACATCATCGAAGCCCCGCGCCGCGTACTCGGCCAGAGCAAGGCCGAAGCGATCGAAGTCGCCGAAGCACTGCTGGCCAAGGTCGGCATCGCCGACAAGCGCCACGCGTATCCGTCGCAGCTGTCCGGTGGTCAGCAGCAACGCGCGGCCATCGCCCGCACCCTGGCGATGCAGCCGAAGGTGATTCTGTTCGACGAGCCCACCTCCGCCCTTGACCCGGAAATGGTTCAGGAAGTACTTAGTGTCATCCGCGCACTGGCCGAAGAAGGCCGTACCATGCTGCTCGTGACCCACGAAATGGGTTTCGCCCGTCAGGTCTCCAGCGAAGTGGTGTTCCTTCATCAGGGCCTTATAGAAGAGCAAGGATCGCCTCAGCAGGTGTTCGAAAACCCGCTTTCGGCGCGCTGCAAACAATTCATGTCCAGCAACCGCTAACGGAGCAACATGCATGCAGAATTTTAAAAAGGTCTTCCTGGCCGCCGCCGTCACCCTCGCGTTCAGCGCCGGTGCCATGGCCGAGACCATGAAGATGGGCATCGAAGCGGCTTACCCGCCGTTCAACAACAAAGACGCCAGCGGCAACGTGGTCGGCTTCGACAAAGACATCGGCGACGCCCTGTGCGCGAAGATGAAAGTCGAGTGCACCGTGGTCACTTCCGACTGGGACGGCATCATCCCGGCCCTGAACGCGAAGAAGTTCGACTTCCTGATCTCCTCGCTGTCGATCACCGACGAGCGCAAGGGCGCGGTGGATTTCACCGACCCGTACTACTCGAACAAGCTGCAGTTCATTGCACCGAAAAACGTCGACTTCAAAACCGACAAGGACTCGCTGAAGGGCAAGTCCATCGGTACCCAGCGCGCCACGCTGGCCGGCACCTGGCTGGAAGACAACTACGGCAGCGATCTCAACGTCAAACTCTATGACACCCAGGAAAACGCCTACCTCGACCTGACCTCCGGTCGGGTCGACGCGATCCTCGCCGACAAGTACGCCAACTACGACTGGCTGAAAACCGATGCTGGCAAAGCCTACGAGTTCAAGGGCGACCCGGTCGTGGAAAGCGACAAGATCGGCATCGCTGTACGTAAAGGCGATCCGCTGCGTGAGAAGCTGAACGCCGCCCTGAAGGAAATCGTCGCCGACGGTACCTACAAGAAGATCAACGACAAGTACTTCCCGTTCAGCATCTACTGATCTGACCTGCGGGACCGGCGCCGTGATTCGACGGCGCCGGCTCCCGGCCTTGCCTGCCGCGATTTGAAAAGAAATCCATGATTATCGACCTCTACGGATTCGGCCCGGCCCTCGCCGCCGGTGCGCTGATGACCGTCAAACTGGCGCTGACAGCCCTGTGCCTGGGACTGGTACTCGGTCTGCTCGGCGCCTTGGCCAAGACGTCCCCGTACAAGCCGCTGCAGTGGCTTGGCGGCACGTATTCGACCCTGGTGCGTGGCGTCCCGGAACTGCTTTGGGTTCTGCTGATCTACTTCGGTACGGTCAACCTGATGCGCAGCCTCGGTGAATTTTTCGGCAACCCCGACCTGCAACTCAGCGCCTTCGCCGCTGGTGTTATTGCTTTGGGCCTGTGCTTCGGCGCTTATGCCACGGAAGTGTTTCGCGGCGCGATCCTCGCCATTCCCAAGGGCCACCGTGAGGCCGGCGTGGCCCTGGGCCTGTCGAAATGGCGGATCTTCACCAAACTGATCATGCCGCAGATGTGGCGTATCGCCCTGCCGGGCCTGGGCAACCTGTTCATGATCCTGATGAAGGACACCGCGCTGGTGTCGGTCATCGGCCTGGAAGAAATCATGCGCCACGCGCAGATCGGCGTGACCGTCTCGAAACAGCCGTTCACCTTCTATCTGGTGGCCGCGGTCATGTACCTGGGCCTCACCGTGCTGGCGATGACCGGCATGCACTTCCTGGAAAAACGCGCCGCTCGCGGCTTTGCGAGGAGCACTTCATGAACTGGGAAGTGATCATCAAGTGGCTGCCGAAACTGGCGCAGGGCGCGACCCTGACCCTGGAACTGGTAGCGATTGCGGTAATTGCCGGTCTGTTACTGGCCATTCCGCTGGGCATCGCCCGCTCCTCGAAGCTGTGGTACGTGCGCGCTTTACCCTACGCCTACATCTTCTTTTTCCGTGGCACGCCGTTGCTGGTGCAACTGTTCCTCGTCTATTACGGCCTGGCGCAGTTCGACGCGGTCCGTAGCAGCGCGCTGTGGCCCTACCTGCGCGATCCATTCTGGTGTACCACCGCGACCATGACCCTGCACACCGCGGCGTACATCGCCGAGATCCTGCGCGGTGCGATCCAGGCGATTCCCCCCGGAGAAATCGAAGCGGCGCGGGCGCTGGGCATGTCCAAACCCAAGGCGATGTTCTACATCATGCTGCCGCGTGCGGCGCGCATCGGCCTGCCGGCCTACAGCAACGAAGTGATCCTGATGCTCAAGGCCAGCGCGCTGGCGAGCACCGTGACCCTGCTGGAGCTGACCGGCATGGCCCGCACGATCATCGCCCGTACCTACCTGCCGGTGGAAATCTTCTTCGCCGCCGGTGTGTTCTATCTGCTGATGTCCTACGTGCTGGTGCGCGGCTTCAAGCTGCTGGAGCGCTGGCTGCGCGTCGATGCCTGCCAGGGGCGCTGAAACTTCCCACGTGCTGACGGGCGAGACGCTACTCGCCCGCTTCACGGCGCTGGATAGCTTTCTTACGGCGCATCAGGCGCTGTGGAAACCCCGACCGTTCACTCATCTGCAGCTTCCTTGGGAATCCTCCTACCCCGAACTGGCCGCATGGCTACGTGGGCGCTCACTGGAAGAGGCGGAAAACGCTCACAACTTCCCCGCTGATCTCCTCGGTGCGCCAGAGCCTTTCGCTTCACTGGCGGTGTTGTCAGCTCAATTAAGTGCCGTCGGCGAGTTACCGGGCCATGCGCTGGAAGCGGCAGGCCACCGCTTGAACGTCGATGTGCCGGGGCGCAAGTGGCAGCAGATCGAGGCGTTTGCCAGCCGATTGTCCTTCGCTTCAACCCCCACGCATTGGCTGGACTGGTGTTCGGGCAAGGGGCATCTGGGGCGGCGGCTGCTCAGCAAAGGACAAGACCTGACGTGTGTTGAGTACGATCCGTTGCTGGTCGCCAGCGGTCAGGCATTGAGTCAGCGCCATCATCTGAACGCCTTGCATGTCGAGCAGGATGTCATGACAGCGGACGCAGCAGCGCTATTGGATGCCACTCACACCCCCGTCGCCCTCCACGCATGTGGCGATCTGCACGTGCGATTGATGCAATTGGCCAGCACCACCGGTTGCCGACAACTGGCAATCGCGCCGTGTTGCTACAACCGCATCCGCCATCACGAATATCAGCCGTTGTCCGCAGCTGGGTCGGGATCGCTCCTACAGCTGTCGCTGGAAGATCTGGCACTGCCGCTGAGCGAAACCGTCACCGCCGGTGCACGCGTCCGACGTCAGCGCGACACATCTATGGCCCGACGGCTGGCTTTCGACCTGCTGCAACGGCAACTGCGCGGAGTCGACGAATACCTGCCCACGCCATCACTTCCAAGCGCCTGGCTGGACAAGCCGCTCGCTGACTACTGCCGCGATCTGGCGGCCCTCAAAGAGTTATCCCCAGTCGGCTCGCCAGATTGGTCGGCACTGGAAGCTGCCGCCTGGCAGCGTCTGGCCGAGGTGCGCAACCTGGAATTGCTGCGCGGACTGTTCCGGCGGCCGCTGGAGCTTTGGCTCAATCTCGATCGCGCACTGTTCCTCGTCCAACAGGGATATGCCGTGCGCCTTGGCACCTTTTGCAATAGCCCATTGACCCCGCGCAATTTGATGCTGCTCGCTGAGCGCCTTTAAACTTTACATCCTGTGGATAAGTCTGTTGATGGATTTGCTACGGATCCAATATTTACGGCTGTCGCAGGCCCTTAACCGGCTTGGTCATTTTTTGTTCACATAAATAAAAAACCTGTAAAACAGGGATTTGCGAACAAAATGAGAACGCGTCCACAAAATCCCCGCCACACCGCGCTACGCTGCTTCCCGTTGTGCATAAGCCTCAGATCGAAATGACATAACCGCCGAATCACGGACCGTTTCAGCGGGAAATTGCGCCTGCCCTTCGCCCTTGCTATACAGGCTCACACCGTGCAGGCAGCACACAGACGAACAAGAACAATCCGACCAGCAGGGAGTGACCGTGACTTTCATTTCATACGCACAGAACTTCGAGGATATTCGCCTGTGGCGTGCGTTCAAGTTCTTTGAAAACGGCTTCTATATCGATGTCGGCGCCAATGATCCGGTTCACGACTCAGTGACCAAGGCCTTCTATGACCGCGGCTGGAGCGGCGTCAACATCGAGCCGATGCAAAACTACCACGATGCCCTGTGCCAACAGCGCCCACGCGACACAACCCTGCAATGCATTGCCAGTGATACGCCCGGCGAAGTGACGTTCTACGCCATCCCTGACACCGGCCTGTCCACCGCTGACCCGCTGGTCGCTCAGGAGCGCAAGGATGCCGGCCTCGAAGTACAGAGCCTGACGGTAAAAGCCCGCACCCTGACATCAATCTGCGAAGAACACGCCGCCGACCGGGACATCCACTTCCTGAAGATCGACGTCGAAGGCCACGAAGAAACCGTGCTGCGCGGCATGGACTTCAGCCGCTTCCGCCCGTGGATCCTCATCATCGAAACCCCGTTCGAACGCGACCACACCTGGGAACACCTGGTCACTGATGCCGGCTATCAATCGTTCCTGTTCGATGGCCTCAACACGTGGTTCCTCGCCGAAGAACACCTGAACCTCAAGCCCGCCTTCGACCTCCCACCCTGCAACCTCGACAACTTCCAGCTGTGCTTCGGCCACCTCTTCGCCCACCCCGTCAGCCCCGGCGAAGCCGACGCCCGCAAACAAATCAACGCCGCCATACAACGCGCCGAACGCGCCGAAGCCCAGCTTCTCGCCATGCAGAACAGCCGCACTTGGCGCGCCCTGCACACGCTACGCAACGTCCTGCGCCGGGCCTGATCCGACCCGGCGCAAAAATAGTCTGAATTCAGGGGTTTACAGAACCAACCCAATCGCTATAATCGTCGCCCACACGCCGGTATAGCTCAGTTGGTAGAGCAACTGACTTGTAATCAGTAGGTCCCGGGTTCGACTCCTGGTGCCGGCACCATACAAAAAAAGGGCTTGCAGCGATGCAGGCCCTTGTTTTTTGTCCCAGACGTAACAACCAACGTAACAAGCAAGTCTGAAAAGGATTCGGCTATGGATTGGTTACGCGATTTTTCCGCTAATTACGCAGATGGTGTGACGGCAATCGTTGCAGTTCTCGCACTTGCGTTGACCGCATTAAGCCTCAATGCCTTTCGACGTGAATACCGAGCGAAGTACCGTCCCTACCTGGTTCCGGCGGTCAGGGCAGTTGAGATCGCATCCTCGCCAGAAGAGATGGGCTACCGGCTCACGATTCATCCAACAAACGTTGGCCCCCACCCGTGTTGGGTGAGGTTGAGCGATGTGAAGATGGTGCTTGGTGACGAACTCATCATTATCGACTCCATGGAAGAGTGGAGCCTGATCGGAACTCAGGGTGCCTCAGCAGCATTCCCAGCCGGGGAAATCTTCCCCCTCGGTGTCAAACGTATTCGGGATCACGAATATCAACTGAATCGGGTGGAGGTCCACTTCACGCTGCATTCCAAGTCGATTGATGATGAGCACTACACATCCAGTCGCTGGCTGTTCGAAGTCGACATCCGCGGAGAATCCCCATCCGTTCTGTATAGACCTGACCTGTTAAAAGACTGAGTTGGCGCCCTTACAGGGCACACCTCGTACCGGTGCACCTTGGGGCCTGAGTTTTCAAAGACTAGATGATCCGCATCGCGGTCTGAGGAAGGGCGAAATTTAACGCTTGTATGAGCTAGGCGATCACACATGACGCCCTATATGCGTGAGGGAAAAAATTAGGGTTTCCCCCTAAAAAGCCTGTCAGATATGACTGATTACTATTCTTACGACTCTCTGACCCTTCTAAATCAAGCCTCTCATCTGACGTATAGACTCCAGCAAGTCCTTCTGGAGTTGCTCCAGTTCATTGAGCATCGCTGCCTTTTTTCCTTCAACTGCTCAAGGTCGGCTGCGAGCGGCCTGTCGATCACACGTGTAGCGCCTCGCGCTTCAAACCTGACTGATCTCAAACACAAACGAAATCCTGCGCTGGCTCGCACTCCACACATAACGAAGATGCTTGCCCTGTTTCGGAATCGACACCGCCGGCGGCCGGAGCGCGGCGACACATTCGTGGCCCGGCAGACGGACGCTGTTGTAGAGCAGGCCCCAGGACTCAGACTCGCGCAGTTGACGGGCAAACGCCTGGGATGGGCCATAGGCGTCTGGATCAGGTTGATGCAAATGCGGGAAGTCGTGACGAACATCATGCAGCGGCTTAACCACCCGATTGACGTAAGTACGCATGGTCAACTCAAGATCCGCTTCTTGGGTGGCCGCGAGAAACCTTTCCTGGTGATAGCAGGTTTCGGCGATGGCGGCGGCCTGGCTGCTGGCGGCGTAGTAGACGCCGAAGGTGCCGTCGGTGAAACGGCTGCTTTTGCCGATGTGGGTAAACGCCGCCATCACCGGGGTTGAACCGGGACCGGAGAGTCGGTCTTCGGGGCGCACGCGGGCGAGGACGCCGGCCTGTTCGATCAGGCGATCGTTGGTCAGCGCTTCCAGTGCGTAGGCGATTTCCAGGTCTTCGGGGTCGAGCACGTCTTCGAACAGCGCAATCGGCGGGAAGCTGCTGTTGACGATCCGATAGGCCTTGGGCCATTGCGGCTCGGCCAGCAGCGGGGCCTTCAACCGCGTACCCCGTCGAGGTAGCGGCGCACGTCGGCGATGTCGACCACCCTGCCCGCCAGCATGTAATCCAGCGCCGTTCGGCCATTGAATGGCGCAGCCGTATTTGGGCTGCTGACCCACGTGTAGGCGCGCTCGCGGCTGTTGCTGAAGATGATGCTCAACGCCTTGTGAATGCCCATCAGATAGGAGATGCGCTCCAGCGTGTCATGTGGCAGGCGAATGTTCGGCGGCAGGTGTTTGTACTTGTAGAACGTGGTGTTGCCGACGCCGCCCAGCAACGTTCGCTGTTGCTCGGCGTTGCAGCCCCAGCGCTCCATGAGGTTGAAAAAGAACTTCAACGCAACACGCCCGGCTTCGGGGACGTCGAGTTGTTCACGCGGGGTGAGGGCTGGGGATGAGGTAGGCACGGCCGCCTCCATTGCTGAGTGACATGCCTTCAAGCCTAGTACAGATACGGATGTTTGTTTTCTTTTAATCCGTAAATGAATCAATTCGTTCCTTTGATCACATCCCGGGAAAAGCCAAGAATTGTTATTTCAAGTCAGTATTTTTTGACCTTCATCACCCCCATGTCACCAAAAATCCCGATCCTGTGTCAGCTTCCAGCCATCGGCAGGGACATCAATTCGCTACTAAATCCGCGACAACTATGCTCAGGTACAGGAATATAGCCGGCATATGGCGCCGGATCGGCAGTCTCGTAAACAACAATACCCAGCCCACTTCAGAGGGCATTACCCATGGATAGCAGAACCTTACGCAACCTCATGCGCATCGTGCAGACCGGCTCCTTGTCGGCCGCAGCCGAGCATTCGTGCCTGACTGTGCAGGCGTTGGCCGCGCAGTTGAACAAGGTCGAAGAGCAGTTCGGTTTCCGCTTGTTTCGACGTTCCAACAAAGGTCTGACGCTGACGCCGCAAGGCACCGAGCTCACGCCGTATATGGACAGAGTGCTGATCGCCACGCGACAGATGGAAGAAAAAGTCGAGGCACTCAAGGTGCCAGGCCAGCGCCCCTTGAAGGTCGCGTTGAACAACACGTTATCGGCTGACTTCAACCGGCGCATGATCGGACGCCTGATCGAAGTATTTCCCGATTACCAGATGGAATTCAGCTACGCCGAGTCGATGGAAAACCTCAGCAAGCTGAAGAATGAGGACTTCGATCTGGCGGTGTTGATCGGCCCGCAGCGCCCGGGGTTGCCGAGCATCGTCCTGCCGGATGTGCAGGTGCAGGTGGTCGGTGCGCATTGCGGCCAGGAAAACGATCCACTGACGTTACTGGGCAACAAGTTTCAGGTGCGTCCCGCGGAGGATTGTCCGTATTCCCACAGTTTTTTGCGTTTTCTCGACGCCGGTCTGGGCAATCACGAAAACGGCCAGCGCATGGTCTATTCGTGCAGCGAAACCCTGACGTTGTCGCTGATCACGCAAATGGATGCGGTCGGCATGGTCTCGCGCGAAGCCGCGCAAAAGAACGGCCTGACGATTTTCCCCGGGTTCGAGGATTTCCTCGAAGTGCGCCTGGCGGTGAACAATCCGGAGTTGTCGAGCCAGGCACTCAACGATGTCGTCGATCTGCCGCTACATGAACGAGCCGAGCGCAATGTACGCAGCCGTCCCAACCGCCACACTGAGAAAGAGGTTTTTGCTGAAATACGCACATAACAGCGTCGGAATCGCGGCATAAAATTCCGGGCGATCGAGTTGTATGTGCTGATCCTTGATCAACAGGGGTGTCAGGCTGATCGCAGCGACGATCGCCACCGGCAAGTATTCCAGCGCCCGCGCCACGAAGGGTGGCCAGTGCTCGGTGTTGACTTGCAGCGGCAAGGCGCGCGGCAGAAAGGTCACGGCCATCATCAGCGCGACCACCAGAATCAGGAACGTTTGGTCAGGCATACACCGACTCCGCAGCCCACAAACGTGGCGATAAACACATTGAACGGCGAGCTGCCGACCAGGCTCAGCGCGCCCATGCAGACGACGGCAGCCGCGGCGGCGATGAGTTTGTTGCGGGTGTTGCACAGCGACACCAGCACGTAGAGCATCATCGCGGTCAGTGCGTAGTCGAGCTGGTATTTGATCAGGTGCGACGCATATTGCGCACACACCGCCCCCAACAGCCCACCCAGCACCCACGAGGTGTGGCAGAACAGATTGAAGCCGATCAGGTAACGGATGTTGACCGGCGCGCCAGTGCCGAGTTTGACGCTGTGAAACGCAAAAGACTCGTCAGTGAGGCCACCGGCGTAAGCCCAGCGCTCCATGCGGCTCAAACCGAGGGCGCGCAGGGCCTTGGCCATGTAAACCGACATCAGCATGTGTCGCGCGTTGATCAGGAAGGTGGTCAGCACAATGGTGGTCAGCGAGGCGCCGCTGGAGATCAGTGCCAGCGCCGCGAATTGCGAAGCACCGGCGTAGACGAACAAGCACATCGCCACCGGCAGCCACATCGGCAGGCCGGCGTTGACGGCCATCAGTCCGAACACGAACGACACCGTGAAGTATCCGGCAACCACGGGGCTGGCTTCGGCAAACGTGCGCGACGGCTGAGGGGTGACCATCAGCGGCGCACTGCCGGACGTTTCATTCATAGATCCCTCTCAAATGTCCGCTCGCCGTGAGGTTCGCAAAAACCCTGGGCAGCCCAGAATCGCTTGCCCGCGAGGTTAGCATCATCGACGAACAGGAACATCCGCAGCACACCGACCCGCTTCATGTCGGAAGACGCCGCTTCAACCAGACGCTGACCGACACCCTGACTGCGGTAGCGCGGGCTGACGGCCAGATGGTTGATTGTGCCGCGACTGCCGAGCATGCCGCCCAGCACCGCCCCGACGATTTCGCCGGCGACGTCGAAGGCCAGATAGGCCGTGGTGGTTTTCTGGATCAACACGCCGCGCAAGCACTTGGCGTCCTGCCATTCGCAAAAGGACACTTCGTCGAACTGGCGGAAGAAGCGCTCCATGCGCTGCGCATCCTTGGCCGTGGCGCGTCGCAGCACCACCGGCGTCGAGCATTCGACGCCGTCGATTGGGGTGATCTGATTAGCGAACAATGTCGAAAGCGGTCCCGGGCCGCGAGAAGGAGATCGCCAGAATCTGCCGGTACGCCATGGCATGGGTGTGGGTGTTGCGGGCCGGCGTGACGTAGTGGCGCATGTCGCGATCGAGGAAGTAGGTGGTGTCGAGAATTTCCTTGTAGGTCGTCGACGCCAATTGATTCTCATGGATGTCGTACAAACGACTTTCCGCGCCCTCGACATTGTTGCGACCCCAGAAGTGCACACCGCTGAACGGATAACCGTCGCAGTGAATCCCTTCCGGCGTAATCTCAAGTTGCTTGCCGGGTTTGATTTCGATGCGGATCTGATGAATCTGGCATTGCCAGATTTCATCGTGCAGCTCTTCCGGCAGCACACTTTTGTACACTTCGAAATCGGTGTCGATCAGGCTGCGCATCACCGGCGAAGTGATTACTTCATCGGAGAAGTCCTGGAAGTGGCGAACCACGCCGCCAACGTAAGCGTTGTTTTCTTTGGACTGCACGTAGGCGCGATGCTCGAGTTGCTTCAGCTCGCGGGTTTTCGGGTTGTACTCAAAGTCGCTGTAACGACGGTAACGCATGCCGGCTTCGGCCTGACCGTAGTAACTGTCAGGCTCCATGTTTTCCCAACTTTTGGTCAGTCTGACGAAGTCGGCGAAATGACCGTAGAGATTGAAGTCACCACCCTGGACGTTGACATATTTGTCGCGCCGTAGCGATTCGCCCACTTCTCTGTTCAAAACGATCATTACCAAAATCTCCGCTGCATTGAGCGGCCTAATCTATTAGGTGGAGATTTTGCGTCCATGAGAAAGAATTTCAGGCATTTAAAGCGCTGATTGAAACGGCGTTTGAAGCGACTTAAAAACAACTTTTACATGACAAAAACACGGGTTTTTCCTGCTTTTCAGCGAAAAACCGCTCAAAAAAAACCCCGAGCCAGTCGGGGTTTTTCTCATGTGTGTTACACCGTAGCGAACATCAGAAGATGTTGATCGGGTAGTCCACGAACACACGCACCTCGTTGCCGCCAACGTTGTATTCGCTGGACTTCTGCGACACACGCAGGATCGAGCTGCGCAACTTCACACTCAGGTCTTTGGCCGGACCGCTTTGCACGACGTACTTGAACTGGTTGAAGATTTCGCGCTCGGTGCCGCCTTCGCTGGTGGAAGTGGTGATGTTGTCGCCACGCACGTAAGCGAAGTTGTAGCTCAGACCCGGTACGCCGAATGCGCCGAAGTCCAGGCCGTAGCCCAGTTGCCAGCTGCGTTCGTCTTCAGCGTTGAAGTCGGACCAGTAGGAGTTGGCCAGGTAGATGGTGTTGCCACCGTCACCAACACGATTTTGATCTTTCTGGTAGCCGCCGTAGGCGTAGCCCAGGTTGCTGTCGCCGGTGGAGCGCTGGTGGGCCACGGTGAACGAGTGCGGACCGGTGGCGAAAGTGGCTGCCAGGCTCCAGATCTTGTTGTCGTCCCCGGTAGCGCCACTTTCGCGGACGTAGGAATCGTCCAGCTTGGTGCGATAGCCGTTGAAGTCCAGGGTCAGCGACTGATCCTTGTCGATCGGGAACACGTAGTTGGCGTTCACGTATTGCTTCTTCAGCACGTCTTCGACGTCGGACGCGTACAGCGCCGCCTTGAACTGCTCGGTGAACTGGTAGCTACCGCCCAACACGTTGATCGACTTCAGGCCACCGCTGTCACGGCCTTCATCGCTCTTGCGCGATTCAGCGGTGAAACGACCGGCGTTCAGTTCCAGGCCTTTGATCTCTTTGGAAGTGATCAGGGTCCCGGTGTAGCTTTCCGGCAGCAGACGCGAATTGTCGTAGTTCAGCACCGGCAGGGCCGGCATCTGGTCACCGTAGGTCAGCACGGTATTGGAGAAACGGAACTTCACCGCAGCGCCGCCCTTGGCCAGATCGTCAGCCGGGTTGCCGCTGTTGTCTTGCTTGAAGAAGTCGATGCCACCGGCGCCGCTGCGGCCCTTGCCACCGTCCAGACGCAGTGCGTACAGACCGAACGCGTCAACACCCACACCAACGGTGCCTTGGGTGAAACCGGACGAGAACGTGCCGATGGCCGCTTGACCCCATTCGGCCTTGTCTTTGTTACCGTCTTTGTAATCACGATTGATGTAGGCATTGCGCAGCAGCACTTTCAGGCTGCTGTCTTCCACAAAACCCTTGGACTCGGCCTGGTCGTTAGCCATGGCCTGTGTAGCACTCAACATCCCCAGTGCGATCAGACTGATCCGCTTGTTCAACATTTTGTTTTCCTTATTACGGGTTGAAACGCGCTGTGTCGAACGGCTGAAACGGCGCTTTTGCACTCTTGTATTCACCCCGAAACAAAAAGACCCGCCCACAACCAAGTCATGGCGGGCCTGCTCCTTATTTTGAGTCATGGCGGTTGGCCACAGGCGTTGGGGCCGAATCGTAGCCGCGCCCTGAACAATGTGTCAATTTCAAGAATCGTCTTTAAATAGGCAGAAAACGTCTAAAAAACGTAAATTTTGCGCTGAGTCCTTGCACGGAAACGCAGCCAGCCAGTGAATCAATACTCGATCAGGCGCAACCGTCGAGGCCGCAGGACAACGAGGACTCGCCCGTGCCATCGACCGCGACCGCCTGCCCCAACCATTCGGCAAACGCCTGCGGCTTGCCCAACCAGGGACTAATGTCGAGCAACGTGAATTGGCCGTCCTGTTCCAGGGCAAACGTTGGAAAGCCCTGCCCGCCCACCTGAGCGAGCAACTGGCGCGTGGCTTTTATATGGGCTTCGGTGGCCACGGACTTTGATGCTGCGCGGAAGTCTTCGGCGTCGTAACCCAGCTCGACCGCCAACGCCGAAAGCACCGACGCATCGGCAATCCGCCGCCCCTCTACATAGTGTGCAGTCTGCAAGCGGCCAAGCATCTGCAGACCGCGTCCGTCGATGGCCTCGGCCGCCAGCACGGCAGCGATCGGCGGGGTCGAATCGAAGACGGCCGAGTGATCGCGCAGCAAGCCTTCGAAATATGCCTCGCCGAAAGGCTGCCCGGTGTATTCGGCGATGCGCCGGTCATGGGGCATCACGTAATTGCGCAACTGCGGCGAAACGTTCTGGCGGTTGGCGCCGCTCATCATGCCGCCCGCATGGGCCATCACTGGCAGCACCTGCTGCGCCGCTTGCACCAGAGGCTTGGCGCCGTAGCACCAGCCGCATAAGGGGTCGTAAATGTAGTGAAGGATCATCGGTAAGCTCCGCTAAATCAGAAAAAGTCGATGCCGGCAGATTAATTCCCGGGACGTTGCGGAAAAACGCCGGAACGGCTTTCAGTCTGTTGCACCAATCGGTCGAATCGGTCGAGCGTTCCGCGTGTATCGACGCAGACACAAATAGAAACAATCAGACAAGGGAACTTATAAAGAATAATTAACGAGAGCAAATGCAAAGCATTACCATTCGCGCACTCGAATTCTTCCACCCTTCCGGATGCGCTTTTCAATGCCTGCCCCGTTCCGTTTTACGCCCGTCACGCTTGGGCTTTCTGCCTTTCTGTCCAGCGGTTTCGCCTGTGCGGCAACCGAATTACCCGCCACCGCGATCAGCGCCGAAGCACTGGCCGATGACCCGCGCGTGAAGATCAGCAGCACCGCGACTCGCACCTCGACCCCGCTGCGCTACGTGCCGCAGGCCATTGATTCGATCAAGACGTCGAACGTCGCCAACTACGGCACCAATGACATCGGCGACGCCTTGAGCGGTATGCCCAACGTCAGCAGCAGCGCCGATACGCGCTTCGACAGCCTGCGCATTCGCGGTTTCGACGCCAGCAACGACTTCTACCTGGACGGCATCCGCGACGACAGCCAGTACAAACGCGATTTGCATAACATCGAGCGCGTCGAAGTGCTCAAGGGCCCGGCCGCGGTGCTGTATGGCCGCGGCAGTCAGGGCGGGATCGTCAACCGCGTCAGCAAGATGCCGGAATTCGGCCGCCGCTCGACCCTCGAGGCCCAGCTCGGCAGTGAAGACCTGCGCAGCCTGTACGCCGATCTCAGCGCCGACCCCAGCGAAAACCTCAGCCTGCGCCTGAACATGGGCAACATGGATGAAAACAGTTTCCGCGATGACGTCAGTGGCAACCGCCAACTGTTCGCGCCGTCGATGAGCTGGCAACTGACGCCCGACCTGAACTGGCTGGTGCAGTACGAATACAGCCGCTACAACCGCACCCCGGATCGCGGTATCCCCGGCATCAACGGCCGCCCGGCCGATGTCGGTCGCGACACGACTTACGGCAACGGCCACGACTTCATCGACGACAAGTCCCAATCGCTGCGCTCAAAACTCACCTACGCAATCAACGACGACTGGCAACTGCGCCAGACCCTCGGCGTGTTCAAGCTCGACAGCGATTTCGACAACACCTACCTCACCGGTTTCGACAAGAAAACCAACAAGGTCACGCGCCAGCACTGGCAGCAGGACCTGACCACCCGCAATGTCTATAACAACGTCGAACTGGAAGGTGGATTCGATACGTTCGGGCTCGAGCATCGCCTGCTGACCGGGATCGAGATCGGCAGCCAGCGTCGCGATCCGACGCTGTATAACGCCGCTACGTCCGGCCCCGGCAGTTCCGCAGTGCCGGCACTCGACCTGAACAACCCCGACCGCAATCTGCGCCACACCGGGCGCATGCAGGTGTCCAGCGACAGCCACACCGAGGTCGAAAGCCGCGCGGTGTACGTGCAGGATCAACTGCGTCTCAACGATCAATGGCAACTGCTCGCCGGCTTGCGCTACGACACTTTCGATATCGAGTCGACCAATAAGCTGCGCAACATTTCCGAAGACCGTGACAGCCACAGCACCAGCCCGCGCGTGGGCCTGGTCTGGACGCCGTTGCAGAATCACTCCTTCTACGCGTCCTGGTCCAAGACCTTCTCGCCGGTGGGCGGTGGTCTGATCGGCATCACCCCGGGCGCGGCCGGCAACAGCAATGACCTGAGCCCGGAGTTGACCAGACAGAAAGAGATCGGCGTGAAGAGTGACTGGCTCGATGATCGCCTCAGTACCACGCTGGCGATCTATGACCTGGAGCTCTACAACCGCCGTACGACGGATCCGAACGATCCGACCCTGACCATCATGACCGGCGTTCAGCGTTCACGGGGTATCGAGTTGACCGCCACCGGCAACATCGTCGGCCACTGGTACATGCGCGGCGGCGTCGGTATGCAGGACGCGAAGATCGAGAAGGACAACAACGGCCTTGAGGGCAAGCGCATCAACAACGTTGCCAAACACAACGCCAGCCTGTTCCTGACCTGGAAGCCGGAAATGGGCTGGTACGGTGAAACCGGTCTGACCCTGGTCGGCCAGCGCTACGCCGACAATGCCAACACCACGGTGCTGCCGGGTTACGGCCGCTGGGATGCCTTGGCCGGTTATCGCTTCAAGGATTGGGATGTACGTGCGGCGTTGAACAACATCACCGATCGCGAGTATTACGATTCGGCGACCAGCCAGTATCAGATCCAGCCTGGTGCACCGCGCAGCGTCGTGATGACCGGCACGTATTCCTTCTGATTCAACGCAACACCTGCAGGCTCACTCCGACAATATTTTTGTATCGTGCATAAAAAAGCGCTGCCATCCCGGCAGCGCTTTTACCAATCCCTGTTGTTTTTCTTATCCTTCCAGTACAGCCCACAACGCATCCAGCTCGGCCTCGCTGAACAGACCAGCAGGGTAACGCTCGATCATCATCCGGCGCGGATCAGGTTCCCTGATCTGACGCGTTCCATTGGATTTCAACCAGTGCGCGACAATCTGGAGCGATTCGCTGTTTACGGCCATGGGATGCAAAGTCCGCTCGCTGACTACGTTCACTTCGGCGTTCATTTCAGCGCTCTCTCCCCGTTCGTGAGCGGCTACGTTATCCAAGGTTTATGACAGAACTGTTGAAGTTCTCCCCCCTCCCTAGTGTCCTTTGTCGGATACAAGAGCTATGCCAAGGTTTCTGATTTGTCGACAAGCGGATACAAAAAAGCCCGCAGTCCAATCGGGCTGCGGGCTTGTGCACGTGCATAGCGAGCTAATCGTTTTCCGGCTGATTTGCTAATCAACTCAAGCTGTTACGACTCAACTCACTCTTTGTGCGGCGCGGGTTGCTGTTGGGTAAGGCAGTGGATATTGCCGCCCCCCAGTAACAGTTCGCGGCCCGGCACCATCACCACTTCGTGCTGCGGAAACAGGTTCTGCAGGATTTCCCGGGCCGGGGCGTCCATCGGGTCGTCGAAACTCGGCGCGATGATGCCGCCGTTGACGATCAGGAAGTTCACGTAGGAACCGGCCAGACGCACGGACGGGTTACGCTCCTGCGTACCGTCCACCGGATCGACCCCGGCGCATTCTTCTTCGGTCGCATACAGCGGGCCCGGAATCGGCATTTTGTGCACCGTGAACGAGCGCCCCTTGGCATCGGTGCTGTTTTGCAGCACGTTCATCGCCGCCTGGCAGCGCGGGTAGTTCGGATCCTGCGGATCGTCGGTCCACGCCAGCAATACTTCGCCCGGACGCACATAGCAGCAGAAGTTATCCACATGGCCGTCGGTTTCATCGTTGAACAGACCGTCCGGCAGCCAGATGATCTTATCCACAGCCAGGTTGGCGCTCAGCACCGCTTCGATTTCTTCGCGGCCCAGATGCGGATTGCGATTGCGGTTGAGCAGGCATTCTTCGGTGGTGATCAGCGTACCTTCGCCGTCGACGTGAATCGAACCGCCTTCGAGCACAAAACCTTCAGTGCGGTAACGCGGGCTGCGTTCGATCTCGAGGATCTTGCCACCGACCTGCGAATCACGGTTCCACGGCGAGTACAGGCCACCGTCGAAACCGCCCCAGGCATTGAAGTCCCAGTTCACACCGCGCACTTCACCGCTGTTGTTGATGACGAAGGTCGGGCCGCTGTCGCGCACCCAGGCGTCATCGCTGGACATCTCGACCACGCGGATGTTGGGCACGTCGAGGCGTGCGCGGGCGTTTTCATACTGGCCGGCGGACACGGCAACGGTCACCGGTTCGAAACGGGCAATGGCTTTGGCCACGGCTGCGTGTGCGGCTTGCGCCGGCTTGCCGCCCAGACGCCAGTTGTCCGGGCGCTCGGGCCAGATCATCCAGGTTTGCGTTTGCGGCGCCCACTCGGCCGGCATGTAGAAGCCATCGGCGCGCGGGGTACTTTTCAAGGTGGTCATCGGGATCAGGACTCCAGGGAACCGTCGAGGGTTTTCAACGCGCCGTACAGATTCGGCCGGCGGTCACGGAACGAACCCCACGCGCTGCGAATATGTTCGAGCTCGTCGAGGTTGAAAGTGTGCACAAGAATACCTTCTTCGGTTTTATTCAGCTCCTGCACTTTTTCGCCGAACTGGTTGGCGATGAACGAAGAGCCATAGAACGTGATGTCGTAGCCGTCCTGTTCTTCGTTGCCGATGCGGTTACTGGCGATCAACGGCATCAGGTTGGCACCGGCATGCCCCTGCTGCACACGCTGCCAGTGATCACGGGACGAAATGGTTTTGTCGTGCGGTTCACTGCCGATAGCCGTTGGATAGAAGAGGATTTCCGCACCTTGCAGCGCCATGCTGCGCGCAGCCTCGGGAAACCACTGATCCCAGCAGATGCCCACGCCGATCTTCGCGTAGCGGGTGTTCCACACCTTGAAACCGGTGTCACCCGGGTTGAAGTAATACTTCTCGTGGTAACCCGGGCCGTCCGGAATGTGGCTTTTGCGATAAATCCCGAGGTTGCTGCCGTCGGCATCGAGGATCGCGATGCTGTTGAAACGCGCACGGCCGGCACGCTCGTAGAAGCTGATCGGCAATACCACTTGCAGCTCTTTGGCGACCTTCTGGAAATGCTTGATCGCAACGTTCTCTTCTACGGTCGTGGCCAGTTGCAGATAGTCCGGATTCGGCTTCTGGCAGAAGTACGGCGCCTCGAACAGCTCCTGGATCAGGATGATCTGCGCGCCTTTGGCGGCGGCTTCGCGCACCAGTTTTTCGGCGGTTTCGAGGTTGGCTTCCAGATCCCACGAACAGGCCATCTGCGTGGCGGCGACGGTAACGATACGGCTCATGAATCCTCTCCGGGCAAGTGCTTTGACGGTCGAGAATTCGACCGAAAGAAAAAACGCGCGCACCGGAATGAGATCGCCATGCCGGAGCAATGGCGACTTTATAACCGATAAATATCGACTTTAGAAGCTAATAGAACGCCGCTCATCGACATTTACGCAATTAAAGTCGATATAAATCGAATTGAAGCCTGAAATAAATGTGGGAGCGGGCTTGCCCGTGAAAGCACTTGATCAGTCACCAAACAGGCCGACTGACACACCGCGTTCGCGAGCAATCCCGCTCCCACAGGGAGGATCTGCAGCGTTTACAAGCCTTCAGCGAGGACCCGATCAAGCATGTCGACGAAGAAATCCACGCTCTGACGTGAAGTCACCATCGGCGGTTTGATCTTGAGGACGTTGAGGTAGTCGCCGGTCGGTTGCATGAAAATCCCCAGTTCACGCAGGCGATCACACAGCCGCGCGGTTTCCTCGGTTGCCGGTTCCAGCGTCTCGCGGTGACGGACCAACTCCAGCCCCAGATAAAACCCGGAACCATGCACCGCGCCCACCAGCGGATGTTTATCGATCAACGCTTCGAGCCGTGCCTTGAAATGGCCACCGACCGTCCGGGCGTTTTCCCAGAGTTTTTCTTCTTCCATTACATCGAGCACTGCCATGCCGATCTGGCAACTCACCGGGCTGCCACCGGCCGAGGAGAAGAAATAACCTTCCGCTTCCAGCGCTTCAGCGATGTCCCGACGCGTGATCACCGCGCCCAGTGGCTGGCCGTTACCCATGCCCTTGGCCATGCAGATGATGTCCGGCACGACGCCCTGTTCTTCGAAGCCCCAGAAGAAATGGCCCATGCGCCCGTAACCGACCTGCACCTCATCGGCGATGCACACACCACCACGGGCTCGCACCAGTGCATAGACCTGTTTCAGATAACCCGGTGGCAGCGAGATACCGCCGGCATTGCCGTACACCGGCTCGCAGATGAACCCGGCCAATTGGCGTTGTTGCCCGGCAATTTTCTCAAGCTGATGTTCGACGCTGCGCACGTAGTCAGGGGCTGAATCGAGGCCGCGGAATTCACCGCGATAGACGTTCGGCGCGGTCACCGGATGAACCCAGTCCGGACGACTTTCCAGGGCCTTCGGGTTGTCGGCAATCGAGGTCGACACGGCATCGGCACCGACCGTCCAGCCGTGGTAACCCTCCAGCACGCTGAGTATGTCGCGCCCACCGCTGTAGGCCCACGCCAGACGAATCGCGAGATCATTGGCCTCGCTGCCGCTGTTGACCAGAAACACCCGATCCATGCCCTCCGGTGCCAGTTTCAGCAAGCGCTCGGAAAACTCGGCGACCGCCGCGTAGTTGAACCGGGAGTTAGTATTGAGCAGCGACCATTGCCGGCTCGCCACCGCCGCCATGCGCGGATGGCCATGCCCCAGCACCGCGACATTATTGAGCATGTCGAGGTAGGAGCGGCCCTGCATGTCGATCAGGTGATTGCGCCAGCCGCGCTCGATGCGCGGCGGGTCGACGTAATAGTGTTTTTGCGTGCGGGCGAAACTGGCGTCACGCCGCGCCAGCAGGGTTTTCGCATCCAGCTCCGGCTCGGCATCACAGGCCAGCCCGAGCAACGCGGCCGGCGACGGACACAATGCCTGCCACGCCGCCGCCCGGGCCGGCGTGCAGAACAGCGGGGCCGCCAGCTGCGCACCGCGACACAACTGCACGAGCAACGGGCCACTGACCGCGCCCAGCACCTGCCCCTTGACCAGCGCTGCGCCGCTTTGCAGCGAGGGCGTGACACCCCACAAGCGCACGCTGAGCTGCGGGCCGTCCAGCTGCAGTGCTCCCCCGGCCGTTTGATGCAGCACACCGGCAAACGGCGATTCCACCGCAGTGCCGTTCGGTACACGCAACTCGACATGCAACGGGAAAGTGTCCGGTTCGTCGGCACTGTCAGGGCGGGTGCGCGACAAACGGTATTGCCCGTAACGGCTTGCCGCCAGGCCATGTGCCGTCGCCGCTTCCGTCAGCAACCGCTGGTCAATACCGTCCTGTTCCCAGTTACCCGCTTCGAAATGCGGGCTCAGCACCCCCAGATCGATCAGCGCGAATTCCCGCCCGACCAGGCCCGGCAACAACGGCGCAAAACCTTCACTGTCGATGACCGGCAAGGCCTGGCCGACGGCGCTGAGGATTGCCGCCTCCATCAGCGCCAGCGGTACCGAAGTGGCGACGTGGAAGATTTCCCACTCATGGACAAGGTTGTCGCGGCTGTAATGGTTGCCGGGGTCGATGCTGACCTGCTGTTCGCCACTGAGCACCAGCACCGCCGCGCGGGCCACGATCAAGGGCCACAACGCCTGAAGTTCTTCGTGTTGCAGCGGATTGACCGCGTGATAGGCCTGAACCGCCGGCAAGATGACAAAAGGATCGCCACCGGCGTGATGCAATAGCGCGGCGCAGGTCACCGACAGATCGGTGATGCGCCAGGTGCGCACCAGATCGCCGAAGTCGATCACCCCCTGCAATTGCCAGTGCCGCTGCGCATCGCGCTGCCAGACGGCGTTGTCGTCGGTGATGTCCATGTGGATCGCCTGCACCGGCAGCTTGTCCTGCAACGGCTGCAGTCGGCGCTCGGCCTGTTCGGCGGCGTCGGCGATCAGGGCACGCTGCGATTCGTCCTTGATCACCGGCAACAAATGACTGATCAACGCACTGGCGTGGCGGGCGTCCCATTGCAGCGTACGCGCCAGCCCCGGATGGTCGAACCCGGCCAGCGCCAGATCCATCTCGCCGCAGAGCCGGCCAAACCCGGCCACCACGTCCTGCCCCAAATGATCGAGATGGGTCAGCGGCTGGCCTTCGATGTAGTCCAGCAGGCGCACATGGACCGCTTCGCCACCGGCTTCCAGCGTCAGCAGATCCTGACCGTCATTGGCTGCAATCACCCGTGGCACATTCACCGCAGAATGCGCCGCGAGGTAGTTGAGGCCGGCATGTTGCGCCTGCAACTCCACGAGGGCGTAATCGCCCCGGCAGATTTTCAGGACGAAGCGCCCGCGCGCGCTGTCCACACGAAAATTAAGATCCTGCTGGCTACCGAGGGGGTGCAGCGTACCGCTGAGCCCGTAATGGTCTGCCAGCCATTGTCGGGCCTGCTCCTGAGAAACCTGCGGGCTAGGCAGACTGGCGCGATGGATCAACGTGGCGAGCGGCATGAAACGACCCCTGAAATTTTATTAGACGCCTATATCGCCATTGCTTCGGCAGATGCGCAACCCCCGCCCTTGCGGCAAGACACAAGTACTTGCGCGGGAACACTCGCGCCCTCCGGCACTTTGCGCAAGAATGGCGCCCATTCACCCCTTTCACTGGAAAACTTCATGAATGTAATCACCACCGAACTGCCCGGTGTTCTGATCATCGAACCCAAGGTATTTGGTGACGAGCGCGGCTTTTTTTACGAGAGCTTCAATGCCAGGGCTTTCCAGGAACTGACCGGGCTGACCCCGCACTTCGTTCAGGACAACCATTCGCGCTCGGAGAAAGGCGTCCTGCGGGGCCTGCATTACCAACTGGAAAACACTCAGGGCAAACTGGTGCGGGTCACGGCCGGTGAGGTACTGGATGTTGCCGTGGACATCCGTCGCAGCTCACCGCACTTCGGTCAGTGGGTGGCGGTTCGTCTGTCTGCCGCCAACCACCGTCAGATGTGGGTCCCGGAAGGTTTTGCGCATGGCTTCGTGGTCCTGAGCGAGTTCGCCGAATTCCTCTACAAGACCACCGACTTCTACACGCCTGCAGCCGAACGAAGCATTCGCTGGGACGACCCGGACCTGGCCATCGACTGGCAACTCGACGAAGCGCCGAAACTGTCGGCCAAGGATCAGGCAGCGGTGTTCTTCAAGGACGCTGACGTCTTTTCCTGAGCGTGGGCATAATGCGCCTGTCATTACAGGCGCATCCGGCACATGAAACCATCTCTCCCCCGCAGACCCCGCTGGCGCAGCCTCGCCCTGCTGGCCCTGTGCCTGGCGCCGCTGCTGTGGCCGCTGGAGCATCTGGCCGAGCGTTATTACCGCAGCGAACTCGCCGGACAAAACCGCCAGACCCTCGACCTCTACGTCGCCAACCTGCTGGGCACCCTGCACCGCTATGAAGTGCTGCCGCAGATTCTCGGCGACCTGCCGGCCCTGCGCGCCGTACTCGGAGCGCCGGACGACGGCGTCACCCAGGGCAATGCCAATCGCCTGCTGAAAAACATCGCCGCCCAGACTGGCGCCGAAGTCATGTACCTGATGGACACCAGCGGCCAGACACTGGCGGCGTCGAACTGGGACAAGCACGACAGTTTCGTCGGGCGCAATTTCTCGTTTCGTCCGTATTTCAGCGAAGCCATGGCCGGGCGTCTGGGGCGTTTCTTCGGCCTCGGCACGACCTCGGCCAAACGTGGTTACTTCTTCGCCGCCGCCGTGCGCAACGGCGAAAAGATCATCGGCGTACTGGTGATCAAGGTCGACCTCGACCACACCGAAAGCCTCTGGGGCAAAACCCCGGAACAACTGCTGGTAACCGACCATAACGGGGTAGTCATCCTGACCTCGCGTCCTGAATGGCGCTTTCGCTCCACGCGCGTCCTGAGCGATACCGAGCGCTCGGCCATCACGGCCATTCAGCCGTACCCGACCCGCGAGCCGCGTCCGCTGAATCTCAGCCCTGACGCGTGGCTGACGCAAACCCATGACATCGCCGAAACCGGCTGGAGCGTGAGCATTCTCGCCCCGCGCACGCTGATCGACCGCCCGGTGCGCACGGTGGTCGCCATCGGGGGGGCGACGCTGTTGGTGGTGATGCTGTTGCTCGGTTTGATGATGCAACGCCGCCGGCATTATCTGGAACGCATCGCCTTCGAAGCCAAGGCCCGCCGCGAACTGGAAGGCCGGGTCGCCGAGCGCACCAGCGATCTGGAAGGCCTCAACCGCCGCCTGAAGCAGGAAGTGCTCGAGCGCGAACAGGCGCAACAGGAATTGGTGCGTGCGCAGGACGATCTGGTCCAGGCCGGCAAACTGTCGGCGTTGGGCACGATGTCGGCGAGTATCAGCCACGAACTCAATCAACCGCTGGCGGCGATCCGCAGCTACGCCGAGAACGCCGAAGTGCTGCTCGATCATCAGCGCACCGACGATGCTCGCGGCAATCTCAAACTGATCAGCGAACTGACCGGACGCATGGCCTCGATCATCGCCCACCTGCGCGCCTTCGCCCGCCGCGACCGGCATGCCCCGGAAAGCGTGGCGCTGCAACCGGCACTGGACGATGCGCTGGCGCTACTCGCCAAACGCCGCCGAAGCATGGAAGTCGAACTGATCCGCGACCTGCCCGCCGCCACCCTGTGGGTCGAAGCCGGGGAAACCCGCCTGCGCCAGGTGCTCGGCAACCTGCTGGCCAACGCCCTCGATGCGCTGACCGAAAAAGGCCCGCCGCGCAAACTGTGGCTGAGTGCCGAATCCACCGCCGACGGCGTCAATCTGTACATTCGCGACAACGGCCCGGGGTTCTGCATGGAAGCCCTCGGTCGCGCCAGCGAGCCCTTCTACACCACCAAGACCCGCACCCAGGGCCTTGGGCTGGGGCTGGCGATCTGTGAAACCCTGATGCGCGCCTTCGGTGGTGAACTGTCGTTCGCCAACCACAAGCAAGGTGGCGCCTTGATTACCCTGCGACTGCGCGCCGGCGCACCCGGGGTCAGCCTGCAACCGTCCGAGGATCGAAGTGCATGACCATCGACAATCGCATTCAGGTGGTGTTGATCGACGACGATCCGCACTTGCGTCAGGCCCTTGGCCAGACTCTGGATCTGGCCGGCCTGAAAATCCTGCCACTGGCCGAAGCCAAAGGCCTGGCCGGGCAGCTTGAACGCGACTGGCCTGGCGTGGTGGTCAGCGACATTCGCATGCCCGGCATGGACGGCCTGGAATTGCTGAGCGAGCTGCACGCTCAGGACCCTGAGTTACCCGTGCTGTTGATCACCGGCCACGGCGACGTGCCGTTGGCGGTGCAGGCGATGCGCGCCGGTGCCTATGATTTCCTGGAAAAACCGTTCGCCAGCGATGCGCTGCTCGACAGCGTGCGCCGCGCCCTGGCCCTGCGCCGCCTGGTGCTGGACAACCGCAGCCTGCGCCTGGCCCTCAGCGACCGCAATGAACTGAGCGCCCGACTGGTCGGCCACTCGGCCCCCATGTTGCGCCTGCGCGAACAGATCGGCGCACTGGCCGCAACCAAGGCCGACGTGCTGATTCTCGGCGAAACCGGCGCCGGCAAAGAAGTCGTCGCCCGTGCGTTGCACGACCTGTCGAGCCGGCGCAACGGCCCGTTCGTGGCGATCAATGCCGGGGCACTGGCCGAGTCGGTGGTCGAGAGCGAACTGTTCGGCCACGAACCCGGTGCGTTCACTGGCGCGCAGAAACGCCGGATCGGCAAATTCGAATTCGCCAATGGCGGCACGCTGTTCCTCGATGAAATCGAAAGCATGAGCATGGATGTGCAGGTGAAGTTACTGCGCATGCTGCAAGAGCGCGTGGTCGAACGCCTGGGCGGCAATCAGTTGATCCCGCTGGACATCCGCGTCATCGCCGCGACCAAGGAAGACCTGCGCCAGGCCGCTGATCAGGGGCGATTCCGTGCCGACTTGTATTACCGCCTCAATGTCGCCCCGCTGCGCATTCCGCCGTTGCGCGAACGCGGTGAAGACGCGCTGGTGCTGTTCCAGCATTACGCCGATGAAGCCAGCGCCCGCCACGGTCTGCCCCCCCACGAACTGCAGCCGGCACAACGTGCCTTGCTGCTGCGGCACACCTGGCCGGGCAACGTCCGTGAATTGCAGAACGCTGCCGAACGTTTCGCCCTCGGCCTGGAGCTGGCGCTGGACAACGGTGGCACCGATGGCGGTGGCAGCGCCGTGGAGGTCATCAGCGGCGGCCTGAGCGAGCAAGTGGAAAACTTCGAGAAATCGTTGATCGCCGCTGAGCTGGCGCGCGCTCACAGTTCGGTGCGCAGCCTCGCCGAAGCCCTGGGCATTCCGCGCAAGACCCTGCACGACAAACTGCGCAAGCACGGGTTGAATTTCGCCGACAGTAATGCCCACGGAGACGAAGCCGAATGAACCGCGACAGCCGCTATCTGGAATCGGTGCTGCATCACGACATTCCGCTGACCCGCGAGATGGGCCTCAAGGTACTCGACTGGCGCGAGCAACAGTTGAGTCTGCACTTGCCGCTGGAGCCGAACGTCAATCACAAGAGCACCATGTTCGGCGGCAGCCTCTACTGCGGCGCGGTGCTGGCGGGCTGGGGCTGGCTGCATTTGCGCCTGAAGGAGGAAGGCATCGAAGACGGGCACATCGTCATTCAGGAAGGCCAGATCAGTTATCCACTGCCGGTCACCGGTGATGCCACGGCGATTTGCCCGGCACCGGAAGCATTGGTCTGGAAGAAGTTTCTGACGATCTATCAGCGCTATGGGCGCGCACGGTTGACGCTCAATACGCGGATCGTCAACGCGGGAAGTGATGAGGATGCTGTGACATTTACCGGGCAGTACGTTTTGCACCGCTAAAGATCAAAATCCCCTCACCCTGGCCCTCTCCCGGAGGGAGAGGGGACTGACCGAGAGGTCTTGCGTCAGACATCGACCTGAAAGATCGGCAGCGATTATGGATTCAGTAAAGCTGGCTCAAGCCGGTGAATCTCTCCAGCATCCCCCAATCGGCCCCCTCTCCCTCCGGGAGAGGGCTGGGGTGAGGGGAATCGAGAGTCCGCCCACTTACCCCCGAGCCAGCTCCAGCAATCTGGAACGCCACGTCGCTTTCGCCGGCAGCGCCAGAAAGAATTCATTGAGCAGCGATTCCCGCGCGGGATAACAGAACGCTTCGCCCTGCAGATCCAGCACCTCGCCGCCGGCACCCTCAAGCACGCCCTGTGCCGCCGCGGTGTCCCATTGCGACGTCGGCGCCAGGCGCGGGTAGCAATCCGCCGCGCCTTCGGCCAGCAGGCAAAACTTCAACGAACTGCCGATATTCGCCAGTTGTAGCTCGCCCAGGCTCGCACTCAACCCGGCCAGCAACCGCTCTTGCTCAGGGCTCGAATGCCGACGACTGGCGACCACCGTAAAGGCCTCGCCCGGCCCTGGTACATCGCGCACCTGAATCGACACCGGCGTCCCGTCCTTGTCGCAACGCCAGGCACCCAGCCCGGCGCCGCCGACGTAGAAGCGACCATTGGTCGGCATCGAAACCACGCCAAACACCACGCGACCGTTTTCGATCAGCGCGATGTTGACGGTGAATTCTTCGCTGCCGCTGATGAACTCCTTGGTCCCATCCAGCGGATCGACCAGCCACCAGCGCTGCCATCCGGCGCGCACGGCTTGCGGAATATCGGCGTCCTCTTCGGACAACACCGGAATATCCGGATCGAGCGCCGTCAGCCCGGCGAGGATCAGATGATGCGCCGCCAGATCCGCAGCGGTCACCGGCGAATCATCGGACTTGGCACTGACTTCAACGCCGGCGCGCCAGAACGGCAAAATCGCCTCGCCGGCCTGCAAGGCGAGTTCGACCACCGGCGCCATCAATGGATGGGGAAAATTCATCGACACCTCACTCATGACGTAAAGTACCCGCGCTGCGTCAGCAGATCACGAGTCAGATAAAGCGCGGCCAGTGCGCGGCCTTCGGAGAATTGCGGGTTTTGCGCCAGCGCCGACAGTTCACGCAGGTTGATCTTGTCGACCCGCATCGGCTCGGGCTCATCACCCTCCAGACGCTCTTCGTACAGATCGGTGGCAAGCACCACCTGGATTTTCTGGCTCATGTAACCGGGCGACAATGACAGCTCGGTCAGGTGCTCCAGTTGGCGTGCGCCGAAACCGGCCTCTTCCTTGAGCTCACGCTCGGCCGCCGCCAGCACATCCTCACCCGGTTCGATCAAGCCTTTGGGCAGCGACAATTCGTATTCGTCAGTGCCGCCGCAATATTCTTCGACCAGCACCGCGTGTTCGGCATCGAGCATCGCCACAATCATCACCGCGCCGTAGCCCGCACCTTTGCCGACCAAACGCTCGTAGGTACGCTCCACACCATTGGAGAAACGCAGCTTCAGTTCTTCGACACAAAACAGGCGACTGGTGGCGACGATCTCGCGGGCAAGTACGGTGGGTTTCTGGCGCATGCAAAGCTCCTTGGCGTGAACGCGCTACTATAACGCGGCTTTCCCGATTGTTTATGTCGGATATCTTTCTACCGCTCGAGACGTTGCCATGCCTTCTTTACCGTGGTCTGACATTGATACCGTTCTGCTGGACATGGACGGTACGTTGCTGGATCTGCACTTCGACAATCATTTCTGGCTGGAACACCTGCCCCAGCGTTACGCCGACCTGCACGGGGTGAGCCGGACGATGGCCGAGATGGAATTGCAGCCGCTGTTCGAACGCCACGCCGGCCAGTTGCAATGGTATTGCCTGGATTTCTGGAGTGCCGAGCTGAAACTATCGGTGCGTGAACTGAAGTTGGAAACGGCGCATTTGATCGCGTTGCGCCCGGATGCCGACACCTTTCTGCAAGCGATCAAAAACGCTGGCAAGCGGGTGATCATGATCACCAACGCCCACCGTGATTCGCTGTCGCTGAAACTGGAACGGATCGAGCTGGCGCCGTATTTCGAACGGCTGATCAGCTCCCACGACTACGGTTTCCCCAAGGAAAATCCGCAGTTCTGGGATGCCTTGCAGGCAGATATCGACTTTGATCCGGCACGCAGCCTGTTTATCGACGATACGTTGCCGATTCTGCGCAGTGCGCGGCGTTTTGGCGTGGCGCATCTGCTGGCGGTCAAGGAGCCGGACAGCCGCAAAGGGCCGAAGGACACAGCCGAGTTTGCGGCGGTCGAGGATTACCGCGACCTGATCTCAGGCTTGTAAATCCATTGTGCCGAGGAAGCTTGCTCCCACTGGAGGCCGAAGCCCTCCCGTTCTCGACAGACGCGCAGACTCACGCATCTCGCACTTGCCGGTTTGGGGGCCGTTGCGCGGCCCAGCGGGAGCAAGCGTCCTCGCCACAAAGGTTTGGCTTTACTTCGGAATACGAAGCTTCTGTCCTGGATAAATCTTGTTCACATCCTTGAGCATCGGTTTGTTGGCTTCGAAGATTTTCTGGTATTGGTTGGCGTTGCCGTAAACCCGCAACGAGATCGCACTGAGCGTGTCCCCGGCCTTCACTTCGACAAACTCGGCGGCCACGACCACCGGCCCGGTCACGGTGATCTGGTCCTCCACACTGCCGATACCGGCAATGTTACCCACGGCCAGCAAAATCTTTTCCTTTTCCTCCTGGCTCGCCACTTCACCGGTGACCGTGACCTTGTCACCGTCGACGGTGGCCTGCACATTCGGATTGCCCAGCCCGACCTTGCTGATGTGTTCCTTCAACTGCTCGCTGGCATTGGCATTACCCGGGGTCAGCAGATCAATCAGCTTCTCGCCGGCTTCTTTCACAAAGCTCAACAGACTCATAGCGCACACTCCTTGATTGGGGATCCAGACGTTCAAGCCTAGACCACATCAGCCATACCCGGTTCCAGGCCGACCAATGACCCTGGCCCCGCGCAAGCGCTAGAATCGCCACCCCTGCCAGCACTCACCGGAGCGAAGATGGACATCAAGCAGCTGAAATTCCTCATCGCCCTCGACGAAACCCGCCACTTCGGCCAGGCCGCCGCCCGCTGCCACATCACGCAACCGACGTTGTCGATGCGTCTACGCAGCCTTGAAGAAGAGCTCGACCTGCCGCTGGTCAATCGCGGTCAGCGCTTTGAGGGTTTTACCGCGCCGGGCGAGCGAGTGCTGGCGTGGGCGCGTTCCGTGATGGCCGCTTACGACGGACTGCAGGCGGAAGCGGCGGCGTGTCGCGGCAACCTCATCGGCACGTTGCGGCTGGGTGTCGTGCCGCTGTCGAGTTTTGATCCGCTGCCACTGATGCAACGTTTGCATGTGGCGCACCCGAACCTGCGTTTCGAAATGTCGGCGCTGAGTTCCGAGCAGATCCTCGAACACCTGGCGAACAACCGCATCGACCTCGGTGTGTCCTACCTCGATCGCCTGGATCATGAACGTTTCGAATCACTGGCTTTCAGCGAGACCCGCATGGGGCTGCTGTATGACCAGCGCAGTTTTTCCTTCGGCGAGGCCGCGTTGAGCTGGGAAGCGCTGATCGAACTGCCGCTGGGCATGCTGACCAGCGGGATGCATTTTCGTCAGTCCATCGACCACAATTTCCACAGCCGTGGCCTGACCCCGCAGCCACTGTTACAAACCGATGCCGTCCATCAATTGTTACAGGCTGTGCACGGCGGCTTTTGCTGCGCGATCATGCCGCTGGACGGTGGCCTGGAAAAACTCACCGATCACCTGCGCCTGCAACCGATCGAAAACGCCCAGACCCTCGCCCCAATGGGCCTGATCATGCGCCGTGGCGCCCCGCGTTCAGCGCTGGCCGAGGCCTGTTTCGCGCTGTATCAGAAATCACCGGCAAGCACTTGATCGACCACATCTATCAATAGATCGACAGTAGCGATTAGACGCGACAAGTTGCCGCGCCTAGTCTTAACGTTGATCAATCCGTTGGTGATGCCATGAACGCCAAGCGCCCAGCCTGCGCGGCGCCTGCACTCGAAACGCCCGCGCCCGCCGCCAGCCAGACGTACAGTTACAGCGATCTACCCCTTGTGGAATCGGCCAGCACCGCGCTGGCCGAGGAAGTCGCGTTGGCGATCGCCTACAACGGCATCAGCCAGGCGGTGATGCTGGTGACACCGACGGATCTGGAAGACTTCATCGTCGGTTTCAGCCTCGGCAGCGGCATCATCGAGGACGCCAGCGATATCTATGACCTGCAACTGAGCGGCGCCGGCTCGGCGCAATACGCGCAAGTGACCATTGCCAACCGCGCCTTCTGGAACCTCAAGCAACAGCGTCGGCAACTGGCCGGTACCAGCGGTTGCGGGCTCTGCGGCGTTGAAGCGGTCGAGCAGGCCTTGCCCGACCTGAAGGTGCTGCCCGGTGCACCGCTGCCACCCATTGAATGGCTCGACGGCTTGCGTCAGCGCATCAGTGCGTTTCAACCGTTGGGCCAGCACTGCGGCGCCGTGCACGCGGCGGTGTTCATGAATGCCAGCGGCGAATTGCTGCTCGGCCGCGAAGACATCGGCCGGCACAACGCCCTCGACAAATTGATCGGCGGCTTGATCCGCCAGAAGTTATCCACAGACGGCGGCCTGGCGATCGTCACCAGCCGTTGCAGCCTCGAATTGATCCAGAAAGTTTTGCGCGCCGGCATCCAGACCCTGGTCAGCCTGTCCGCACCCACGGGCCTCGCCGTGCAATGGGCCCGTCGACATAACCTCAATCTCATCCACCTGCCGCAGAAAAGTGCGCCGCGGGTGTATAGCCCCGCGATGGAGAATCAAGCGTGAGCCAACATCATCAAGCCGACCAGAAACCTGTCCCGCGCTACAAACCTTATAAAGGTGCCGCCGGCGGCTGGGGTGCCCTGATCAGTGTGGCCCAGGCCTGGTTGACCAGCGACAACGCGCTGAAAAACCTGCGCATGATGCTCAAAACCAACCAGAACGGCGGTTTCGACTGCCCGGGCTGCGCCTGGGGCGATTCGCCGGAAAGCGGCATGGTCAAGTTCTGCGAGAACGGCGCCAAAGCGGTGAACTGGGAAGCGACCAAGCGTCGCGTGGATGCGAAGTTCTTCGCCAAACACAGCGTGACCTCGCTGCTGGAACAGAGTGACTACTGGCTGGAGTATCAGGGTCGCCTGACCGAACCGATGGTCTACGACGCCGAGACCGATCGCTACAAGCCGATCAGCTGGGACGACGCCTACGCGCTGATTGCCAAACACCTGCAAGGCTTGCCGAGCCCGGATCTGGCCGAGTTCTACACCTCCGGTCGCGCCAGCAACGAAGCGGCGTATCTGTACCAGCTGTTCGTGCGCGCCTACGGCACCAACAACTTCCCCGACTGTTCGAACATGTGCCACGAGGCCAGCGGTGTGGCACTGGCGCAAAGCGTTGGCGTCGGTAAAGGCACCGTGACCTTCGACGACTTCGAACACGCCGACGCGATTTTCGTCTGGGGCCAGAACCCCGGCACCAACCACCCGCGTATGCTCGAACCGCTGCGTGAAGCGGTGAAACGGGGCGCACAGGTGGTCTGCATCAATCCGCTGAAAGAGCGCGGTCTGGAGCGTTTCCAGCACCCGCAGCATCCGCTCGAAATGCTCACCAACGGCGACAAGCCGACCAACACCGCGTATTTCCGCCCGGCGCTGGGCGGTGACATGGCGGTCCTGCGCGGCATGGCCAAATTCCTCCTGCAGTGGGAACGCGACGCGCAGAAAACCGGCGCGCCGGCGGTGTTCGACCATGACTTCCTCAACGCCCACAGTGCCAACGTGCTGGAGTATCTCGGGGTCGTCGATGACACACCATGGGAACAGATCGTCACGCAATCCGGCCTGACCCTGGTCGAGATCGAGCAAGCCGCACGCATGTATGCCAAAGGCAAGAACGTGATCATGTGCTGGGCAATGGGTATCACCCAGCATCGCCATTCGGTGCCGACCATCCAGGAAATCGCCAACCTGATGCTGCTGCGCGGCAACATCGGCAAACCGGGCGCCGGCCTGTGCCCGGTGCGTGGCCACAGCAACGTGCAGGGCGATCGCACGATGGGTATCAATGAACGGCCGCCGGTGGCGTTCCTCGATTCACTGGAGCGGCGTTTCCAGTTCAAGGTGCCGCGCCACAACGGGCACAACGTGGTCGAGGCGATCCATGCGATGGCCGAAGGCCGCGCGAAAGTCTTCATCGGTCTGGGCGGCAACTTTGCCCAGGCGACGCCGGACAGCCCGCGCACGTTCCAGGCGCTGAGCAATTGCGACCTGACCGTGCAGATCAGCACCAAACTCAATCGCAGCCACCTGGCCCACGGCAAGGACGCGCTGATCCTGCCGTGCCTCGGTCGTACCGACATCGACATCCAGACCGAAGGGCCGCAAGCGGTCACCGTGGAAGACTCATTCAGCATGGTCCACGCCTCCAATGGCCAGTTGCAGCCGCTGTCGAACCAGATGCGTTCGGAGCCGGCGATCATTGCCGGCATTGCCGCCGCCACACTGGGCAGCAAACCGGTGGACTGGCACTGGCTGGCGGCCGACTACGGGCGTATCCGCGAGCTGATCGCCGACACCATCCCGAACTTCAAAGACTTCAATGAGAAGATCAAGAACCCGGGGGGGTTCTACCTTGGCAACAGCGCCGGCGCGCGCAAGTGGAACACACCGTCGGGCCGCGCCAACTTCCGCGCGAACCTGCTGCCGAAAGACCTTGTCCACGAACGCACTCGTGCCACCGGGCAACTGCCGGACCTGATCCTGCAGTCGATGCGCTCTCACGACCAGTACAACACCACGATTTATGGTCTCGACGACCGTTATCGCGGGGTCAAAGGGCAGCGTGATGTGCTGTTCGTCAACGAGGCCGACATCATTCGCCTGGGCTTCCGTCCGGGGCAGAAAGCCGACATCGTCTCGCTGTGGGACGACGGTCGCGAGCGCCGGGTGAAGGGCTTCACCTTACTGGCGTTTGATATTCCTGCGGGTCAGGCGGCGGCTTACTATCCGGAAGTGAATCCGCTGGTGCCGCTGGAAAGCACCGGGGATGGCAGCCATACACCGACGTCGAAATTCATTGCGATCCGGCTGGAAGCGGCGAGTGAGAGCGGGTTGATCATGGCCAAGTCCGCTTGATACGGGGTCAGCACCATTGCTATCGCGAGCAGGCTCACTCCTACAGTTGAACGTGTTCCATCTATAGGAACTCGGTCACCGCAGGAGTGAGCCTGCTCGCGATAGCGGTCGCCGATTCAATGCAATTCTTTGTACTGTGCACTTTTCAAACGCCCACAAAAAAGGCCGCTTTTTCACAAAAGCGGCCTGTCCGAAGTAGCTAAAGACCGGCAAAAATCGCTTAAGTTCCGCATACAAAACAGTAACTTGCATAATTGTATACAAGTCGTGTTATTCGTCGGATTTCGATTGTCAGCCTTGTTACACAGCCTCAGGATCGGCGCCGTCATCCCTTTGAGGCTCCTCTATGAAGTTCTCCTCGATTCTCTTGTTGTCCCTTGGCCTGGTCAGTGGCTTCGCTTCTGCCGGAGGCACCACCGAAGCAGGTGTGGGCGGCGCATTGGGCGGGGTTCTTGGCTCGGTCGTCGGTCAGTCTTTAGGCGGCAGCACAGGTTCAACCATTGGCGCAGCCCTGGGCGGCGCGGGTGGTAGCGCGGTGGGCGCCAACAAACACAGCCGTGGCGAAGCCGCCATTGGCGGTGCATTGGGCGCAGCCGGCGGTAACGTGGTCGGCCGCAGCATGGGCGGCACCACCGGCAGCCTGATCGGCGCCGCAGCAGGTGGCGGCGCCGGTGGCGCGCTGGGCAACTACATGGGCAACCAGAGCAATGACGAAGGTCGTCATTACGATCGCGGTCGTGACCGTCGCTACTACCGCGATGACCACCGTGGTCGCGGTCACGCCTATGGCCATCGCAAGCATCACCGCTACTATCGCGACTGACGCATTGCGTTACGCGGGAAAGCAAAAATCGCAGCCCTTGGGCTGCGATTTTTTTTGCCCCGGTTCAAACCAGCAGACGCTCCAGGGCTTCACGCAACCGGCCTGGAATCGGAACCGGCTGATTGCTCGTCCGCTCCACGAAGACATGGACAAAACGCCCCGCTGCGCACGCCTCGAACTCCCCCACCTTGAACACCGCCAGTTCGTATTGCACCGAACTGTTGCCCAGCTTGCCGACTCGCAGACCGACTTCGATCAGATCGGGAAACGCGATCGAGGCAAAGTAATCACACGACGAACTGACCACAAACCCCACCACCTCGCCATCATGAATATCCAGACCACCGACCTGAATCAGGTAGGTGTTCACGGCTGTGTCGAAGAAGCTGTAGTAGGTCACATTGTTGACGTGACCGTAAGCGTCGTTGTCGTGCCAGCGTGTGGTGATGGGCTGGAAGTGTGGGTAGTCGGTGCGTTGAGGGGTGGACATGGTTGGGCTGACTCTCCTGTTTTTTCAGTGAGGCCGCTTGCCCTCACCCTAGCCCTCTCCCTGTATGTACCGGACACATGGTGGACAGGTGTTCGGAGACATGGTGGACACTTTTTAATAGGCACATTGCTCATCACTAAGGAGATGACCTGTGTCTTGGGAAGAGGTGTCCACTGTGCAGCTTCGTTCAGAATTCGTGCTTTTGGCTCGGCAAGAAGGGGCCAATGTCCGGCAGCTTTGCCGTCGATTTAATATCAGCCCAAGCACCGCCTATAAATGGCTTAACAGGTTTGAAAACCTGGGTGCAGAAGGACTGAACGATCAGTCTCGACGACCGAAGACATCACCCAAGCGATGTGCTGATGAGGTTGAACAGCAGATTTTGACCGTGAGTCAGGAGTACGCGGCCTGGGGCGCTCGCAAGCTCAAACGTGTGTTGGAAGACAACGGCTTAGTGATGCCTTCGGTCAGTACCGTGCATGCGGTTTTACAGCGTCATTCACGCGTTGATCCAAAGGCCGCCGAGATCAAACCGTTTATCCGTTTTGAGCATGAAGCGCCCAACGATCTTTGGCAGATGGACTTCAAGGGGCATATCAGTCTGGGTCAGGGGCGTTGCCATCCGTTGACGATACTGGACGATCATTCGCGGTTTTCACTGTGCATCGCGGCGTGTATCAATGAGCAGCGCGACACCGTCCAGGAGCATCTGGTCCGGGCCTTTCGGCGCTATGGCCTGCCTTTGCGCATGACGATGGACAACGGCTCTCCATGGGGTGATCAGACAGGCGTTTATACCGCGCTGGAGGTCTGGCTGATGAGTCAAGGCATCAAGGTCGGCCACTCTCGACCTTATCATCCGCAAACCCAAGGAAAGCTGGAACGCTTCCACCGCAGTCTGAAAAATGAAGTCCTCCAGGGTCAGCACTTTAACGATCTCAACAGCGCGCAACGGGCGTTTGATATCTGGCGTGATATTTACAACCAGAAGCGCCCGCATCAAGCGCTGGACATGCAGGTTCCTGCTACTCGGTACAGCAGCAGCTCAAGGGAATATCAGGAGCAACCCGCAGCGCCGGAGTACGACGATGGTGATGTGGTCAGGAAGGTTCAGGTAAAGGGCGAGATCTACTGGAGGAACCGTGAATACACAGTCGGGAAAGCTTTTTACGGGAAGTCAGTAGCTATCCGGGAAACGACGGAGGACGGCATCCACGATGTCTACTGGAGTAGACATCGCATCGCCCGAATCGACTTGAACTTGCAGATCGTTATGGCAGGTAAGAAGATCTAAAACCGTCCACCATGTCTCCGAACATGTGTCCACCATGTCTCCGGTACATACACTCCCAGAGGGAGAGGGGACTGACCGAGGTGTTTTCTCGAAATACACCGACCTGAACTGTCGAGTCGAACTCGAATGCTGAAACCCACGCAGATCGGCTCCCTTCCCCCTCGCCCCCCTTGGGGGAGCGGGCTGGGGTGAGGGGGACCGATTTTCGCCGTAACACTAAGCTTGAGCAAACCCCTTGCCCTGCGCGGCCAACTCGCCAATCAACCGCGCCGGTTTCCACTGATCGCCCTGACGCGTCTCCAGCGCCAGCAAGCGCTGATGAATGTCCGCCAGCCCCTGCTGATCCGCCCAGGCCATCGGGCCGCCCTTGTCTGCCGGGAAGCCGTAGCCGTTCAGGTACACCAAATCAATGTCGTGTGCCGATTGGGCGATGCCTTCCTGCAAAATCTTTGCCCCCTCGTTGACCAATGCCAGAAGACTGCGCTCCAGGATCTCCTCCGGGCCGATCTCGCGGCGCTGGAAGCCCAACCCTTCGCTGACCTGCAACACCAACGCATCGACCTCAGGATCATGCTCGGCCTGACGACTGCCCGGCTCGTAATGGTAGTAACCGTTGCCGGACTTCTGTCCAAACCGGCCCAGCTCGCACAAGCGGTTATCCACCTGAACCTCTGGCGCATCCTGGCCTTCGCCGGCCAACTCGCGGGCACGCCACTCCAGATCGATGCCGACCACGTCGTACATGCGGAACGGCCCCATGGCAAAACCGAAACCCTGCAACGCCGCATCCACCTGCTGTGGATAAGCGCCTTCGAGGAGCATCTTGCGTGCCTCCAGCACATACGGATGCAGCATGCGATTGCCGATAAAGCCGTGGCAGTTGCCCGACACCACACTGACCTTGCCCATGCGCTTGCCCAGGGCCAGTGCGGCCTCCAGGACCGTCGGCGAAGTCTGTGCACCTCGCACGATCTCCAGCAATTTCATGATGTGTGCCGGACTGAAAAAGTGCAGGCCCAGCACCTGAGCCGGGCGTCGGGTTACCGCGGCAATCGCGTCGATATCCAGCGCCGAGGTATTGCTCGCCAACAATGCTTCGGGTTTCAACAAGCCATCGAGTTCGCGAAAGATCTTCTGCTTGAGCTCAAGGTTCTCGTACACCGCTTCAATCACCAGATCGACATTACGGATCGCCGCGTAATCCGCCGCTGCACTGACCCGGGCGAGGCGTACATCGGCTTCAGCCTGATCAATCCGCCCCTGCCGCACGTTGTGTGCGTAAGTGTCGGCTACTGCGGCCAGTGCCTGCTCAAGCATCTGTGGATTGTTATCCACCCATTGCACTGCAACGCCGGCATTAGCCAGGCACATGACAATGCCGCGCCCCATAGTGCCCGCGCCGATCACGGCAGCCTGCTGAATATCGAAGGATGTCTGGCTCATGTTGTTCTCTTGTTGGCGATCCGAAGACAGCCTTCACCATAGTCAGCCAATCACGCTTTTTGAAGTTTATTACCGTGATGATCGACATTCAGCGGATGGATAAACCCCACTCGCGCCAGCGCCTACAAAAAGATCAGAGGTGTTCCTCAACCCAGCGGCGCACGTCGGCGTAGGGATATTCCTCGAGCGCCGCATACCCGGAGATCGTCCGCGCCTTGAGCCTGGTAAACAACGGCACACTGATCCCGCACAGAAACCGTGTCAGCCGCTCCGCCGTCGGAACACTGCCTGCATGCTGTTCATGCTTGTGGATAAAATCACCGCACAGCGCCGGGAAACTTTTATCCACAAGCGATGGCAACTGCGGTGGCGCCGGCAGACGCGCGATGTGGCCATGACACACTGAGCAATGCCCGCACCGCTCGGGCGCCTGGTGATCACCGAAGTACTCGGCCAGGCGATACCCCAGGCAACGCTCGGTCGAGAACAGTTCAAGCATCGCGTGTATCCGCGCCACTTCGGCTTGTTCGTGGCGAGTGAAGTAAGCATGCAGCTCACCGCTCAAAACAGCGCTGTCGAAGTCACTCTGCAGCACGCTGTAGACCTCGGTCATCTGCTTGCTTTCAAGTTCGATCCAGCCCTTTTCCTGAAAGTAATCCAGGGCCTTCACCACCCGACTGCGCTCAGCGGAATACTGCGTGTACATTGCCTCGAAATTCACGGTCGCCCAGGTACGTGCACGGCTTGAGGTGTGGATGATCGCCGCGACAAAGTCCCTGCGCTCGCCCTCGAAGCGCTCGAGCAATGCCTCAGGCTCCAGCAGGTATTTGAAACGGTATTCGGCGTAATAGGCGTAGCGCGGAGCGATCAACCCGCGCAGCTCCAGCTGCACCAGCAAAGTCTTGAGCGGCAACGCGCGGATGTTGCTCTGATCCGCCAGCGGTCCGAGCAGAAATTCCCACTGCCCCTCAGGCACCGATGCGTGCAATTCATCGAGCACATACCGAATACCGTCACGCTCCGGCGTGTCGCCGTAAACGAAGTTTTCCAGCACGTTGAGGCTGTCGCGATTGGCCAGCACCAGACAATCCGAGGGCTGCCCGTCGCGCCCTGCCCGACCGATTTCCTGGCTGTAGTTTTCGATGGATTTGGGCAAGTCGAAATGCACCACCTGGCGGATGTCGCTCTTGTCGATGCCCATGCCGAACGCAATGGTCGCGACAATGCACTTGGACTGCCCGGCCATGAAGCGTTTCTGGATGGCTTCACGCTGATCATTGGGCAACCCGGCGTGATAGGCCTCGGCCTGTATGCCATTTCGTACAAGGTGTTCGGCGACGTGCTCGGCGGTTTTCTGCAGGGTGACGTAGACGATGCCCGGCTGCCCCTGCCGTTCGGCCATCCATTCCACCAGGCGCCGGCGCTTGTCCTGAGCGCGCACCGGTTCCACCAGCAGGTTGAGATTGGGCCGATAGAAACCGGTGGTCACCACGTCCTCGGCGGCAATGGCGAATCTGGCCTGCATGTCGGCGATGACTTTCGGCGTAGCGGTGGCCGTCAGCAGCAGGGCTTGGGGAATGTTGAACTGGCGCTGATAGTCCGGCAGCTTGAGGTAGTCGGGACGGAAATTGTGGCCCCATTCCGAGATGCAGTGCGCCTCGTCCACCACCAGCAACGAGATCGGCACCTGCTGCAGGAAGTTGCGAAATCGCTCGTTTTTCAGGCGCTCGACCGAGACCATCAGAATCTTCAGCTCACCGGAGCGAGCACGAGCCATGACGTCATTGGCGTCGTCGCGGCTCTGTGCCGAATCGATGCTGCCTGCCGGGATGCCGTGGCGTTGCAGGAACGCCAGTTGATCCTGCATCAGCGCCAGCAACGGTGAAACCACCAGCGTCAGATGCGGCAGCAGCACTGCCGACACTTGATAACACAGGGATTTGCCCGAGCCGGTGGGGAAAATCGCCGCCGCCGAGCGCCCGGCCAATACAGCGCTGATGGCCTGCTCCTGACCGGGTCGAAACTGTGGATAACCGAAAACCTGTTCCAGGGTGTTGTGCATTCGCTGTCACTCCTTTGACCGCTGCCATGCCAACAGCCTAGCGGGCGATCGCAGCGAGTCGAGAAAAGGTCGGGGGGCAAACCAATACGGAATGATACAGCCCCGGACGCCCGGTCACAGACTGAAACAAACGGCCCGATTTGTTTATCGCGGTGTTTTCCGGCACCGCGCTAACGTGCCCGCTTCACTCTCCACATAACGCCAGGACGGCGATATGTACGCAACCTCACAAAGGAATGACCATGTCGAACACACTGAAATTGCCCCTCGCCCTCTTCATCGCGTCGCTGTTGCTGAGCGGATGCATGCCGTTTCCCGGTGACACTCCGGAACTCGCCATTTTCGTGGCGAAGGATGGCGCGTCCCTGGGCTGATTGAGTCAGGGCCGCAACACCGCCACACGCAACTGCTCGTTCAGGATCTGCTCATGCACACGCTGGCTGTTGCTCACCCACAGTGTATGGGCAGGGCTGATATCGCCGGTGAACGCTGCCGCCAGTTGCCGCAAGTCCGCGACGCTGCGCACCCTGGGACAAAACACTTGCTCGTCGCAATCGAGGCTGGCAGTGCGATAGGTACTCAGCAAGCGATCCCACAAGTTGTCGCGCACCCGTCTGATCGATTTGAGCTGCACCTGCGCCACACCCAGCCGCTGCTTGAGCCCTGACTCGTCCAGAGCCTCGCTGGCCAGCAACGCCTTGCCGAACATCAGTACTTCGGCACGCGAGGCTGTGTCGACATTCGCCTGACTGGTGAGGGCATCCGGCCAACCGGTTCGATCCAGCTGACTCGACACTGGAGCATTGCCCAACTCAGCGGCAATCACCAAGTGAAAACCATTGACCCACAGCCATACGATCGAGGCCACTCGTAGCCACTGCATACCTAATTCCCTTTAAGCGCGTATCGGACGTTTGGAAATGTCCTACAGATTCTGGCGCGCACCTTACAGCGCTTTTTGGCGAAGTGCCTGAGAAAACCGTAGGAAAATTCTCGCCTAAGGGTTTTGCCTTGAGAACCCCATGAAAATGCGTAGGGCAAATGCCCAAACCTCGGAAAAACCCCTACGAAACCTGTCCATTTTGGCCGTCTTGTTTCGCTCTAGGGCGCCCTTCTATAGTGGTCACAGAGGCTGAAGCTACCGATCGGCCGACCTGAGCGAGCCTGTTCAAATATCAGGCGAAGCAACGGTGAAAAGCCTGTCAACGCTTCATCCGGTTCCTGCAAAACACAACGCTATGTCGCCTTTCGCACCAGGGTTGCTCATACCTATAGTCGTGACGGTCGCTGCCAAATCAGCGGCTCGGGCCTGGTCACTCGAATGGAACGTGCATAAGCGTCCGCTGTATGTCGCCGGTATCCAATTGCCTGCAGTTTTTATGGCGGCTTTGTTTGGGACACCTTCATTTGAGGATCAAGAACATTGAAAACATGGAATCAATTCACGACCGATCGCTACCGTCCGCTCGAATCCAACCTCACCGACACCAAGCCTCTGGTCATCGACACAGCCGCCAATCCACAAGACATCCTCGAATGCGCCGTGCAGCGCCTGCGTGCTTCAAGCGACCTGCTACGCACCCTCTACTGCCTCAACTTCAAACAGGCCGATGTCGAAGACATCCCGCACATCACCCACGCGCTATATCTGCTGACGCAGGATGGCTGTGACCTGCTGCAGGTTGCGCAACAGCAAATGCTCAACTGGAAGGCTCCGGCCTGATAACAGGCATTAGTCAGGTCCCCCCTGAAGCAGCAACTGATCTCGACGAGTTGTTCGAATCAAAGGGAAATTCGCCGCCAACGACCGACCCTGTACAGAAGAGGCAGAATCGAAGTAACACGAGGAACGGCTGCGGCCTCCGACTACAGCATCGTCCACGCGATCAAAGACCGATGCGTAGAAATGCTGCGAATAATCCAGGCCCGGCAGCAATGGCCGTGAAAGCCGGGGGTACTGAGAATGCCCCGCCACTCAAGTGGCTTTATTCTGGCTGTTCAGCTCGAATTCTGCGGGAATAATGGCAGTCCACCTGTGAGCACTTTCCACTCGCCCACAAAAAAGCCGCCCCAAGAGGCGGCTTTCTCATCGCTGCAAACCGATCTTACAACTTAGGACCGGCAGCCTTGATCGCGTCGCTCACTTCGAACTTCTTGAAGTTCTCGATGAACAGACCGGCCAGTGCTTTGGCAGCCTCGTCGTACGCAGCCTTGTCAGCCCAGGTGTTGCGTGGGTTGAGCAGGTTGGTTTCAACGCCCGGTACGGCCAATGGCACGTCGAGGTTGATGGTGTCCAGGTGCTCGGTGGCTGCACCGATCAGCGCGCCGCTCTGGATCGCGGCGATCACAGCGCGGGTGGTCGGGATATTGAAGCGTTTGCCGACGCCGTAGCCACCGCCGGTCCAGCCGGTGTTGACCAGGTAGACCTTGGAGCCGAAGCCGCGGATACGTTTGATCAGCAGCTCGGCGTATTCGCCAGCCGGACGCGGGAAGAACGGCGCGCCGAAGCAGGTGGAGAAGGTCGACTTGATGCCGCTGCCCGAACCCATTTCAGTCGAGCCCACCAGAGCGGTGTAGCCGGACAGGAAGTGGTAGGCCGCTTGTTCTTCGTTGAGGATCGACACTGGCGGCAGGACGCCGGTCAGGTCGCAGGTCAGGAAGATCACAGCGTTTGGCTCGCCGCCCAGGTTCTTCTCGGAACGCTTGGCAACGTGCTCCAGCGGGTAGGCCGCGCGGCTGTTCTGGGTCAGGCTGACATCGGCGTAGTCGGCGTGCTTGGCGTCGTCGATAACAACGTTTTCCAGCACAGCGCCGTGCTTGATGGCTTTCCAGATGACCGGCTCGTTCTTCTCGGACAGGTCGATGCACTTGGCATAGCAGCCGCCTTCGATGTTGAAGACAACGCCTTCGCCCCAACCGTGTTCGTCGTCACCGATCAGGTAACGGCTTTCGTCGGCCGACAGGGTGGTTTTACCGGTGCCCGACAGACCGAAGAACAGGGTCACGTCGCCTTCTTCGCCGATGTTGGCAGCGCAGTGCATTGGCAGCACGTCAGCGGCCGGCAGCAGGAAGTTCTGCACGGAGAACATGGCTTTCTTCATCTCACCGGCGTAACGCATGCCGGCGATCAGCACTTTCTTCTGTGCGAAGTTGAGGATCACGCAACCGTCGGAGTTGGTGCCGTCACGCTCAGGCACGCACTCGAAGTTGGCCACGTTGAGCACTTGCCACTCTTCACGACCGGCCGGGTTGTACTGCGCCGGGTTGATGAACAGGCAACGACCGAACAGGTTCTGCCAGGCAGTCTGAGTGGTCATTTTCACGGCCAGGTAGTGATCTTCGGCCGCGCCTACATGCACGTGGGAAACGAAATGCTCTTGCGCGTTGTTGAATGCTTCTACGCGAGCCCACAGCGCGTCGAACTTGTCGGCCGGGAACTTGCGGTTGATCGGGCCCCAGGCGATAGCGGCCTGGGTGGAAGGCTCTTCAACGATGAAACGGTCAACCGGCGAACGACCGGTGCGATGACCAGTGCGAACAACCAGAGCGCCGGTATCGGCAAGCTCGCCCTCACCGCGGTTCAGGGCTTCTTTAACCAGATCATCAACACTCAGATCGGTGTACACGGCGTTATTGGCTTGCGTCATGAGGTTCCCCGTCGGCCAGTGGCCGAGTGTGCTCCAAACGTTTTGTAGTAGAAAGTCGTGCACTACTACCGCGAAAAAAGTGGGCCGGATTATGCCAGAAAAGCCCAAAAAGAGTAGGGTCCTCCCGTCGTAACGGCGAAATTCCGTCGTTACGCAGTGAATTTACCTGCGCTGAACCGTTTTAGTGCCGGGTATCTGACGGCGTGTCGACGCCTGCGCCAGCGAACAATTGAGCGATATCGGCTGCGTCGAACAGGTACTGCTGATTGCAGAACTGGCAATCGATCTCGATATTGCCGCCGTTCTCTTGAACCAACTGCTGCGCATCCTCAAGACCCAGACTGACCAGCGCATTGCCCGAACGCTCGCGTGAGCAGGTGCAACGGAAGCGCAGTTTCTGCACATCGAACAGGCGCACCTGCTCTTCATGGTAGAGGCGATGCAACACGGTTTCGTTGTCCAGGCTCAACAATTCATCGGCGGTCAGCGTGCTCGCCAGTGCGGTGATGTGCTGCCAGCTGGCGGCGCGCTCTTCTTCGTCTTTCAGACGGTCGGCCGGCAGCTGTTGCAGCAGCATCCCGCGCGCACGACGGCCGTCGGCGAACAGCTTGAAGCGCGTGCCGACCTGTTGCGACATGACAAAATAATTGGTGAAGCACTCAGACAGGTTGTCGCCGTCAAGGTCGACGATGCCCTGGTAACGCTGGCCGATCGTCGGGTCGACGGTCAGGGTCAGGTCGCCGCCCGGCATCAGGTCGGCAAGGGTGGCGTCCGGCGCGATCTGCTCGGCGTTGTAACGCGCCAGGCCACGGATCTCGCGCTCGCTGGAGCATTCGATCATCAGCAGCGGAATCGGCCCTTCGGAACGCGCCTGCAGAATCAGCAAGCCGTCGAATTTCAGGGTGCCCACCAGCAACGAGGCGGCCGCCATCAATTCGCCCAGCAGTTGCGCCACTGGCTCCGGGTACGGGTGCTTGGCGAGGACTTCGGCGTAGCTGCGTTCCAGCGCAACCAGTTCGCCGCGCGTGTCGCTGTCATCGAAGATGAAGCGTTGGGTGTAATCGGTATCCGGTAGGTCGGTCATAGGTCTGGGTATCTGAATGTGATGACAAAATGGTTACAAAACGTGAAAATTTCGTTTCTTGGCACTTTTTTTGGTGCCGATGCTTAGCCATGGGAGGCATTTTATGAACAATCCGGGTTTGTTCCAATCAAGGTGGAACCTCGGCCGGCTGGTTCTGTGTAACGTGGTGCCATTGGCACTACTGGCTTTCTGGTTATGGCCTACGGGCCAGATGCTGTGTGTGATTTTCGACGAGTGGCTGTTCCGCTCGCTCAATGCACCGCTGGCCAGCAACCCGATATGGCTCCACATCTGGGCAATTGCAAGCCTGCGCCCGTTTGACATCGTCGTCGGGATCATTCTGCTGACGTTGTTGATCAAGGGTGACTGGGTATTCAAGGCGATAGACGTGCGTCGCGCGTTCTTCGGTTTTTTCTCGATCCTGCTGCTGATGGTGCTCATCCGCGCGCTGTTTTCCAAGTTTGCCGACCACATGGACTGGCAGCACAGCAGCCCGTCGATGGTGCTTGAAGGCGCAGTGCACATCAGCGACTACTTCCCGCATATGGAAAAAACCTGGGAGCTGAAGGACCGTTCGAGCCAGAGCTTTCCCGGTGACCATGCTTCGGTACTGTTGATCTGGGCCCTGTTCATGGGCGTGTTCAGTCGTACGGTTGGCCAGTTCCTGAGCATCTGGGGCCTGGCGCTGTTGTTCATGCTGCCACGCCTGGTAGCGGGCGCGCATTGGGGCCAGGACGATTACATCGGCGGTTTACTGCTGGCGGTGTGGGCATTGGGCTGGGGTTATTACACGCCGTTTGCCTGGCACGCGTCGAATTTCTGGCTGAAGGTGACAGCGCCGATCTTCGCGCTGCTGGGCAAGTTGCCGATGGTTTCGCGGATGAGCGTGGTATCCGCAGCAAACTGACAGTTTTGCGCACTGCCTGGGGCGAGGGAGGAAGCTTGCTCCCTCGCCACAATCATGCGTCGTTACTGTTCCCACGAAATTTAAACAGGTCCCGCCGCTGCTTCTTGCTCGGCTTGCCGTCGGTGCTCACGCCCAGAGAACCGGCCTTGCGCATCGCCGCCGCGGCTTCGCGCTTGGCACTACTCGCCTCGGTCTCTGCGTACAGCGTCTGCGCTTCCGGCGCGCCACGACGCACGATCGACAACGCTTCGACCCGAACCGTGCGCACTTCGAACCCGTTGCGGATCTCGAACTCATCGCCGATTCGCGGCTCCTTGCCCGGTTTGCACCGCTCGCCCCGACAATGCACCTTGCCACTCTCGATCGCCGCTTTGGCCAAGGCACGGGTTTTGTAAAACCGCGCGGCCCACAGCCATTTATCGAGACGGACCTTGTCGTCCTCTTCCTGTTTTTGCGCCATATGAATTCCTCGTTCAGCCAGTAGTCGGAACTGTACTACCGATTCTGTCGGGCGCAAGAACCCAGCCCTCCAGATAAACTGAGATCCTGGCCGGTTGACCGGCATGGAGTGATCAAGTGACCAGACTCCCGTCTTCGTTGACCTCGCCCAAAGCGGGTTGCCAGGGTTGCCGGCACAGCGAGCCGCTGGGCTTCGATTTTGCCTTCGCCTATCAGCCCATCGTGGACCTGCGCGAACAGGCGGTCTTCGCCCACGAGGCGCTGGTTCGAGGGACCGCCGGTGAAGGCGCGTTGACGGTGTTAGATCAAGTTACAGAAGACAACCGTTACCGTTTCGATCAGCTCTGCCGGACCCGCGCCATCGAAGGTGCGGCCAGTCTTAATATGCAGACACACTTGTCGATCAACTTCATGCCCAACGCCGTCTATCGTCCAGAGTCATGCATACGCAGCACGCTGGAAGCGGCAAAGAAACACAATTTCCCGATCGACCGGCTGATTTTCGAAACCCTGGAAAGCGAGCACGTAGATAACTATCGCCATTTGACCAATATTCTGCGTGAATACCGCGAATTCGGCTTCAAGACGGCCATCGACGATTTCGGTGCCGGTTTTTCGGGGCTGAATCTGCTGGCTGATTTTCAACCGGATCTGATCAAACTCGACATGGCGCTGATTCGCGATGTCGATCAAGACCGTGTCCGTCAGGCTATCGTTCGGGGGATTGTCACAATCTGTGCGGAGTTGGACGTTACAGTCATTGCCGAAGGCATAGAGCGCGCCGGCGAGCGGGACTTCCTGGCGGATTGCGGAATATTTCTGATGCAGGGGTTCTGGTTCGCCAAGCCTGCATTCAAAGCGTTGGCCCAGGTATCACCTGAGGCGTGGACGCGTTAATTGTTGGTTTTTTCCATTGAAGACATTTGACCATTTGACCGTTGTCGGTCTGCGCGAGTGGGTGGCGCTCCCGGATCTGGGAGTTGCGGGCCTGCGCGCAAAAATCGACACCGGTGCCAGCACCTCCAGCCTGCACGCCACCGACATCGAACCGTTCGAACGCGACGGCGAGAAGTGGGTGCGCTTCACCGCGCACCTCGGCACGGTGGTGCAGTTGCGTCACCGGCGTTGCGAAGCACCGCTGGTCACGCGCAAAACCATTAAAAGCTCCAACGGCCATGCCCAGGTGCGCTACGTGATCAGCACCACCCTGGCCTTGGGCGATCGGGTCTGGCCGGTCGAGTTCACCCTCGCCTGCCGCAAGTCCATGCGCTATCGCCTGTTGCTCGGTTCCAAAGCCCTGATCGATGGCCAGCTGGTGGTCAATCCGGGCATCAAATATGTACAAGACAAGCCGGTGTTCCCGGTATCTACCTCCTCCACAGGTGTTGCATGAAGATCGCTGTGCTGTCGCGGAACCCGCGTCTGTATTCCACCCGCCGTCTGGTCGAAGCCGGAACCGAGCGCGGGCATGAAATGGTCGTGATCGACACCTTGCGCGCCTATATGAACATCGCCAGCCACAAGCCGCAGATCCATTATCGCGGCAAACCGCTGGAAGGCTTCGATGCGGTGATTCCGCGGATCGGGGCGTCGGTGACGTTTTATGGTTGTGCGGTGTTGCGCCAGTTCGAAATGATGGGCGTGTTCCCGCTGAACGAGTCGGTGGCCATCGCCCGTTCGCGGGACAAACTGCGCTCGCTGCAACTGCTGTCACGGCGTGGCATCGGCTTGCCGGTGACCGGGTTTGCTCACTCGCCGGATGACATTCCCGACCTGATCGACATGGTCAACGGCGCGCCACTGGTGATCAAGGTGCTGGAAGGCACCCAGGGCATCGGCGTGGTGCTGTGCGAAACCGCAACGGCGGCGGAGTCGGTGATCGAAGCATTCATGGGCCTGAAGCAGAACATCATGGTCCAGGAATACATCAAGGAAGCCGGCGGTGCGGACATCCGCTGCTTCGTGGTCGGCGACAAGGTGATCGCGGCCATGAAGCGTCAGGCCAAGCCGGGGGAATTCCGCTCCAACCTGCATCGCGGCGGCAGCGCCAGCCTGATCAAGATCACCCCGGAAGAACGCATGACTGCCTTGCGTGCAGCCAAGGTCATGGGCCTGGCGGTGGCGGGTGTGGATATTCTGCGTTCCAATCACGGGCCGCTGGTGATGGAGGTGAACTCCTCGCCTGGGCTGGAAGGGATCGAGACCACCACGGGCAAGAACGTGGCGGGGATCATCATCGAGCACCTTGAGAAGAACGGCGGGCCGAACATGACCCGCACCAAAGGCAAGGGCTGAAAAGCAGCTTCGAGCGGCAAGTAAAAAACACTTTTGCTTGCCGCTTGCCGCTTGCCGCTTGCCGCTTGAAACTCGCCGCTGCTCCTATACCGCATCCCGAGGAAGCATCAATCCCAACGGCAAGCGTACTCGCGCCTCCAGCCCTCCCCCGGAGCGATTGCGCAGCTCGACATTGCCGCCATGCATCGAAGCAATCCGCTTCACAATCGCCAGGCCCAGCCCGGTGCCTTTGCCGCCACGGGCGCGGTCGCCACGGGTGAACGGGTTAAAGATGGCTTCAAGCTCCGCAGGGTCGATGCCCGCGCCACGATCCATCACGCTCAGGACCACGTACGGCGCGCTGGTGTCGCCGGACACATACGCCGCCACCTCAACACTGCCGCCCGCATGGTTCAAGGCGTTGCCGATCAGGTTGTTCAGCAGGCGCTTCATCGAAACCCGCCGCAGCGGGAATGGCTGGATCGGCTCCAGACGCAAACGCACCTTCTCTTCATTCTGGTTGTAAGGTGCTGCCACCTCACGCACCAGATCGCTGAGATCCACCTCCTCCACTGACTCATCGCGGCCATCACGAATGAACGCAAGGAACTGGTCGAGAATCGCGTCCATGTCTTCGATGTCGCGCACCATGTCGTCGGTCAGGTCGTTATGATCCCCCATCAACTCCAGCGACAGGCGCAGGCGCGTCAGCGGCGTGCGCAAGTCGTGAGAGACACCGGCCAGCATCAGTTCACGCTCACGTCCCGCCTGTTCGACGTCTTCGGCCATCTGGTTGAAGGCGCGATACACCTCAGTCATTTCACTCGGCGTGTCGCTGATCGGCAGACGCACGCTGCGACCCTGGCCCAGTTGCCGGGCGGCGTACACCAGGCGCTTCAACGGCTGGTTGAGCTGGCTGACGAAAATCCACGCCGAGGCGGTCGACAACAAACCGATGGCAAGGAACCAGCCGAGCACGTTCCAGATTTTCTGACCACGCAGCGGGTGTGGATACAACGGCACTTTCAGCCAGCCATCACCGAGGCTCGGCGCACGCACCCACAGCGCTGGCGGCGAGTGCATGCGTAAACGCACTTCGGTGTCGGCACCGAGCTCAGCCTGCATCTGGCGCTGGTAGATCTCGCTGTACGGCCAGTGCTGTTCGCCTTCCGGCACACCGGCACCGACCACCCGGATCAAGGTCGCGGCATCGGCGATTTTTGCGCGGTTTTCCTCGTCAGCCGCCCAATAGGCGCGCAGCGTCAGGGCGACGCCGTGGCTGTATTGGCGATCCACCAGCACGTCCTCGTTCATCAGCAGATAAACCAGAGTCAGCGCCTTGGAAAACAGCACGACGATGAGCACCAGCCAAAGGGTGCGGGAGAAGAAACTTTGGGGGAACCAGACAGGGGTTTTCATCAATAACCGCTACACACTTGCAGGAGCGAGCAATGCTCGCATATTGCGGATTGCGAGTCTGCGGGAATGGCCGTTCGACCCGCCCCCGGCAGACCCGCTCCTACAAATCACCGATCACTTGGTGGCGGCACCATCCGGCACAAACACGTAACCCACGCCCCAGACAGTCTGGATGTAGCGAGGCTTGGACGGATCGGGTTCGATCATCCGGCGCAGACGGGAGATCTGCACGTCGATGGAACGCTCCAGCGCATCCCACTCGCGGCCACGGGCCAGGTTCATCAGTTTGTCGCGGGTCAGGGGCTGACGTGCGTTCATCACCAGCGCCTTGAGTACCGCAAACTCACCGGTGGTGAGCATGTGCACTTCATCGCCGCGTTTCAGTTCGCGGGTAGCCAGCGACAACACGTAATCACCGAAGGTGACGTTTTCATCTTCGCTGCCCGGTGCGCCCGGGACCGGTGCGGCCTGGCGGCGCAACACCGCTTTGACGCGCGCCATCAGCTCGTCCGGGTTGAACGGCTTGGCCAGGTAATCGTCGGCGCCCAGTTCCAGGCCCTTGATACGGCTCATCTCATCGCCCTTGGCGGTGAGCATGATGATCGGAATCTGATTGTTCGCGGCCCGCAGACGGCGGCACGCGGTCAGGCCGTCTTCGCCCGGCAGCATCAGGTCGAGGACCACCAGATTGAAGACTTCACGCGACAGCAGACGATCCATCTGCTCGGTGTTCGGTACGGTACGGGCGCGGTAGCCCTTGCTGACGAAAAAACGTTCCAGCAGGCTGCTCAGACCCGGATCGTCGTCAACAATAAGAATTTTTTCGCCTTCAGCATTATTTACAGTGCTGCTCATTGGATGCTCCTTTTAGCTCGGCGCGCATTATGGCGTAGCTGCCGTTATACGCACCGTGTGCATTGTTAGCAGATTTTTCCTTCACTGCCAGAAAACCGGGGTTTATGCCTACAGACTGCTACACCCCCGAATGACAGAACGCTGGTTATAATGCGCGGCGTTTTGTGCCAGGCAACGTCTGAATCGTTACCGCAGGTGGCCGCGATTTTTTCCGGACCGGCGCAGTAATTGTTCGATTTCACGGGTCAATGGGGAGCCTTTTGACCCAGGCAGCGGCAATTTTCTAGCCGCTCAACCAGACTCCGGGCCTTTATTTCCGTGCCTGCGAGCCTGCTTTCACACTATGTCAGGTGGTTTTATGGACAGCATCAACAGCCGCATCGCCGAGGAACTCGGCGTACGCCCGCAACAGGTCGAAGCGGCCGTCGCGCTACTCGATGAAGGCTCTACCGTTCCCTTCATCGCCCGTTACCGGAAAGAAGTCACCGGCAGCCTCGATGACACCCAGCTGCGTCATCTGGAAGAGCGTCTGCGCTACCTGCGAGAACTCGACGAACGGCGCATCAGCATCCTCGCCAGCATCGAGGAGCAAGGCAAACTCACCCCGGCCCTCGAACGCGATATCAAACTCGCCGACACCAAGACCCGCCTCGAAGACTTGTACCTGCCGTACAAGCAAAAGCGCCGCACCAAGGGCCAGATCGCCCTGGAAGCCGGCCTCGGCGAGCTGGCCGACGGCCTGTTCAACGACCCGAATCTGTCCCCGGAAGCCGAAGCCGCACGTTTTGTCGATGCCGAAAAAGGCGTGGCCGATGTGAAGGCAGCGCTCGAAGGCGCCAAGTACATCCTGATGGAGCGCTTCGCCGAAGACGCCAGCCTGCTGGAAAAACTGCGCAACTACCTCAAGCAGGAAGCGACCATCAGCGCTCGCGTGATTGCCGGCAAGGAAGAAGAAGGCGCCAAGTTCCGCGACTACTTCGAGCACGACGAACCGCTGAAAAGCATGCCGTCGCACCGTGCACTGGCGATTTTCCGTGGCCGCAACGAAGGCATTCTCAGCTCCGCGCTGAAAGTCGGCGACGAACTGCCGGGCACCATGCACCCGTGCGAGGGCATGATCGGCCAGCAATTCGGTATCCAGAACCAGAACCGCCCGGCCGACAAATGGCTCGGTGAAGTGGTGCGCTGGACCTGGAAGGTCAAGCTCTACACCCACCTGGAAACCGACCTGCTCGGCGAACTGCGCGACGGCGCCGAAACCGAGGCGATCAACGTCTTCGCCCACAACCTGCACGACCTGCTGCTGGCCGCGCCGGCCGGCCCGCGTGCCACGCTGGGCCTCGACCCGGGCCTGCGTACCGGTTGCAAGGTGGCCGTGGTCGACTCCACCGGCAAGCTGCTTGACCACGCCACGGTTTACCCGCACGTGCCGCACAACAAATGGGATCAGACCATCGCCATTCTGGCCGCGCTGTGCGCCAAGCACTCGGTGGACCTGATCGCCATCGGCAACGGCACCGCCAGCCGCGAAACCGACAAGCTGGCCATCGAGCTGATCAAAAAATACCCAGCAATGAAAATGACCAAGGTCATGGTTTCCGAAGCGGGTGCATCGGTGTACTCGGCGTCGGAACTGGCGGCCAAGGAATTCCCGGATCTCGACGTGTCGATCCGTGGTGCAGTATCCATCGCCCGCCGTCTGCAGGATCCACTGGCAGAGCTGGTGAAGATCGACCCGAAATCCATCGGTGTCGGCCAATACCAGCACGACGTCTCGCAACTGAAACTGGCGCGCGGGCTGGATGCGGTGGTCGAGGACTGTGTGAACGCCGTTGGTGTCGACGTGAACACCGCCTCGGTGGCACTGTTGGCGCGGATCTCCGGCCTCAACGCGACCCTGGCGCAGAACATCGTTGCCCACCGTGACGAACACGGCGCATTCAAAACCCGCGCGGCACTGAAGAAAGTCGCACGTCTGGGCGAAAAAACCTTCGAACAGGCGGCCGGTTTCCTGCGCGTGATGAACGGTGACAACCCGCTGGATTCCTCGGCGGTTCACCCGGAAGCCTATCCGCTGGTGCAACGCATTGCCGCTGAAACCGACCGCGACATTCGCTCGCTGATTGGCGATGCCGCGTTCCTCAAGCGTCTGGATCCGAAGAAATTCACCGACGAAACCTTCGGTCTGCCAACCGTCACCGACATCCTGCAAGAACTGGAAAAACCGGGTCGCGACCCGCGTCCGGAATTCAAGACTGCCGAGTTCCAGGAAGGCGTCGAAGACCTGAAAGACCTGCAACTGGGGATGATCCTCGAGGGCGTCGTGACCAACGTGACCGCGTTCGGCGCATTCGTCGACATCGGCGTGCATCAGGACGGTCTGGTGCACATCTCGGCACTGTCGGAGAAATTCATCAAGGACCCACGCGAAGCGGTGAAGGCCGGTGACGTAGTGAAAGTGAAGGTCATGGAAGTCGACATCCCGCGCAAACGCGTCGGCCTGTCGATGCGCATGAGCGACACCCCGGGCGAGAAGATCGACGGTGCCCGTGGTTCGCGTCCGGGCTCGGCGCCGCGCCAGTCTTCGGGCAACGCGCCACGCAAGGAATCCGCTCCTGCCGCGCCGGTGAACAATGCGATGGCCTCGCTGTTCGCCAACGCCAAGCAGTTGAAGAAACGCTGATGGAGATTCCGGCCGGGCTCGTCGAGAGCGCGTTTTTCAAGCTGTTGGGCTGCCGCCTGCACAGCCTGGAAACCGGGGTGGCGCAAGTCGCCCTGGTGCTGGAACCGGAACTGCGCAACCGTGGCGGCAAGTTGCACGGTGGCGCGCTGTTCAGTCTGGTCGACATTGCCATGGGGCTGGCCTGTTCCAGCACCCACGGCTTCGATCAGCAGAGCGCGACCATCGAGTGCAAGATCAACTACATCCGCGCCGTATCCGACGGCGAGGTGCTGTGCACGGCCCGGGTGATCCACCCGGGCCGCCGCACATTGGTGGTCGAAGCCGACGTGATGCAGGGCGACAAACTGGTCGCAAAAGCGCAAGGCACGTTCGCTGTCCTGTAGCTACTGGTCATCAATTTGAGTTAATTTCGGCGCTGTGTCTGCGGCGTCGAACTTTTCCGCACGCGCAATAGCCAGATTCAAGGAGTGAAGTTGGCGATCGGCACGGGCCTTTACGGCTCAAAAACCAGGCGAAAACGCCAGTTTCAACTTCACCCTTGTAGACCGTCCTGCCCACCCCCATATTGGGGCGACTGACGCGTGAAGGAATCCAAATTGAGCGAACTTCTCAACCGCCGCCTGGCTCTGCTCGGCGAGCGCGCCAACCTCTCTCTGCTCGAACAGTGCCTTCACGGTATCGAACGTGAATGCCTGCGCGTGACCAGCGAAGGTCGACTGGCGCAAACGCCGCACCCGGAAGCCTTGGGTTCCGCGCTGACCAATGAACAGATCACCACCGACTACTCCGAGTCGCTGCTGGAATTCATCACGCCCGCCCTGCCCGACCCGGCAGACACCCTGGCGAGCCTGGACAAGATTCATCGCTTTGCCTACAGCAAGCTCGGCAACGAGTACCTGTGGAGTCCGTCGATGCCGTGCCCGTTGCCGGCCGAGGAAGACATCCCGATCGCCTATTACGGCACCTCCAACATCGGGCAGCTCAAGTACGTTTATCGCAAGGGCCTGGCCCTGCGCTACGGCAAGACCATGCAGTGCATTGCCGGGATCCACTACAACTTTTCCCTGCCGGAAAAGCTCTGGCCGCTGCTGCGCGAAGCCGAAGGTTTCGTCGGCACCGACCGCGATTTCCAGTCATCGTCCTACATCGCGCTGATCCGCAACTTCCGTCGCTACAGCTGGCTGCTGATGTACCTGTTCGGTGCCTCGCCGGCGCTGGATGCAGGTTTCCTGCGCGGTCGTTCGCACCAGTTGGAACAACTGGACCCGGACACCCTGTACCTGCCGTACGCCACCAGCCTGCGCATGAGCGACCTCGGTTACCAGAGCAACGCCCAGGCCGGCCTGACGCCGTGCTACAACGATCTGTCGAGCTACACCGACAGCCTGCGCAAGGCCGTGGCCACGCCGTACCCGCCGTACGTTGAAGTCGGCACGCACAAGGATGGCGAGTGGGTGCAGCTCAACACCAACATCCTGCAGATCGAAAACGAGTACTACTCCAACATCCGCCCGAAACGCGTGACCTACACCGGCGAACGGCCGATCCAGGCGCTGATGGCCCGTGGCATCCAGTACGTCGAAGTGCGTTGCCTGGACATCAACCCGTTCCTGCCGATGGGCATCGACGTCACCGAGTCGCGCTTCCTCGACGCGTTCCTGCTGTACTGCGCGCTGAACGACAGCCCGTTGCTGACCAACACCTCGTGCGGCAATGCCACTTCGAACTTCCTCAGCGTGGTCAAGGAAGGTCGCCGACCGGGCCTGCAATTGCAGCGCGACGGACAGCCGGTCGAGCTGAAGACCTGGGCCGCCGAGTTGCTGGAACAGATCGCGCCGCTGGCCGCCCTGCTCGATCAGAGCCACGGCGGCGATGCGCACAGCAAGGCACTGGATGCGCAACTGGCCAAGGTCAGCGACCCATCCCTGACCCCGTCGGCGCAGGTGCTGGCGGCGATGGCCGAGCACAAGGAAAGCTTCGCGCAGTTCTCCCTGCGTCAGAGCCAGGCCCATGCCGAGTTCTTCCGCAGCGAGCCGTTGGCGGCGGAAGATCAAGCGAAGTTTGAGGAGCTCGCGCGTTCGTCGCTGGCGGCGCAGGCTGAGCTGGAGCAGAACGAGGTTGGGGATTTCGACGTGTTCGTCGGTTCGTATCAGGCGAGCATTCTGGCGATCAGCAATTAAAAGCCCCTCACCCTAGCCCTCTCCCAGAGGGAGAGGGGACTGACCGCGTTGTTGATGCGAAGTGCGCCGACCTGAAATACCGCGTCGAACTCAGGCCTTGAAAAGCACAGAGATCGGCCCCCTTTCCCCTCGCCCCTCTGGGGGAGAGGGGACTGACCGGGTGGTTGATGCGAAGTGCACCGACCTGAAATACCGCGTCGAACTCAGGCCTTGAAAAGCACAGAGATCGGCTCCCTTTCCCCTCGCCCCTCTGGGGGAGAGGGGACTGACCGGGTGGTTGATGCGAAGTGCGCCGACCTGAAATACCGCGTCGAACTCAGGCCTTGAAAAGCACAGAGATCGGCTCCCTTTCCCCTCGCCCCTCTGGGGGGGATAGGGGACTGGCCGGGTGGTTGATGCGAAGTGCGCCGACCTGAAATACCGCGTCGAACTCAGGCCTTGAAAAGCACAGAGATCGGCTCCCTTTCCCCTCGCCCCTCTGGGGGGGATAGGGGACTGACCGGGTGGTTGATGCGAAATGCGCCGACCTGAAATACCGCGTCGAACTCAGGCCTTGAAAAGCACAGAGATTGGCTCCCTTTCCCCTCGCCCCCTTGGGGGAGAGGGCTGGGGTGAGGGGGCAAAGATCTAATGTCGAACGAATAACTCCGAAACGCCCACAAACTCCCCCGCTCTTAGATTTTTCCGCTCATAAGCTCATTCTAAAAAGTTATTTATTTTTAGATTCTTAGATCATTTAGTCTCCTTTCACGCCGAACCTCGGTAGCCTGATATGGAGCACTCCCCATGAAACTGAATTTCCCGCTGCGCCTGCTGGCCGTGGCCTCTCTGGCTGCCGCGAGCTTTCTGGCGCAGGCTGCCGACCTCACCGTCGCTTACCAGACCACCGTTGACCCGGCAAAAGTTGCCCAGGCCGACGGTGCTTACGAGAAGGCCACCAAGGCCGACATCAGCTGGCGCAAGTTCGACAACGGCGCCGACATCATCGCCGCCATCGCCTCCGGTGACGTGCAGATCGGTTACCTCGGTTCCAGCCCACTGACTGCAGCGATCACCCGCAAGGTCCCGGTGGAAACCTTCCTCATCGCCACCCAGATCGGCGCCGCCGAAGCGCTGGTCGCCCGCGACGGTTCCGGCATCAAGAGCCCGCAGGATCTGGTCGGCAAGAAAATCGCCGTGCCGTTCGTGTCCACCGGTCACTACAGCCTGCTCGCGGCGCTCAAGCACTGGAACATCGACCCGTCGAAAGTCACCGTACTCAACCTCGCGCCACCAGCGATCATTGCTGCGTGGAAACGCGGTGACATTGACGCCACTTACGTTTGGGACCCGGCACTCGGCGTCGCCAAGGAAAACGGCAAGGTGCTGATCACCTCCGGCGAACTGGCCAAGTTTGGCGCGCCGACCTTCGATGCGTGGATCGTGCGCAAAGACTTCGCCGAGAAGCACCCGGAAATCGTCAGCGCATTCGCCAAGGTCACCCTCGACGCCTACGCCGACTACCGCAAGGATCCGCAAGCCTGGCTCGCCAACCAGAGCAATGTCGACAAACTGGTGAAGCTCTCCGGCGCCAAGGCCAGCGACATTCCGCTGCTGCTGCAAGGCAACGTCTACCCGCTGGCGGCGGATCAGGTGATCACCCTCGGCGCGCCGACCACCAAGGCCATCACCGACACCGCCGCGTTCCTCAAGGAGCAAGGCAAGGTTGAAGCCGTGCTGCCGGACTACGCGCCGTACGTCAGCGCCAAATACATCACCAACTGATCGGGAGTTAACTGCGATGGCCTTGCTACAGCTGGAGCGCATCAGCGCACAGTATCCCGGCAGCCCGGACCCGGTGCTGGCGGACATTTCCCTGACCCTCGGGCCTCAGCAGTTGCTGGTCGCCCTCGGCCCGTCCGGCAGTGGCAAGACTTCGCTGTTGAACCTGATTGCCGGTTTCGTCGAGCCCAGCGCCGGGCGCATCACCCTCGACGGCGTGCCGGTCAAAGGCCCGAGCGCCGAACGCGGCGTGGTGTTCCAGGACGACGCCCTGCTGCCCTGGCAGGACGTGCTGGCCAACGTCGCTTTTGGTCTGGAACTGGCCGGCGTCGCCAGGGACAAACGCGAAAAGATTGCCCGTGAAATGCTGACGCTGGTCGATCTCACAGGGTTTGATAGCCGCCGTATCTGGCAACTCTCCGGCGGGCAGAAACAGCGCGTCGGCCTGGCCCGCGCCCTCGCCGCTGACCCGCGTGTATTGCTGATGGACGAACCCTTCGGTGCCCTCGACGCCTTCACCCGCGAACAGATGCAGGAGCTGTTGCTGCAAGTCTGGCAGCGCACCGCCAAACCGGTATTCCTGATTACCCACGACATCGAAGAAGCGGTGTTCCTCGCCACTGACCTGATTCTGCTCGCGCCGAATCCGGGGCAGATCGTCGAACGTCTGCACCTGGATTTCGGCCAGCGTTACGCCGCCGGTGAGTCCGCCCGAGCGATCAAATCCGACCCGCGTTTTATCGAAACCCGCGAGCACGTGCTGAGCAAAGTGTTCTCGCAACGCAGCGCCGTTCAGCGGCAGGAGCGCGCATGAGCAGTTACGACGTTTCCGCTGCGGCGGTGAAACCCCCTTCGGTGGCGATTCCCGTGCGGCGCAGCCTCAGCACGCGCTGGATCAGCCTGCTGACCTTGTTCGCCTTGCTGGTGCTCTGGTGGGCGGTGACCGCCAGCGGTTTGATCGAACCGCTGTTCCTGCCACCACCGTCCGCCGTGCTGCAAAAAGGCTGGCTGCTGGCGACCACCGGCTACATGGATTCAACCCTGTGGCAGCACTTGGGCGCGAGCCTGAGCCGCATTGGCCTGGGCCTCGGTTTTGCGATTCTGACCGCAGTGCCGGTGGGCATTGCCATCGGCGCCAACCGTATCGCCCGTGGCGTGCTCGATCCGCTGATCGAGTTCTACCGACCGATTCCGCCACTGGCTTATCTGCCGCTGATCGTGATCTGGTGCGGCATTGGCGAGTTGTCGAAAGTGCTGCTGATCTACCTGGCGATTTTCGCCCCGATTGCCATCGCGACTGCGACCGGCGTGCGCACTGTCGACCCGGCGAAACTGCGTGCTGCGCAGTCGCTCGGCGCCACTCGCGCACAACTGATTCGCCACGTGATTTTGCCCAGCGCCCTGCCGGACATTCTGACCGGTGTGCGCATCGGTCTGGGCGTCGGCTGGTCGACACTGGTCGCCGCCGAATTGATCGCCGCCACCAGTGGTTTGGGCTTCATGGTGCAGTCTGCTGCGCAATTCCTGGTCACCGATGTGGTGGTGCTGGGGATTCTGGTGATCGCCCTGATCGCCTTCGCCATGGAAATGAGCCTGCGCGCCCTGCAACGCAAACTGGTGCCGTGGCACGGCCAGGCGCACTGAAGTCGCCCTTTTAAATCCTTGCAGGAGTGAGCCTGCTCGCGATTGCGGAGTGTCAGGCTATGGCTGTTGTGTATGACAAACCGCTATCGCGAGCAGGCTGGCTCCTACAAAAAGCTCTATCCCCCGAATTCGAAGAGTAAGACCATGAGCAGCCTGACCATCACCCCCTTAAGCTCGGCCCTCGGCGCACAGATCAGCGGCGTCGATGTCAGCCAGCCGTTGAACCTGGAACAGCGCGACGCCATCGAGCAGGCGCTGCTCCAGTATCAAGTGCTGTTCTTCCGCAACCAGCCGATCGAGCCGCAGCAGCAGGCACGCTTCGCCGCGTACTTCGGTGATCTGCACATTCATCCGATCTACCCGAACGTGCCGGAGCAGCCGGAAGTGCTGATCCTCGACACCGCCGTCACCGACGTGCGCGACAACGCGATCTGGCACACCGACGTAACCTTCCTGCCGACCCCGGCGATGGGCGCGGTACTCAGCGCCAAGCTGTTGCCGGCGTTTGGCGGCGACACTTTGTGGGCCAGCGGAATTGCCGCGTACGAAGCACTCTCGGCGCCGATGAAAAGCCTGCTAGAAGGGCTGACCGCCACTCACGACTTCACCCGTTCGTTTCCGCTGGAGCGCTACGGCAACACGCCGCAAGCGCTGGCGCAGTGGGAAGAGGCGCGGCGCAAGAACCCGCCGCTGTCGCACCCGGTGATCCGCACCCACCCGGTGAGTGGACGCCGTTCGTTGTTCGTCAACGAAGGCTTCACCTCGAAGATCAACGAGCTGTCGGAAACCGAGAGCGAGGCGATTCTGAAGTTCCTGTTCGCGCACGCGACGCGGCCGGAATTCACCATTCGCTGGCGTTGGCAGAAGGACGACATTGCGTTCTGGGACAACCGCGTGACGCAGCATTACGCGGTAGACGATTACCGCCCGGCGCGGCGGGTGATGCAGCGGGCGACGGTGTTGGGGGATGTGCCGTTCTTTCGCTGAGCCGTTTTAACAGCCAAAAGCCCCTCACCCTGACCCTCTCCCGGAGGGAGAGGGTCAGGGTGAGGGGCTTTAGAGGTACGCCGACTTGATATTGCCTTGCTGAATCCATAGTCGAACCAGTTTTTCAGGTCGATGTATGGCTACAGACACCTCGGTCGGCGCCCTCTCCCTCTGCGAGAGCGCTGATGTGAGGGTGACTCACTCCGCCGTCGAAGGCTTCTCCCAAAGATTGATCCCGCCCTCCTGGGCAAACCGGTCAATCTCCGCCAGCTCTTCAGCACTGAAGCTCAGGTTCTTCAACGCCCCGACGTTCTCGATGATCTGCTCTGGCCGGCTCGCACCGATCAGCGCCGAGGTCACCCGTGGATCACGCAGGGTCCAGGCCAGCGCCAGTTGCGCCAGGCTCTGGCCGCGACGCTTGGCAATCTCGTTCAGTGCGCGCACGTGCGCGATGTTCGCCTCGGACAAGTGCGAGGCCTGCAGCGAACCACCGCCCGGACGATTGACCCGCGCATCCGCCGGCACGCCGTTGAGGTATTTGTCGGTGAGCAGACCTTGCGCCAACGGAGTGAAAGCGATGACCCCGGTGCCGAGTTCGTCGGTGGTGTCGAGCAGATCCTTTTCGACCCAGCGATTAAGCAGGTTGTACGCCGGCTGATGAATCAGCAGCGGTACTTTCCACTCTTTGAGCAGCGCGGCGATCTCGCGGGTTTTCACCCCCGAGTACGACGAGATGCCGATGTACAACGCCTTGCCCTGCTGCACGGCAGTGGCGAGGGCGCTGGCGGTTTCTTCCAGCGGGGTGTCCGGGTCGAAACGGTGCGAATAGAAGATATCCACATAATCCAGGCCCAGGCGCTGCAGGCTCTGATCGAGGCTGGCCAGCACGTATTTGCGCGAACCGCCGCCCTGACCATATGGCCCTGGCCACATGTCCCAACCGGCCTTGCTGGAGATGATCAGCTCGTCGCGGTACTGCTTGAAATCTTCACGCAGCAGGCGCCCGAAATTGATCTCGGCGCTGCCGTACGGCGGGCCGTAGTTGTTGGCGAGGTCGAAGTGGTTGATCCCCAGGTCGAATGCGGTGCGCAGCAAGGCGCGCTGGGTGTCGATCGGCGTGCTGTCGCCAAAGTTGTGCCACAGGCCCAGCGACAACGCCGGCAGCACCAGACCGCTGCGGCCGACGCGGCGGTAAGGGATGGAGTCATAGCGGTTTTCGGCAGCGGTGTAAGTCATCGAATCCTCTCTTGTCTGTCTTGAATGGGTGTCGACTTCTTCGCGAGCAAGCTCGCTCCCACAGGTAAATGCATGCCAGATGTGGGAGCGAGCTTGCTCGCGAAGGGTGCTACACAAATCTATTGCCGGGACGGGCAAGGCCCAGGTTCTGGCGCAATGTCCGTCCCTCATACTCGGTTCTGAACAGCCCACGCCGCTGCAGTTCCGGAACCACGCCATGGGCAAAGTCTTCCAGCCCGCCCGGCAGGTGCGGCACCAGCACATTGAAGCCATCCGCCGCGCCCTGCTCGAACCATTCCTGCAAGCGGTCGGCAATCTGCGCCGGCGTGCCCACCAGGCTGTAATGCCCGCGCCCGCCAGCAATTTTGCGACCGAGTTCGGCGAGGCTCAGGTTCTCCCGACCTGCCAGTTCAGTGAGCAATTTCTGCCGGCTCTGCTGACCGCTTTCCGTCAGTGGCAATTCCGGCAGCGGGCCGTCCAACGGGTACTTCGACAAATCGAAGTTGCCCAGCATACGCCCAAGCAAGGCGACGCCAACCTCCGGTTCGACCAATTGCTGAAACGTTTCACACTTTTCCTGCGCTTCGGCTTCCGTTTGCCCGACGACGACAAAGACCCCCGGCATGATTTTCAGCGAATCGGCACTGCGCCCGTACTTCGCCAAGCGGCCTTTGAGGTCGGCGTAAAACGCCTGCGCGCCGGCCAGCGAGGTCTGCGCGGTGAACACCACCTCAGCGGTCTGTGCCGCCAGTTCACGCCCGGTCTCGGAAGAGCCGGCCTGCACGATCACCGGTTGCCCCTGTGGCGAGCGCGCCACGTTCAGCGGGCCTTTGACCCGAAAGTGCTCGCCGACGTGCTCCAGCACATGCAGCTTCGCAGGGTCGTAATACTCACCGCTGGCCTTGTCGCGGTGAAAGGCGTCGTCCTCCCAACTGTCCCAAAGCCCGGTGACCACTTGATGAAATTCCCGCGCGCGGCTGTAGCGCTCGGCGTGGCCGATGTGTGCGTCACGCCCGAAGTTCAGCGCTTCGGCGGCGTTGTCCGAAGTCACCAGACTCCACCCCGCACGCCCGCCGGACAGGTGATCGAGCGAAGCGAATTTACGCGCCACGTGGTACGGCTCGTTGTAGCTGGTGGTCGCTGTGGCGATCAGGCCGATGTGTTCGGTCACCGCACTGAGGGCCGAGAGCAGTGTCAGCGGTTCAAAGTGATCGGAGCGGGCCATGCGACTGGCGATGTTTTGAGTCGGCGCGGCAACGCTGTCGGCAACGAACAACGTGTCGAATCTGGCCGCCTCGGCAATCTGCGCCAGACGCTTGTAGTGAGCGAAATCCAAACCGGCATTGGCCGGCACCTGCGGGTGACGCCACGCGGCGACGTGGTGCCCGGTGGCCTGCTCGCCGGGCAACGCGCCGGCCTCAAGATCCCCGAAGACTGCGCTGTACTCGGCTTCGGTGATTACCCGTTCGCCGAGATGCTGTTACCGAGCCTGAGCACGATCAAACCGCCGGCACTGGAAATCGGCGTGCTGGCGGCAACGCGGGTATTGGAAAGCCTTGGGGTGTTGCCGAGTGATGATGTGCAGCGCCTGAATTTATTGCAGTGCAAGGTGATCGAGCGCGAGAGCACCTGATGAAGTTGGCGGGGGCTGGATTGGCTATGCTCTAAAGGGCACCGAGGTGGCCCTGTCGCGAGCAGGCTCACTCCTACAAGGAATGCGGTTGGCCACAGGATTTGTGCGCAGCCGCGTTCACTGCAGGAGTGAGCCTGCTCGCGATAGAGGTCCATCAGGCGAAATCCATCTACCAGGCAGAACCCGCCATGCACACCGCCATCATCATTTTCTTCGGCCTGGTCCTGCTCGCCCTGATGCTCTACATCGGCGAGCGTGTTGGCTTCAGTCGGCAGACCATGGCCTACGGCTTCGCCGCGCTGTGGCTGGCGTTGACGGTGATCAATGGCGCAGTGGGGGTGGTGCATGCCGGGCAGTCGCCGGGGTCGGAAATAGCGATTGGCAGTGCGGTGTTCGGGGTGCCGATGGCGGCGATGGTGTTGTTCATGGTGCTGAGCGCCGGGTCGTAAAACGTCCCGGCGCTCGGCTCACGATCAACGCACCAGATGCAGGAACTGCATGTGGCGTTCGTACTGGTCGAGGATGTCGTTGATGATCTGCTCCTTGGTGTAACCCACCAGATCATAGTCCTGACTGCCCTCGCTCAGGTGCACTTCAGCGCGGTAGTAGCGGCGGTTGTTGAGTTGCTTGGACCCCATGCCACCGCGCGCAAACGACGGCGTGAAATAGCCGCGCATCTGCACTTGATAGATGAACGGATGCAACTCGCCATGGCCGATTTCCAGGCTGACGTTGTCATGCGCCGGATCTGGCTGAGTGACCACGTTCAGGCCTTTTTCGACAAACACCGCCGTCACCTCCTCAATCGCCGGGCGCACCGTGGTGTCCATGAAGCGGTACACCTCGTCGCGTGACGGGAAGTGCACAGCCTGGCTCAGGCGCTGACGCCAGCCACCCTTGCCACGCCGCGAACCGGATACCGGCGCCAGCGAATGCAGTTGCGCGATCTGTTTCTGCGACTCCAGATAGAACGCCTTGTGCAGGCCCCACATCATCAGCAGCAGGATCAACGAGAACGGCAACGAGGTCAGCACCACCGCCGACTTCAGCGCATCAATGCTGCCGGAGAACAGCAGCGCACTGGTGATCAGCGCCGTCATCGCGCCCCAGAACACCCGCAGCCATTTCGGCCCGTCTTCATCGGGGTTACCACCCTTGGCCGACAGGGTCGAGAGCACCACAGTGCCGGAGTCGGCCGAGGTGACGAAGAACACAAAGCTGATGAACACCGTCACGGCGATGACGGTCTTGCTCCACGGGTAGGTTTCCAGCAGCAGGTACAGGGTCATCGACGGGTTGTCGATGGCCGACATGCCCAGCGCACTCATGCCGTGATTAAGCACCTGATCCAGCGCGCTGTTGCCGAAGATCGACATCCACGCCAGGGTGAAACCGAGCGGAATCAGCAGCACGCCGAAGACGAATTCACGGATGGTCCGGCCACGGGAAATCCGCGCAATGAACAGGCCCACGAACGGCGACCACGCGATCCACCAGGCCCAGTAGAACACGGTCCAGCCGCCGAGCCAGTCGCTTGGCTTGTCGTAGGCGTAGAGGTCGAAACTCTTCATCGGCAAGGCGCCGAGGTAATCGCCGAGGTTCTGGATCAGGGTGTTGAGCAGGTGCTGGGTAGGGCCGGCGAACAACACGAACAGCAGCAGCGCACAGGCCAGCAGCATGTTGATGTCGGACATGACCCGCACGCCTTTATCGACACCGGAAACGGCAACGATGATCGCCGCGCCCATCATCAGTGTGATCAGGCCGACCTGAATCCACTGGGTATGGGCGATGCCGAACAGGTAGTCCAGTCCGGAGTTGAGGTGCAGCACACCAAAACCCATGTCGGCACCCAGGCCGAACACCGTGGCGATGATGCCGAAGCCATCCACCGCATAGCCGATCGGGCCGTTGATGCGTTTGCCGATCAGCGGGTACAACGCCGAGCGCAGCGCCAGCGGCAGGTTATGCCGGTAGGCAAAATACGCGAGGGCCATGCCGACGAAGGCAAACACGCCCCAGCCATGCAGGCCCCAGTGCAGAAACAGAATCTGCATCGCCTGCCGCGCCGCTTCGGCGGTGCCGGCCTCGCCCTGTGGCGGTTGCAGCATGTGGGTCAGCGGTTCCGAGACGCAAAAGAAAAACAGCGTGATGCTGATCCCGGCAGCGAACAGCATGCCGGCCCAGGACAGGTAACTGAATTCGGGCTCGTCGTGGTCGGCACCGAGTTTGATCTTGCCGTAGCCGGATAACGCGGTGACCACCACGAAGACCAGATACAGCGTCATCGCGAGCATGTAATACCAGCCGACCGTATTGGCCGCCCAGTTTTGTGCCGCCAGCAACCAGGCTCCAGCCTGCTCCGGCATGGCAATGACAACGAGACCAAACAGCAGAATGACCGTCGCGGCGAAGTAGAACACCGGCGGATTCATGCGTACCAGACCGCTGGCGGGGGTGGACGATGCACTCATGAACGGTGCACCTCGAGGGGTTGAAACGTGGCTGAAATGATCGGACTCAGCAAAGGCAAGCCTCCTGTTGTGAGCGGGCAGCGAACCACCGGTTTAACTTGAATGAACGTTCAAGTTAAACATGGATAGGGCGCTAAGGACTAATCGCACGGCCAAGCGGTAGTTTTCCTACGCTAGCTCAAGGAGAGGTATGACGCTGGTTTGAGGGGATTCGTTCACTGGAGAATTGGCTGAATGCCATTATCCCGATTCGGTCTGAAAACCATTCGCGAGCAAGCTCGCTCCCACATTCGAATTGCATTCCATGGTGGGAGCGAGCTTGCTCGCGAAGAGCTCAGCAACCGCGAAGCAAATTCCAGAAGCTTACTTCTGCGTCCCGTCATCATGCTGCAGATTGGCCTGGGTCAGATTGCACCCCGCCGGCACACTGCGGGTCAGCCAGACGTTGCCGCCGATGGTCGAGCCCTTGCCAATGGTGATCCGCCCGAGAATCGTCGCCCCGGCGTAAATCACCACGTCGTCCTCGACAATCGGATGGCGTGGATGGCCCTTCTGCAACTGCCCGTCTTCATCTGCCGGGAAGCGCTTGGCGCCCAGGGTCACCGCCTGATAGATCCGCACGCGTTCGCCAATGATCGCGGTCTCGCCGATCACCACACCCGTGCCGTGGTCGATGAAAAAACTGCGGCCAATCTGCGCGCCCGGGTGAATGTCGATACCCGTCGCTGAATGCGCGATTTCCGCGCTGATCCGCGCCAGCAGCGGCAGCCCGGCGCGATACAAATGGTGCGCCAGACGATGGTGGATCACCGCCAGAATTCCCGGATAGCACAGCAGCACTTCATCGACGCTGCGCGCCGCCGGGTCGCCGTGATAGGCCGCCAATACGTCGGTGTCGAGCAACGCGCGCAGGTCCGGCAAGGCCAGGGCGAAGTCCTGAATAATGCGGATCGCCTGCTGCTCCACGTCGCGGTCATCCTGCGCGCTGTGCCGGGCGACGTAGCGCAACTCCAGCCGGGCTTGCGCCAACAGCGCATTCAGCGCCGTGTCGAGGGTGTGACCGACGTAGAAGTCTTCACTCTCCTCACGCAAATCCACCGGCCCCAGGCGCATCGGGAACAATGCGCCACACAGCGCCTCGAGAATCTCCGCCATCGCCGCGCGGGACGGCAACTCGCGACCACCCTGCTCGCCGGAGGCCCGGCCATTTTGTGCACGCCACTGATCCCGCGCACTGCGCAGTTGGCTGACGATGGTCTGCAGTTGCCAATGGCTGGAACGCTCGCTCACGGTAAAGACTCCTCACGGGCGGCCGGACGGTCTGGCCGCGTTAACGGCGACTACTTTACGGCAAGGCCACGATGACGAATTAAGAACCGATAGTGCTGGCCTAAGCACGTTTGGCTATAAGCGATTGACGGTTGCCCCGGTAAAACCGCGTGCCTATAGTCCTTCCATCTTCCTCCGCCAGTACGGAACCATGTCCACACAACCGATCAAACACCAGCTGGAACGCTTCAACCGCCTCAACCTGCTCGGTCAACCGACCCCACTGGAAAAACTCGAACGCCTGTCCGCCTGGCTCGGGCGTGACGTGTACATCAAGCGCGATGATTTGACGCCGCTGGCCATGGGCGGCAACAAGCTGCGCAAACTCGAATACCTCGCCGCCGATGCCCTCGCCCAAGGCGCCGACACGCTGATCACCGCGGGCGCCCTGCAATCGAACCACGTGCGCCAGACTGCGGCGCTGGCGGCGAAACTCGGCCTCGGTTGCGTGGCCCTGCTGGAAAATCCGCTGGGCACCGACGACGGCAACTACACGGGTAACGGCAATCGCCTGCTGCTGGATCTGTTCGACACCAAGGTCGAGCTGGTCGACAACCTCGACAACGCCGACGAACAACTGGCCGCCCTCGCGGTGCGCCTGCGCAGCAACGGCAAGAAACCATATCTGGTGCCAATCGGCGGCTCCAATGCCCTCGGTGCGCTGGGCTACGTGCGTGCCGGCCTGGAACTGGCCGAACAGATCAAGGACACCGGCCTCGATTTCGCCGCCGTCGTGCTGGCCTCGGGCAGCGCCGGAACTCATAGCGGGCTGGCGCTGGCATTGAGCGAAGCCCTGCCGCAACTGCCGGTAATCGGCGTGACCGTTTCGCGCAGCGAAGAAGATCAACGCCCAAAAGTGCAGGGGCTGGCCGAGCGCACGGCGGACCTGTTAGGCGTGAAATTGCCAGAGAACTTCAAGGTCGAGTTGTGGGACGAATACTTCGGCCCGCGTTATGGCGAGCCAAACGCCGGGACCTTGTCGGCGGTGAAGCTGCTGGCAAGCCAGGAAGGCCTGCTGCTCGACCCGGTATACACCGGCAAAGCCATGGCCGGTTTACTGGACGGCATCGGCCGCCAGCGTTTCAACGATGGCCCGATCATATTCCTGCACACCGGCGGCGCCCCGGCATTGTTTGCCTATAAGGATTTTCTGTAACGGAAAGATAAAAAGATCGCAGCCCCCAGCAGCTCCGAAAGAAATAAGCCCCCCACAAGGACCGAACCACCCAATAGGCCGAGTGTCAGCTCGCCTGCTCTTGATCTTGATCTTCAGGCCCCTTCGGCAGGCTGAGTGGAGGGATTCATCCGGGGGGCAGGCGCGCAGCGCCGTGCGGCGAAGCCGCATACATCGAGAGGAGGTGCAGCGAAGCAAACCGGAGGCGATGCCCCCGGATGGATCCCGGAGCGAAGGAACCCCGAGCCTTAGCGAGCGGGCCGAACGCTGGGGCAAGCCTTTTTTTGCTTACTTTTTTGAGGCGTTTGTCAAAAAAGTGAGTCGCCGTAAGGGCGAAACCGCCAGCCGCCCCCCCAAAAAAACGGATATACACCCAAACCCCAAAAACATGGTCGGCCCAGAGGCCGCCAAGCCCCAAAACCCATATTCGATTAAGGAATAACAATTTATAGATTAAGTATTTTCAAGTCTAAACAAACCATCATATAGTCTCGCCGCAGGCGAATTTCGCCAGAGACGCATAAGCTGCTTTAGGGCACGATACCGCAGTCGCTCGAATCACGAATTCGCCAACTTTCCTTAAGCGTCTTCCATAAGAAAACACAGGGGCTTGTCATGAATTTTTCCGCACTACGTCGCAATCTGCTGGTAGGTTCGCTGGGCCTTGCACTGAGCGCCGGCCTGATCAGCCAGGCAACAGCCGGTGAACAGCTGCAGCAGATCAAGGATAAAGGCGTTATCAACGTCGGCCTGGAAGGCACTTACCCACCGTTCAGCTTCGTCGACGAGAACGGCAAGCTCTCCGGTTTCGAAGTCGAACTCTCCGAGGCACTGGCGCAGAAGCTGGGCGTCAAAGCCAAGATTCAACCGACCAAGTGGGACGGCATCCTTGCCGCACTGGAGTCCAAGCGCCTGGACGTAGTGGTCAACCAAGTGACCATCTCCGACGAGCGCAAGAAGAAGTATGACTTCTCCGAGCCGTACACCGTTTCCGGGATTCAGGCATTGGTCCTGAAGGACAAGGAAGCTGCGCTGAACATCAAGACAGCCGCCGACCTGAAAGGCAAAAAAGTCGGCGTCGGCCTGGGCACCAACTATGAACAGTGGGTCCGCGCCAACGTGCCGGGCGCTGATGTGCGCACCTATGACGATGATCCGACCAAGTTCGCCGACCTGAACAACGGTCGCACCGACGCCATCCTGATCGACCGTCTGGCCGCACTGGAATACGCCAAGAAAGCCCCGAAAACCGTCGCCGCAGGTGAAGCCTTCTCCCGTCAGGAGTCCGGCATTGCCCTGCGCAAAGGCGAGCCGGAACTGCTGGCAGCGGTGAACAAGGCCCTCGACGATCTGCGTGCCGACGGCACTCTGAAGAAACTGTCCGAGAAATACTTCAACGCTGACGTCACGAAATAATGGAAGAAGCTTTCCAACTCGCACTGGATTCCGCGCCCTTCCTGCTCAAGGGCGCGTATTACACAGTCATCCTCAGCCTGGGCGGCATGTTCTTCGGCTTGCTGCTGGGCTTTGGCCTGGCGTTGATGCGCCTGTCGCGCTTCAAACTGGTGAGCTGGATTGCCCGCATCTACGTGTCGTTCTTTCGTGGCACGCCGTTGCTGGTGCAATTGTTCGTGATCTATTACGGCTTGCCGCAAATGGGTCTGGAACTGGATCCGCTGCCGGCGGCCCTGATCGGCTTCTCGCTGAACATGGCCGCTTACGCCTGTGAAATCCTGCGCGCCGCGATCGGTTCGATCGAACGCGGCCAATGGGAAGCGGCTGCGAGCATCGGCATGACCCGCGCGCAGACCCTGCGCCGGGCCATCCTGCCGCAAGCGATGCGCACGGCCTTGCCGCCGCTGGGCAACAGCTTTATTTCACTGGTCAAGGACACGGCACTGGCCGCCACCATTCAGGTGCCGGAGCTGTTCCGTCAGGCGCAGCTGATTACCGCCCGGACGTTCGAAGTCTTCACCATGTATCTTGCCGCCGCGCTGATCTACTGGATTCTGGCCACGGTGCTGTCGCACCTGCAGAACAAGCTGGAAGAGCGGGCCAATCGGCACGACCAGGAGTCCTGACCCCATGATTGTCGTAGAGAAACTGACAAAGCAGTTCAAGGGTCAAGAGGTGCTCAAGGGCATCGATCTTGAGGTCAAGGAAGGCGAAGTCGTGGCCATCATCGGCCCCAGCGGTTCGGGGAAAACCACGTTTCTGCGCTGCCTGAACTTCCTTGAGGAACCCACCAGCGGCCGGATCAAGGTCGGCGCTATCGAAGTCGATACCAGCCGCCCGCTGAGCCAGCAGCAAAGCCTGGTGCGCACCCTGCGCCAGCACGTGGGCTTCGTGTTCCAGAACTTCAACCTGTTCCCCCATCGCACCGCTCTGGAAAACGTCATCGAAGGGCCGATCGTGGTCAAGAAGATGCCGCGCGAGCAAGCCATTGCCCTGGGCATGAAGCTGCTGGCCAAGGTCGGTCTCTCCGGTAAGGAAGACGCTTACCCGCGTCGTCTGTCCGGCGGCCAGCAACAGCGCGTGGCAATTGCCCGGGCACTGGCGATGGAGCCGGAAGTGATCCTGTTCGACGAGCCGACCTCGGCCCTCGATCCGGAACTGGTCGGTGAAGTACTGGCGACCATCCGCGGCCTTGCCGAGGAGAAACGCACCATGGTGATTGTCACCCATGAAATGGGCTTCGCCCGTGATGTGGCCAACCGTGTGGTGTTTTTCGACAAGGGTGTGATCGTCGAACAGGGTGAAGCCAAAGCGCTGTTTGCCAACCCGAAAGAACAACGCACCCAACAATTCCTCAGCAAGTTCCTCAATCACGCCTGATAACTTTCAACGCATGATTCTTAAACTTCCACGGATGGAAGTTAACTTTACCCCGCCCTCGACAACTTCAAAAAATCTTATAAATCCCGCCTGCCATACGCGGCCTGCTTATATGTTCTGCAAACATTATTGTTCGCGTTCACGCCATCCTTCGCCGAAGGACAACGTTCGAATAAACCCGCGGCAAAACCTGCAGAAACTCCTTGGTTCTGTGGCCCTATTCACTATCGAACCTAGGCATAGGGATTCGTCAGCGTAGGAAATTTCTGAATAATCGGTAATTCACGAATTAACTAACTCACTCTATTGACACCCCCTCCAGCACGTTCTTATCTAGTCACCAATCAGCCTCACTTAGTTAAATAACCCCGTATTCAAACTGAACAAAAGCGCACCGCTTTATTGCCAGTTGATTCACGCTTTTTTGTTCTTTCAGAAACGGACTTCGCTGCAGGATTTCAAGGAGAGAAAACGATGACCCGCACTTCGCATACCCCCGAACTGGCAGCCCCGATTCTGGCGCCAGCGCAAAAAACCGGCATCAATCTGGCCGCAGCGGCCCACCTGCTGGTCAATGTGTCGCCCTACCCCGACATGGATTGCGGCGATCTGATCGAGTTGTTCTGGAACAAATGCTATGTCGCCTCGAAGGTGCTGACCGGCGAAGACGTCGGTGCCGTGGTCAGCCTGCGGGTGCCGGAGAGTTTCATTGCCAATGGCATCGCACGCATTCACTACCGGGTAATGCAGGTCGGCCAGGGGCCGGCGTTGTCGGCGCCGACCCGGGTGCAGGTCAAGCTCGACTGCCCGGGCGGCGAGCCTTCGACGCTGTGCGGCGACGAAAACCAGCAACTGGCACCGGTGACGATCCCCGACACCATTCGCCGCCAGGGCGTGAACCCGAATCAGATCAAACGCGGTGTGCCGCTCACCATCGAGCCTTACCTGAACATGGCCGAGGACGATGCCATCACCTTGCGCTGGGGGGATGTGCGCATGGATCTGGCACCGATTACCACAGCGGATGTCGGGCTGCCGATTCAGGTCTGGGTGCCGCCGGCGGTGATCGTTGAAGCCGGGGAGGATCTGCGGCTGGATGTGACGTATTGCATCCTTGACCGGGTCGGCAACAACTCACGCTGGGCGCCGCCACGGACGTTAAAGATCGGCTGCGTGAATCCTTACCTCAAGGTGCCTCTCAACCCGGAACTCAAGGTCGCCGAATCGCGCACAGACTGAACACACAGCCCTTGTGGCGAGGGCGCTTGCTCCCGCTCGGCTGCGCAGCAGGCGCAAAACCGACACGACGGTTTAGCTGAAGGGAACAGCTGTGCAGGTTTCAGGGGCGCTTCGCAGCCCAGCGCGAGCAAGCTCCCCTGCCACAGAATCGCTCAGCCTCGAAAACCCGTTAACCAATCCGACCATCACCCCTTCTATGCATATTCCTAAAAGTTAGTTTATTTAATATTTATACACGCTTAGGGTATATGAACCGGACCACCGGACATTCTTTCGTTCGCCGCACTTTTGCGGCGTTTTTCATGAGATGTGAGGTAGGTAGTATGGTCCGGAACACAATCACCCCAGTGCAGATCGCCAGGGCATTGCGTGCAGCCAAGGAGCGGCACTGATGTCCAGTCTGGCAGACGCAAACGTCCAGTCGGATCTGGACATCGCCCCGTTGTTGTTGCCCGCGCAGGTCTTGCGCAACGACGCCCAAGCCATCAAGGCCGCCCATGAGCTGGCGCAAGTCGCCCGTGTGCAGGCCGCCAGGCGCGACCGCCAGCGCAAGCTGCCGTGGTCGGAAATCGAACAGTTCACCCGCAGCGGCCTGGGCAGCATCGCCATCCCGCGTGAGTACGGTGGCCCGCAAGTGTCGTTCGTTACCCTGGCCGAAGTGTTCGCGATCATTTCCGCCGCCGATCCGGCGCTGGGACAGATTCCACAGAACCAGTTCGGCATCCTCAACCTGGTGCTCGGCAGCGCCACTGAGGCGCAGAAAAAGCAGCTGTTCCAGAGTGTTCTGGAAGGCTGGCGCATCGGCAATGCTGGCCCTGAGCGCGGTACGAAAAACACCCTGGAATTGAAGGCGCGCATCACCGCCGATGGCGATGACTACGTGATCAACGGCCAGAAGTTCTATTCCACTGGCGCGCTGTTCGCGCACTGGGTCGCCGTCAAGGCACTCAACGATGACGGCAAGCAAGTGCTGGCCTTCGTCCGCCGTGGCACGCCGGGATTGCGCATCGTTGATGACTGGTCGGGCTTTGGTCAGCGCACCACCGCCAGCGGCACGATCCTGCTGAACAACGTGCGTGTCGAGTCGAGCCTGGTGGTCGACAACTGGAAGATCAACGAAACCCCGAATACTCAAGGCGCCGTCTCGCAACTCATTCAGGCGGCCATCGACGCCGGCATCGCCCGTGGTGCCATCGACGACGCCATCGAGTTTGTCAAAACCCGTGCCCGGCCGTGGATCGACGCCAAGGTCGAGCGCGCCAGCGATGACCTCTACGTGATCGCCGACATCGGCAAACTGAAAATCGAACTGCACGCCGCCGAAGCGCTGCTGCGCAAGGCCGGGCAGGTACTCGATCAGGTGCACGCTGCGCCACTGACCGCCGAGTCCGCCGCCCGCGCCTCGATTGCCGTGGCCGAAGCCAAAGTGCTGACCACCGAGATCTCGCTGCTGGCCAGCGAAAAACTTTTCGAACTGGCCGGCAGCCGCGCGACCCTCGCCGAATTCAACCTCGACCGCCACTGGCGCAACGCCCGGGTGCACACCCTGCATGACCCGGTGCGCTGGAAGTATCACGCGGTCGGCGCCTATCGCCTGAACGGTACTTTGCCGGCTCGTCACTCCTGGATTTAACGACCGCACACTTTTGACCAGATCTCTGGAGAAACACATGACTTATTCTCACTCCGTCGCGGTCATCACCAGCGATGAGCAAGCCCTGATCGTCGCCAGCGACCTGGCCGAAGATTTCAAACGCGACAGCGCCGTGCGCGACCGTGAACGGCGTCTGCCGCTGCCGGAACTCGACGTGTTTTCCCGCTCCGGCCTCTGGGGCATCAGCGTGCCCAAGGAATACGGCGGCGCCGGCGTATCCAACGTGACCCTGGCCAAAGTCATCGCCCTGATCGCTCAGGCTGACGGCTCGCTCGGGCAGATTCCGCAGAATCATTTCTACGCACTCGAAGTGCTGCGGGTGAACGGCAGTCACGCGCAGAAACAACGGCTGTACGCCGAAGTGCTCGCCGGCCAACGCTTCGGTAACGCACTGGCGGAACTGGGCACCAAAACCGCCCACGACCGCGTCACCAGCCTCAAGCGCGACGGTGACGGCTATCGCATCAATGGCCGCAAGTTCTACTCGACCGGGGCGATTTACGCCCAGCGTATTCCGACTTCCGTGGTCGATGAAAACGGTGTGCAGCAACTGGCATTCGTCCCGCGTGACAGCCAGGGCCTGACCGTGATCGACGACTGGAGCGGCTTCGGCCAGCGCACCACCGGCAGCGGTTCGGTGGTGTTCGAAGACGTCTACGTCGCCGCCGAAGACGTGATCCCGTTCCAGAGTGCCTTCGAGCGTCCGACCACGGTCGGCCCGCTGGCGCAGATCCTTCACGCCGCCATCGACACCGGCATCGCCCGTGCCGCGTATGAAGACGCGCTGCACTTCGTGCGCAGCAAAACTCGTCCGTGGATCGACTCCGGCAACGACAAGGCTACCGAAGACCCGCTGACCCTCAAGAGTTTCGGCCACTTGAGTATTCGCCTGCACGCCACCGAAGCCTTGCTCGAACGCTCCGGCGAATTCCTCGACATCGCGCAGGCCGAGACCACCGCCGAGACTGTCGCGGCGGCGTCGATCGCCGTTGCAGAAGCACGCGCCATCAGCACCGAGATCTCCCTGGCCGCCGGCAGCACCCTGTTCGAACTGGCCGGCAGTCAGGCCACCCTGATCGAGCACGGCCTCGACCGCCACTGGCGCAACGCTCGGGTGCACACCCTGCACGACCCGGTGCGCTGGAAGTATCACGCAGTGGGTAATTACTACCTCAACGATGAAAAGCCGCCGCTGCGGGGCACTATCTGATGAGCAAGAAAAAGATCCTGCTCAACGCGTTCAACATGAACTGCATCGGCCACATCAACCACGGTTTGTGGACGCATCCGCGCGACACCTCGACCCGGTTCAACAGCATTGAATACTGGACCGAACTGGCGCAGTTGCTGGAGCGCGGGCTGTTCGACGGGTTGTTCATCGCCGACATCGTCGGGGTGTACGACGTCTATCAGAACTCGGTGGACGTCACGCTCAAAGAGTCGATCCAGCTACCGGTCAACGATCCGCTGCTGCTGGTCTCGGCCATGGCTGCTGTCACCAAAAACCTCGGTTTCGGCCTGACCGCCAACCTCACCTACGAACCGCCGTACCTGTTCGCCCGGCGCATGTCGACGCTCGATCATTTGAGCCGTGGTCGCGTGGGTTGGAACATCGTCACCGGTTACCTCGACAGCGCCGCCAAGGCCATGGGCCTGCGCGAGCAGATCGAGCATGACCGGCGCTACGACCAGGCCGACGAGTACCTGGAGGTGCTCTACAAACTCTGGGAAGGCAGTTGGGAAAACGGCGCGGTGCTCAATGACCGTGCGCAGCGGATCTACGCCAACCCGGAAAAAGTGCACAAGGTCGAGCACGAGGGCGAGTTCTATCAGGTCGAGGGTTATCACCTCTGCGAGCCATCGCCGCAGCGCACACCGGTGCTGTTCCAGGCCGGCAGTTCCGATCGCGGCTTGCTGTTCGCCGGGCGTCACGCCGAGTGCGTGTTCATCAGCGGCCAGAACAAGCCGTCGACCAAGGTGCAAGTCGACAAGGTCCGCGCCAGCGCGGTCGAGGCCGGGCGCAATCCCGAGGACATCAAGGTGTTCATGGGCCTCAACGTGATCGTCGGCGCTACCGAAGAAGCCGCTTGGGCCAAGCACGCCGAGTACCTGAGTTATGCCAGTGCCGAGGCTGGCGTGGCGCACTTTTCAGCGTCCACCGGCATCGACTTTTCCCAGTACGAAATCGACGAACCGATCCAGTACGTGAAAAGCAACGCCATCCAGTCCGCGACCAAGAACCTGCAGAACAACGACTGGACCCGGCGCAAATTGCTCGACCAGCACGCCCTCGGTGGCCGCTACATCACCGTGGTCGGCTCGCCTGAGCAAGTGGCGGACGAGCTGGAATCGTGGATCGCCGAAACCGGTCTGGACGGCTTCAACCTGACCCGCATCGTCACCCCGGAAAGCTATGTCGATTTCATTGAACTGGTGATTCCGGAGTTGCAACGGCGCGGGTCGTACAAGACTGCGTATGACAGCGGCAGCTTGCGCGAGAAGCTGTTTCACGGCGAGGCGCAACTCCCCGAGCAACACACCGCTGCTGCGTACCGGCATTAAAAGCTTCGCGAGCAAGCTCGCTCCCACATTTGGAATGCATTTCCCTGTGGGAGCGAGCTTGCTCGCTAAGAGGCCCGACCCAACACCACATAATCAATGCACTGACTGGAAAACCATCATGACCAAGAAACGCCTGACCCACCCAGTCAAAGCACTGGCCCTGGCCTTCGGCCTGTTCAGTTCGGCGGTGTTCGCTGCCGACGCGCCACTGAAAATCGGCACCACCGCCGCCTTCGCCATCCCGCTGGAAGCCGCCGTCGAAGAGGCTTCCAGGCAAGGCCTGAAAGTCGAGCTGGTGGAGTTCACCGACTGGATCGCGCCGAACGTCAGCCTCGCCGCGGGCGACATCGACGTGAACTACTTCCAGCACATCCCGTTCCTCGAAAACGCCAAGGCCGCTTCCGGTTTTGACCTGGTGCCGTTCGCCCCGGGGATCATCAACAACGTTGGCCTCTACTCGAAGAAATACAAAAGCTTCGGCGAGTTGCCCGAGGGCGCCAGCGTCGCCATCGCCAACGACCCGATCAACAGCGGGCGCGGCCTGCAACTGCTGGCCAAGGCCGGTTTGATCAGCCTGAAACCGGGCGTCGGCTACAAGGCCACCGAAGACGACATCGTCGCCAACCCGAAGAAAATCAAAATCCTCCAGGTCGAAGCCGTGCAACTGGTGCGTGCCTATGACGACGCCGATCTGGTCCAGGGCTACCCTGCCTACATCCGTCTGGCGAAGACCTTCGATGCCGGTTCCGCGCTGCTGTTCGACGGCCTCGACCACAAGGAATACGTGATCCAGTTCGTGATCCAGCCGAAGAGCAAAGATGATCCGCGCCTGATTAAGTTCGTCGATATCTACCAGCATTCGCCGGCCGTGCGCGCCGCGCTGGATAAGGCTCACGGCAAGTTGTACCAGGCCGGTTGGGAAAGCTGAGCATGACGGCCGCGATCCAACGGCGACTGGAAACTCCAGAGCCCAAACATGCTGAAAGAACCGAACTGCACCCCGAGCTGAACCGCGCCCACGTACGCTTCATCGGCCTGGGTAAAACCTACGACGGCCGGCAAGGCCCGGTCGCTGCGCTGCAGGGCATTGATCTGGCGATTCAGCGCGGTGAAGTGTTTGGCATCATCGGCCGCAGCGGCGCCGGCAAGTCATCGTTGATCCGCACGATCAATCGTCTGGAGCAGCCGACGTCGGGGCGGGTACTGATCGACCAGGTCGATATCGGCGAGTTCGATGAGGATCGCCTGGTCAACCTGCGCCGACGCATCGGCATGATCTTCCAGCACTTCAACCTGATGTCGGCCAAGACCGTCTGGCAGAACGTCGAACTGCCGCTGAAAGTCGCTGGCGTGCCAAAAGCACAGCGCGAGCAGAAAGTCCGCGAATTGCTTGAACTGGTCGGCCTGCAAGCTAAGCACAAAAGCTACCCGGCGCAGCTGTCCGGCGGACAGAAACAGCGTGTCGGCATCGCCCGGGCGTTGGTGCATGACCCGGATATTCTGCTCTGCGACGAAGCCACTTCCGCGCTCGATCCGGAGACCACCCAGTCGATCCTCGGCCTGCTGCGCGAGATCAACCAGCGCCTGGGCCTGACCATCGTATTGATCACCCACGAAATGGCAGTGATCCGCGAAATCTGCGACCGCGTGGTGGTGCTGGAGCACGGGCGCGTCGTCGAACAAGGCCCGGTCTGGGAAGTGTTCGGCAATCCGCAGCACGAGGTCAGCCAGACCTTGCTCGCGCCGCTGCAACACGCCTTGCCGGAAGAACTGCAAAGCCGTCTGTATGCCTCGCCACCCTCTGGTGACGCGGCAGTGGTGCTGCGCCTGCAATTGACCGGCGCTGCCCGCGACGAGCCGGATCTGGCGGCGTTGTTCGCCGCGCTCGGTGGCCGGGTGAAGTTGTTGCAGGGCGGCGTGGAGCGGATTCAGGGCCATGCGCTGGGGCAATTGCTGCTGGCCGTCAGCAGTTCCGCGGCGAGCGCCGAGCAATTGCGCGAACGTGCCGGGCAATGGGCGCAACGGGTGGAGGTGCTGGGTTATGTGGTTTGATCGCTTGCTGCAGGGTTTTATCGACACCTTCCTGATGGTCGGCGTGTCGTCGCTGATCGCGCTGCTGGTGGGGATTCCCATGGCGGTGATTCTGGTCACCAGCGATAAGGGCGGGATTTACGAAGCACCGGTGTTGAATCGCGCACTCGGGGCGTTTGTGAACCTGTTTCGCTCGATTCCGTTTCTGATTCTGATGGTCGCACTGATTCCATTCACCCGGCTGATCGTCGGCACCACCTACGGTGTGTGGGCGGCCGTGGTGCCGCTGACCATTGCTGCGACGCCGTTCTTTGCGCGGATTGCCGAGGTGAGTCTGCGCGAGGTCGATCATGGTTTGATCGAAGCGGCGCAGGCGATGGGATGCCGGCGCTGGCATATCGTCTGGCATGTGCTGTTGCCCGAAGCGCTGCCGGGGATTGTCGGCGGTTTCACCATTACCCTGGTAACGATGATCAACTCGTCAGCCATGGCCGGGGCGATTGGTGCCGGCGGCTTGGGGGACATCGCCTATCGCTACGGCTATCAGCGCTTTGACAGCCAGATCATGTTGACGGTGATTGTCTTGCTGGTGGCATTGGTGGCGGTGATTCAGTTGGGTGGAGACCGCTTGGCGCGGGGGTTGAACAAGCGCTGAGTCTGGCCGGGCTCATGCAGCGACTTCACAAACGCTATCGCGAGCAGGCTCACGCCTACAGGGGAATGCATTTCAAATGCAGGAGTGAGCCTGCTCGCGATGGGCTGCGCAGCCGCCCCGCTTCATGGCGTATATTCGGCGAATCCCAACTGCCCGCGTATCCCGACCATGAAGCAGACCCCCAGCGATCTCGAACAGATCACCGCCACCACCCTCGGCCATTACAACTCGGTGGCCGAAGACTTCCGCGAAGGCACCCGCGATCACGACGTCAGCCAGAACATCAATGCATTGCTGCGGCATATTCAAGGCACGGCGCCGTTCACGGTTCTGGACTTTGGCTGTGGCCCGGGACGGGATTTGCAGACGTTCACCCGCATGGGTCACATCGCCGTCGGGCTGGATGGTTCGCAAGAGTTTGCGCGAATGGCCCGCGAGGACAGTGGCTGTGAAGTGTTGCAGCAGGACTTTCTGAAGCTCGATCTGCCGGCTGAACGCTTCGACGGGATCTTTGCCAATGCGGTGCTTTTTCATGTGCCGTTGCAGGAGTTGCCACGGGTATTGAAGCAATTGCACGGCGCGTTGAAACCGGGTGGCGTGTTGTTCAGCTCCAATCCGCGCGGGGACAACCAGGAGGGCTGGAACGGGCCGCGGTATGGCTCGTATCACGATCTTGAGGCGTGGCAAGGGTTGCTGACGGCGGCGGGGTTTGTCGAGCTTGAGCATTACTACCGCCCGGCGGGATTACCGCGTGAGCAGCAGCCTTGGTTAGCAAGCGTTTGGCGTAAGGCTTGAGTTGAGTCAGCCCCCCCCTCACCCTGACCCTCTCCCTTTGGGAGAGGGTCAGGGTGAGGGTCGCTGTTGACTCAATCCTTCTTCGGTTCGCGGATCTTGTACCAGGCCACATACAGCGCCGGCAGGAACAGCAGCGTCAGCAGCGTCGCCACCACAATCCCGCCGATCATCGCGTACGCCATCGGCCCCCAGAACACTTCCCGGGCAATCGGGATCATGCCCATGCTCGCCGCCGCTGCAGTCAGCAGGATCGGCCGGCGCCGGTGCTCGGTCGCTTCCACCACCGCATCCCACGGCGCAGAGCCGTTTCGCTCAAACTCGTCGATCTGCGTTACCAGGATCACCGAGTTACGGATGATGATGCCGATCAGCGCCAGAATCCCCAGGATCGCCACGAAGCCCATCGGCGTGCCCGTCGGCACCAGCGCCAGCACCACGCCGATCAGCCCCAGCGGCGCGACACTCGCCACCAGGAACATCTTCTGCACGCTGTGCAACTGAATCATCAGGAAGGTCGCCATCAGGAACAGCATCAATGGCAGCACCTTGGCAATCGGCCCCTGAGCCTTGCCGCTCTCCTCGACCGTACCGCCGGTGGCGACTTTGTAACCGACCGGCAGTTTTTCCGCGAAGGCATCAATCGACGGCTTGAGGAGTTTCACCAGGTCGGTCGGCTGGATCTCGTCGCGCACCGATGCCTTGATGGTGATGGTCGGCAAGCGGTCGCGGCGCCATACCAGCGGCTGTTCCAGCTCATAACGCACAGTGGCGAACGCGAGTAGCGGAATCGACGTGCCGTTCGGTGTGACGATCTGCAAATTCTGCAGGGTTTCCGGCGTGCCGCGTTCCGAGCTCACCGCACGGCCGACCACGTTGATCAAGTAAATATCATCGTTGACTTGAGTCAGCGGCGCGCCACTGACAATGCTGTTCATCAGGTTCGCCACGTCTTCGGACGACAGCCCGAGCTGGCGTGCCTTGTCCTGGGCGATGTCGATGCGCAGGACTTTGCCCGGCTCGTTCCAGTCGTAAATGATCTCGCCGATGTGCGGGTTCTTGTCCAGTTCGGTGGCCAGGTCGATGGCGTGCCTGCGCACCTGATCAATGTCCTTGCCGCTGATCCGGTACTGGATCGGCCGCCCCACCGGCGGGCCCATTTCCAGCGCCTGCACGTAACTGCCGATGCCGACGAAATCCTTGTGCAGGCGTTCGCGCAGGCGCTGACTCAGCGCTTCGCGGGCCTCGAAGTCTTTGCTGACGATGACCAGTTGCGCGTAGTACGGGTTCTGCAATTGCTGGTCGAGCGGCAGGTAGAAACGGATTGCACCCTGACCGATGTAGGTGCTCCAGCGCACGATGTCCGGGTCGCCCTTGAGCGTGGCTTCGAGTTTGTCGACGGCCTTGCGGGTTTCGTCGATGGAGGCGTTTTGTGGCAAGTTCAAGTCGACCAGAATTTCCGGGCGATCCGAGGACGGGAAAAACTGGTTCTGCACGAAGCGCATGCAGAACACGGCCAGCACAAACAGCAGCACGGTGATGCCGATCGCCCACCAGCGATTGCGCATGCACCAGAGCAAACCGCCATTGAAGGCCCGACCGACGCGACCCGGCTCGGCTTCATGGGGTTTCACATTGGTGCTGAGAATGTGCACACCGATCACCGGGGCAAAGAACACCGCCACCACCCACGACACGATCATCGCCACGGCAATCACGGCGAACAGGGTGAAGGTGTACTCACCCGCAGAACTGGCGTTGAGGCCGATGGGCACGAAACCGGCCACCGTCACCAGCGTACCGGTGAGCATCGGAAACGCCGTGGAGGTGTAGGCGAACGTGGCCGCCTGCTCCTTGCTTTCGCCCATTTCCAGGCGCGTGACCATCATTTCCACCGTGATCATCGCATCGTCCACCAACAGGCCGAGGGCAATGATCAACGCGCCGAGGGAAATCCGCTGCATGGTGATGCCGCTGTATTCCATGAACACAAACACCATTGCCAGCACCAGCGGGATCGAACAGGCCACCACCAAGCCGGCGCGCACGCCGAGGCTGATGAAGCTCACCACCAGTACGATGATCACCGCCTCGAACAGCGCGCTGGTGAAGCCACCGACGGCCTCTTCCACCACCACCGCCTGATCGGACACGGTGTGCACGCCGACGCCGACCGGCAGATCGGCCGTCAGCTCGTCGATGCGCTGGTGCAGGGCCTTGCCGAACGCCTGAACGTTGCCGCCCTTCTGCATGGCAATCGCCAGACCGATCGCCGGTTTGCCGTCAAAGCGAAATTCAGGCGTGGCCGGATCGACGTAACCCCGGCTGATGTCGGCGATGTCGGCCAGGCGATAGAAACGGTCGTTGAGCTTGAGATTGACCTCGGCCAGATCTTTCTCCGAAGCGAACTGCCCCGAGGTGCGCACGGATATGCGCTCCGGCCCGGCCTCGATGACACCGGCCGGGGTCACCGCGTTCTGCGATTGCAGGCTCTGCACCACCTGACGCTGATCGATGCCTAACGCTGCGAGTTTGCGGGTGGAGAAATTCAGGTAAATCACTTCGTCCTGCTGGCCGATCATTTCGATCTTGCCCAGCCCCGGCACATTGCGGATCTCGGCTCGCGCCTGTTCCACGTAGTCGCGTAACTGGCGCATGGTCAGGCCGTCGGCGGTGAAGGCATACACCGAACCGAACACATCACCGAATTCGTCGTTGAACCCCGGCCCTTGAATGCCCTTGGGAAACTGCCCGCGAATGTCATCAATTTTCTTGCGCACCTGGTACCAGATTTCCGGGATGTCCTTGGCGCTGGTGGTGTCGCGCAGGTACACGTACACCGTCGATTCGCCGGGGCGCGTGTAGCTTTTCACGTAGTCGAGGGAGTCGAGTTCTTCGAGTTTTTTCTCGATGCGGTCGGTGACCTGCTTGAGGGTTTCCTCCTGGGTCGCACCCGGCCATTTGGTCTGGATTACCATGGTCTTGATGGTGAACGACGGGTCTTCCTCGCGCCCCAGATTGAAGTACGAGAACACCCCCATCAACAACGCGACGAACATCAGATACCAGACGAAAGACTGATGCTTGAGGGCCCATTCGGAGAGGTTGAAAGAGCCTTTCATTGACTGTCCTCGTCAAGTTTCACGGATTGTCCGGGTTTGAGACTGTTGACGCCGGCACTGACCACGCGCTCACCGTTCTTCACGCCGCCCGCGAGCACCACGCTGCCGTCGGTGCGGCTGATCACGCTGACGTCGCGCGGGCTGACGGTTTTGCTTTGGGTGTCGATGACCCAGATACGGGATTTGCCATCGACTTCCTGCAACGCGGTGGCGGGCAATTCGATGCGCGGTTTGATCGCCGAACTGAGGGTCACGCTGATCGCCGTGCCGAGACGGAAACCGTCCGGGGTGTCGGCCAGGGTCAGCCGTGCGCGACGGGTGCGGGTGGCGCTTTGTGCCTGCGGCTCGATCTCGCGCAGGGTCGCCGTGGTGTTGATGCTCGGGTCGAGTTGCCCGGCCACCAGAAACACCACATCGGAAGGGATCTCATCGACCAGGGTGTCCGGCAGGTCGATCACCGCTTCCTTGATATCCGGTTGCGCCAGGGTCACCACTTGCTGCCCCGCCGTCACCACCTGCCCGGCCTCGGCGTTCCACGCGGTGACCACCGCTTTGTGGTCTGAACGCAGTTCGGTGTAGCCGAGCTGATCCTTGCTTTGATTGACCGCCGCGCGCGCCTGATCCAGTGAGGCCTGGGTGGTTTTCAGGTCGGTGGTGGCAATGTCCAGCTGCGCCTGCGCGCCCACGCCGCGATCAAACAGCGCCTGCTGCCGGCGGGCGTTGGCCTGGGCGTTGATCAGTTGTGCCTGGACCTTGGCCAGATCGCCCTGGGCCGAACGCAACTGGTTCTGCTGATCGGACGGGTCGAGAGTGGCGAGCAGCGTGCCCTTTTGCACCTCGGCACCGACATCGACGTTACGGCTGGCGATACGTCCGCCCACGCGAAAGCCAGTGTTGCTTTCGTAACGCGCCTGAATGCTGCCGGCGAAACGGCCGAGGGTTTCCTCGTTCAGCGCCTGCACCTTGATCGACAGCACCGGCCGCACCGGCTCCGGTGGCGGCTCGTGTTTCGAACAGGCCGCCAGCAATACGCCGATGGATAACAGCCCCAGTCGCTTCATGGCTGTGCTCCCGGCTGCAGACTTTTGTAGGTGTTTTCGGCAATCTCGACTTTCATCCCCGGATGCAACAACTGGCCACCGGCGACAATGACTTTTTCCCCACCCTTGAGGCCATCGCTGATGACAACCTTGCCGATCAGGTAGCGGCCAACCGTCACGCTGTGCAACTGCGCCTCACCTTTTTCGTCGACCATCCACACCGCCGGATCGCTGATGTTTTTGGTCAGCGCCGACCACGGCAATTCCACCGCCGACTTGCCGCTGCCCTTGGCGGTGGCGCTGACCACCGAGCCCAGTTGCATGCCCTGTGGCAGGCTGTCGAGGGTGACTTTGACTTGCACCGTGCCGGACTGCGCCGACACCGCCGGGGTGATTTCACGCACCGTGCCGGTGGTCTTGATCGCGGGGTTGTCGAGCAGGCTGACGACAATCGAACGGTCCGCCGGGCGCTCGGCCAGCAGCGATTCGTAGACATTGAATACCGCATCGCGGGCGCCGTCGCGGGCCAGCGAGAAAATCGGCGCGGTGGCCTGCACCACTTGCCCGACTTCAGCCTGACGTTCGGTGATCACTCCCGGTGCATCGGCGATCAGCGCGGTATAACTCAACTGATCCCTGGCGTTGGCCAATTGCGCCTGCGCCGCGCTCAATGCGCTCTGGCTGCTGCGCAACGCCGCCTGGGCGGAATCGTATTCGCTCTGGCTGGTGTAACCCTTGGGCAGAAGTTTTTGCTGGCGCACGAACGCCGCCGCGCTCTGCTTGACCCGCGCCTGCTCGGCGATGACCTGGGCTTGCGCGGAATCGACGTTGGTCTGCAGGTCCTTGGGATCGAGTTTGGCCAACACCTGTTTGGCGCTGACCCGGTCGCCCACATCCACCATGCGCTGGATGATCTTGCCGCCGACCCGGAACGACAGCTCGGTCTGCACCCGGGCCTGAACGTCGCCGGTGAGGGTCACGGCTGGCGCGTAGTCAGCGGGTTTCACTTCTTGCACAAAGACCCGCGGCAGGTACTGCGCCGGGGCTTCTTTTTTGCCGCAAGCGGTCAGCAACGTAAGCAGGCTCAGCACGACAACTGTTTTCAATCCGGGACTCGCCATGCAGACTCCTTCCTGTGTACGAACGTGCAAGTGACGATACGACTGTGAGCTTAGAACAGGGTTCAACGTTCGCTCGCGGGAACAACGCATTTTCAAAATGATTTTTGCGGCGAAGGGGCTGGCTCCCGCTCGACTGCGCAACAGTCACAAAACCGCTCGAATCGGGAGATGGGGCAGCTTCGCAGCCCGGCGGGCTCAAGCTCCCTCGCCACAGGGCTGCAGGCACGGCACACTAACGGTTCCGGCAAAGGAAACGCCCATGCTCAAAACCCTGGCGGTGGCCAATTACCGCTCGATCAATAAATTGGTGATTCCGCTGGGCCGGCTGAACCTGATCACCGGCCCCAACGGCAGTGGCAAGTCCAACCTGTACCGCGCGCTGCGCCTGCTGGCGGAGACCGCTCAGGGCGGCGTGGTCAATGCGCTGGCGCGTGAAGGCGGGCTGGAGTCGACGTTCTGGGCCGGACCGGAAACCCTCACCCGGCGCATGCACAACGGCGATGTGGCGATCGAGGGCAGCGTGCGCCAGTCGCCGATGCGCCTGCGCATGGGATTTGCCGGGGAGGAGTTCAGTTATTCGATCGCCTTGGGTCTGCCCGCCCCGACCCGCTCGTTCTTTTCCCTCGACCCAGAGATCAAGCGCGAATGCATCTGGGCCGGACCACTGTATCGCCCCGCCAGTCTGCTGGTGGACCGCAATGGTCCGATGATCCGCGCTCGCGAGGGTCGAGGCTGGGACGTGCTGGCGCAGCACACGCCGAACTTCGACAGCCTGTTTGATCAGGTCGGCAGCCTGCGTAGCTCGCCAGAAGTGTTCCAGATGCGCGAGTTCATCCGCCGCTGGCGCTTCTACGATCACTTTCGCAGCGATGCCGACGCCCCGGTGCGCCAACCGCAACTGGGCACCCGCACGCCAGTGCTGCATCACGATGGCCGTGACCTGGCGGCAGCCTTGCAGACCATCATCGAAATCGGCGATCCGGAAGCATTGCACGCAGCAATCAGCGATGCGTTCCCCGGCGCCCGCCTGAATGTTACCCCCGTCGGCGGTGGACGTTTTGCCATCGAGTTTTATCAGGAAGGCTTGCTGCGGCCACTGTCGGCGGCAGAGCTGTCGGACGGAACATTGCGTTATCTGCTGCTGATCGCCGCGTTGCTGACGCCACGACCACCGTCGTTGATGGTGCTGAACGAACCGGAAACCAGCCTGCATCCGGACCTGTTGCCGGCGCTGGCGCGATTGATCATCCGTGCATCGCAGCAGTGTCAGGTGTGGGTCGTGTCCCATGCGCGACGGTTGATTTCGGCGCTGCAGGAAGACCCGGAGTGCAATTGCATTGTGCTGGAGAAAACCCTGGGGCAGACCGGGATTGTCGGGCAGCGAGTGCTGGATGAACCGGCGTGGAACTGGCCGGATTAAAAGCCCCTCACCCTAACCCTCTCCCGGAGGGAGAGGGGACTGATTGGGGGATGCTGGTGAATTGCGCCGACCTGAAAATGCTTCTGTGAATCCATAATCGACCCGGTCGGCTCCCTCTCCCTCGGGAGAGGGCTGGGGTGAGGGGCGGGCCTCACCACCGATTCAACAGACAATCACCCCTGCCACTTGCCACCCTCGACAATCACGCTCTCAGGCTTGGTGTCATCGCTCAGTTCCTTACGCACATATTGGTCGTACAGTTTGAGCAGATACTTCTCCTCGCCCAGCTTGGTCAGCTCGCTATTCACCCAGTCACGCAGCTCGATATTGCCCTTCTTCACCGCCGGCGCAATCGGTGCTTCTGCACCGAGTTTTTCGTCCAGCACGCGGTAGCCCGGGTTCTGCTTGGCCCAGCTGAACAGCACCAGATTGTCCTGCGCATACGCATCGCCACGGCCATTGGCCAGGGCTTGCAGCGACTCGGTGTTTTTCTCGAACTTGAGCAGTTTCCAGTCCGGATGATTTTTGGTCAGCCAGATGTCCGCCGTGGTGCCGGTGGTCACGATGGTGGTGCGGGTGGCCAGGTCATCGAGGCTTTTCACCGAACTGCTTTGCGGCACCAGCGCCTGCACCGCGACCTTGAGGTTCGGGTTAGTGAATTCCACCGCGTCCTTGCGCTCCGGGGTCACGGTCATGTTGGCGAGGATCAGGTCGACCTTGTCGCTTTGCAGGAACGGAATGCGGCTCGCCGGCTCCACGGCAACGAACTCGACCTTGTTCTCGTCACCGAGCAGATCCTTGGCGAAACGCCGACCGATGTCGGTGTCGAAGCCGACGTAGCGTCCGGCCTCATCGACAAAACCGAACGGTGGCTTGTCGGTGAAGACGCCGACGATCAGTTTGTCGCGGGCCTTGATCTTGTCCAGATAACCGGCCGGCGCGGTGCTTTCGCTGGCGACTTTCGGCTTCGACGGTTCTTCGGTTTTGCTGCAACCGGCAAGTAAGGCGAGGCTCAGCAGGGGCAGTAAAAAAGCGGCAGTTTTCATAACGGTTCCAGTTCCTTTGTCGGATTCGTTTTTGGCAGTGTTGCAACGAAGGAGAACTTCTCCAGAAACTGCTGCGCGCGTGCGGTTTGCGGGTTCGTAAAGAAAATCTCGGGCGGGTTCTGTTCAAGGATGCGCCCGGCATCCATGAACACGATGCGGTCGGCCACCGCGCGGGCGAAGGCCATTTCGTGGGTGACGATCAGCAGGGTCATGCCCTCGCGGGCCAGGCCCTGAATCACTTGCAGCACTTCCTTGACCATTTCCGGGTCGAGGGCCGCGGTGACTTCATCGAAGAGCATGACCCGCGGGTTCATGCACAATGAACGGACGATGGCGATGCGTTGCTGCTGGCCGCCGGAGAGCTGGCGTGGAAACGCATCGCGCTTGTCCGCCAGGCCCACCCGTTCGAGCAGGGCTTCGGCCTGCTGCTGCGCTTCGCGGCGCTGACGTTTCTGCACCTTGAGCGGGCCGAGCAGCAAATTGTCGAGCACGCTCATGTGCGGGAACAGGTGATAACTCTGGAACACCATGCCGATCTGCTGACGGATTTCACGCCAGTCAGTGGCCTTGTCCAGCAGCTCGCGGCCGACAAATTTCAGGCTGCCGCTGTGGGCCTGTTCCAGACCATTGAGGCAACGCAGCAAGGTGCTTTTGCCGCAGCCGCTGGGGCCGAGAATGACGATCACTTCGCCGCTGCGCACTTGCAGGTCGATGCCGTTGAGCACCTGCTGCTCGCCGTAGAATTTGTTGAAGCCGTGAAACTCGATCAATGCGCTCATGCTTGCGTCCAGCGCCGCTCCAGCACGCGCGAGGCGGCCGACAGCGGGTAGCAGATGAAAAAGAAAAACAGGAACAGCGCGCCGTAGATCAACACCGATTCGTAGGTGCGCTCGATGATCTGCTGGCCGACCTTGATGACGTCGACCACGCCGATCAGCACCGCCAGCGAACTGGTCTTGATGATCCGCGTGTAGACGTTGATGGTCGGCGGCGTCATGCGTTTCAGCGCTTGCGGCAACAGCACGTAGCCGTAGAGCTGCGCAGCGTTCAGGCCGATCGACAGCCCTGCTTCACGCTGCCCGCGCGGTAACGAATGCAACGCACCGCGCGCCACTTCGCCAACCTCGCTGGCGCCCCACAGCGACAGCACCAGCACCGCACACCAGAAGCTCGGCAGGCTCAGGCCGAAGAAAATCGGCAGGCCGAAAAACAGCAGGTACAACCAGACCAGCACCGGGATCGCCCGGAACAGCTCCAGATACACTCGCAGGATTGCGTTCAGCCAAGTCACGTTGAGCGTGCGCAACACGCCGTAGAGCACACCGCCGACGGTGCTGATGGCAATGCTCAGGAACGAGATCGACAAGGTTTGCCCGGCGCCTTTTGCCAGTTGTGGCAACGACACCCAGAGCAGTTCAAGACCCGAACTGGCCATGCTGGAGCCTCCTTTCCAGACGGCTGAGCAGCAGCGACAGCGGCAAGAACAGCAGCACGCAAATCAGCGTCAACACGGCGAGCATTTCGTAGGTTTTGTAGTAGAGCGCGATGTAGCTCTTGGTGGTGTAGAGGATTTCCGGCACGGCCACCGCCGAGACCACGGTGGTTTCCTTGAGCAGGAAAATGAAATTGGCGAACAGCGACGGCAGGCTGAGGATCCCCGCTTGCGGCAGGATCACGTAGCGCAGCAACTGGCCGTGGGACAGGCCGATGGAGCGCCCCGATTCCAGCTGCGCCTGCGGTACGGCATCGACGCCGGCACGCAGCACTTCGGTGAGGTAGGCGCCACCGAGAAACGTCATGGTGATGATCGCGGCAGTGAAACCGGACACCTTGATGCCGATGGCCGGCAAGGCGAAGTAGACGAAGAACAGCTGAATCAGCAGCGGCGTGTTGCGCGCCAGTTCCACGTACAGGCCGACGGCGCGCTGCAGGTAAGGCGTGCGGAACACCAGAATCGTCGCATTGAGCAACGCCACCAGCAGCGAGGTGCCAATGGCGATGAAACCGACCTGCAGCGTCACGCCCACGGCTTTGAGAAACGCCGGCAGCGTGCTGAGGATGAATGCGTAATCGAGAGTCATGAAACGTCCTGGACGCCGCTTGATAAGCGACGGTAGTGCAGTCCATGGGCAGCGGGTGGCTGTCCGGCAGGAGGTGACTTTATAGGTATAAAAAAGAGAATTTAAATACCGTTAAAGCATATTGATATCACCCAAAAAACTATCTTGTGGGTTTGCCGGGAAGGAATAAGAAGGCTATTTTCCTTTGCGCTGTAGGAAGGATCTTTTTTGCACGAAAGCCCTCCAAGGACGAACAGCTTTTGGCCAGACTCCCCCGGCCAAACCCTTACAAGGAAGACAACATGGACGTAAAAGTGCCGCAGCGACTGGATCCGCAGGACATTGTGAAATTGCTCGTGGCGTTGAGGCGGGCGTTGAAGGCCCAAGTGGCCTGAGATCAAGAGCACCCTCACCCCAACCCTCTCCCAGAGGGAGAGGGGGCTGACCGAGTCGTCTCGCGTCAAACATCGACCTGAAAAATCGAGTCGATTATGGCTTCAGCTGAGATCTTTCACGTCGGCGTACCTCTAGGAGAGGGAGCCTACCGAGGTATCTTGCGTCAAACATCGACCTGAAAAATCGAGTCTATTATGGATTCGGCTGAGATCTTTCACGTCGGCGTACCTCTACTGCATCCCCCAATCAGTCCCCTCTCCCTCCGGGAGAGGGTTAGGGTGAGGGGCTTTTCAACGCACACACAAAAACGCCGATGACTATCGCTAGCCATCGGCGTTTTCACACCTTGAAGGGGTTCACTCAAGCGTCAGATCAGAACGCCGGCAATACCGCGCCGTTGTACTTCTTCTCGATGAACGCTTTGACTTCCGGGCTGGTCAGGGCAGCGGCCAGTTTCTTGATGGCGTCGCTGTTCTTGTTGTCCTCACGGGCCACCAGGAAGTTCACGTAAGGCGAATCGGCGCCTTCGATCACCAACGCATCCTTGGTCGGATTCAGCTTGGCTTCCAGCGCGTAGTTGGTGTTGATCATGTCCAGATCAACTTCCTTCAGCACACGTGGCAGCAGGGCCGATTCCAGTTCCTTGAACTTGAAGTTGTGCGGGTTCTTGGCGATGTCTTTCGGGGTCGCCAGGGCGTTTTTCGGATCTTTCAGCTCGATCAGGCCAGCCTTTTGCAGCAGGATCAGGGCGCGACCGCTGTTGCTGCCTTCGTTAGGGATCGCGATGGTCGCGCCGTCAGGCAGTTCAGCCAGGGTCTTGTACTTGCTCGAGTAGCCACCGAACGGTTCAACGTGCACGCCTTGCACGGTGACCAGGTACTTGGACTTGTCATCCTTGTATTTGCCAGCGTTGAAGCTGTCCAGGTACGGCTTGGTCTGGAAGTAGTTGGCGTCCAGGCGCTTTTCGCCCACTTGCACGTTCGGCTGCACGTAGTCGGTGAAGACTTTGATTTCCAGATCCACGCCTTCTTTGGCCAGGGTCGGCTTGATCAGCTCGAGGATTTCGGCGTGCGGCACCGGGGTCGCCGCGACCACCAGTTTCTCGCCAGCGTTGGCCAGGGAAGCAGTCAGAGCAGCCGCCAGTGCGGTAAACAACAGAACCTTTTTCATGCAGTGTCCTTATCGAAAATCACGGTCGCAGAGGGCGACGGCTATTTAATACGTGTGCCAGTGAAGTGCTATCTCTGGCGTGAAGCGGACAATACCGGGATTTTTTATTCCCGGACAATAACGTTTATTCACTTTGATATTCCATTTTGCTCATACAGGACAAAACGGTCACAAGCGCTGACTCAAACCAATCAGCAAATCTTTCAACGCTTTACGCTCGTCAACGCTGCCGCCGATGTTGATCTGCGTGACCAGTCGTTCGATCTGCAGGTGCGGGCCAGAAGCGTCGGGCAGGTTCAGGTGTTCCGGGAGAATTTCCTCCCCAGTGCTGACCAACAACGCAAAGTGAATGACGTTTTCCAGCTCGCGGGTGTTGCCCGGCCAGCTGTGGCGCTCCAGCAGATGTTGCGCCGCTTCGCTGATCAACGGCACCGGCAGGTCGAGACGCTGGCTGTAGATGCCGAGAAAATATTCGGCCAATGACAGGATGTCGCCGATTCGCTCGCGCAGCGCCGGCAGTTCCAGTTGCCCTTCGCTGAGGTAGTGATAGAGCCGTTCGTGGAATTTCCCCGCGTCCACCGCTTGCGCCAGGTCGATGCTGGTCGCCGCCACCAGGCGCACGTCCACCGGACTCGGCTGATGGGCGCCGACGCGGGTGACTTCGTGGTTTTCCAGAGCGGCGAGCAATTTGACCTGGATCGGCAGCGGCAGGTCGCCGATTTCATCCAGGTACAAGGTGCCGCCGTTGGCCGAACCGAACCAGCCGGCGCGACTGCTGGCCGAACCGGCGTAACTGCCGGCGGCATAGCCGAACAGCTCGGCATCGGCGTAGGTCGGGCTGATCGCGCCGCAATTGACCGAAACGAACAGACCGCTGCGATCACTGGCGCGGTGGATGTGGCGGGCGAGCAGTTCTTTACCCGTACCGGTCTCACCGCGAATCAGCACCGAGATCGAACGCGGGGCCAGTTGCTCCAGCTCTTCACGCAACTGACGCGAGCGCGGATCGACAAACACCAGCGCCTTGGCGCGGATGCTCAGGGGACTTTTTTCCGCGTCGGGAAAGGTCAGCAACGGCTGACCGAACGTTTCAAAACTCATGGCAGACTCCCGCCCACAACCGCCGGGAGACGGGGGCGATCAAAAAGAAAATATACGACTCAGGCGCGACGCCGCGCGTGATGTTCCAGGCGGTTTTGCAGGCGATAGAGGTAGGCGAAACCCTGCTCCCAGCGCTGATGCCCGGACTTGACGTTGATATGCCCGGCCCCGGAAAGAATCCCCGCTTCGGCGCCCCAGTTACGCGCCAGCTCCAGCGCACGCGGAGCGCTGACAGCGGCGTCGTTGTCGGAGGCGACCACCTGGCTCGGAAACGGCAATAAATCCGTCGGGATCGGCGCGAAATTACGCAGCGCGGGCGCACAGGTCGGGCGCTCGACATCCGCCGGCGCAACGAGCAAGGCACCGCGGACCTGACGCAGGTACTGCACAGGCGCAGTGGCCGCCCAATGCGCAACGGTGACGCAGCCCAGGCTATGAGCGATGAGGATCACCGGGGTGCTGTCGGCAGTAATGGCTTCGGCCAGTGCGGCAACCCAGTCTTCCCGGCGCGGCGTCAGCCAATCGGCCTGCTCGACCCGCGCGCTGTTCGGCAGGCTGTTCTGCCAGTGGGTTTGCCAATGATCTTCTGGCGATCCTTGCCAGCCCGGCACAATCAGGTAGCGGATTGATTCGTTGCGCATGGGGAGCTCTCCTGCGGCGTGTCTGTTCCTGATCGAGTATAGGGAGGGGATTTATATTCGTTAAGGAATAAGAAGCTATTTATTAAGACCTGAAATGAATATGCGATGTGTGCATGGCTTGAAATCTTTTCCCCCTCACCCCAACCCTCTGCCCAAGGAGGCGAGGGGGAAGGGAGCCGATCTTCATGCCGTTCAAATCTTGAGGTCGGCTCGAAATATCAGGTCGGCGTACCTCGAACAATCACCCCGGTCAGTCCCCTCTCCCTCTGGGAGAGGGCTAGGGTGAGGGTTCTGCTTTTAATGCCAGGAATAAAAAAAGGGCCGCACCCTGCCAAGGAGACGGCCCCGGAAAAACGTTGAATCTGTTACCGCGCGGTGATCACCGACAATTTGGTAATTCCCGCCCGCTCGATCGAAGCCATGGCGCGCGCCACTTCGCCGTAGTTCACCCCGTCGTCGGCCTGCAGTTGCACGCGCACTTGCGGGTCTTTCGCCTTGGCCGACTTGAGGTTGAATTCCAGCACGTCCGGCTGAATCTCATCCTTGTTGATAAACAGCTTGCCGGCGCCGTCGATGCTCACCACCAGCGGGTCTTTCTGCTCGACCGGCGCCACCGCCTCGGTCTTCGGCAGGTTGATCGGAATCGCGTTGGTCAGCAGTGGCGCGGTCACGATGAACACCACCAGCAGCACCAGCATTACGTCCACCAGCGGCGTCACGTTGATCTCGCTGAGCACCTCGTCACTGTCTTGCGTGGAGAAGGCCATATCAGGACGCCTCCTTCACTTTTGCCGCAGTGCCCGGGGCTGCAACCTTGTGCGCGGTCGGGTGAATCAGGACGCGGAACGCACTCTTCTGCGCCAGGCTGTAGAAGTCGTGGGCGAAGTCATCCAGATCCGCGGCGGTCAGTTTCAGACGCCGCAAAAAGTAGTTGTAAACCAGCACCGCCGGCACCGCGACGGCGATTCCCACCCCGGTGGCGACCAGTGCCGCGCCAATCGGGCCGGCCACGGTTTCCAGGCTGGCGGAACCGGCGGCGCTGATACCTTTCAACGCTTCCATGATTCCCCACACCGTGCCGAACAAACCAATGAACGGCGAGGTGCTGCCGATACTCGCGAGCACCGCCAGACCGGTTTCCAGCGAACGGCGCTCACGGACGATCTGCTGACGCAAGGCACGTTCGAGTCGATCCTGATGGTTGATCGCCTGGCTCAGGTCATTGGCCTGCGGCGCCTCGCCCACCTGAATCGCCGCGTAACCCGCCTGGGCTACCCGGGCGGCGGCGCCGGGTTGGGTCTCGCTCAACTCGGCGGCGGCATCCAGACTCGACGCCGCCCAGAAGCGCTTATGAAACTTGCGATCCTGCGCCTTCAGACGACCGAACTGCACAGCCTTGAGCAGCGCCAGCCCCCAGGTCGCGACGGAAAAAACCACCAGCAGCCAGATCACCGCGCTTTCGATGGATTCCAGTGGAGATGCCAGTAACGTCATGATGTGTTCCCTCGTGTAAACATTTCGCGCGAATTTGGTTTCGGTTTAGTGAATCTTGAAGTCGATGGGCACGCTGACCCAGCCGTCCTGGGCGACATCACCCTGCTTGGCCGGGACGAAACTCCAACGTTTCACCGCGTTCAACGCGGCGTCGTCGAGTGGTTGCCGGCCACTGCTTTTCTGAATCTGGATCTCACCCGGTTTGCCGCTGGCCAACACATGCACGCGCAGCAATACAGTGCCCTCCCAACCGCGACGCTGAGCCAGCGACGGATATTCCGGCGCCGGGTTCTTCAGGTACGCGGCGTTCGCTGATGCCGGCGTTACCGGGGACGGAGCGGGTGGAGCCGGTGGTGCAGGCGCCGCCACCGGTGCTGCCGGTTGTGGCGGCGCGGGCGGTTGCGCGACGGCTTTGGGCGCGGGCTTCGGCGCGGGTTTCACCACCGGCCTGGGTTTGGGAACCGGTTTCGGTGGCGGCGGTTTAACGGCCAGCTCGTCCTCCACCGGCGGCGGTGGCTCGACTACCGGCGCCGGTGGCGGCGGCTCGACCACTGGCGGCGCGGGAGGCGCCGGGCGCGAAAACTCGATGGTCATCGGTGGAATTTCCGGCGGCACAATCGGCAATGCCGGTGTCGGATGCTGATTGATCCAGTAGATCACCGCGCCATGCGCCAGCAGCGCCAGCACACCGAGCAGAAGCTTTTCGCGCCGGCTCAGGATGCCCTTGGGCGCACGCTGCAAACGCAACTGCCCCAATGGCACGCGATGGGGCCGGCCGAGATCGACCAGTTCACCACTCGGCGTCTGACGCCACAGCAATTCCTGTGCGCTCGCGGCGGTCTGGACATTGCCCATTGATTCACTCCCTGCGGTCTTTTTGCGTGCTCTACAAAAATGGCCGACCCACCGTTTATTGAACCCCCCACGGTGAATCGCTGGGTGAATCATTGGGCCTGGTGCTTATCTCCGAAAGTAATCTTTAATGTTATGGATAGGCTTTTATGAAATATAGAAACTGATCAATTTCGCCAAAGCCACGCGCCATAAGGGCTGCAGCGATGCAGCAAAAAACGCATGCCTTTCAGGCATTAAAAGTATTCCTGCAACGCATCAAATTCAGTTGACGCGGTTTCACGGGACAACTCATAAAAAATAGAGCGTTGATTATTAATATTCCCCAAAACAAAAAAGGCCGATGCACTTTCGTGCACCGGCCTTTTAATCAAATCAACCATTATTGCTTGATAAACTCTCCTGCCAGCCCCACAACGTCGCCATCAAAGTTGTTACGTGAACCCACCGCACGAACTTTAGAGTAGTTGTGATCCGGTGAGAACAGTGTCCACGACTGATAGCCTGTACCGTCATTCAGTGCGGTGAACGTGATGATCGTCGGCTGCCCGGTGCTGTTCTGGAAATGATAATGCCCGTAAGCGATGTCGTAATTCACGCCATTCTGGCTGAACTTGCCGCTGAAGGTACCGTTGGAGTCGTTGCCATCGGTAATCGTCAGTTTGGCGCCAGCGTTAGCGTTTACATAACTGCCATTAATGCTCGACATAACGAGATTTCCTTTATCGTTGGATAAGTGTCTTCCGATGAGAGCAAGTTTCCTCCTGGAAACTCACGACAGTCAGGATGGTTCGACATTCGTATATTGTCCAAGCCACTGACTAATCAAGTTGCAATAAGCACCCCTGATTAAGCTCATAACTTATCGCCATTCCGTCGAGCATTAATTCCATTTCTACTAACGGCGCGCGCTGGCTTGTTGCACGCCAATGGCCGGGGCAATCACTGCGGTCTCGGAACGTGGCGTTCCAAGTGGCACCCAGTCATAACTGACAGGCAGCGCCCGATACACCCAGTTGCTGATCGCATCGCTGCCCGGCGCCTTGCCCAGATACGGGCTGACGTATTCCCAGACGTTTTCACCGCTCGCCGTGACCTGGAAAAACCGCCCGTTCATGCCTTCGTCGATCAGCGTATTGCCGTTGGGCAGACGTCGCGCACTGCTGATGAACGAACTGTAGAACGCCCATCCCGGCTGCTTCGAATTGGCCGCACTGTACTGCCAGACGATTTCGTTTTTCTGCGGATCGATTTCCAGCACCCGCGAGCCGGAAATCAGCCCGAGGGGGACGTTCGGATATCCCGCCGAACCCTGATTGTCGAATACCAGCAGGTTGCCGGCACCAGGCAGCCCGGCCGGGATGATGTGCGCGTCATGCTGGCCGACAAACTGGTCCACCGGGCGCGGCAGTTTTTGCGCGGTTTTTGGGTTGATCAGCGGCAAGTTCGGGCCGAGGCGCCAGACCACTTTGCCGGTCTTTTTGTCGATGATTGCAATGAAGTTGGCGTTGCGCGAATCGAGCAGCAGATTGTCCGGATTGAAGCGCTTGTCACCGGCATCGAACCACTTGTTTGGCCCGACCAGACTGAGGTTGTTGATATGCAGGTAATCCGGGTTGTCGCTGGCGCGCACCTGTTTCAATTGCTCGGGGGTAAAGCCGAATTCGTTGAGGTGCTCCGAGGCCAGCCACTGCCATTTCACCTCACCGCCGGGGCTGACTTCATAGATCGCATCATCAATCACCTCGGGCGCCTTGAAGCCTTTGATCGTGTGCACCTTGTTCGCCAGCACCACCGTGTTGCCGTTGCTCAAACGGCGCTGATCATGGTGCTGTTGCGCCGCGCCACCGGGCGCCTTGTCGCCCCACTGCCAGACCACTTTGCCGTTCCAGTCGAGCTCGCCAACACTCTGGTTGCCCAGCCCGTTGCCGGCCGAACCGAGTTTGCCCGGCTCCTTCGCACTCAGTTGCAGCAGCACATGCCCGCGCTCACCGCCAACCAGTTTCGGGTCGATGATGGCCGACGGAAAACCTTCCTGGGGCCAGGTTTTCACCTCATTGCCATTCATGTCGATCAGGTGCGTCTGCTTGTCGGCGCCACTGAAGATCACGTACTGATTGAACGCCTTGTCCGGGTCGTACCGGGTCACTCCGGTCGGGTACACGCTGGGCGCGGCGAACGCGCCGGCACTGAAGACCGCGCCTGACAGCAATACCGGTAAAGCGGTTTTGATGCGCAACATTATGCAGCTCCTTGAATGACGGATCAGAAGTCGTAGCGACCGGTAACCCCAAGGGTGCGCGGTGTGCCGAGCAAGCCTTCATAGCCGCCGTTGCCGCCGGTCCACAGGGTTGTGTAATAGGTCTTGTCGAAGGCGTTTTTCAGCCACAGCGAAACGTCCCACTGGCCCTGGTTGAAGTCGCCGCGCAGACCGGTGGAAAAGTTGACCACCGCGTAGCTCGGGATCTGCCCGTAGTCGGAATCCTCGACCGTGCCCACCGCTTTGGAGCGGAACGCGTAGCTGGCAGTGACGTAGGGTTCGAAACCGTTAGCCAGGTTCCACTTATATTCGCCGTTGGCGTTGCCGATCCATTTCGACGCGCCGACCACTTGATGCCCGGTAAGGTCGCAGGAGGCCGGAGCGCCCGGTGCGAGACTGACTTCCGGCGGGCACGGCGCATCTTTGTAGGAGAGATAGCTGACGTCGTTGTACGAGCCGTTGATGTTCAGGGTCAGGCCGCGCAGCGGGATCACAGTGCTTTCGAATTCGACGCCGCGCGACCGGACCGAGCCGGCGTTGGTCAGGTATTGCACGCGGTTGTCGGCGTCATAGGCGTTGGTCTGGTAAGCGTTGACCTGGGTCCAGAATACGTTGGCGTTGAGCTGCAAACGGTGATCCCACAGTGTGCTCTTGAACCCGAGTTCGGCGTTGTTCGCGCGTTCGGTGCCAATCAGCAACGACTCGGCCCCGGCCGTTGGCGCCGAACCCACCGCCAGGTTGACCCCGCCGGATTTTTCGCCGTGGGAGAGCGTGGCATAGCCCAGCACGTCGTCGGTGATGCGGTAACTGAGGTTGAGCAGACCGGACGGGCTGGAGCTGTACTGGTTTAAATCGCCGGAATCGTAGGCCCCGGCTCGCCCGCGACGCGCCGTGGCCGCCGCGCCGGTCACAGCAGCCCCGCCGAGCGGTGCATCACGGGTGACCCAGGCGGATTTCTCTTCGTAAGTGCCGCGTACCCCGGCGGTGAAATCCAGGCGCTCGGTCAGATGCCAGGTGCCTTGGGCAAACAGCGCAAAACTGTCGGTCTTGATATGGCCGTTACCGATGCTGGTGACATTGGCCAGCGCCCCGCGCGGCGTGCCATTCCAGATGTCGGCCTGGGGGCCGTAATAAGCGAAGGATTTGTTGTCCAGGTCCGAGCCAAAGTAATAAGCACCGACCACGTAATCGAAGAACTCGCCCTTGGGCGAGGCCAGACGAAATTCCTGCGAATACTGTTTGTCTTCCACCGAAACCCCGGCGTTGTAACTCGCCGGCACGTTGAGGCCATCGTCGTTACGCGGGGTGAAATTCCAGAAGCGATAGGCGCTGATCGAGGTCAGCGTGAAGTCGCTCGGCAAGGTCCAGTTGGCTTCAACCGAGGTGCCGCCCTGATGCACGGTGACGTGCTGATCGTTGTCCAGATTCACCTTGCGGTGCGCACCGTTGACCAGCGTCGCGCCCGCCGCATTGGCCCGCGCCTGATAGAGATTGACGCCGTTGATGGTCGGCCCGGTGTTGTACAACACGCGGGTGCCGGCGCTGGAGTCTTCTTCGTTGTAGTCACCGATCCAGCGCAGGTTGAAATCGTCATTGGGCTTGAACAGCAACTGTGCACGGAAGCCGTCGCGCGAGCCGCCATTCAGATCATGGCCGTCGTATTCGTTCTTGATATCGCCGTCGCTGCGCGTGCGGTAGGCCGAAAAGCGTCCGGCCAGTTGATCGTTGAGCGGCCCGGAAATCGTGCCCTTGGTCTGGAAATAACCGTCCTCGCCCACCGAGGTTTCGATGCTGCGCTCCGGCGTGAACGTCGGGGCGCGGGTGCTGATATTGATCACCCCGGCGGTGGTGTTTTTGCCGAACAGCGTGCCCTGCGGTCCGCGCAGGACTTCCAGCTGTTCGATGTCCATCAAATCGAACACCGCCATCCCCGGACGCCCCAGATAAACGTTGTCGATGTACAGCCCGACGCTGCCTTCCAGGCCGTCACTGGCCGGGTTGTTGCCCAGGCCCCGAATCGACACGCTGGACTGGCGTGCGTGCATGTAGGCGACGTTGACGCTGGGCACCAGTTGCTGCAAATCCTGAATCCGGTAGACCCGCTGTGTCTCCAGATTCTGGCCGCTGACCACGCTCATCGGCGTCGGCACATCCTGCGAGCTTTCTTCGCGGCGGCGAGTGGTGACGGTCACGGTTTCCAGCTGCGAACTGTTGACGACCGGCTTGTCGGCCGGAGCCGGCGACGGGGTTTGCGTTTCGGCGGCGTAACCATGAGTCCAGCTCGCACTCCCTGCCAGCAGCAGGGCCAGAGGCAGGCGTTTGAGCCGTCGTGGTGTTAAGGGTGACGCAAGGTTCAACGGACTCATGGCGCGGCTCCTGGTCAAAAAACACACAGACATCTTCAACGCTGCATATTCTTTTAAGTTATTTATTTATGGATTTACAAATATTTACTGCATAAGAGATTGCCTTTATAAGGAGTCGACCTAATGCATATCCAATGCATTTCCCGGATATTTTTTATGTGAAAAATGCATATCGACTTGCGCCAGCTCCGCCACTTCATCGCCCTCGCCGAACAACGCAGCTTCGTCGCTGGCGCGCAGGCGGTGAACCTCTCGCAGTCGGCGTTCAGCCGCAGCATTCAGGCGCTGGAACACAGCGTTGGCTGCCAGTTGGTTGATCGCGGGCGCAAGGATCTGCCACCAACCAAACAGGGCCAGGTGCTGCTCGAACATGCGCGACGACTGGTCAGCGGCGCGCAGCAGATGGCCAACGAGATCAGTCAGTTCAATGGGCTGGAGGCGGGGGAATTGCGCTTCGGTTGCGGGCCGGCGCCGGCAGCCGGATTGATCCCGCGCGCGATCGGCGCATTCATCGGGCGCTACCCGAAGGCACGGGTGCAGTTTCAGGTCGATGACTGGCAGAGCCTGAGCAAACGCCTGCTCAGCGAGGAGTTCGAATTCTTCGTCGCCGACACCCGGCACTTCGAGGCCGACCCGGATTACCTCACCTACCGATTGCGTCCGCGCAAATGGCATTTCTGTTGTCGTGCGGGGCATCCGCTGGCCACTTTGGAACGGGTCACGGCCGAGCAACTGATGAGTTATCCACTGGCAGTGAGCATCCGCCCGCCAAACCTGCGCAAGGTCATCGTCGACCTCAGCGGTCGCCCGGATTTCACGCCGAATGTGGAGTGTGAAAACAGTGCGAGCCTGCTGAGTGTGGTGCTGCGTTCGGAGGCGATCGGGATTGTCGGCGCGTACTCTGATGCGCTGCATCAGACCAAGGGTGAACTGGTGTGTTTGCGCATTGAAGGCTTGGCCGATGATCTTGAAGAGTTGTACACCCGCTACGGGATTGTCAGCCGCGCGGGGTATCGGTTGTCGCCGCTGGCGGAGGCGATGATTGAGCAGATCAAGGCGGTTGATGCGGTGGATGAGGAGGTGTGTTCGCTGGATCGACTCGCTGTCTGATCCACCGCTATCGCTGGCAAGCCAGCTCCCACACGTTCCGGGTGTTCACATCATTTGTATCTGGCGCAAATCCTGTGGGAGCTGGCTTGCCAGCGATAGCGTCGCCACTCGCACCAATGCATTCCCTGCATAAAACCCATTCCCCAAATGCACTTGCCGAACACCCCCACCGAAAGCGACAACCCTTGCCTGTCTCTCTGACCGGTGAACCCCATGTCCAACCCGCCAAACCCCGTGCGCAACGTGCTGTACATCATGTGCGATCAACTGCGCCGCGATTACCTGTCCTGCTACGGCCACCCGCATCTGCACACGCCGAACATTGATCGACTGGCCGCCGCCGGCGTGCGTTTCGGCCGCGCCTACACCCAAGGCACGATCTGCGGGCCGTCGAGAATGTCGGCCTACACCGGGCGTTACGTCAGCAGTCATCAAGTGGCGTGGAACGCGGTGCCGCTGCCGCTGGAGGAACTGACCATCGGCGACTACCTGCGCCCCCACGGCATCCGTACCGCGCTGGTCGGCAAGACCCACGCCACGGCCAATGTCGATGCCTTGCAGCGTCTGGCGATCAACCCCGACAGTGCGCAGGCCGAGGCGCTCAACGAGGTCGGCTTCGAACCGTACTTTCGCCACGACGGGATCTTCCCCGACGACCCGCTGTTCGACGACAAACGCGAATCCGCGCCTTACACCCATTACCTGCGCGAGCAGGGTTTCGACGGGCGCAACCCCTGGCACGACTGGGCCAATGCCGCCGAAGGCGAGCACGGCGAAATCCTCAGCGGCTGGAAAATGCGTCATGCGAATTTGCCAGCACGAATTCCCGAGCAACACTCAGAGACTGTCTACACTACAAATCGAGCGATCGACTTCATCACCGAACAAGGTGAGAAATCGTGGTGTTTACACCTCTCCTACATCAAACCGCACTGGCCCTATATCGTACCAGCGCCATACCACGCCTTGTACAGTACGAAATCGGTTCTCGACGCGGTCCGCGCGACGCCCTCCGAAGCCAGCAAACACCCCGTATACACGGCGTTCCGTCAGCATGAGGAAAGCCTCAACTTCTCCCGTAATTCAGTACGATTGACTGTAATCCCCACTTACATGGGCCTGATCAAGCAAGTGGATGATCAGCTCGGGCGGCTGTTTGATTTCCTGCAGAGCAATGGACGTTGGGATGACACCTTGATCGTGTTCACCAGCGATCACGGCGACTTTCTCGGCGATCACTGGTTGGGCGAGAAGGAGTTTTTGCTGGAACAAGCGGTGGGCGTGCCACTGATCGTGCGCGACCCGCGCGCGGCGGCAGATGCCACGCGGGGAACGGTGGAGGAGCGACTGGCGGAAACCATCGACGCATTGCCGACGTTTTTGCAGGCACTGGGCTTGCCGGGGGCCGAGCATCGGCTCGAAGGACGCTCGCTGATCCCGTTGTTGCACGGTGAAAATCCTGAGTGGCGCCGCTATGCCATCAGCGAATACGACTACGCCTTCCAGGCGCCGGCGCGCGAGCGTCTCGGCCAGCCGATCGACCGCTGCCGCATGACCATGGTGCGCAGCGAGCGCTGGAAATACCTGGCGTACGACGGCTTCCGGCCACAGTTGTTTGATCTGCTGAACGATCCGCAGGAGCTGCGTGATTTGGGTGAAGATCCGGCATTCGCGGCGGTGCGCGAGGAGCATGCGGGGTATTTGTTTGAGTGGGTGCGGGGGTTGAAGCGGCGGACGACCATCAGTCATCAGGAGATTGATTGGCGCGGGCAGCGGTTTCGCTATGGCGAGCCGGAGACAGAGAAGGTTGTTCAGATTGGGGTTTGGTAGTTTTAAGAGCCCCTCACCCTAACCCTCTCCCAGAGGGAGAGGGGACTGACCGAGTTGTTTTTTAGCTCTACGCCAACCTAAAATATCAAGGTTGAACTCAGGCTCGAAAAGCCCCCAATCGGCGCCCTCTCCTTCTGGGAGAGGGCTGGGCGGGCGGCGTTCCGATGAGGGTTTTTTGATCTTCAATCACGACCCTTGATGGTCTGGCTACGCTGCCCAGAAGCCCCAACCGGCACCTCACCTTTCAACGTCACCCGCCGCACCACCCGATCCTGAGTCCCGTAATCATCAATCGCATAATGCTGCGTCGAGCGGTTATCCCAGATCGCCACATCGCCGGCCTTCCAGCGCCAGCGCACGGTGTTTTCCTGACGGATCACATGGCTCTGCAACAGGCCGAACAGATGCGCCGAATCCGCCTGCGAATAACCCTTGATGCGCTTGACGAAATGCCCCAGCAGCAAGCTCTTCTCGCCGCTGATCGGGTGCACACGCACCACCGGGTGCTCGGTCTCGTAGACCGTCGAGGTGAAAACCTTGCGATAGCGCTCGAGCTTCTCCGCCGAGACGTCAGGCTTGGCCCCGGCGTAGTCGTATTCGTTGCTGTGCACGGCGACCAGTTTGTCCGCCAGCTCACGCAGCTCGGTGGGCAGTTCGTTGTACGCGGTCGCGGTGTTGGCCCACAGGGTGTCGCCACCGAAGGCCGGGGCCACCACCGAACGCAGGATCGAGGCTTTCGGGTAGGCGTCGACGAAGGTCACGTCGGTGTGCCAGGAGTTGGCGCGCTGGCCCTCGGCACCGTCCAGTTCCAGCAGGTAACGCGTGCCCTCACGCACCGGCACGGTCGGGTGCGCCACGGGCTCGCCGAGCAGATGGGCGAAGGCTTCCTGGCGCTGATCGTCGAGTTGGGTCTGCTCGCGGAAGAACACGACCTTGTACTGGATCAGCGCCTGCTGAATGGCTTCGATCGTGGCAGCGTCCAGTTCACCGGACAGGTGCACGCCGCGAATTTCGGCGCCGATACGACCGGCCACCGGATGGATTTCCAGCGCGTGGACAGCGGGTTTTACAGCGAGTGCGGCATTGCTCATGGGTAGACCCTCATCGACTGCTTGCGGTTGGGCGGCAGCGAAACATCGCTCTATCTATATTCCATTTACATCTAATAGATATTCACATGCTTCGTTGACGGAATAAGAGCTTGCATTTAAAACCTCAAGCAACCCTCGTCGCAAATGCCTTCGAGCTATTTTTAGGATGCCGGAAAAGCATATGGATCTTCGCCAGTTGCGCTACTTCATCGCCCTCAACGAACACCGCAGTTTTGTCCGTGCGGCGGATGCGATGGGCATCACCCAACCAGCGTTCAGCCGCAGCATTCAAGGGCTGGAGCAGGAGTTCGGCTGCGTGCTGGTGGATCGCGGCAACAAGGATCTGCGCCCCACGCCCGAGGGTCAGGTGGTGCTGCAACACGCCCTGAGCCTGGTGCAAGGTGCAGCGCTGCTCAGCGCCGAAGTGACGCAGATGACCAAGCTTGATGCCGGTGAAGTGCACTTCGGTTGCGGCCCGGCGCCGGCGGTGAAACTGGTGCCGGATGCGGTGGCGCAATTCATCAACGCGCACCCGAAAGTGCGCACCTGTTTTCAGGTGGACAACTGGGAAAAACTCAGTCGTGCGCTGAGCCGCGAGGAGATCGAATTCTTTATCGCCGACATCCGTCATTTCGAAGCCGATCCGAACTTCCAGACCCAGGCCCTGACGCCCAAGCGCGGGGTGTTTTTCTGCCGGCCGGGGCACCCGTTGCTGGCCAAGGAAAGCCTGTCGACCAACGACATGTTCGACTACCCGCTGGCGACCACACTGATCCCGCCGGGGATCCGCAAACTGCTGGCGAACCTCAGCGGCCGGATCGATTTTTCCCCGACCATCGAGACCGAGCATTTTCCGGCACTGGTGAAAGTGGTGCTGCAATCGAATGCGATTGGCGTAGGCACGGAAGAGGCGTTCGTCGAGGACATCGCCAAGGGTTCGCTGGTGTTATTGCAGTGGCGCAATCTGCCGCAAAACCTGGAGAGCATGAATGCGCGCTGCGGGATTGTCAGTCGCACCGGGTTCCGGTTGTCGCCGGCAGCAAGAGCGATGATCGAGACGCTGGTGGCGGTGGATAAACAGCAGATCAGCGTCGCGGTTTGAGGGTCATTCCCACGCGCTGCGCGGGAATGACCGCATGACTCAGAGCTTCGCGGCCGCCAGCTCAGGCGCCACCCACTCGTTCACCTTGAACGGCTTGCGAATCAGCTTCTGCTGCGCCGCCAGATCCACCTTGCCCTGCAGGTTTTCGAGGAACAGCGGATCCAGTGTCGACGGGAACACTTCGCTCAGATTCTGATCCTTCAGATCCTGGGTCAGGATCACCGGCGGATAGCTCGCGAGCCCCGAAACCAGTTGCACGTAAGCGTCCTTGTTGCTGTCCTGAGTCAGCCACTCCACTGCCTGCTGCTGCGCCTTGAGCAGCTTCGCCACGGCTTCCGGATGTCCGTCGACAAACTTGCCGGTGCCCACCAGCACCGACTGCACACTGCCGGCGCCACCGAGGTCCTTGGTGTTCAATGGCAGCTCAGCCAGGCCTTTAGCCTGCAATGCGGTCAGTCCGGAGCTGCCCCACGACGCATCGATCTGCTTCGCCGCCAGCGCCGCAACCGCTGCGTTGAAATCGAGGTTGATCACCTTCACGTCCTTCTCGCTCAGGCCCACGCTGGCCAGCGCCGCATCGAACGACAACTGGGTCGCAGTGCCCCGGAAGATCGCCACGCGCTTGCCTTTGAGATCCTGCAGCGTCTTGATCCCCGAACCCGGCACCACGCCCAGGTATTGCTTCACACCCCGGGCGCTGGCGCTGAGCAGGCGCGTATCCAGTCCGTTGGATTTGCCGATGATGGCCGCCAGGTCTCCGAGATAGGCCAGGTCCACTTGGCCATTGGCGAACGCCTCGTTGATCACAGGTCCGGCGCCCTTGAAGAAGCTCCACTGAATCTTGATGCCCTGATCGGCGAAGGCCTTTTCGAAGATCTGCTGATCGCGCAGCACGTCCACGATGCCCCCGCCGCTGTGCTGGGTGCCGGCGCTCAGATCAGGCACGGCAATCCTGATTTCCTTGAGCTCGTCGGCCTGGGCAGCGAACGCCAGCAGACCCGCCAGTGCCGGCGCGGCAAACAGACTGATGACACGTTTGAAGGGAAGGTTCATGGGTGCGGCTCCTGATCACGACGGCATTGAGGAGCCGAAAGTAGGCGCAATCCGCATCAGCGCTTAAATACTTAAAAAGCACATTTTTATTACTTTTCACGCTAAGCCAGCAAAGTCGGGACATGCAGAGCGGTATGCATGGAGAGCATCGAAAATATTCTTCGAATGCATTGGATGCGTGCAGGGCTGGAGGCCTTAAATGGCGCTGATTATATCCAAAATGATTATTTTCTAACTCGCTTATAACTATTGGTTTTTAGCTAATTCCGCTGACTCGATCCAACCCGACAACGGAGGTCACCATGGCCCGTGAATCCCTGCTCAGCCTGCCACTGGCCGCACCGCCGTTGAAAAGCCGGCGTACCTGGCCAAGCCTGAGCCACCGCGTTTTACCCTGGATATTACCGCTCGGACTGTTCGCCCTGTGGTGGCTGGCGGCGCGCAATCAATGGATGAGCGAACAGATTCTGCCGGCGCCATCGCTGGTGTGGAACAGCGCGATTGAGTTGTCCCAGGGCGAGTTATGGAGCCATTTGTGGATCAGTCTGCAACGGTTGTTCTGGGGCCTGCTGGCGGGCGTTACCGCCGGCGCGGTACTCGGTGCGGCGCTAGGTTTCAGCCGTCGTCTCGAACGCCTGATCTTCCCGACATTCGCCGGCCTGGCACAGGTGCCGACACTGGCGTGGATTCCGCTGTTCATGGTGTTTTTCGGCATCGGCGAAATGCTGAAACTGGTGGTGCTGATCAAGGCCATCGTGGTCCCCGTGACCCTGCACACACTGGTGGGCGTGCGTGATGCGCAACCGAAACTGCGCGAAGCCGCCGCCGTCTTGCGCCTGCCGCCGTACCTGCTGATCCGGCGCCTGGTGCTGCCCGCTGCACTGCCGGCGTTCATGGCCGGTGTGCGCCTGGCCCTGGCCGCTGGCTGGACTTCCTTGCTGGCAGTGGAGTTGCTGGCCTCCAGCGAAGGCATCGGCTATCTGATGGTCTGGGCGCGTCAGTTGTTCATGCTCGACATCGTCTTTGTGTGCATCGTAGTGATCGGCCTGATCGGCGTGGCGATGGATCGCGGCATCGGTCTGCTGGACAGAAAACTGGTGCACTGGCCACATCCCGCCACGGCAGAAATTCGTCGCGGCCCACGCTATGAAGGCTGGCAGCGCGTGCAGCCGTGGCTGCTGCCACTGGCGCTGTTTGCGCTGTGGCAACTGGCGGTCGATCAGCAATGGATCGATGCCAACATTCTGGTCAGTCCGTGGGTGGTGCTTGAGGCAACCAAAAACGGATTGCTCGACGGCACGTTGATCTCGGGCATGGCCCTGAGCCTGGGCCGCACACTCGGCGGCTTGTTGATTGGCGGCGGCCTCGGCCTCGTGCTGGGCTTGCTGTTGGGCCTGTCGCGCACCAGCGAACGGCTGCTCGGCCCGACCCTCGCCGCCATTCGCCAGATCGCGATTTTCGCCTGGGTGCCGCTGCTCACCGCGTGGTTCGGCCTCGGTGAACTGGCGAAGTGGGTGTTCGTTGCCCTCGCCGCGTTTTTCCCACTGTTCATCGCCACCCACCGCAGCGTCGCCAACCTTTCGCCACAACTCAACGAAGCCGCGCAAGTGCTGCGCCTGAGCCTCGGCCAGCGCCTGCGCCGCCTGGTATTGCCGGGGGCAGCACCGGGGATATTCGCCGGGCTCAGGCTGAGCCTGATCTACGCCTGGCTCGGCACCATCGGCGCCGAATATTTCATGCCGTCGAACGGTGGCATCGGCAGCCAGATGATCGGCGCGCAACAGTTGCTGCGCATGGACCTGATCATGGCCGGGATGCTGCTGGTCGGCCTCACCGGCGCCCTGCTCAACCTCATCGGCCAACGCCTGGAAATTCGCGCCACTCGCTGGAGACACGCATGAACGCACCGATTGTCAGCTTCACCCACGTAGGCAAATCCTTCGACGTCGACGGTTTCGAACTGGAGGCGATTCGTGAATTCAACCTGGACATCGCCGAGGGCGAGTTTGTCGCCATCGTCGGTTCCAGCGGCTGCGGCAAATCCACCTTGCTGCGCTTGCTGGTCGGCCTCGACACGCAATTTCGCGGGCAGATTACGGTGGATGGCAAAGCCGTCAGCGGCATCGGCGGCGAACGCGGCATCGTCTTTCAGGAGCACCGTTTGTTTCCGTGGCTGACGGTGGCCGACAACATCGCACTCGGCCTGGTCAACGAACCCTTGAGCGCCGCCGAAAAGCAGCAGCGCATCAACGATTTCATCGAGCTGGTCGGCCTGCGCGACTTTACTCGCGCCTATCCGCACCAGCTCTCCGGCGGCATGGCCCAGCGCGTGGCGATTGCTCGCGGGTTGGTTGCCAGCCCACGGATTCTGCTGCTCGACGAGCCTTTCGGCGCCCTCGATGCACTGACTCGCCAACAGATGCAGGACGAGCTGCTGGCGATTCGTGACCGGGCGAAAATCACCACGATTCTGGTCACCCACGACGTCGAGGAAGCGATCTTTCTCGCCGACCGCGTGGTGGTGATGGAACCGCGCCCGGGACGGATCAAGCAAGTGGTCGACATTGCCCTGCCGCATCCGCGCCAGCGCAGCAGTTTCGACTTCCATCAGTTGCGTGAAGAGCTGCTGCACGAACTGACCAGTGACGACCATTACCAACCGAGCCTGCCGGTGCAGATCCGCGATCTGCCGCTGTCGTTCATTGCCTGCTGAGAGGAGCTTTTCGATGCCGCAACGCCCCAACTTTCTGGTGATCCTGGCCGACGATCTCGGCTTCTCCGACCTCGGCGCCTTCGGTGGCGAAATCGCCACGCCGAACCTCGATGCCCTGGCCAACAACGGCCTGCGTCTGACCGACTTCCACACCGCACCGACCTGCTCGCCAACCCGTTCGATGCTGTTGACCGGCACCGACCACCACATCGCCGGCATCGGCACCATGGCCGAGACCCTGACCCCGGAGCTGATCGGCAAACCGGGTTACGAGGGCTACTTGAATGACCGCGTCGTCGCACTGCCCGAGTTGCTGCGCGAGGCCGGTTACCAGACGTTGATGAGCGGTAAATGGCACCTGGGCCTGAAGGCTGAGCAAGCACCGCAGGCACGGGGTTTCGAGCGGTCGTTCTCGCTGTTGCCGGGAGCGGCCAACCACTATGGTTTCGAGCCGACTTACGACGAGCACACCCCGGGCCTGCTGAAGTCGACCCCGGCGCTGTACATCGAGGACGACACCTTCCTCGACGAATTGCCCAAGGATTTCTATTCGTCCGATGCCTTCGGCGACAAGCTGCTGCAGTACCTCAAGGAGCGCGATCAGAGCCGGCCGTTCTTCGCTTATCTACCGTTTTCCGCGCCGCACTGGCCGTTGCAGGCGCCGGCTGACATCGTCGAAAAATATCGTGGCCGTTACGACGCCGGTCCCGAGGTGCTGCGTCTGGAACGCCTGGAAAAACTCAAGGCACTGGGCCTGATCGAACCCGACGTTGAACCACACCCGCTGATCCAGCTGAGCACGCAGTGGGATGCACTGAGCGATGAGCAACGACAGATTTCCGCACGGGCAATGGAGGTCTATGCGGCAATGGTCGAGCGCATGGACTGGAACATCGGCCGGGTGGTCGATTACCTGCGCCAGCAGGGGCAACTCGACAATACCTTCATCCTGTTCATGTCCGACAACGGTGCCGAAGGGGCGCTGCTGGAGGCCTTCCCCAAGTTCGGCCCGGAGTTGATGACCTATCTGAACCAGCACTACGACAACAGCCTCGACAATATTGGCCGGGCCAATTCCTACGTCTGGTACGGGCCGAACTGGGCGCAGGTGGCGACGGCGCCGTCGCGACTGTTCAAGGCCTTTACCACCGAGGGCGGGATTCGTGTGCCGGCGCTGCTGCACTACCCGCAACTGCCGATCAAAGGGCAGATCAGCCATGGCTTTGGCACGGTGATGGACATCACCCCGACCATTCTCGATCTGGCTGGCGTACGTCATCCGGGCAAGCAATGGCACGGCAAACCGGTGGCGCCGTTGCGGGGTAAATCGTGGCTGGGCTTTTTGTCCGGCGAGACGGCGCAGGTGCATGACGAACATACCGTCACCGGTTGGGAATTGTTCGGGCGGCGGGCGATTCGCCAGGGGTCGTGGAAAGCAGTGTGGATCCCCGGTCCGGTGGGGCCGGCCACCTGGCAGTTGTATGATCTGGCCAGTGATCCGGGAGAGATTCATGATCTGGCGTTGAGTCAGCCGGACAAGCTCAGCGCGTTGATCGGGCATTGGCAGCAGTATGTGGAGGAGACCGGAGTAATCTTGAGTGCTTCGCCGTTTCAGCCAGATTGAGGGGAAGATCAAAAGCCCCTCATCGGAACGCCGCCCGCCCAGCCCTCTCCCAGAGGGAGAGGGCGCTGACCGAGGTGTCTTACGTTAAATATCGACCTGTGAAAATGAGTCGATTATGGATTCAACTAAGCACTTTCACGTCGGCGTAACTCTTCGATATCCCCCAATCGGTCCCCTCTCCCTCTGGGAGAGGGTGAGGGCAGTTTGTCAGGCCTCCACCGCCTCCCCAGACACCGCGATTTCATCCCGACGAACAAACCGGTTCGCCCGCCCGAACGTGCCGAAATCATTGAACCGCACCCCCATCTCGCGCATCACTTTGTGCGCCACCGGCACGGTCATCTGGCGAATGTAGAACGGCTCTTTCACCACAAAATGGTGGATCCCGTGACTGCTGCCGAAGTTGAAGCAGAACGCCTGCAACGGCCACAGCCACCACGGGTTCAACACCTGGCATTGCTGCAGCACATTGCCCGGCTCGACATCACCGTAGTAATGCATGTTCGAACTGATGAAGTGCAGGCAAAACGTGCGCAGCACGTTCGGGCCGATGATCACCACGGCCGCGATGTCGATCACCTGCATCACCGACAGCGTGGTCGCCGACCACTCGATCGGCGCCCCCATGAGGTAGGCGAGGCCATTCGCCGCGTGGAAGCCGAGAAACACGTACCACGCGCCCCAATGCACCAGCGCCAGCGGCGCGTAGACCTTCAACGAGCGTTTGATGATGCTGATTTTGTGCGCCCGGGTTTTCGCCCGCAGCATACGAATGAACGCCGACATTACGTTGTCGCCGACCATCAGCAGCCGCGCGAAACCCCACTGTTCGCCGTTGGTGATCGCGCGTTCTTCCATGTCGGCTTCGGTGCCGGACACCTTGTGATGGTTGAGGTGCAGATGACGGCGAATCCACGGGTTGATGGTGCTCGGCCGCGCCAGCCACACCAGGCCCATCATCAGGTTGTGCGGCACGCGCTGCTTGCGAAAGTACATGCTGTGGATCAGGTCGTGTTCCAGTTCATGGGTCAAGGACGCCAAAAACGCGTTGAGCAGCAGGCACACCCACCACGCCATGTGACCCGTGATGTACAGCGCCGCTGAGCCGATCATCCCCGCCAGAGCAAAGGCCAGAATGCCAGCGCCGAGGGCGTCCTGATGCCGGAGAATCGGGTAGCGCTCACGCAGTTCGACGCCTTTGGCCAGCACCACTTCGCGAATATGCGCTGATCGCTGGGCAGCATTGTGTCGCTGGGGACTTGCAGAAGTACGGTCCATGCTTCCATCCTCTGGTTATTGATGTTCGCATCCTGCCCTGCGCGGTTGCAGAACACGCTAGCCGAGAACGCCAACCTGTTGACCGGAAGCGCCAATCAGCATGAAGGAACCGACCTCCCTCGCCAGTTGGACCCGTGCCTTGCGCAAGCAACTCGATGCGCTGGGCCTGGACAGCATTGCCCTGTGCCAGCAAGCCGGCCTCGATCCGCAGCTGATGGACGACCCGAATGCGCGCTATCCGCTGTCCGGCACCACGCGCCTGTGGGAACTGGCGGTGCAGGCCAGCGGCGATCCAGCGATCGGTCTGCGGGTGTCGCGCTTCGTCAGCCCGACCACCTTTCATGCGCTCGGTTATGCGCTGGTGGCCAGCGGCAGCCTGCGCGAGGTGTTCGAGCGCATCGTGCGTTATCACCCGGTGGTCAGCGATGCGCTGGAGCTGGAACTGAGCCGCAGCGACGAGCGTTATCTGTTCCGTCTGAAGATTCCGTCAGGCAATCCGGCGCCGGCCTTCGAAGCCATTGATGCGTTTGCCGCGATTTACGTGCGCACCTGCCGCAATCGCCTGGGCCGCGACTACGCACCGCTTGCGGTGTATCTGCGCCGTCCGGAACCGGTCGACGCGCACCAGTGGCACAAGGTGTTCCGCGCCCCGGTGCACTTCTCCTGCGCCGAGGATCGCCTGGAGTTCGCCCTCGCCGACTTCGACAGCCACCTCGACGATGCCAACCCGGAACTGGCCGAACACAACGAAGCGGTACTCGAGCGCACCCTGGCCCAGCTCAAGCCGCTGACCTGGGAGCGCAAGGTGCGCGACGCCATCGAAGAACAACTGCCCGAAGGCGAACCCGGCGCCGAACGCATCGCCCAGGCCTTGCACCTGAGCCTGCGCAGCCTGCAACGGCATCTGGCGGATGAAGGCTGTCGCTTCGACACGCTGCTTAACGAGAGCCGCGAGAATCTCGCGCTGCTGCACCTGCGCGATCCACAGTGTTCGTTGAGTGAAGTGAGTTATCTGTTGGGGTTTGCCGACACCAGCAGTTTCAGCCGGGCGTTCAAGCGCTGGACGGGGATGACGCCGGGGCAGTTTCGTGATCAGTTGCGCTGATTGATCCGAAATGTGGGGTGAATCGACTGGCCTCTTCGCGAGCAAGCTCGCTCCCAGTGATCAAGGTGTGACACAGCTTTTTGTACACCCCAAACCCTGTGGGAGCGAGCTTGCTCGCGAAGAGGCCTGTCAGATCAACTCAAAGCCCAACTCAAACACTGTGCCACTCGCATCACTGCTCACCCGCACCCGCCCGCCATGCAACTGCATGATCGACTGCACGATCGCCAGCCCCAGCCCACCGGAATCCCCCGGCTCCGCCCGTGACGGATCGACGCGATAAAAGCGATCGAACAATTTGCCCAGATGCTGCGGCGCAATGGCCGGGCCGTGGTTATGCACCTGCAACCAGCACACGCCCGGCTCATCGCAGCGCCGCAGGCTGATCAGCGTGCCTGTATCGGCGTGGCGCACCGCGTTGGCCAGCAGATTACCGAGGGCGCGCTGCAGCAATTGCTGGTCGGCCAACAGTTCGCCGTGCAGCTGGTTTTCCAGGCGCAACTGACGATCATCGGCCAAGGCTTCAAAGTAATCGCACAGCTCGCCGCCGAGGCTATGCAGATCCAGCGTCTGCAAGTCGAGCGCCCGCTCCGCCTGCTCGGCGCGAGCGAGGAACATCAGATTTTCGGCCATGCGCTTGAGGCGTTCGAATTCTTCCATGTTCGACGCCAGCAACTCCTGATACTCCGCCGTGCTGCGCGGGTGATTCAGCGCTTGCCCGTTGCTCGCCAGCAAGGTGTGCAGTGGCGTGCGGATTTCGTGCGCGAGGTCGGCGGAAAACTGCGACAGCCGCTGCACGCTGTCGTCCAGGCGCGCGAGCATGCCGTTGAGCGCCTGCACCGGTTCGAGCAGCTCGGCCGGCGTACCGCTCGCCGACAACCGTTGATCGAGGCTGCGCAGGTCGATTCCGCGCACCGCTTCGCTCAATTGGCGCAACGGTTGCAGGCCACGGCGCAGCAACACCAGGCCCAACGCGAACGCCAGCAATGCGCCGAGCCCGACTGCCAGATACAGACGCATGCGATAACGGCCGAGCATCTGCTCGCGCTCACTGAGCACCTTGCCGGCGATCACTGTCAGCGGTTCGCCGTTCGGCCCTCGGGCTTCACCGGACAACAGCGCCAGTTCGGCACCGTCCGGTGCCTGCCAGGTCAGCACGTCGCGGCGCTGCGGCGTCTGCTCGCGGGGGATCGCCTTGAGCGGCGGCAATGCGCGCTGCCGAGGGTTGATGCCGATCACGCTCGATCCGTCGGCGCGCCGCACCAGCAACAGGCTGTCGAGGTTACCGAGCATGTTTTGATAGAGCCGCGGCCGCGCCTGCAAGGCGTCGAGGCTGTCGCTGTCCGCGAGCAACGCGCGCACCTGCTCGAGTCGACCGAGCAAGGCCAGGTCATCGCGGTAAGCGATCTCCGACGCCAGCGAGCGGTAGAGAAACACGCCAATCGCACTGAGCACCAACGCGCAGACCACCGCGAACGCCAGCGCCAGCCGCCAGGCGATCGACCTAGCGCGCATCGTCGGGCGCTTCCAGCTGATAGCCGACGCCGCGCACGGTGTGGATCAGTTTCGGCATGTACGGGTCATCGACCTTGGCCCGCAAGCGACGCACCGCGACTTCGACCATGTTGGTGTCGCTGTCGAAATTCAGGTTCCACACCTGCGAGGCGATCAGTGTGCGTGACAGCACCTCGCCCTGACGGCTGGCGAGCAGTTGCAGCAGGGCAAATTCCTTGTTGGTCAGGGCAATACGCTGGCCGCCGCGACTGACCCGGCGGCGCAGCACATCAATTTCGAGGTCGGCGATGCTGTAGGACTCGGCCTCGCGCATCGGCCCGCGTCGCAGCAACGTGCGCACCCGCGCGAGCAATTCGGCGAACGCGAAGGGCTTGAGCAAGTAATCGTCGGCGCCCAGTTCAAGGCCGCGCACGCGGTCTTCGATGGCATCCTTGGCGGTGAGGAACAACACCGGCGTGGCGCCGCGCTGGCGGATCAGTTGCAGCAGTTGCCAGCCATTGAGGCCCGGCAGCATCACATCGAGGATGATCAGGTCGTACTCCTGCTGCTCGATGAAGTAGCGCCCGTCGAGGCCATTGAGTGCCACGTCCACAGCAAAACCCGATTCACCCAGGCCTTTGGCCAGGAAATTCGCGGTTTTGGCTTCATCTTCTACGACCAGCAAACGCATGGCACACCTCGATTGATCAAGCACACAGGCTAGGCGCCTTCGGCGCGATTGCCCATTACAAACTTGTAATCCGACTGACGGGGTTCTGACGAAGACCGGCGGCTAAGGTGAGGTCCTTCGCTTTCGGAGCCTGCTCATGACCTTCAAATACCTTGCCGCGAGCCTCGCCATCGGCCTGAGCGCCAGCGCCTTCGCTGGCCCTGACCTGCCGCGTCACGCCGACCTTGATCTGAAAACCGCACGCCTGCTGGCCGATACGGCAATGAGTAACTGCACGGGCACGGTGTCGGTGCTCGACCGTGGCGGCAACCTGCTGGTGACCTTGCGCGGCGATGGCATCGGCTCGCACAACACCGCCGCCAGTCAGCGTAAGGCGTACACCGCGCTGTCGACGAAAACCCCGACCCGGCTGTTCGCCGAGCGCGCCCGCAGCAACCCGGACACCGCCAACCTCAACACCCTCGACGAGTTGCTGTTGCTCGGCGGCGGCATCCCGTTATTTGCCGGCAGTGAACTGGTCGGCGCCATGGGCGTGGCCGGCTCCGGTGGCGGCGAGCAAGACGAAAGCTGTGCCATCAAGGCCGCCGAACAGGCCGGCCTGACCCTCACCCGTTCCCAATAAGGAGTCTGACCATGACCACCCTGCGCATGACCTTCGCCGCACTCGGCCTGAGCGCCGTTTCCAGCCTGGCGCTGGCCGCCGGCAATCCACTGAGCGTGCACGTGCTCAATCTGGAAAACGGCCTGCCGTCCCCCGGCATCAACGTGACCCTGGAAAAACACGTCGGCCAGAACTGGCAACCGCTGGCTCAGGGCACCACCAACGAACAGGGGCGCATCGCCGAACTGTTCCCGGCCAAACAGCCTTTCGAGGCCGGCGAGTACCGGGTGGTGTTCAAGACTGGCGAGTATTTCGAAAAGGCCAAACGCGAGACGTTTTTCCCGGAGATTCCTGTGATTTTCCAGGTTAAGCAGACTGACCAGCACTACCACATCCCGTTGCTGCTCAGCCCGTATGGTTTCTCGACCTATCGCGGTTCGTAAGTCACGCACGTTGCCCCTTTAGAAGTGAGCCTGCTCGCGATAACGGTGAATCAGTTCATGATGTGTTGGCTGACACACCGCTATCGCGAGCAGGCTCACCCCTACAATGGATCGGTGCCAGATTTTAGAGTGTGGCCAGTGCCCGCAATCGCGCGGCATCGAGGATCTCGATCTCGCCGTAACCCAGTCCGATAATCCCCTGAGCCTGCAAATCCTTGAGGATCTGGTTGGTGGTCTGCCGTGACAGCGACAGCATCGACGCCAGTTGTTCCTGCGGCAGTTGCAGCATCCGCCGGGGCGGGTCGAGTTCGCCGTAGCCTTCGGCGATCATCAGCAGACGATGGGCCAGACGCGCCGGGGCCGGGAGCAAACTGAGCTGTTCGAGGTTGATGAAGGTCAGGCGCAATTTCTGGCTCATCAGCAGCGCCAGATGCCGCCAGTACAGCGGGTGCTCGTCGAGAATTTTCAGCAAGGTGGTCTGTGGAATGTTCACCAGGGTGCACGGCCCGACGGCGTAAGCATCATGGGTGCGCGGCTGACCGTCGAACAGGCAGATTTCGCCGAACCAGTGCGGCGCTTCCACCAGGCTCAGCAACGCCTCCTTGCCCTGCTCGCTGACCGCGCCGATGCGGATCGCGCCGTCGAGCACCGCGTACAACCCGCACGGCGCATCGCCGCGCTGGAACAGGCGCTGCCCCGCCGTCAGCCGCCGCTCCCGGGCTGCCGCCAGCAGACTATCCTGAAAGGATGCCGGCAGATGACTGAACCATTGCCCGGTCATCAACTGTGAACGCTTATCCATGATCACTCCCAATTGTCGCCTGCCTGACAGAGCGAACGCCGAACCCGGGGCATGCTGCGCTCACCCTACAGGAGGAACAACAATGAAAAGCCTCGTCGATCATCTGAGTCAATACGCCGCCTACCACCGTGACCCACGCAACATCGCCAGCCACTTTATCGGCATTCCGCTGATTGTGGTGGCGGTGGCGGTGCTGTTGTCGCGACCAGAGTGGTCACTGGGCGGCTTGTGGCTATCGCCGGCGGTGCTGCTGGCACTGGCTTCGGCGTGGTTCTACCTGCGCCTGGAACTGAAGCTTGGCGCTCTGATGACGCTGTTGATGGGCCTGTCGGTCTGGGCCGGACACGCGCTGGCACAGCAGAGCACCCTGGTCTGGCTCAGCAGCGGGCTGGCGATGTTTGTGATCGGCTGGGTGATCCAGTTTGTCGGCCATCACTATGAAGGGCGCAAACCGGCGTTTGTCGATGACGTCAGCGGGCTGATTGTCGGGCCGTTGTTTGTCGTCGCCGAACTGGCGTTCATGCTCGGCATGCGCCATGAACTGAAAGAGCAGATCGAAGCGCGGGCGGGGGTGGTGCGAGTCAATCCGAATCGTGCGGCTGTGTAGATCCCTTTCGCGAGCAAGCTCGCTCCCACAGTGGACGGGTGCTGAACACAAACTTCATGTCCGACCGAGTTCCCTGTGGGAGCGAGCTTGCTCGCGAAGCTTTTGATCTTAGAGGTTAGCGACTTTCTGCCAGACCTTCGGTTTGAAGAACAGGGTTTCACCCTTGGCTAGGCCGATCAGGCTGTCATGGTCTTTCACCACTTCGGCCTCGATCAGATCCGTCTGCCCTTCCACCTTCAACGTCACCCGCGTGGTCGCGCCCAACGGGCGGATATCGCGCACTTCAGCGGCATGGTGATCTTCCAGCTCATGTTTGGACAACGACACTTCGTGCGGGCGGAACAGCACGTGGTTGTCGTCGCTGAGCAGCAAGCGGTTCGAATCGCCGAGGAAGTGATAAACGAAGTCGCTGGCCGGGTTTTCGTAAACGTCACCCGGTGAGCCGATCTGCTCGATCACGCCCTTGTTCATCACCACGATACGGTCGGCGACTTCCATCGCTTCTTCCTGATCGTGGGTCACGAAAACGGAAGTGAGGTTGATGTCTTCGTGCAAACGCGCGAGCCAGCGGCGCAGCTCTTTGCGCACCTTGGCGTCGAGGGCGCCGAACGGTTCATCCAGCAACAACACTTTCGGCTCCACCGCCAAGGCACGAGCCAGGGCGATACGCTGACGCTGACCACCGGACAGTTGTTCCGGGTAGCGATCCGCCAACCAGTCGAGCTGCACCATGTTCAGCAGTTCGTGGACCTTGGTCGCGATCTGGCTTTCGCTCGGGCGCTGGTTTTTCGGTTTCATGCGCAGGCCGAACGCAACGTTGTCGAACACCGTCATGTGGCGGAACAGCGCGTAGTGCTGGAACACGAAACCGACGTTGCGATCACGCACGTCGTGGCCGGAGACGTCTTCACCGTGAAAGACGATGTTGCCCTGATCCGGGGTTTCCAGGCCGGCGATGATCCGCAGCAGCGTGGTCTTGCCGCAGCCCGACGGACCGAGCAGCGCGACCAGCTCACCGCTGTGAATGTCCAGGCTGATGTTGTCCAGCGCCTTGAACGCATTGAAATTCTTGCTGACGTTACGCACTTCGATCGACATGAATTATTCCTCCGCGGCGCTGGCGCGCAGGCGGTTGATACGGTTTTCGCTCCACTGCTTGAGCAGCAGGATGAAGAGCGCCAGGATCAGCAACAGGCTCGCCACGGCGAACGCGGCCACGTGGTTGTATTCGTTGTAGAGGATCTCGACGTGCAGCGGCAAGGTGTTGGTCACCCCGCGAATGTGCCCGGAGACCACCGACACCGCACCGAATTCACCCATGGCCCGTGCGGTACACAGGACCACGCCATAGATCAGGCCCCATTTGATGTTGGGCACGGTGACATGCCAGAACATTTGCCAGCCGTTGGCGCCGAGCAGCCGCGCAGCCTCCTCTTCCTGAGTGCCTTGTTCCTGCATCAGCGGGATCAGCTCACGGGCCACGAACGGCACGGTGACGAAGATCGTCGCCAGCACGATGCCCGGCAGGGCGAACACGATCTGGATGTCGTGATCCTGCAGCCACGGCCCGAACAGGCCCTGGGCGCCGAACATCAGCACATAGACCAGACCGGCGATCACCGGCGATACCGAGAACGGCAGGTCGATCAGCGTTACCAGCATGCTCTTGCCGCGGAACGAGTATTTGCTCACGCACCACGCAGCGCTGACGCCGAACACCAGGTTCAGCGGCACCGAAATCAGCACCGCGATCACCGTGAGTTTCAGCGCCGACAGCGCGTCCGGTTCAAAGATCGCAGTGAAGAACGCGCCAAGGCCGTTCTTCAAACCTTGCGACACCACGATGAACAGCGGCAACACCAGAAACAGGAAAAAGATCAGCCAGCCTAGACCGATCAGGATTCTGCGCGAAGTGGCACTGCCACGGCGCGCAGCGTTGGCCGAGGACGCGGCCGCAATAGACGATTGGGACATGGTTCGCGCCTCCTTATGGGGTTTCGATACGCCGCTGCAGCAAGTTGATCAGCAGCAACAGGACGAAGGAAACCACCAGCATCAGCACGCCGATGGAAGTGGCGCCGGTGTAATCGTATTGGTCGAGCTTGACCATGATCAGCAGTGGCAGGATCTCGGTTTTCATCGGCATGTTACCGGCAATGAAAATCACCGAACCGTACTCGCCGACACCACGAGCGAAGGCCAGGGCAAAACCGGTCAGCCAGGCGGGCAACAGCGCTGGCAGGAGGATATGACGGAACACTTGCAGCGGTTTCGCGCCGAGGCAGGCAGCAGCTTCTTCGACTTCACGGGGAATATCGGCGAGCACCGGCTGCACCGTGCGCACCACGAACGGCAGGGTCACGAAGGTCAGCGCGAGGGTGATGCCCAACGGCGTGTAGGCGATCTTGAAACCGAGGTCGGCGGCGAACTGCCCGACCAGTCCGGTCGGGGTGTACAACGCGGTCAGGGCGATACCGGCCACGGCCGTCGGCAGGGCGAACGGCAGGTCGATCATCGCGTCGATCACCTTGCGCCCCGGGAAGGTGTAGCGCACCAGCACCCAGGCCAGCAGCGTACCGATGATGCCGTTGATGATCGCCGCACACAGGGCGGTGCCGAAGCTCAGCTTCAGAGCGGCCAGCACGCGCGGGGCGGAGATGATCGTCCAGAACTGATCCCAGGTGAGTTGGGCGGCGTGGACGAACATCGCCGCCAGCGGGATGAGCACAATCAGGCTGAGGTACACCAAGGTGTAACCCAGCGTCAGCCCGAAGCCGGGTATGACGGGGGAGATACGACGCGACATAAAAGTCCTTGGTTAAAAACGCATCAATGTGGGAGCGGGCTCTGTGGCGAGGGGATTTATCCCCGATGGGCAGCGTAGCTGCCCCAAAACCATCGCATGCGGTGTGCCTGGTTTCCCGCATTTGCCGATTTCGGGGCTACTGCGTAGCCCGACGGGGATGAATCCCCTCGCCACAAAAGCCCGCTCCCACATGGTTTCGTGCCTGAGCATCAGGCTCATTGTGGGTCAGATTACTGCGCCTGATAGATCTGGTCGAACACGCCACCGTCATTGAAGAATTTCGGTTGCGCGGTTTTCCAGCCGCCGAAGTCCTTGTCGATGGTCACCAGTTCCAGTTTCGGGAACTGCTGGGCGTACTTCGCCGCCACGTCCTTGTCACGCGGACGGTAGAAGTTTTTCGCGGCGATCTCCTGACCGGCCGGGCTGTACAGGTGTTTCAAATAGGCTTCGGCGATCTGCTCGTTGCCTTTCTTCTCGGCGTTCTTGTCGACCACCGCCACCGGCGGTTCGGCGAGAATCGACAGCGACGGCACGACGATGTCGAACTTGTCCGCGCCGCCATCTTCTTTCAGCGCCAGGAACGCTTCGTTTTCCCAGGCCAGCAACACGTCACCCTGACCGTTGTTGACAAAAGTGATGGTCGAACCGCGAGCACCGGTATCGAGTACGGGCACGTGCTTGAACAGGGTCTGTACGTACTCTTTGGCTTTTTCTTCACTGCCGCCGTTGGCTTTCAGGCCGTAGGCCCACGCGGCGAGGAAGTTCCAGCGCGCACCGCCGGAGGTTTTCGGGTTCGGGGTGATCACCGAGACGTCGTTCTTGATCAGGTCGCCCCAGTCCTTGATGCCTTTCGGGTTGCCCTTGCGCACCAGGAACACGATGGTCGAGGTGTACGGGGTGCTGGCGTCCGGCAGACGCTTCTGCCAGTCGACCGGCAGGGTCTTGCCGAGCTTGGCGATTTCGTCGATGTCGCCGGCCAGGGCCAGGGTCACAACGTCGGCGCGCAGACCGTCGATCACCGCACGGCCCTGCTTGCCCGAACCGCCGTGGGATTGCTGGATTTTCACGGTGTCGCCGGCATGGTCCTTCTGCCAGAACTTGATGAATTCAGCGTTGTAGTCCTGATACAGCTCGCGCGTCGGGTCATACGACACGTTGAGCAGTTCGTAATCCTTGGCAACGGCGGAACCGGCAAACACAGCGCTGGCCAGGGCGGCCAAAGCGTAACGGCGAATCGACGACATGGTGAAAGCTCCTGGAATTCTAGGTGGTGGCTTTTTCTTATGTATTTCGGAAAGCGTGGTGCCGGTTCAAAAGATCGCAGCCTTCGGCAGCGTCTGCGCACAATCCCCTGCAGGCGCTGCCGCAGGCTGCGATCCTTGGCTCTTCAAATCAGCCCGGTTGTTTACCGGGTTGCTGCAAACGGAATTTCTCTTTGCGCTCGATCTGCACGACCTGGGCGTTGTGCACAGTGATCTCCACCGCGCCGAACCGCAGATCGCGCAGGGCGCTCTGGATTTCACGCAAGATGGTGGTTTCGTCCTGACCGTCAACGCTGCGAAGGGATGCGCTCATGGTGCTGCTCCTTTGAATGGGATATGCCTGGCAGTGGGCGGCACTGCGTTCGGCGTGGGAGCAATATAAGAGAGGCGCAGATATTCTTAAAAAGACTATTTAAGAATGTTTATATAACTGAAAAACATTATCTGACGGGACAAGGGTTTGCGCGCTTTCCCGGTACTCAAGAACACCGCAACCCCTGTGGCGAGGGAGCTTGCTCGCGCCGGGCTGCGCAGCAGACCCAAAAAACCGAGCGCATCGTACTCGAGCGGGAGCAAGCTCCCCCGCCACAAGATCGGATTCAACCGATAACAGGCGCGCGCGCCCAATCAAGCTCCGCCGCCGGCACCGGCCGCCCAAACCAGTAGCCCTGGCCCAGGTCGCACTCCTGCGCCAGCAGAAACGCCGCCTGCTCGACCTGCTCGATGCCCTCGGCATGCACTTGCATCCCCATGCTGCGAGCCAGCGCGATGATCACCCGGGCAATCGCCGCATCGTCCTCGTCCCACGGCAGACCGGCAACGAAACCCTGATCAATCTTCAACTTCTGCACCGGCAAACGTTTGAGCCGCAACAGCGACGAATAGCCAGTGCCAAAGTCATCAATGGCCAGGCGAATGCCCAGCTCACGCAAACGGTGCATCTGTTCCAGCGCGACTTCCGGGTCGTCCATCACCGCACTTTCGGTGACTTCCAGCTCCAGACAAGCCGGATTCAGCCCGGTATCGTGCAGCACTTGCGCCACCTGTTGATATAACTCGCGACGGGCAAACAGCCGCGACGACACGTTCACCGCGACAAACGACAACACCACGCCCGCCTGCTGCCACGCGCACATCTGCCGGCACGCCTGCTGCATCACCCAGTCGTCGATTTCGGCGATCAAGCCGGTGCGTTCGGCAATCGGAATGAACTCCGCCGGCGACACCAGGCCTCGCTGCGGATGCTGCCAGCGCACCAGCGCTTCGACGCCGATCAGGCGACCGGTTTTCAGGTCATGCACCGGCTGGTAGTAAACCCGCAACTCCTGCTGCTCCAGGGCGCGGCGCAACTCGAACGCGATTTCGACCCGTTGCTGGGCGTGGGCGGTGAGTTCTTCGGTGTACAGGGCATAACCGTTGCGGCCACTGCTCTTGGCCTTGAACAACGCGGCATCGGCGTTGCGCAACAATTGGTCGGCGCTCAACGCATCGCTGGGAAACAGGCTGATGCCGATGCTGACGTTGATGAACAACTCGTGGCTTTCAAGGCGAAACGGCTCCTTGAGCGCGTCGAGAATACGTTGGGCCAATGCCGCCGCCTGCCCCGGTTGTGGACAACTTTCCACCAGCACGGCGAATTCGTCGCCCCCCAGTCGCGCCAGGGTGATGCCGGGGCCGAACAGCGCCTGCAAGCGCGCCGACACCGCTTTGAGCAAGCGATCGCCGACGTTATGGCCGAGGCTGTCATTGATCATCTTGAAATGATCCAGATCGAGCATCAGCAACGCGCAACCGCGCTTGTGCGCCTGCGCCGACGCCAGCGCCTGCTCGGCACGATCGCTGAACAGCAGACGGTTGGGCAGATCCGTGAGCGGATCGTGGTGCGCGAGGTGTTTGAGTTCGTGCTCGGAATCCTTGATCGCACTGATGTCGGAAAACACCGCGACGTAATGGCTGAGCCGGCTCTGGTCATCATGAATGACGCGGATGGTTTGCCACTGTGGATAAATCTCGCCGCTTTTACGACGGTTCCAGATCTCGCCACTCCACTCGCCTTTGGCCTCCAGCGTGGCGAACATCGCCTGATAGAAGCCCGGCGGGTGATGACCGGACTTGAACAGACTGGGCTGCTGACCGATGACTTCTTCGCGCTGATATCCGGTGATCTCGATGAACGCCCGGTTGACGTGCACGATCAGGCCCTGGCGATCAGTGACCAACACGCCTTCGCGCGTGCAGTCGAATACGGCCGCCGCCTGCCGCAGGCGCTCGCGATCGGCATGGCGTTCACGCAAACGCGCACCGATACCGAGAAACTCGCACAAACGCGCCCTCGCCAGAAAAATCAGCCCGGCACTGACTGCCGCAAAGACGTAACCGTTGATCAGTTGCCAATGGGCAAGATCGACGGCGTTATCGAAGAAACTGTTTAATAAATGATCAGTGCCCAGCAGCCAGAGGACGGCAAGCACGAGATAGAGCAGCGCTGCACGCAAAGCATCGCGATAAATGGCAGGCATTCGGCTATCCATGTCCCTACAAAAAAGGTTGGAATTATAGGTCAAGAAACATCCAGCGACTCTTATCTAAAAGGGCGACTGGTTTTATCTGTGTGCTTGGTGATAATGCAACGGCTGTTTTTATCTTTATCGAGGGCCCTATAGCCTATGTGGTACGAAGGTTTTCTTGGCTTGTCGGCCTGGTCACTGGTCGCAGTTACCCTGCTGATGACCCACGTGACGATTGTTGCCGTCACGGTCTATCTGCACCGATATTCGGCCCATCGCTCGCTTGAGCTGCATGCCGGCCTGAAACACTTTTTCCGCTTCTGGCTGTGGCTGACCACGGCGCAGAACACCCGCGAGTGGACGGCCATCCACCGTAAACACCACGCCAAATGCGAAACCGAAGACGACCCGCACAGTCCGGTCGTCAAGGGGCTGTCCACCGTACTGCGCAAAGGCGCCGAACTGTATCGCGCCGAAGCCGAGAATCCGGAGACCCTGCGCATCTACGGCAAGAACTGCCCCGAAGACTGGATCGAACGCAACCTCTACAGCCGCTACCCGATGTTGGGCGTGGCGATCATGGGCGTCATCGACCTGCTGCTGTTCGGCACCATCGGCATCACCATCTGGGCGATCCAGATGATGTGGATCCCGGTATGGGCCGCCGGTGTGGTCAATGGCCTGGGCCATGCCATCGGCTACCGCAACTTCGAATGCCGTGACGCGGCGACCAATCTGGTGCCGTGGGGCATCCTGATCGGCGGCGAAGAGCTGCACAATAACCATCACACCTACCCTAACTCGGCCAAGCTGTCGGTGAAGAAGTGGGAGTTCGACCTCGGCTGGGCGTGGATCAAGGTCTTCTGCTTCCTGCGTCTGGCCAAGGTCCAGCGTGTGGCACCGATCGCCCACCGTGTCGAAGGCAAGGGCAATCTGGACATGGACACCGCCATGGCGATCCTCAACAACCGCTTCCAGATCATGGCCCAGTACCGCAAGTTGGTGATCGGTCCGCTGGTCAAGCAGGAGCTGGCCAAGGTCGATCATTCGGTACGCCACCAGTTCCACCGCGCCAAACGCTTGCTGTCGCGGGAAACCAGTCTGCTGGAAGAGCGTCATCACTTGCGCATCCAGAACATGCTCGAGCACAGCCAGGCGCTGAAGGTAATTTACGAAAAACGTCTGGCCCTGCAGCAGATCTGGGTCAAGACCAGCGCAAATGGCCACGACATGCTCGCCGCCATCAAGGACTGGATTCACGAGGCCGAGGCCAGCGGCATTCAGTCCCTGCGCGAATTTGCCGACCAGTTGAAAACCTACTCGTTGCGCCCTGCAGCGGTCTGATTTTGGTGAATGATCCCCTGTGGCGAGGGGATTCATCCCTGATCGGTAGCGAAACGAGCGAAAACCTGACGACGCGTTCTCATTGATGAAACGCGTCGCCACGACCGCCCGGCGGGAGCAACCTCCCTCGCCACAAATGCACGGAACTTAGCACCAAAAGCCCTATCTCAAAGACACTTCGCCACCCCGGCGGGCTGTACTGTGGCCGCTGTCGAAATGCGGCACGCCCTTTGAGATCTGTGCCGATGGTCAACAACAACCAAAAAGACTCATCCTTCCCGCAATGGCCCGAGGCCGCGCAAACCCTGATGGCGTTGATGCACGCCCAAGGCGAAGTCGCCCGGCTGAGCGAGCGCGAACAGCTGTTCAGCTCGCTGCTGGTAAGCGTCAACGCCGTACTCTGGGCCTTCAACTGGGAAACCCGTCAGGTGCTGTACGTCAGTCCCGCCTATGAACGGATTTTCGGCCGCTCGGCCGGTTTGCTGCTGGCCGACTACAACCAGTGGCGCGACAGCATCTATCCCGACGATCTGGAATACGCCGAACGCAGCCTCGCCGAAGTCCTGCACAAAGGCGCCGTGGAAGATCGCGAGTACCGGATCATCGCGGCCGACGGCTCGGTGCGCTGGCTCAGCGACAAATGCTTTATCAACCGTCAGGACGAACCCGGGCAACCGGTGATCATCGTCGGCATCGCCGAGGACATCACCGACAAGAAGCAGATGGAAACCGAGCTGCAACGCCTGGCCACCACCGACGTGCTGACCCAAAGCAGCAACCGCCGCCATTTCTTCGAATGCGCCAACCGCGAATTCAGCGCGGCACGCCTGCAAGGCTCGCAGATGGGGTTTCTGTTGCTGGATATAGATGACTTCAAAGTGATCAACGATACCTACGGCCACCCTGAAGGCGACAACGTATTGCAACGCATTGCCGAGTGCGGGCGAGGGTCGTTACGTCGGGGGGATCTGTTCGGACGGATTGGTGGAGAAGAGTTTGCGGCAGTATTTCCGGGCTGTGCGCCGGACATGGCCATGCAAGTGGCCCAGCGCCTGCAACAGGAAATTCAGCGTTTGAGCTTCAGCCATGACGGTCAGAGCTTCGGCATCACCGTCAGTCAGGGCCTGACCAGTCTCATGGAGAACGACGACAGCCTCGACAGCCTCTTCGCCCGGGCGGATGCGGCGATGTACGAAGCCAAGCGCCAGGGCAAGAACCGCATCATCTCTGCATAGCCGCTGTTTGAATTCACCAAAAAACCTGTGGAAGCGGGCTGGCCAGCGCATCCAGCAAAGATGTTGTCTGCGCCGACGCCATCGCCGGCCAGCCCGCGCTCACAGTGATTGGCAGTAAGCCAGGTTATTTACGCATCCGCATCAACTCCGGCAGCCCGATCTTCAGCAACCGCGCCGTACGACTCTTGGCCAGTTCCTCGACGCCCTCATGCTCGGTCAGGCGGGCCATCTGCGCGGCCATGTTCATCACCAGCGCCTCACGGGAGTAAACCCCGCCACCGAGCTGGTAGGCCGACGCAATCAACTCACGCAGCTCCAGCGGCAAGCGCCAGCGGGTGCGCAACGCCGAACCGTAAGCCGCGCCAAACGCCTCAAGCGCGTCGCCCACCTCCGTCCACTCATCCAGTTCGCCGCCGGCCTGCTTCCACTCCTGCAAACAACGCAACAACGCCAGATCGCCGAGGCGATGCAACATGCCTGCGCAATAGCAGCGCTCCTGATCCAGGTCGAGCAGGCGCGCCAGTGTGCGAGCGTATTCAGCCGTGTGCAGCGACAGCCCCCAATAACGCTCGGCGTAATCGGCCAGACACGGATCACTGAGTCTGGCGCTGCGCTTGAGCGCCAGGCCGAGAATCAGGTTCATGCTCTGCCCGGTACCCAGCCGATGCAGCGCTTGCGCCAGGGTCTGCACGGGCGCGCCATAGTGCTGCGCCGCGCTGTTGGCCGCCGCAATCAACACCGCGGTGATCTGCGGATCGGTTTTGATCTCTTCTTCCAGCAACTTCAGATCGAGGCCGTTCGGGTTCAGGCTGCGTTTGACTGCCACCTGCACATCCGTCATCAATGGCGCGCCATCGGCCTGCTCGCGGCGGCGCTCGAGGAACACCGACAAGGTCATGCCCGGCGCCAGGACGGGCACTTCACAGAACACTTCTTCCCCGGCATTGAGCAGCAAGCCCTGCAGACGCTCGGTCAGGCTTTCCATGTTCAGGGGTTTGGTCAGGTAGGCCGTGGGGGCCAGCGGTAACGCTTCGCGCACACTGGCGCTGTCGTTGCGGCTGCTCATCAGAATGAACGGCAACGGCGGATTGCGTTTGCGCTGGCGCACGCTGCGCAACACGTTCAAACCGTCGACACCGGGCAACTCCCAATCGACGATCGCCAGGTCGTACGGCACCTCGCTGAGCAATGAAATGGCTTGCTGGCCGTCGGCACACAGGTCCAGCCGTGCATCACAACGGACGTTGAGCAGCACTTGTTTAAGCAGGTCCCGGGACCACGGATCGGCCTCGGCAATCAGCACTCGGGGTACGGCGGGTAAATCAACGGCAGTCATGCGCGCTCTCCCTTGCAATGCCTGAACCTTAGCCAATGCTGGCCATTCGATACAGTGCAAAAGCGATAGATCTGTTTCAGGGGCGTAAAAAAACCCGCCGAAGCGGGTTTTTTGTCGAGCTGATCACACAGTGTCGGGGCTTACAGCTCCGAGAAGCACTCTTCGATGATCGCCAGACCTTTGTCCAGTTGCTCGTCCGGCGAAGTCAGCGGTACCAGGACGCGCAGAACGTTGCCGTAGGTGCCGCAGGACAGCAGGATCAGGCCCTTGTCACGCGCCTTGGCCACGACAGCCGCAACAGCCGTCGGGTTTGGCTTGTGGCTGTCGCCGTTTTCGAACAGCTCGACCGCGATCATCGCGCCCAGGGCACGCACTTCGCCGATCACCGGGTATTTGGCCTGGATGGCCTTCAGGCCGGTAACCAGACGTTCACCGACTGCCTTGCAGCGGTCCAGCAGGTGCTCTTCTTCGAACACTTCCATCACGGCCAGGGCCGCGGCGCAAGCAATCGGGCTACCGGCGTAGGTGCCGCCCAGGCCGCCTGGGGCGATGGCGTCCATGTATTCGGCCTTGCCGCAGACACCGGCCAGCGGGAAACCGCCGGCGATGGATTTGGCGAAAGTGGTCAGGTCGGCCGCAACGCCCATCTGTTCCATGGCGAAGAAAGTGCCGGTACGGCCAGCGCCCGTCTGTACTTCGTCAGCGATCAGCAGGATGCCGTGCTGGTCGCACAAAGCGCGCAGACGCTTCATGAATTCTTTCGGCGCGACGTAGAAACCACCTTCACCCTGCACAGGCTCGATGATGATCGCGGCGATGTCTTTCGGCTCGGCGTCGTTCTTGAAGATGCGTTCGATGGAAGCGATCGAGTCGTCGACGCTCACGCCGTGCAGTTCGTTCGGGTACAGCGCACGGAAGATGCCGCCTGGCATCAGGCCCATGCCGGCCGAGTAAGGCACGACTTTACCGGTCAGGCCCAGGGTCATCATGGTGCGACCGTGGTAGGCACCGGTGAAGGCGATCACGCCGGCACGGCCAGTGGCGGCGCGGGCGATTTTCACGGCGTTTTCCACCGCTTCGGAACCGGTGGTCACCAGCAGGGTTTTCTTGGCGAAATCACCTGGCACCTTGGCGTTGATCTTTTCGCACAGCTCAACGTACGGCTCGTAGGCCAGTACCTGGAAGCAGGTGTGAGTCAGCTTGTTCAGTTGTTCGGTCACCGCAGCGATGATTTTCGGGTGCACGTGGCCAGTGTTCAGTACAGCGATACCGCCGGCGAAGTCGATGAACTCACGACCTTCAACGTCAGTCACGGTCGCGTTCTTCGCCGACTCAGCGAAGATCGGGTGAATCTGGCCAACACCACGTGGAACAGCTGCGGTACGGCGGGCCATCAGTTCAGCGTTAGTCTTGCTCATTACAGTCCTCATTCACCGCTCATCGGGCGGCGTGGTTCAAGGATTAAGCGGGAGAAATCGACGGTGGCAGCATGCGATGATCGACTGCCACGGCGTTCCTGGCCGCAGAGAAAATTCCGGTTTGAAACGACGCAAAGGGACAGCGCTCTCGTGCCCTTTGCGTTTGCAGCGATCCCTTTCTCGGCTTAGATGCCCAGGCAGAGGTATTTGATTTCCAGGTAATCTTCGATGCCGTACTTGGAGCCTTCACGGCCCAGGCCCGAGGCCTTGATGCCGCCGAATGGCGCGACTTCGTTGGAGATCAGCCCGGTGTTGACGCCGACCATGCCGTATTCCAGCGCTTCGGCCACACGGAATACACGGCCCAGGTCGCGAGCGTAAAAGTAGGAAGCCAGACCGAACTCGGTGTCGTTGGACATCGCGATCACTTCGGCTTCGTCTTTGAAGCGGAACAGCGGCGCCAACGGGCCGAAGGTTTCTTCCTTGGCCACGGCAGCGTCTTTCGGCACGTTGGTCAGGATGGTCGGCTCGAAGAAGTTGCCTTCCATCGGCTTGCCACCGGCCAGCACGGTGGCGCCTTTGGCTACGGCGTCAGCAATGTGCTCTTGCACCTTGGCCACGGCTTTTTCGTCGATCAGCGGGCCAGTGGTGGTGCCTTCTTCCAGACCGTTGCCGATCTTCAGCTTGGCGACTGCGACTTTCAGCTTCTCGGCGAACGCGTCATACACCGAATCCTGAATGTACAGACGGTTGGCGCAGACGCAGGTCTGGCCGTTGTTGCGGTACTTGGAAATGATCGCGCCTTCGACGGCCTTATCCAGGTCCGCGTCGTCGAACACGATGAACGGCGCGTTACCGCCCAGTTCCAGCGAGACTTTCTTGATGTCCTTGGCGCATTCCGACATCAGCTGACGACCGATTTCAGTCGAGCCGGTAAAGGACAGTTTGCGCACGATCGGGTTGCTGGTCAGCTCGCTGCCGATATCGCCGGCGCTGCCGGAGACCACGCTGAACACGCCTTTTGGAATGCCGGCACGCTGGGCCAGTTCGGCCAGAGCGAACGCGGAGAACGGGGTTTGCGACGCCGGCTTGAGCACCATGGTGCAACCGGCGGCCAGTGCCGGGCCGGCCTTACGGGTGATCATCGCGGCCGGGAAGTTCCACGGGGTGATGGCGGCGGTGACGCCGATCGGTTGCTTGATCACGATCAGGCGCTTGTCCGGCTGGTGGCCCGGAATCACGTCACCATAGATGCGCTTGGCTTCTTCGGCGAACCACTCGATGAACGAAGCGGCGTAAACGATTTCGCCCTTGGCTTCGGCCAGCGGCTTGCCCTGCTCGAGGGTCATCAGGCGCGCGAGGTCGTCCTGGTTCTCGATCATCAGTTCGAACCAGCGACGCAGCTTGCCTGCGCGCTCCTTGGCGGTCAGTGCACGCCAGGCCGGCAGCGCTTTGTCGGCGGCTTCGATCGCGCGGCGGGTTTCAGCTGCGCCCATCTTCGGCACGGTGCCGAGGATTTCGCCGGTGGCCGGGTTGTTGACCTTGATCGTCTGACCGTTGTCCGCATCGACCCAAGCGCCATCAATGAAGGCTTGCTGGCGGAACAACAGGGTGTCTTTAAGCTGCATGTCGGCTTTCCTTAACAGCACCGCGGCCTGCGCGGAGCAAAATTATGATTGTAGAAAGGCGCCTCGCAAGGCTGCCGTCAGGGAAATCAGAGACCGGGCGTGGCGCATCAACAGTGCTCGATTCGAACCACCTGCGCTGCAACACCCTGTCCAAAGAGCGTTTGAAATCTCAAACGGATCGTAGGATCAAAGGGGTTAAAGGACAATAGGTCGTTCGAAAAAAAGAACAAAAACGCCGCTTTTGTTGGATTTTTCAGATCAACGCGCCAAAACCCCCGCCGCAGCAAAACCATAGAACAGTCCTGCCAAAGCGCCAAGCGAGCCTTTTGCAGGACGTTACAGCTTTAAGGAATGCAGCGATTTCAACGGACACGCGCCCTGACAAAACCCGCAAAATCCCGGCATGGACGCCCCGAGCCGACCTAGGTATGATGTCGCCCGCTGCACCAGTAGCTCAGCTGGATAGAGTACTGCCCTCCGAAGGCAGGGGTCGTGGGTTCGAATCCCGCCTGGTGCACCATCTTCTTTCCCTTGTATTACAAGGGGATAGCGCTCCAGACAGAAACCTGTCCTAGTCCTGAAAGTCGTTTTTGCCACAAATTTGCCACACTTAAATGTGGCGGGAATGGTCGAAATGGCAACAATCAGGAATCGCGGCGAGTATCAGTGGGAAGCGCAAATCCGTCGCAAGGGCTATCCAGCCCAACGAAAAACCTTCGAAACCAAAGCCGATGCGCAAGCCTGGGCGCGCATGATTGAAAGCGAAATCGACCGAGGCATTTTTGTCTCTCGCGTCGAGGCTGAACGCACCGCCTTTCATCAACTCATTGATCGCTACATCTCCGAGATCGCTCCGAAGCACAAAGGCGCCTATTCGGAAATCAAACGCCTGGAAGCGCTTAAGCGCCATCCACTGGCAACACGTATCGTCGCCACCCTCACCTCCTCCGACTTCGCCCGCTACCGTGACGAGCGCCTGAAGATCCGCAAGGGCAATACAGTCAAGCGTGAGCTGGCATTGTTTCAATGCGTGATTGAGGTTGCTCGCCGCGAATGGGGAATTCATCTTGCCGAGAATCCGGTGCGGATGGTCAGCCGCCCTAGCTATAACGACGAACGCTCACGACGCCTGGACCCGATTGAAGAACAATACATCCTCAGCGCCTTGGAGCTTCGGGAGCGCCGTGCCGATGGAACCTATGCGGACGCCTCGCACAACCCTTGGATACGGTCCATAGTGCAACTCGCAATTGAGACAGCCATGCGCCGTGGTGAGCTATTCGAGTTGCGCTGGAAGCATGTGAATTTGGATCGCAAAACCGCTCATCTTCCAGCGACCAAGAACGGGCTACCAAGAACCGTCCCACTCTCCCCGCGAGCTATTCAGCTGCTAAAGGATTTGCCACGCTCACGTTGCGGCAGAGTCTTTGTAGTGGTCAACTAATCCCGGACACGACGTTAAGTTTTTTCTCGGCCTGAGCCGGGGCCAGCCCATTGTTGAACTGATGCGGTCTAATCCAGTTGTACCTATGCATCAAGTAATGGCTGATGTCGCGATTCGCCTCTTGAGCTGTCATGTAGCCGACGGTCGGTATCCATTCAGTTTTCAAGCTGCGGAACACACGCTCCATCGGCGCATTGTCCCAACAGTTCCCACGACGGCTCATGCTCTGGCGCATGCGGTAACGCCAGAGCCGTTGGCGAAACTGGCGGCTGCCATATTGCGAGCCCTGATCCGAGTGAAACAAAAGCCCTTGAGGCTTGCCACGCTGCTCGTAAGCCATGTCCAACGCCTTGATGACCAGATCCGCATCCGGCTTGTTCGACAGCGCCCAGCCCACTACTCGGCGCGCGTAAAGATCCATCACCACAGCCAGGTAATGCCATTTCCCTTGAGCCCAGATGTAGGTGCTGTCGCCACACCAGACCTGGTTGGGTGCCGGAACATCAAACTCTCGATTCAAGATATTCGGAATGTCAGGCCGCTCGACCGTCGCTTGTTTGTAGGCATGTGATCCAGGTTGTTTGCTGACTAGCGCCAGTTCCCGCATCAGGCCTCGCACCTTGAACCGCCCGATCTGCTCGTCGTCTTCCTGCATCATCGACACGATACTGCGGCTACCGGCAGCGCTTCGACTTTGCGTAAACAGTTCGTTGACCCGACTGCGCAACCGAAGCCGCTCAACGTCGGGACTTCGGCGCCTGAGGCGGTGGGCGTAGTAACACGAACGAGTGACATCAAAGACTGCGCAAAGCCAATCGACCGGCTCTTGGGTACTTAACTGATCAATCAGCGTGTGCGCTCGTGCTCTTCCGACATCAAGAGCGCGGTAGCCTTCTTTAAAATGGATTTCTCCCGCTCAAGTCGAGCGATTCGAGCTTCCAATTCCTGGATTTTCTGTTGCTCTGGCGTCAGCGCTTTACTCTGCGGAGTAACGCCGGTGCGCTCCTGCTGAAGCTGATTAACCCAGCGGCGCAACGCGGACTCAACCACACCAAGCGAGCGGCTGGCTTCGATATGGCTATAGCCTTGATCGAGCACGAGGCCTGCGGCCTCGCGTTTGAATTCAGCGGAAAAGGAACGACGTTGTTTGGTCATCAGACACCTCTATCTGGCGAGCATTCTCGCCTAAATGGGTGTCCGGTTTCATTAGACCACTACACTCCGGAAATCATCGCATGCGTGGAGAAATGCAAATGCGCCAAACAAACCGATAGGTACTGAGCGACGACCACGTCACCCCTGCCTTCTGTAGCTGTCGATTTGGCATCGAGCGAGGCTAGAAAGTACGTAGCAACTCGGTAAACTTTACCGGATTAATCAATACGGCCGTGTTTAAGCGCACAGGTGCTGTCAGTCGAATGAGAAAGCAATGGATAGCAAAGAAAAGAAAGAGCTCAGCGAAGCGGACATCAAAGCCAAGTTCATTACCCCAGCCCTTTCCAAGGCCGGCTGGGATGAAATGACGCAGATCCGTCGAGAAGTCACCCTCACACCTGGCCCGGTGGTGGTGCGTGGCAACTTGTCCTCTCGCAACAAGAAGAAGAAGAAGTTTGCGGATTACGTCCTACAGAAGGAGAAGGGCGTACCGGTGGCGGTGGTGGAGGCCAAAGACAATACCTTCACTGTCAGCCATGGACTTCAGCAGGCGTTGGGTTATGCCGATATCCTAGAGGTGCCCTGCGCTTTCAGTTCCAATGGAGACGGCTTTGCCAGCCACAACAAGTCCGCGGCTCCAGGCGAAGACATAGAAATCGAATTTGCGCTGGAAGGCTTCCCCTCACCGGACGAGCTTTGGGCGCGCTACAAGCTCTTTCGCGGAATTGAAGACGAACAGGAAGCACTGGTCACCGAGCCCTATCACGACGATGGCTCCAACAAGGAGCCGCGTTACTACCAGGCCGAAGCCATCAACCGTGTTGTGGAAAAGGTAGCGCAGGGTAAAAAACGCCTCTTGCTCGTCATGGCCACCGGCACCGGCAAGACTTACACCACTTTCCAAATCATCTACCGGCTATGGAAGGCCAAGAAAGCACGGCACATCCTGTTTCTGGTGGACCGCAATATTCTCGCCGACCAGACCCTGGTCAACGACTTCAAGCCCTTTGGCCCGGTGATGACCAAGATCAAGAGCCGCAAGATAGACCCCTCCTACCAAGTATATCTGGGGCTGTATCAGGCGCTCACCGGCCCGTATGAGGAAGACAAGATCTTCAAAACCGTCTCGCGGGATTTCTTCGATCTCATCGTGATTGACGAGTGCCACCGCGGCAGCGCCAACGAGGATTCCGCGTGGAAGGAGATCCTTGAGTACTTTGACGGCGCGATCCAGCTCGGTCTGACCGCCACACCGAAGGAAACCAAATACGCTTCCAACATCACCTATTTTGGAGAGCCGATCTACACCTACTCGCTGAAGCAGGGTATCCAGGACGGTTTTCTCGCCCCCTACAAGGTGGTGCGCATCGACATCGACAAGGACATCCGCGGCTGGACACCACCGCCCGGTATGAAGGATGACCTCGGCAATGAGATCGAGCAGCGCGAATACAACCAGGTCGACATGGACCGCATACTGGTGCTGAACAAGCGCACCAAGCTAGTGGCCGAGCGGGTGATGAAGCTTATGCTCGCCACGGATCCTTACCAGAAAACCATTATCTTCTGTGAAGACATCGACCACGCCGAGCGCATGCGCAAGGCCATTGTCAATGCCGCTGGGCCGCTGGCCAAGAAAAACAGCAAGTACGTGATGCGCATCACCGGTGACAGCGTAGAGGGCAAGGCCGAGCTGGATAATTTCATAGATCCGGAAAGCAAATACCCGGTGATTGTCACTACCTCGGAACTGCTCACCACCGGGGTGGATGCCAAGACCTGCAAGCTCATCGTACTGGACAAAACCGTGAACTCCATGACCACTTTCAAGCAGATCGTCGGTCGTGGCACCCGCATCGAGGAGTCAAAGAACAAGTATTTCTTCACCATCATGGATTTTAAGCGCGCCACTGAACTGTTCAAAGACCCAGACTTTGATGGCGAGCCCGTGGTGATCTACGAACCGGATGATGGTGATGACCCGGTACCGCCGGATCCGATGCCGGATGAAGAGGACGAAGGCGATGACGGCGAGGAGGACGAGGGTGTCAGGAAATTCCATGTAAGCGGCGTAGAGGTCCGTATCCTCAACGAGCGGGTGGAATTCCTAGGCGAAGACGGCCAGATGGTCACCGAAAGCTACCGCGACTACAGCCGTAAGAATATTCGCAAGGAGTTCACCTCGCTGGATGATTTTCTGCAGAAGTGGAGCGGTGCCAAAAAGAAGGCGGCAATTATCGAGGCGCTGGCCGAATACGGCATTGAGCTGCCAAAGCTGGCGCAGGAAGTGGGCAATGATTACGGCGATTTCGACCTGATCTGCCACATTGCCTTCGACCAGCCGCCGCTAACCCGCCGTGAACGCGCCAGCAACGTGAAAAAGCGCAACTACTTCATCGAGTATGGTGAGCAAGCCCGCGCCGTACTGGAGGCTCTATTGGACAAATATGCCGACGAAGGCGTCGCCAGCATTGAAAACAATAATGTGCTCAAGCTCGACCCCTTCAAGCGGATCGGCACTCCGATGGAAATCATCAACGGTGTGTTCGGCGGCAAAGCTAATTACGAACAAGCAGTTCAGGCGCTGGAAAACGAGCTTTTCAAACAAGCCAACTGATCCAGACAGCCCCCTTAAAGACCTCAGGAAATTAAATGAGTAACGTCAGCGGTATTATCAAATCCACTCAGGACATCATGCGCAAGGACGTCGGCGTGGATGGCGACGCGCAGCGCATCAGCCAGCTGGTATGGATGTTCTTCCTGAAAATCTATGATGACCGCGAAGCCGAAATTGAACTGCTGGAAGATGACTACAAATCCCCCCTTCCCGAGCACTTGCGCTGGCGCAACTGGGCAGTTGATCCTGAGGGCATGACCGGCGACGAGCTCAGCGACTTCATCAACTTGCAACTCTTCCCCACCCTGAAAACCAAGCTAAACGTTAGCGGCGAAACCGGTGCACGGGCACTGGTGGTTCGCAATGTTTTTGAAGATGCCTACAACTACATGAAGTCGGGCACACTGATGCGACAGGTCATCAACAAGATCTGCGAGATCGACTTCAACAACACACAGGACCGCCACACCTTCGGCAGCATTTACGAGCAGATCCTCAAAGACCTGCAAAGCGCGGGCAATGCCGGCGAGTTCTACACTCCGCGTGCCGTCACTAAGTTCATTGTGGATCGGGTGGACCCGTTACTGGCTGAAAGCGTACTGGACCCGGCCTGCGGTACCGGCGGTTTTCTCGCCTGCACCATCGAACACAAGCGCGCAAAGTATGTAAAAAACAACGATGACGAAGCCGTGATGGTCGGCAGCATTCACGGTGTGGAGAAAAAGGCCCTGCCACACATGCTGTGCACCACCAACATGATTCTCCACGGAATTGATACACCCACCCAGATCGAGCACGACAACATGCTCAGTCGCCGTGCCTATAAGGATTACGGCGAGGCCGACCGGGTGAACGTAATTGTCACCAACCCCCCCTTTGGCGGCATGGAAGAAGACGGCGTGGAAAACCAGTTCCCTGCCACACTGCGCACCCGCGAAACCGCGGACCTGTTTATGGCCCTGGTGGTAAAGCTGCTGAAGAATAATGGCCGAGCTGCCGTGGTGCTTCCGGATGGTTTCCTGTTTGGGGAGGGAATGAAAACCCGCCTGAAACAGATACTGCTGGAACAGTGCCACCTTCACACTATCGTTCGCCTGCCTAATGGCGTGTTCAATCCCTACACAGGCATCAAAACCAATATCCTCTTCTTCACCAAGAAGCCGGAAAGCGAGTGGCCAGCCACCAAGGAAGTGTGGTTCTACGAGCACCCCTACCCGGAAGGCGTGAGCAGCTACAACAAGTCCCGTCCCATGCAGTTTGAAGAGTTCGAGACCGAGCGTGCATGGTGGGGCAGCGAGGCCGATAGCTTCAAGACCCGCATAGAAACCCAGCAGGCCTGGAAGGTGAGTATCGAGGACATTACCGCCCGCAGCTACAACCTCGATATCAAGAATCCGCATGTGGGCGAGCAGATTAGCCACGACCCAGAAGAGCTGTTGGCCCAATTTGAGGCCCAGCAGGCGGAAATCCAGAGCCTACGCGATCAACTCAGGGCAATTCTGGCAGCTGCTTTGGCTGGAGAGAAATGAACATGGTGGCTGTTGAGCAACTCGTTACCCAACATCTGGACCTATGGACCTCTACCATCAAGCGCAAATCTGCCGCTGGCCGGGGCTCCTCCAACAAGATCGAACTTTACGGCATCAAGAAACTTCGCGAACTGATTCTGGAGCTTGCCGTGCGCGGCCTGCTGGTGCCTCAAGATCCGAGCGACGAGCCTGCCAGTGAGTTATTAAGGAGGATCGCTGCAGAAAAAGCGAAGCTAGTAAAGGAAGGCAAAATAAAGAAGGAAAAGCCGCTTCCCCCAATTAGTGAAGAGCAAAAGCCGTTTGCGTTGCCGGCGGGGTGGGAGTGGGCGAGAATTTCGAACGTCTCTCAGCTCATAACATCTGGATCTCGTGATTGGGCCCAGTACCTTTCTGATGATGGCGCCATATTCGTAACTATGGGGAACCTATCAAAGGGCAGCTATGAGCTTCGACTAGATAACCTAAGATTCGTGAATCCTCCTCAAAACGGTGAAGGAAATCGAACACGGCTAGAAGCGCACGACCTGCTTATCTCGATAACCGGCGAAGTAGGAAATTTGGGCAGGATTCCCGAAGACTTTGGTGAAGCTTACATAAATCAACACACGTGCCTAGTTAGATTTCTTCCATTGTGCAGAGGTCGGTATTTCCCTGAAGTATTGCGTTCCCCACTTGCATCTTTTCAATTTAATGAACCACAGCGAGGAGTAAAGAATAGTTTTCGCTTGAGTGATGTCGATGCGATAACGATCCCGCTACCCCCGTTAGCCGAACAACACCGCATTGTCGCCAAAGTCGACGAACTAATGGCGCTGTGTGATCAGCTGGAGCAGCAGACTGAAAGCAGTCGTACTGCCCACCAAACGCTGGTAGAAGCCCTGCTTATTGGTCTCACTCAAGCGAATAACAACGCCCAAGTCACCAGCGCCTGGCAACGCATCGCCTCCCACTTCAACACCCTGTTCACCACCGAACAGAGCATCGACCGGCTCAAGCAGACCATTCTGCAACTGGCCGTGATGGGAAAACTCGTCCTGCAAGACCCCAACGAAGAACCCGCCAGTGAGCTTCTGAAGAAAATCGCCGCCGAAAAAGCGAAGCTGGTAAAGGAGCGCAAAATCAAGAAGGAAAAACCCCAGCCACCGATTAGCGAAGAGGAAAAGCCCTTTGCTTTGCCTAAGGGATGGGAGTGGGTAAGACTTGGTCAAGTTGGCATATGCTCAACCGGGAAGACACCTAGCACAAGTCAGCCAGAGTTTTTCGAGGGAAATATTCCATTTATTGGACCGGGCCAGATCTCACCTCAGGGCAAGCTGCTTCTTTCTGAGAAATCAGTCTCAGAAGAAGGCTTGTTTGAAAGCATGGAGGCCGTGCCAAATGACATTCTCATGGTTTGCATTGGAGGCTCCATTGGGAAGGCGGCGATTGTGGACAAAAGACTGGCATTCAATCAGCAAATAAACTCAATAAGGCCAATTTTTGTTTCATCAAAATATCTTTTCGCTGCTGTATCAACCGATATTTTTTATGATTCGATCATTCGGAAGTCAACGGGATCGGCAACACCGATCATAAACCGTTCGAAGTGGGAAGAGTTATTAGTTCCTTTGAGCCCTACGCTTGAGCAACAACGCATCACCAAAAAAGTCGATGAGCTGGTGACCCTGTGCGACCATCTCAAGGCCAGCCTCAGCCTTGCTAAGACAACCCAGCTAGACCTTACAGATGCGGTGTTTAAGATCGGGGTAGCACAATGAATCTTAGGGATTTACTTTTCCACTATGCCGAGCACGCAACCGAGAGCCAAGAATTTGAGTTAAATGATGACTTTAACAGACGTTTAGATGATGGAGACATCGAAGGATATGAACTTATCCTTCGAAAACCCGACGGCGAAGAACAACCAATTTCCCCAGTGAGCGCCGCACTATTTGTCTCGGACCTCCCAACGTACCGGCAGTTAGTTAAGGATGACATCGCTATCAAGCGCCACGAAGTATTAATGCTTGGCGACTTCCCAACTAACGATGGTGCGTATGACAAGCTCCTCAATTTGGTGAGGCATCGAGCAACTGTAGTTCCTTTTGTTGGCGCGGGATTTTCGGTATCCGCGGGCTGCCCTGCGTGGTCCGACTACATAATTAGTCAAGCGATCCGCTCTGGATTTGATGAAGCTGATGTAAAGGTGCGATTAAGAAACGGGCAACACGAACAGCTCATGGACGAAGTTATAACACGCTTAAGCATCAACGTTTTCCAAAGGGACTTCACGACTCAATTTGAGGGCGGCCGCATAAGCCCATCTCTAAGCCCCTCTCTAGAGCTAATGGGCCTATTTGATGGCTGCTACATAACCACAAACTTTGATCGTGTCTTAGAAAAGTGCCACGCTGAAAAACACCCATTTGAGGAGAAGGTCGTCGGCAGGGATAGCACTGGAAGATTCTTGAAAGCCATATACCGAAGCGATAAGTACCTCCTAAAGCTGCATGGGAATATCGATGAGCAGCGGGATCGCATACTGACGCGGGCCGAGTATAACCTCGGATACGGTAATGAAGTAATTGATTACACTCTCCCCATACCTAATGCTCTAAAGAGGATTTTCGGGAGCTTTACCGTTCTTTTCGTTGGATGCAGCCTTATCTCTGATCGATACCTTACTGTTTTGAAAGAAGCTCATGACTCCGCGCCGGAGTTCTTGCCAGAGCATTTTGCGATTATGGTGGCGCCCAACGATGCAGATGAACGAATTGAAAGAGACCGGTATATGGCAGATCACGGAATTACACCCATCTGGTTCCCATACGGTGAATGGGATAAGCCTGCCGAAATACTTAGGCTGCTGAAACTAGAAAGATGACGTCAGAAAATAGCAATCTGCGCTCCTGCCATCTCTATTGGGCTCTCTAACAAGCGGTTGGCTGACTTGCCAATCCACTGTGCAACGCTTAGCCAGATGGTGGACAGCGCATCATGAAAAATGGGGGTGAATCGCCCCCTGCTTCCTTAGATAACCTCGAGCTTCATACCTAGCAGAAGTTAATCAGTTCGCTTTTGGCCGCCTAATGCGCTTCACAACTGGCTACTTTGGATGAGTCCAGTCAATAGATGTCCGGAGAGGCTTAACCACTGACCGGAATGCCACAAATTTGCCACACTCGCCCAGCTAAACGAGGCGAAAACCCGCTAACCCAAAGCTAATACAACCCTTTGATTTCCCAGCTAATCCGCGCTAACGTATTGATTCTAAACGTCGGCTTTTAGGACTCCGAAGGCAGGGGTCGTGGGTTCGAATCCCGCCTGGTGCGCCATTGATTCAAACGAGAAAGCCCCGGACTGTGATGGTCCGGGGCTTTTTTGTGGACGCGATACTGACTTACGGCGACGGTCACTCCGTCGTCCAGTCAAACTCATCGTAATCGTCGTCATCCTCTTCTTCCCCAATCTCCTCAAAAACCTCGTCTTCTTCCACGACGTCTTCTTCCGACTGGTTCAGCAGAAACTCCTTGCGAGCTTCGGTAATCGCGCGCCGCATCTCCTCACCCTTCTGTGGGCAGTTGAGGAGTTGGGCGATGCGGTCGATTTTTGGTGCCACGGTGTTTCTCCAGCGCTTCAGCTATGGCCCGATAGTGCGCGTTTTTGCGGGTCGATGCCAAATGGCTGAGAGAACACGCGGTCAGTTCTTGCGGATTTGTTCGAGGCGGATGTCGAGATCCACGTCGGGATAACGTTTGTGCAGGTTGTTGTACAGCGCATCGGCGGCTTGGGATTGACCGGATTCGCGCAGGCGCAGGACTTCGCGCAGTTGTGTATCGAGGCCGTTGGCCGGGGCGGCGGCGCGTTTGCTGACTTTGGCTTCGTCGGTGCTGATCGCGTCGCTTTGCATCGGCGCCGCCATTTCCATCATCGGCGCCGGTGCCGGCATGCCGCCAGCAGGGGCTGCCAGCGACTGCGCTTCAGGGGCTTGTTTGCGCGCCAATGGTGCGGCGGGCTTGGCGGCTGGGGCGAAGTCGAACCGGGGCTGCGGCTCGGGCGCACGTTGCACCAGTGACAGCATCAGTGCCACACCGACCAGGCTGGCGAAGGCGACCTGCCAACGCGGCTTCTGGCAGGCTTGCAGCCAGCGTTGCCACAGGCTTGTTTTCGGTACCGGGGCGTTGTGGCGGGCAGCCGCGAGAATCGACGAATCGAGGTGCGCCGGTGGTTCGGCGTCGTGTTGCTCGCGATAGTGCTTGAGCAGTTGCTCTTCGGGTGTCTGGCGGGCGTCAGTCATGTCAGTACCTCCTCGGCCAGCAGCCGACGCAGTTTTTGCTGGGCGTAGCGCAAGCGGCTTTTAACGGTTTCCAGCGGTGTGTCGGTGAGGCTGGCGATTTGCGCCAGGTCGAGGTCGCCGTGGGCACGCAGCAGGAACACTTCGCGCTGGTCGGCGGGCAAGGCTTGCAGGGCGCTTTCCAGGCGCTGGCTGTCGCGGCTGAGGTTCAGCAATTGTTCGGGATCGTTGGTCTCGTCGCCAATCGCATGCAGCTGTTCGTCGTAGCTGTCGTGCAGCGGCTGGTGAGCGCCGTGTTTGCGCCAGTGATCGATCAAGCGATTGCGGGCAATCTGGAACAGCCACGTACGAAAGGTCGCCCGGCCTTGTGGCTGACTGGCGCTGCGGATCAGGCTCAGCCAGGTCTCCTGAAAGACTTCGTCAGCCAGTTCGGGTTTACCGCTCAAGCCGAGCAGAAACCGATACAAACCCTGGCGATGGCGGGCGTACAGGATTTCGAACGCCGCGCCGTCGCCCTCGCGGTAACGCGCCAGCAGCGCGTCATCGCTGCTGGCGCTTGAACGGTCTGGCCCAGCAAAGAGCTGACTGATGAAGCCTTTCAGACGACTCACTATTCAATCCGTCGCTCAGTGGCCAGCGTATTCGATGCGGTCGAGGTGCGCAGGCTTTGCGCCAGTTCGACCAGTTGCACAAACTCGCTACGCAGGCCGAAGCGGTCGTCACCACGTGCGCCACGGGCCAGGGCTTCGGTGTCTTTGAGGCTGAAATCGCCGGTGTAGCGGCCGTCCTTGAGTTGCTGGGAAAACGCCGCAACCGCAGCGGCAAACCGCAGGTCTTCACTGGCCGGTGCGACCTGATTGGCAATCGGCCGCTCGATCAGCAGACTTTTCCCACCTTCGGGCGGTTGATAACGCACACGCAGCATCGCCAATTCCCCATTCTTCTCGGAAACCGCTGGCGCCGATTTAGCGTAACGCAACGGCTCGAGCCAGCCCTTCTCACCCGCCGGGACAATTTCATACAGCGCCGTCACCGTGTGTCCTGCGCCGATCTCGCCGGCATCGACCTTGTCATTGCTGAAGTCCTCACGCTTCAACGCGCGGTTTTCGTAGCCGAGCAGGCGATATTCACTGACCTGCGCCGGGTTGAACTCCACCTGCAATTTGACGTTTTGCGCCACCACGGCGAGGGTCGAACTCAACTGATCCACCAACACCTTGCGCGCCTCGCGCAGGTTGTCGATGTAGGCGTAGTTACCGTCACCGGCGTCGGCCAGTTGCTCCATCAAGTGTTCATTGTAGTTATCCACACCAAAACCCAGGGTGGTCAGGGAAATCCCGGTCTTGCGTTTATCCACAGCCATTTGCTTGAGGCTGTCGAAGTCGCTGATGCCGACATTGAAGTCACCGTCGGTGGCCAACAGGATGCGATTGATGCCCTTGGGGATAAACGCCTGCTGCGCCATTTGATAGGCCAGTTCAATGCCCGACGCGCCAGCGGTGGAGCCGCCTGCGGTCAATTGCTCGATGGCTGTACGAATTTTCGCTTTCTCGCGTCCGGAAGTCGGCTCCAGCACCACTCTGGATTCGCCGGCATACACCACCAGCGACACCCGGTCCTGCTCGCGCAACTGATCGACCAACAACTTCAGCGTGCTTTTGACCAGCGGCAGGCCTTCGCGGCGATCCATCGAGCCGGACACGTCCACCAGAAACACCAGATTGGCCGGGGCCAGTTCCGCCACGGCATGGTCGGAGGCCTTGATGCCAATGCGCAGCAAACGCGTGTGCGGGTTCCACGGCGAGGCCGCCAGTTCGGTGGTCACACCGAAAGGCGAGCCATCGCTGGGCAACGCGTAGTCATAAGGGAAGTAATTGACCATTTCCTCCAGTCGCACCGCGCCTTCCGGTGGCAGTCGGCCTTGATTGAGCAAGCGGCGGACATTGGCGTACGCACCCGTGTCGACATCAGCGCTGAAGGTTGAAACCGGGGTTTCGGCGACACTGTGGATCGGGTTGTCGGCCAGCGCCTGATACTGCTCGCGCGACTCATCGCGATAGCCCTGTGGATAACTGTCTGCGCCGGGCATCGCGGCGAAACTGGCGATCGGCGCCGGCCGGGCCATACGCTTGGCCATCGCCCCACCCGCCATCGCGGCTTCCTGCTGAACCAGCACTTCAGGCTGTGCCGCCGGTGGCACTGCAGCGGAATCGGGTGTGGACGAAGCACCGCAACCGGCGAGCGCCAGCAGCACACCGACCGCAACAGGACGCAAAAGAGAATGAGACATGGGGGCTGACCTCGGGATGAAAGTGATCATTCATCCCCTGAGACGGGCAGCCCGTTCAGTTCGGGTTAAACGCCGCAAAAAAAATCTTCAGCGGTGATAACGCCGCACCGCACTGCTGTTGCGCAGCACATGGCCTTTGATTTTTTCCATCAGCTCGGCGCGGGTCAGACCGGCCGGCAGTGCATCCGGCGCCAGATCCAGGGCGTAGATCTGGATGATGTAGTGGTGCGCACTGTCGCCCACTGGCGGGCACGGCCCCATGTAATGGGTGTTGCCCTTGCTGTTGGTGCCGCCAACGCCTTCCAGCGCGGATTTGGCACCGACGCCTGCCGCAATCTGGTGCGTGGTGGACTTGATGCCGTAATGAATCCAGTGATCGACGCCCAGGCCTTTCTGGCCATCTGGATCGTGCATGACGATCGCATAGCTCTGGGTACCGGCAGGGCCGGCGTTCCAGCTCAGGGCCGGCGACTGGTTCTTGCCGCCGCAACCGGGCGCATCGCTGGCCGCCGCCGAGGTGAACAGCCGGTTATCGGAAACACCCGGGATGTTCAGGGTAAAGCGCTCCTGGGCCTGCGCCGGAAACTGCACGCAAAGGGTGACGGCGAGGGCCGCCAGCCATGGGTTGAGAGAGGTCAATCGGGTCATTCCGGGAGCACCTTGTGCAGTTGGGCCGTCGTCGGCCTGCAAACTATAGCTGTACCGTTCGTGCCGTGGCAGTAGCAAATGGCTGAACCTCGCACTGATGCGCAAACTCGTAAGAGAAATGCCTGCGAGGAAGCCGAACATGTCCCTGCACCGTGTCGCCCGTATCGCCGATGTCCCTGAAGACCGTGGCCTGCCCGTCGAAATCGGCGACTGCAAGATCGTCCTGCTGCGCGCCAGCGGCCAGCTCCGCGCCTTTCAGGGCGAATGCCCGCATGCCGGGGCGCCGCTGGCTGACGGTGCGTTGTGTCACGGACGCCTGATCTGCCCATGGCACAAGGCCGCTTTTCGCGCCGAGGACGGCGCGCTGTGCGAGCCGCCGGCGCTCGACAGCCTCAAACGTTATCCGCTGGAAGTGCGCGGCGACGAGGTGTGGGTCGATGACCAGCCGCTGGCAGATCCACACACGCCCCCGGCCGATGACCCGCGCCTGTTCGTGGTTGTCGGCGCAGGGGCCGCCGGTACAGCCTGTGCGGCGGCGCTGCGGGAGAAAGGCTTTGGTGGCCGGATCATCCTGATCGACCGCGAACCGGACGCCGGTTACGACCGTACGGTGCTGAGCAAGTTTGTCCTCGCCGGGGAAACGCCGGCAGCAGAAACCCCGGCGTTGCGCGATGAAGTTTTCTATAAAGAGCAGCGCATCGAACGCCTGCACAGCGAAATCACCGCACTGGATGCCCAGGCCAAAACCCTGCAGCTCAACGATGGCCAGACCCTGAACTATGACGCCGCCGTACTGGCCACGGGTGGCGAACCCAACCCGCTGAAGTTACCCGGCGCTGAACTGCCCCACGTGTTCGTCCTGCGCTCAAAAGCCCAGGCCGAACAGATCATGCGCACTGCCAGAGCGGATCAGCGCGTCGTCATCATCGGCGACAGTTTCATCGCTCTCGAATGCGCCTCGGCCTTGCGCCAGCACGGCCTCGACGTCACGGTACTCGCGCGCCACGCCATCCCTTTCGCGGCCCAGTTCGGCGAGGCCGTAGGCCTGGCCATCCGCGCACTGCACGAACAGAACGGGGTGAAATTCATCACCGAGCACACCGCCACCGAGATCATCGGCGATGGCAAGGTCGAAGCCGTATTGCTGGACAATGGCCTGCGTCTTTCGGCAGATCTGGTGCTGGCCGGGGTCGGCGTGCACCCGGCCACGGAGGCGTTCGGGTCATTGCCGAAAGAAAAAGATCAGTCATTGCGCGTTGACGGCGGCATGCGTGTCACCGAAGGGCTGTGGGCCATCGGCGACATCGCCACGTTTCCGCTGAACGGCCAGTTGCAACGCATCGAACACTGGCGCCTGGCCCAGCAACACGCACGCATCGCCGCTGCCAATATGCTCGGCGGTGAAGAGCATTACCTCGACGTGCCGTTTTTCTGGACCTGGCATTTCGGCAAGAATTACGACTACCTTGGCCACGCCGAACAGTGGGATGAGGTCGAGTTCATGGGCGAACCCGAACAGCCACCCTTTATCGGCCTGTTCGCAAAGAATGGCGTGGTGGTGGCGGCCGTGGCCTGCGAAAAAGAACGGGCGATGGCGCTACTGGCGGAGCGGATGAAGCAGCCGCTGCCCATTGCGGAGGCCTGGACCCTGATCCGCGATTAACTTCGTCAACGCTCCCTGCGTGGGACGATCACCCCCTTCGGCAGCGCCTGCAGGGGTATTTCCAGCTCAGGTCAGGCGGCTCACCGGTTCGCGATTATCGTCATCTTCAGCATGCAGGAAGATCACCCGCGGGTGCTCCAGCGGTGCCAGCGGCGGTGGCAAATCCTGCTGCTGAACCGGCCAGAAATGCGTCACCACATGGCTGATGTCCCCTTCCTGATCGTTATGGATGGTCATGACCCCAGGGGTACGCAGCTTCTGCAAGCGGTCATCGCACAGACGAAAACTCTTGGTCAGCCCTTCATCATCGACCACCGGCGCGGGCAAGCGGCGCTGGGCGAAGCTTCTGCTCTTGCGCTGCTGATAACGCGCCCAACCGATCAGAATCACCGCGTTGACCAGCGCCACCCACAGATAAATCTGCAAAGTGCCCAGCGCTTCGAACGCCGAATTGTCGATGCGTGGCCCGCCCGCATGAGTTTCGATCAGCGGCCATAGCCCGCGTATCAGCAAGAACAGCAGCCCCACCCATGCCACCACGGTAAGAATCACATCGACCACGACCAGAAAAGGCCGCTGGCGGGTCCGGATGATTTTCATTTGATGACCTCCTCTTCGTCGTCCCCGATCGGTTTGATGCCGCGGTCAGGGCTGACCCAACGCGCCCGTTTCTGATGCTGGCCGAATAACACTTTGGGGAAGCTGACCAGCGTGGTCAGCAGGCTGACCAGCCAGAATGCAATCGGATACCAGACCACCCAGAACATGGTCTTGCCCAACCCCGGCTCGTAGCGCCGGTCGATGATGATGCTGACCGCGAACTGCACCAGGCAGACGAACGCCAGCAACAGCCCGGTAAACGCCGGCGGCATCAGGTGATGCACGGCAATCGACTCTGGCATGACCACAAACTTGCCGACACCCCAGAAAATCACCGACAGCAGGAAGGTAAACGCCCAACCGGTCGACAGGCAGTATTCGAACAGCAGCGGCCACAGATAGCGGTGACGGTACTGCCAGATGCCGCGGATGTTCTTGAACAGCACTTCGGCACCGCCCTGGGCCCAGCGCAGGCGCTGCTTCCACAGACCGCCGAGGGTTTCCGGCATGAGAATCCAGCACAGCGCGCGCGGCTCGTAGAAGATGCTCCAGTGATCGAGTTGCAGCTTCCAGCTGATGTCGATGTCTTCGGTGATCATGTCCGGGCTCCAGTAGCCCACCCGATTCAGCGCCGTACGGCGGAATGCGACAATCACCCCCGACACGGTAAAGATCCGTCCGAACACTCGTTGCGTACGTTTGATCAAGCCGATGATCGACGAGAACTCGCCGACCTGAACCCGCCCGACCAGCGTCGAGCGCGTACGAATTCGCGGGTTGCCGGTCACCGCGCCAAGGCGTGCGTTATCCAGCATCGGCGCGACCAGATAGGCCGCCGTATTCGGCGCCAGCAACGCATCACCGTCGATGCACACCAGATATTCACTGCGCGCGGCAATCGCGCCCATGCGCAGGGCGACCGCCTTGCCCTGGTTTTCCGCCAGATGCAGCACGCGCAGGCGTGGGTCTTCCTTGGCCAGGCGGTCGAGGACTTCGGCGGTGTTGTCCTTGGAGCCGTCGTTGATCGCGATGACTTCGATGTTCGGGTAGTGCTGGGCCAGCGCCGCGTGGATCGTATCGGCGGCGTTGTCACCTTCGTTGTAGCAAGGGATCAGGATCGAGATCAGCGGCTCGCCCGCCAGGGGCGGTGGCAGGGTGTCGTCCTTCCACGGCCAGTGGCGTTCCCAGTGCAGCCAGAAATACAGGCCGCCGGCAATCCACAACCCGGACATGAACAACGGGTAGAAAAACACGAAGTCCATCAGGAACTGCCCGGTGACCAGGAAGATCAGTCCCAGCGGCACGCCGAGGACGAGCGCCAGAACAAGCAGGGCTAACAGTCTATCCAGCATGTCATGGGTTCCATTTGTTGGAGAGTGCAGGCCTTACGGTTTTCAGGTCCGGCAGGTTGTCGAGGAAGTTGTCCGGGTAGTAACCGAAACTGGTCGCGCCCTGACGCTTGAGGCGGCCCATCCAGTCGGCGAGGTGCGCGCCGTCGATGTCGGCCTGATCTTTTTTCGTCCAGTCGCGGGCCTGCAACTCGAACACCGTGCGGTTCAGGGCACCGGGGCGCTTGCTGACGGTTTGCACCAGGGTTTCCAGCCACGGGCCGGACTCGGCCTGGGTCTGTTTTTCCATCAATGGCATGGCCATCGGCGCGGTCCAGTCGTAGGTCTGCAAGAAGTCGTCGAGGTTCTGCGCGTACCAGGCTTCGCTGTCGGGATTGAGCATCGGCTCGGCGAAAATATTGCGCGCGGTCAGCACCTGCGGGCCCCGAATGGCGCGGACTTTGGCGGTCAGCTCGTTGGTGAAGTCGATCAGGTAGCGGCTCTTGAACCGCGTCCAGCGCTGCATTGCCGCCGGATCATCGCGCAGGGCGGCAATCGAACCTGGCAAACCGTGGGCGACGTAGGCTTTCAACGCCTCGGGGCCGGCATCCTCGAAGTCCGACAGAATCGCGTCGTCGTGATAGAGGATGCCGTTGACCGACGTCAGCCGTGCCACGTCTTCATAGATTTCGCCGATGATCCGTCGCACTTCCGGATCGAACGGCGACAAGCGTTGGTACTGATCCGGATCCACCGAGGTGATGCCGGTTTTCGGGTCCCACCGGGTCACGCGCGGCAGTTTCGAGTCGAGACCAAAACTCAGCACCGGCATCCACGCGAAGACCTTCACGTTAGCGCGGGTACGTAGTTGCCAGGCGACGCGGTTAAAAATATCCGCACGTACCGGCAAGTGACGGTTGGGGAAGTACAGCGAGTGCACCAGACCATCGCCCTTCGGGTCGGCAAAGGCTTGCAGGAACACCGTGTTGGCGCCCATGTCGGCCATGCGCTGCACCAGTTTGCCGAGGTTGATGTCCTGTTGTGCCGGGTCCGGGTCGTAGACGTTGTCCAGATCGACGTGCACCACACGCATGACGAAATCCGACTGCACGTCGACGATGCTATTGGAGAACACCTCGCCATCGGGATCGGAGGAAACCAGGAAGCGCGGGCTGCTCATCAGGTTGTCGAGGGCATCGAGACCGTCGTCGAGGGTCAGGGCCATTTCGTAGCCCTGGTCGCCAATCACCGCCAGCGAAGTACCGTCCGCCGCGCCGTAAGGCCAGACCCAGATGCGCGGCTTGTAGCCCGTGACCTTGCGAATCTTTTCCGAGATGGTCGCGACGTCGTTGCGGATCCGCGCACGGAAATCCTCTTCGGACTCGTAGCGTTTGGTCACCGGATCGTAGCGTCGGGTTGCCGCCGCCGGCTGCATGTTGCCCTGCGGGTTGGCGAGGATGCCTTTGTGACTGGCGTCGGTGTGGGCGGCGATTTCCACCAGACCGGATTGCGAGATTTCGCGGATCTGATCCCAGGTCAGGAAATCGGAACGCGCGCGCGGAGCGCCAGCGAAGTCCACCGGTTGATTGAGCGGCGTGTCGATCCAGACGCCGACCGGGGCCAGCAAGGCGTGCCAGTTGTAGGCGCGCAGCACTGGCAGCACGCGGGTATAAAAGCTCGAATAACCGTCGTCGAAACTGAGCAGGATCGCTTTCGCCGGCAGCTCCGGGCCGCCCTTGCGCGCGGCCATGATCTGGTCGACCGTCACCGGTTTGTAGCCGTTCTCGCGCAACCAGGCGAGCTGCTCGATCATGCGCTCGGTACGCACCGCCACCACCGCCTGATCAGGGTCGCGGTCTTCGACGTCGTGATAAGCAATGCCGAGCACGTGATTTTTCGGCCACGGTTTTTCACTGGCCGCCAGCGGGCGTTCGGACGGCGGTGCGAAGGCCGGGGCTTGCTGGGCGCAGGCGCTGACCAGCAGCACTCCCAGCAGAAGGATGAAACGCGAAATCAAAGGCATCTTCAAACTCTTCTAGAAGCGGAAAGTGAGGTCGACGAGCAGACGCAGATCAGTTTCCCGATCACCGTCGTAGGGCCGGTTGATCACACTGAACAAGCCGCCCACCTCGAACACGTCGTTCCAGGCATAACGCTGGCCGTAACCGAGCAGCGCCATGCCGCCGGTGCCGTGATCACGCTGGCTGTACGTGCCCGCACCGGCCTGGAACTGCTGGCTCCAGGAGGTTTCGTAGCGGTGGTAGAGCACGTGATTGACGTTGACCAGCGGCATCACGCTGAAGTCGGATTTCGGGTTGAAGTACGGCACATCCTCGGAATTGGAGTTGTGGCTGGTGCCGACTTCCAGACCGGCGTCGACCTGCACGTTCGGTGCGCTGTAGACGCCCTCGCGCCCGGTGAGCAAGGCCTCGACGCGGTTGTTGCCGTCGCTGAAGTGCGAAGGACTCACCGACAGGCGCCATTCGCGGCTTTCGTTGGCGCGCCAGCGAATGAAACCGCTGCCACCGTTGGCCTTGATATCGCTGTTGAGCGCGCGCAGCGGTGTCTCGGCCGACAGGTATTCGAGGCTGCCGCCGTATTGCCAGTGGTCATTGATGTCGCGGGCGATCGCCAGTCGTGCGCCCTGTTTGTCACCAAAACCGTAGGAATGGTTGGAGACTTCCGCTTCGAGGGTCATGTCGCGGGTACGCCGCTCCAGGCCCACACGCTGGAAACGGTGGTTGCCGGTGCCTTCGGCAAAATCGCCAGTGGCGTAGCCGGCGCCGGCGAACACCCGCCAGTCTTCGTCGATCGGCGGGCTATACAGGGTGCTCTGAATGCCAAAATCGCGGCTGCCACTGACGGCTCCTGCGTCGCCACTGCCGCCACCGTTGGCCTTGCCGCCGTAGGCTTCGACGCGCAGTTCGGACATGTCATGCACTTCGCGCTCACGCGCCGCCCGCTGGACCTGACGGTTATCAGGGAATCGCGCGACCACGTCATCGGTCAGCGCATCCATCTGCCGCCATTCCTGCAGCGTCATCGCCGTGCGCGCCTGCGCGACTTCCAGGCCCATGTTGCGCGGCACCATGCTCTCGGTTTCCTTGAGCTGGACTTCCGCACGGCGCGGCCATTGCCGCGCCAGATACAGGTCGGCCTGGGCCAGACGCAGGCCGACATTGCCGGGGGCCTGATCGACCAGCGTCTGCAAGCGTTCTTCGCTGTGGGGCAAGTCGGAACCATAGGTGCCGGCCTGTGCGGCCAACTGCTGGGCGTCCATCCATTCATGGTTGGGGTTGCCGATCGGCAAGCCCTTGAGTTCGATGCGCGGACGCTGGGTCTTGGCCAAGTCTTCGGCGACCTGGCGGGCCTCTTCGGCGCGGTCGCTTTCAAGCAACGAGTAATACAGCGCGGTGGAATCTTCGAGGCGATCACCGACATCCGCGTCGGGTGCCGACAGCACTTGGCGATAGAGGTCGGTGGCGATTTCCGGCTCACGCTGGTCCAGATACGACGCCGCCACCCAGCGCAGGGCGTAGGTCGGAATGTTCACGCCTTCGGCGTGCAGCTTTTGATATTCAGCAATGACGTCGGCGGTGCGCGCCCGGGCCTTGAGCGCGCCCATGCGGTCGATGCGCCAGCGGATCACGTCATCGTGTGCAGTCGCGTCGGGCGTCCAGGTAGCGAGGAGTTTGTCGTAGTCGGCCAACGCTCGGTCGGCGATGACGTAGTGCTCTTTCTCACTGCGGGTGGCGAGCTCGGCGAGGCGCACGCGTTCGGCGGCCAGATCGCCTTCGAGGCGACGCAGGATGACCGGATCGATCAGCCCGGGGCGTTGATTGGCCAGGCGCAACGCCGGCTCCGGCAGACGCGCCTTTTGCAGGGCGACCACGTATTCTCGGGCAACTTGCGGCTTGCTGCCGGCGCGGATGAAGGCCTGATCGTATTCGAACAAAGCGTCGTAGGGTTTGTTGTCACGGGTCAGGGCGTACCCCAGTGCCAGACGACGCGCAGGGTCATCGGGTCTGGCCGCCACCAGCGCTTTGGCGCGGGTCACCGCTTCGTCGGGTTTGCCGGCGTCGGCCTGAGTCAGGGCCAGACCGAGTTGCAGATCAGCGTTATCCGGCTCCAGCGCCAGGGCCTTGTTATAGACCTGAGTGGCTTGATCCCAGCGCTTGAGGTTGCGGTAGGCGCGCGCCGTGGCGGTCAGCGCCTGAACCGGCAGGACGCGGTCGCGGCCCTGGGTCTCATAAACCTGCACCACTTCGGCATCGAGACCGGCCCAGCTGGCGATTTGCAGGTGATCGCTGACCTGCCCGGTCGTCGACTGGCCGGGAGGCACCTGACGCAATACCGTCAGTGCAGGCGTGTACTGCCCGGCACGGGCGTCGCGCACCATTTGATCGTAGGGTGTGTCGGCAAACGCCAGTGCCGGCCAGAGCAATTGGCTGCACAGCGCGACACGAAACAATGGGCGTAAACCACGATGTAATACGGGAACATCAATACGCGGCATTCGTCAGCATCCTTACATGGCTAGCCGGGTCGCAATGCCCTCCTTGCCCATTCGTAACGGTGGCCGCGATCAACCACCCACGGCCAAGCTTAGTCAGGCAGTCTTGCACGCAAGCGTAGACCAGGATCCGCAACGCAATAATTGTTCAGAATCGTGCCGGCGATTCCATCGTGGCACCGAAACCCCGAACGCCAGACAGCAAAACGCCCGGCGTCTGCGCAATGCAGAGGCCGGGCGTTTTCATTTAGCGCGCAGTATTACTGCACTTGCGTGACGCCGGCGAATTTGCTCATCAGGAAACCGACGAACTGCTCAACGGTCATTTTCTGGCCGTTGAACTCCACTTGATTGGCGGCGTAATGCAGCTTGGTCACGACGTTGGTGCCATCCAGGGTCGCCAACTGCGAACCGACGGCCATGCCGGCAAACATGTCGGCCGCCTCTTTGGACTGATCGACAATCGCTTTGGCGTCGGTCTGGCCATCCAGTTGCGCCTGCACGCTGAGCAGGTCGATCAGCATCGGCTTGGACACCTGGATATTCAGGTCCAGCAGGGCAATCAGTTGCTTGCCCAGCTGATCCGGCGGCAGGTCCATCGACTGCGGCTTGGTCAGGTCGACCACCAGATTGGCGCGGCTCTCACCGTTGGCGGTTTTCAGCGACAGGTTTTCCAGCGCCACTTGCGGCCCGGCGGCCAGCAGTTTCTGCAGGTCGGCTTTGACTTGAGCATTTTCCGCTTCGGTCAGATTCAGCTCGGGAGCCGGCAAGCCGGCTTCGGCAGCTTCGGCGGCGGCTTTTTCATACGGCTGCAGTTTGGTCTGGTAGATCTGCATCAGCGACATGGTCGATGGGATATCGAGGTTTTTCAGGCTCATGGCCATAGCGGCCGAACCGATTTTCTTGTCGTTGAGGCTGATTTCGCCAATCTTGTAATCGGCGCGGCCCGAGGCATTGCTGCCGCTTTCTTCGGTGAGGTTCTTCATTTCGAAGTTCTTCACGCCGAGCACCGACTGTTGGGTGCCGAAGGTGGTCTTGCTGTTGGTCAGCTCCAGGGTGTTTTCGCCGGTGTAGTAGCCATAGCTGCTCTTGGCGAGGTTGCTGGCCAGGGTCAGACCGTTGAGTTCGATCTGCACGGGCGCCTGATCTTCGGCGACGGTGACCAGTTTCAGGTTGTCCATATAGCCGTCCGCCTTGACCTTCTGTGCCTGGGCACTGGCGGAGATGTTCAGGGTCAGGCCGGAGAACTTCAGGCTGGACTGTTCATCCAGCGCGGTTTCCAGCGGCAGCAGGTCGACGGTGCTGGTGGTGGATTCGTCGTAGCCGATGTTGGTCACGCCTTTGAGCGGGGCAGCGCCCTTGGCGGCGGCGAACCATTTTTCAGTGGCGGCGTTCTTTTCCAGCTCATAGTTGCTGGTGGCCATGACCGGCAGCCATTTCAGCGACACCAGGCGCGAGAACGGCAGCGGGCCGTGCTCGATGTGGTCGACAAACAACAGCTCGACCGGTTTGTCACCGAACATCTCGCCTTCGCCCTTGAGGCGGTAGTGCGCGGTGCTGGTGAAGGTGTGACGCTCCAGCGACACCAGCTCCAGCGACGCGGTGCCATTGGAGCCGGCCATCGCGGTCTGCAGCTCTTTGTTGGCGTTGGTGACGGCGTTGTTCAGCACGCCTTCGATCTTGGTCCCGGTATACCAGGCCCCGCCGGCGCTGATGGCACCGATCGCAACAACAATCCCGAGTAGCACGCCTGCTGATTTATTCATGAATGACCTGATCGATTTCCGTGGCTGTGAGTGTGGTTGTCTTCCCTGAACCCGTGATCGGGTCGCGGCTCGACTGCGCTGAATTCAGCGGTGGAGATTAGCACCGGGCACGGGAGGAGGCCCAATGTTTAAAGGTTAAAGAGTGTCTATGGGAATTGTGGACAGTCGACAGGCGGGAAGAGTTTCGGTGTTTTTCAGTCCGCCTTCGCGAGCAAGCTCGCTCCCACAAGGACAACGCTGTACCTGTGGGAGCGAGCTTGCTCGCGAAGGGGCCAGATGATTCAGCAGAGAATCAGGAATACTGAACCTCGATTTCATCGAGTTGATGATCAAAGCTCTTCAGCCGTGCGGTCCAGGTGTACACCAGCACTTCAAAATCCCGGTCAATCACCGCCCCGCCCGGCCCGTCGGCGCGGGGGTCGCAGAAGTCCAGTTGATAGCGCTCACGGGCCATGGCCGTGGCGACATCGGACAATTCCCGGGCGTTGTTCAACCAATGCCAGCCCTCGCCATCAATCTGCTTGTCGAGTTCCAGGCACTGCTTCTTCAGCGCTTCGAGGCTTTTTTCCAGCGGCGTGCCAGTGAGTTCGCCCATGACTTCGGCGAAGGTGCGACCCGGCTGCCAATAGCTGCCCCAGAAATACCGGTCGAACACGGTTTCGACCCGACGCAGGGCGACTTTGGTGTCCCAGATCAGCACCAGGGTCCTGCCCTGTTCAAGCTGTCGTTTCTTGACCCGCTGCACCTGGACCGACGCCCACGCCACCACGACGATCGCCATGACCGCGATCAGCGCGGTCGCGCTGTCGAGGAACACCATCGCCTTGTCGATCTGGTGGGCCAGCATGATGCCGTAGAAATAGGTGGCCGAGAGCAGCACCAGCGCTGCGATGGCGCACCAGAAGCCGAGAGCGTAAGGGTTTTTCATTATTGGTTTCCCCTAGACCAGCGCTAGCAATGTGCGCTGAAGGGGCGCCTTGCTCGGGGCGCCCTTCCAACACTTCAAAGCATAGCAACGGCCTCAGGGTTTGCTGGCGGTTGTCGCTTGCGTTCGTCCGCTTTCCCAACCGCCGCCCAGGGCGAGGAACAAATCGATCTGACTCATCGCGACCTGGGTGTTGGCCGCGGCCAGTTGCGCGGTGACGTCGGTGTAAGTACGGGTCGCTTGCAGGTCGGCGAGGAACGACTCGCGCCCGGCCTGGAAGAAGCGGTGGGTCTGGTCGGCGGCCAGTTTCGCCGACTGCTCGGCATCGGCCAGCGCATCGCGGCGTTGCAGCAACGCGCTGTACTGGGCCAGACCGGTCTGGGTCTCGCGGATGGCGTTGAGCACCACGCCGTCGAAATGCGCCAGCGCGCCTTGGGTCGAGGCTTCGGCTTCACGAATGCGCGCGCGGGCGCCGTTGGTCGGCACTTTCCAGCTCAACGACGGGCCGAAGCCCCAACGGTTGGTCGACGGATCGCCAAGGTCGGAAACAATGCCGACGGTGCCGATGGTCGCGCCGATGCTGATGTCCGGGTACAACTCGCCCGTGGCGATGCCGATCCCGGCGGTCGCGGCGGCGAGACGACGTTCGGCCTGACGTACATCGGGACGGCGCTTGAGCAGCGCCGCACCGTCGCCGACCGGCACCCGTTGGGCGATTTTTGGCAATTCGGCGCAGGTGGCGGTGCCGGCCGGCAATTGCTCGACCGGTTTGGCCAGCAGCATCGACAAGCGGAACAAACCGGCCTGACGCGCCGCTTCATAGCGCGGCATGTCGGCGCGCAAGGATTTGAATTGGGTTTGCGAACGGGTGACCTGGGTTTCATCGCCACGCCCGGCATCGCGCAGGCGCTGAATCAGCGTGGTGCTCTGCGATTGCAGGTCGAGGGAATGCTGGGCGATTTCCCGCTCTTCATTGGCGGCGCAGACTTGCGTGTAGGCGCGAACCACGTCCGCCACCAGGGTGATGCGCGCGGTGTCGGCCGCCGCTTGCGTGGCATCAGCGTTGGCTTGCGCCGCTTCGATGCCGCGTTGCAGCGTGCCCCACAGGTCGAACTGGTAAGAAGCACTGATGCCGATGTCAGCGACGTTGGCCACCGGCACTTTTTCTGGCAACAGGAACGCCTGACCGGATTCCTGCAAGCGCTGCGCGCCCATCTTCACGCCGCCGCTCCAGCCACCGGCCGCTTTGGCTTCATCGACCTGCGCACGGGCCCGCGACAGGTTGGCCGCAGCCACGCGCAAATCGGTATTGGAAGCCATGGCCTGCTGCACCAACTGGTCCAGACGCGGGTCTCGATACAAACGCCACCAGTCCGCCGGCACCGGTGCTGAAACCACCGGTTTGCCCTCCACGGCCAACTCGCCCTGAAAGTCCTTGCGCTGCACCGCCGCGTCAGCGGGCAGGTGATAATCCGGCCCGACCATCTGACAGGCCGAGAGCATCACGCCCAACCCGGCGATCATCAGGGCCCTGTTCATTGCGCAGGCTCCTGCTTTTGCTCGTCGATGATCGACACGGTCGCGGTGCGGCCGGCGATCATGCGGAAGTCCTCCGGCACATCATCAAAGGCGATACGCACCGGAATCCGTTGCGCCAGGCGCACCCAGCTGAACGCCGGGTTGACGTTGGGCAGCAGGTTGCTGCCGCTGGTGCGGTCACGGTCTTCGATACCGGCGACGATGCTTTCGACATGCCCGCGCAGCTTCGCTTTGTCGCCGATCACACGGATGTCGACAGACTGGCCGACATGGATGCCGTCGAGTTTGGTTTCTTCAAAATAGCCGTCGATGTGGAACGAGTTGCTGTCGACCACCGACAGCACCGGCCGCCCGGCCGTGACGAACTCTTGCGGACGCGGTGCACGGTCGTTGACGTAGCCGTCCACCGGACTGCGGATCACCGAACGGTCGAGGTTGAGCTGGGCGCTGTCCACCGCCACCAGCGCTTCAGCCAGCGCCGATTGCGCACGGGCGACCTTCGACAGGCTTTCTTCCAGCTGTTCGGCCGGCACCAGATTGCCCAGGCCACGGTTACGCTTGGCCTCACGCTGGGCCTGGGCGAGGGTTTCTTCGCGATCGGCAACCGTTGCTTTAGCTTGACGCAGGGCCAGTTTGAAGCGGTCCTGGTCGATGCTGAACAGCACCTGGCCGCGTTTGATCAACTGGTTGTCCTTGACCTCGACCTGCTGGATCAGCCCGGACACGTCCGGGGCGATCTGGATGATGTCGGCACGGATATGGCCGTCGCGGGTCCACGGCGCAAACATGTAATACATCACCATGCGCCAGACGAGGACGACGGCGAAAGTCACGATCAGCAGGGTCAGGACCACGCGACCGATAGTCAGAAACGGTTTTTTCATGTCATCAGGTATCGACTGAGTGAGTCCACGCCATACAACAGCACGGCGTAGAGAGCCACGTTGAACAATGCCCGGTGCCAGACCAGACGGTAAAAGTGCAGGCGTGTGAGCACGCCGTGCACCAGCAGAAACAACACATAGGTGATGCCCATCAGCACCAGCAGGGTCGGCAGGAAAATGCCGCTGATATCCAGATCACCGATCATAGGGGCGCTCCATCGGGCAGCGGTTCTTCGGCATCGCCAGTGCTGACAAATTCCACACCGGGCAACAGCGCCAGGCGCAAACCGCTCAAGGCATGCAACAGGTTTAACCGGGTTTCCTCGTCGCCGTGCCCTTTGAGCGCACGGCGCGCGCGGTCCATCGTCATCAATAAAGGACTCGGCGCCGGCAAGCGCTCGCCGGCCTTCAGACAGGCGCGGAAATACTCGCCAACCTCAGCCACCACTTGTTGCAGCAGGACCTGCGGCGCGCCGCTCACGCGTGGGGTGTAGGCCAGCAGATCGAGCAGGTTCAGGCCCACACGCACTTCCCGCATGGCAATGCCGGTGTCCTGACCGGTCATGGCCAGGCGTGGCAAGTGCTGCATCAAGCGGTCGAGCAGTTGCACGCCCAAGTGCCGGTGTTCAGCGAGGTTGGCCGGCTCGGTCATGTGCACGATGTCCTTCCAGCTGAAGCGGGTCAGGCGTTTGGCGGCCAGTTCGACGCCGAACGGGCGGGCGATCAGGGTCCAGATAAACGCGAAGAGCAAACCGATGGGGCCGGCCAGGTTGGCGTTCACAAAGGCGAAGAAGTCCGCGTCGTACGCGCCCTGAATGCTGATGAAGGACGAGGTGTTGACCAGCGTCAGAAGCATGCCGAGGTAGAACCGCGGCTGTACCGTCAGGGTGCCGACACAGATGAACGGAACCGCAAACGCCAGCACCAGCATCGGAAAGTCGTGCAGGTTCGGCAGAATCAGAAACAGATAGAGGCTGGCGAACAATACCGACATCCCGGTCCAGAAAAAGAACCGGTAGATCTGCGGCGCCGGGTCGTCCATCGAGGCAAAGAAACTGCACGCCACCGCCGCCAGAATCACCGCACTGCCGCCATCCGGCCAGCCGAGCAGGATCCACAGTACCGAGGCGACGATGATCGCCAGAATGGTCGAGGCCACCGAATACAGCATCATCCCGCGATCGAGAAACGGCGTCAGACGCCCGAGGCGCCAGTGCCGGTAAACCGCGCGCCAGCTGTCCTGCCGTTCGCAGAGAATCGCGTCCTGCAGGCTGCGGCAGTCCTGCCACAGATCGATGAATTCACCGAGGCGATAAATCGCGTTGGAAAACAGCAATTGCTGGCGGTCTTCCAGCGCCTCGCAGCTTGGCTGCAAGGCCTGAAGCTGATCCTTGAGCGCCTGCCAACGCGCCAGGTCGGCGTCGTTATGGCCGAGCCATTGCTGGGTCGCAGTCAGCAGCGGGGCAAACTTTTCCACCAGTTCCGGCGTGCGTCGTTCGAGGGCGTAGAGCGAGTCTTCGAGGGCGTCGATCACCGGCAACAGGTGGATCATCCGCCCGCGCAGCTCCTTGGTGTTGCGCACGGTTTGCGGCCTCGCGCCTTCGTGGGGCAACTGGCCGATCATCAATTCGAGGCTGTTGAAATTGGCGACCATGGCCATGCGCAAGGCCGTGATCTGCTCAGGCTGCACGTCGCGGCCGAGAAATTTCAGGCTGTACGTCGTGGCATCGGCGAACCACTTGCCGACGGCGTCGTTGAACACCGGCGCCAGGCGGCGCGGCCAGAACATCGCGCCGATCACCGCAGCCACGGCGATGCCGAGGAAAATCTCTTCGGTGCGCGCTTCTGCCACGTCCCACACCGCCAGCGGGTTATCCACCGTCGGCAAGGCAATCAGCGGCAAGGTGTAACCGGCGAGCATCAGCGCGTAGTTATTGGCGGTACGCAGGTGCAGCGACAGGAACAGCAAAATCCCCGTCCACAAGGCAATGACCACCACCAGCACATACGGGCTCTGCACGAACATCGGCACGAACAGCACTGCCGCTGCGGCCCCGAGAAAGGTGCCGATGGCGCGATACAGTGCCTTGGAGCTGGTTGGCCCGAGAAACGGACTGGAAACGATATACACCGTGGCCATCGCCCAATACGGACGTGGCATTTGCATGAGCAAGGCGATGTACAGCGCGATCATCGACGCTGCAAAGGTACGGACCCCGTAAAACCAGTCACGGGCCGGCGGAATGCCAGAGAAAAAACCGTTCAAGACTTGATCACCACAGGCGGATGGGCCACCTCAAAAGCGCGCAGTACCCGAAGCGCAGCCTCCAGATCACTCTGGTCGATGCCTTCGAGTACCTCGTGACGCAGGCGCACCAATTCGGCTTCCACCGCTTGCACCAGCTCGCGGCCGGTATCGGTCAGGCTCAGACATTTGGCCCGACGATCCTGGACATCTTCGGTGCGGCAGACGTAACCGGAATGGCACAACTGATCGAGCAGACGCACCAGCGACGGACTCTCCATCCCGGCCGCCTGCGCCACTTGCACCTGACGCACGCCCTCACCCAGCCGGCCGATCATCAAGAGCGGCACGGCGCAGGCTTCGGAGATGCCGTAGTTGACCAGCGTGGTCTGGCAGATTTTCCGCCAGTGCCTGGCGGCCACCACCATGGCACTGCTGATGTTCATCTGGAGAGCGTCGAGGGAATTCGGCACGGGACAATGCACACTGTTAGTTTGCTAACTATCAATATCGCATTGGCAGGGAATTTCAGTCAAGTTTTGAAACAAATGTTCCTTGAAGCGTTTCTGCACATCTCCTACGTATCGCGTCCCTTGCGCAACATCACATCCAGCTGATCTACCACTTCCGCCCAATCGGCATCATCGAGAATCTCGCCACGCAAAAAATCGGCCTGGCTCTTGCTCCAGAAGAACGCGTCCGCCAGGTGCAATTCCGGCTTGAGTGGTGAATGGGTGGCGATGAATTGCTCGATGCTGGTGGGGTCGCTGCGCAGTCCCAGTTGGTCGAACAGGCACGGCAGGCTGTGGATTGGCTGTTCCATGGAGGACTCCTTGAGAAAACAGGTGTGTGGAAGAGCAATCGCGGACAAGCCCGCTCCCACCGTGTTTTCGGGTGAACACACTATTGGTGAACAACCCGATACCTGTGGGAGCCTGGCTTGCCCGCGATAGCGCCAGCCCGAGCGCCGCCAACACTAATGGCTCAACTCTCGTACCTCGGCATGCGGCACCATCTTTAAAAACTCGGGCATGCTCATGTGCAGCAGATAGTTGTGGTTGCCGGCCTCCAGGTAGATGTCTTTCTGCCGGGTCAGCAGCGGGTCGATGACCATGTCCAGGCCATAGGAATCACCCAGCGGTGGCACCGCACCGCGCTCGCAGTCGTCGAAGATGTGCGCCAGATTACTTTCGCGGGTCAGTTGCCATTCACCGCTGGTGCGCACCTTGCTCAAGTCCAGATGCCGGCTGGCCGGCAGCACGGCCATCAAATAGTGCCCGTGATGGTCATCGAGGATGACCGACTTCGCCACTCGCTCGGCAGGCACCCCGCTAACCCGCGCGGTCTCCAGGCTGCTGGACGAATGCCGGTGGGCGACGATGTCGTATTCGCAATGCGCCCGGGTCAGGCTGCTTTGCACCTTTCTTGCCATACGCATGATGCACCTCGGTGTTGCGCTGAACGGTTATTGCCGTGTTTTGAGTCTAGTCCGGCGGGCCGCTGGCAGCGGGAAATCCGCTCACTGGACAGCTGCGCACGCTGATCAACATTCGTCCCGCCCCAGCCTCAACTAGACTGAAAGAACCAGCCCATGACGTTCGCGGAGGGTCACGTGAACAGCCGATGTTGTACGTTTGCCGTATTACTGCTGCTGAGCGGCTCAGCCCTCGCCGCCGATACGCCGTTGCCGGCCATGAGCCCGGTCGGCCTGTGGCTGATCACCCTCGGCATTGTCTTTCTGATCGCCGAAGCCGCGCTGCCCAACTACGGAGTGATCGGCCTGGGCGGGATCATCATGTTCGTGATCGGCGCGCTGATTCTGGGCAACGCCGAATTGCCAGTGCCGATGATCATCGGTCTCGGCCTGCTCAGTGCCCTGTTACTGAGCGCATTGATCGTCCGCGCCCTGAAAACCCGGCCACGTCATGCGGTCAGCGGCGATGCCGGGCTGGTCGGCAGCGTGACGGCGGTGACCGCCGTGCAAGCGGAAAACGCCCACAACGGCTGGGTGCAACTGCAGGGCGAACACTGGCAAGTGCGCAGCGCGACACCCCTGCACACCGGGCAATCGGTGCGCGTGGTCGGGCGTAGAGGCTTATTGCTGAAAGTTGCCGCGACTGACGCGGTGCGTCACGGAGAGTGATCATGGGTCTGCAAATCGGTTTTGTCGCGCTGCTGCTGTTGGTGATCGTCCTCGCCGGATCGACGTTCCGCATCCTGCGTGAATACGAACGCGGCGTGGTGTTCCAGCTCGGGCGCTTCTGGCAGGTCAAGGGGCCGGGGCTGATCCTGCTGATTCCGGTGGTGCAGCAAATGGTCCGGGTTGATCTGCGCACCGTTGTTCTCGATGTGCCGCCGCAGGACGTGATCACCCGCGATAACGTCTCGGTGAAGGTCAACGCGGTGTTGTATTTCCGCGTGCTCGACCCGCAGAAGGCGATCATTCAGGTCGAGGACTTTCTCTCCGCCACCAGCCAACTGGCCCAGACCACCCTGCGCGCAGTGCTCGGTAAACACGAACTCGATGAACTGCTGGCCGAGCGCGAACAGTTGAACATCGACATCCAGCAAGTGCTCGACGCGCAGACCGACGCGTGGGGCATCAAGGTCGCCAACGTCGAGATCAAGCATGTCGATCTCAACGAGTCGATGGTCCGCGCCATCGCCAAACAGGCCGAAGCCGAACGGGAACGGCGGGCCAAGGTGATCCACGCCGAAGGTGAGTTACAGGCGTCGGAAAAACTCATGCAGGCCGCCGAAATGCTCGGGCGCCAGCCTGGCGCCATGCAATTGCGCTACATGCAGACCTTGAGTTCGATTGCCGGCGACAAGAGCTCGACGATTGTCTTCCCGTTGCCGATCGAGTTGCTCAAGGGCATGGCGGATCTGTCGGGCAAATCATGAACAGCAACAGATCGCAGCTTTCGGCAGCGCCTGCAGAGCAGGCATTCCCCCACAGGCTGCGATCCTTTATACGCCGCGCATTTTCTCCAAAGCCGCATAGGGTGCACACGCGCAAGCCTGCAACCGCGCCCGCAACAGCGGCGACGCTTCACGCCGTTTGGCCTCGCCATCGGCCACAAAGGCCTGCGCGGGCTGCTTCGCGTGCTGCGCGGCGGCCAGCCATACCTGTTGGCGCTGTTCGGCCGTCAGCTTGAAAAACCGCGCCAAACGCCCCGCCATCGCATCAGGCAGTTCGCTGTAGTTGACCAGCGCGCCCGCCGAGTCACGGCAGTGCACCACACCGGCCTCGAGCAATCGTCCCAGGCGCCGGGCGATGAAGTCCTCGCGTCCCACGAACGGCAAACCGTCTTCGAGCACGCAATCCCCCAGCATGCCCGGCACCATGTGCATCCCGGGGCGACGCAGGTGCGAAACGGCAATTTCCACAGGATCGCGATACAGAAACAGCCACGGCGTGTCGGGAAAACAGGCCTGCAACAGCGGCCATTCGCCGATACTCCAGGCATCGAGCTTGATCACCAGCCGTTGCTCGATGCCACGACGCCGCTGTCCATAGGCCGAAAGCAATCCGCAGATGGCCGCGCGCCGTTCGCCGGCCGGCAGGTCACTGCGCAACAGCGCATCCAGCGGTGGCGGTTCGGACACCACAATGTGATCGTCGAGCCGCGCGAGCATCTGGCTGATCAGCGTCGAACCACAGCGAGAGGCATGCAGAATGAACGCGCTCGGTGCCAGGCCCGGGCTTTGCGCCTGCCAATCGCTGAGCGCCGCCAACGGCGTCTGCCGGCGAAAGGCCTGATTGAACGGTAGCCGCAACGCATCCTCCACCGCCTCGCGGAAAAACGGCTGATGCAACGGCGTATCCGCGAACCAGCACCAGTCCACCTGCCATTGCCCGGCGACCGGCCAGACGCGGATCGGCAACCAGCCGTCGAAGCTCAGCCGTGCCATTGTTCGTTCCACTGCCGGCGACCATTGCGCATTGCCGCGCGTAGTTCTTCACGGGTCAAGGCCAGCCCCTGGGCAGCAGCCAGTTGCAGGGTGCGCTCGATGAACGTTTCCGGGTCGCCGATGGCCTGCAATGTCGCCGCCAGCTGCGCATCACCGCCGAGCACACGCTGCAATGGTTGCAGCGGCGAATCCGCTGTCTGTGCTGCCGAGGTATCGCGCAAGCCTTCGGCAATCTTTGCCAGGACCCAGGCCGTCGGGCGGCAATCGAGCACCAGATGAATCCTCGCCGAGGCGTCGCGGTTGTCCACGCGATGGGCTCGGGCAAGATCGAGAAACCAGCATTCCCCCACCGTCATCGGTACACGTCGGTCTTCCAGCCAGAAGTCCACAGCGGGTGGGCTGAGCAGCGGAATGTGCAGCCGCAGATCCGCTTGCGGGCCGTCGAGATCGTAGTCGCGGTGTTCGTGAATGCGCCCGCCAGGGCCCAGCCGTAACAGGCGCGCACTGACAATTTCCAGCGACAGCGCATGCAGCCCGCGTTGCCAGCGCTCATCCCGCAACCAGGGCGCACGAGGCACCGGCGCAGCCTGCCCGGGAGACAATTCGGTCAGCGCATCGGCTGACGAAATCAGCGCCACGCCGCTCCAGTCGCCGGTGAAATAGTCGCTGTTGAAATGCCCGCGCCAGGCCTGCTCATCAATCGCCGCCAGCGCTTGCAACAACAACGGCAAATCCACCGTCACCGGCAGGCGCGAACATGCCGGCCGGCTCACGAGCCCACCCGGCGCTTACCGGGCCGGCGCCGCAGCATGCGCCACCGGCACCGAAATATCACCGGCCGCCCAGGCCGATTCTCGATTGGCCAGTGCGGTGGCGATCGACTGCACTTCGGTCGATTGCACCTGATCCGGCAGTGGATCGAGGCCGGCACTGGCGAAGATCTGTCCGTACGCATTGCGCAGATCGGCGTAGGACAGGTCGCGGCGCAGGTCTGCTTGCAGGTTGTTCAGCTCGCCCTGAATCAGTTCCAGTTCACCAATGCCCGCCGCCTGATGACGATTGCGCAACTGGCCGACGATTTGCCCGTCGATGTCCGACAGTTGCTGGCTGGTCTTGAACTGGCGCAAGGCCTCTTGATAGTTGGCGTTGGCCACGTAGAGCTGCGCCAGCACCGCAATCGACATGGCCTGACGCCGCGCGGTGGCCACTTCCTCGCCAGCCTTGGCGACATCAATGGCCGCCGGAGCGGAGATCACGTTGAACAGGTTCCAGGTGACTTTCACGCCATAGTCGGCCCAGCCCTGTTCGACCAGGAACGAGTTGCTGTCGTAATGCCCGCCGGCGGAAAACTCCAGGCCCGGCAACAGACGCAGCATGGCCTTGCGGGTTTCAGCGGCGCTGATGCGGGTCTGGTAATCCTGCTCACGCAGTTCCGGACGGCTGGTCAGCGCCTCCTGTTCCAGTTTCGCCAGATCGACCTTGAGTTCGGGAATCTGATAACCGTCATCGGTGGCCAAGGTCAGGTTGGTGCCCAGCGGCAGGTTGATCAGGGTCGCCAGTTCGGTTTTCGCCAAAGACAGGGCACGGCGCTGCTCTTCCAGTTGCCGGGTGGCTTCGATCAGCGAACGTTGGTAGCTGAGCGATTGCACCGGGTCGCCAATGCGCTGGTCGCTCATGCTCTGGCTGTTGCGCCGGGCGGTGTCGACACGGGCCATCAGGCTGTCGATCTGCTTGAGCAGACGTTCGGCGGCCATCGCTCGCCAATAGGCCGAGCGCACATCCTGAACGATGGTGTTGATCACCTTGCGGCGACGCTCCTGGACGATCAGGCGTTGGTCGCCCTGCTGTTTGGCGCTGATGTAACTGACGCCGAAGTCCAGAACGTTCCAGACCATGGTCAGGTCGGCGACTTCACGGTCGCGATCCTGCGAGGTCGACGGTTCCAGCGACTGAGTGCCGGTACGTACGCTCTGGCTGCTGGAGGCGTTGACGTTGTTGCGCCCGACGTAACCGGCGTCCAGCGCCATGCGCGGCAGCATGTCGAAACTGGCGAGGTCGAGCTGCCGCTTGGCCAGCGCCTCCTCCATGATCTTCAAGCGGCCTTCGAGGTTGTACTTCACCGCGCGAGCCATGGCCTGGTGCAGGGTCAGCGGGCCGCGCAGCGGTTCCTGATCCTTGTACATGCTCTGCAGGTCGCTCCTGGCCCGCTGTTCACTGACGTTGCGTTCAATCGGTTCACTGGTCACTGCACATCCGCTGATCGCCAGCGACAGCAGGCTGGCGCCGAACAACTTCTGACTTCTTTTCATCCCTGGATCGCCCCTAGGTCCCGCACAGTGTTGAGTAATGGTTGGTTCAGGCCGATATTTCGCTGATGCCGACCTGTTGCAGTGCCGCCGCCAGGTTGTCGACCCGGTGCTGTTCGTTGTCTTTGAGTTCTTGCAGTTGCTGCCCCAGCGTCGGCGCACCAAACACGCCGCGCAGGCCTTGAGAAACGTCGCCAGCCTTGAGTGACTGGTTGCCAAACGCATTCAACGAATCGCGGTCGGCGGCACTGTCTTGATTGAACAGGCTCGATAACGTGCTGGTACCGAATACGCCGCCATCACCGCCGCCAAAGCCGAGGAAGCCGTGACCGGATCCATCACCGCCGTTGTCACTGCTGCTGAACACTTGCGCAATGAAGCTCGGGCTGAGTGCACCTTGATTGATGAAAATATCGCCCAGCGGGCGGATGCCGTTGCCAATCACCCGTTGTTCGAACAGCGGCGCAAAGGTCAGCGGTGAGCCGATATCGCCGGTGGGGGCGGTGAAAATGATCGGTTGCAGCGGGATGTTCGGCGGCGGTGGCGGCACCACCGGATCGCTGCTGCGAATCAGTGGATCGGGAATCACCACGCTGGTTGGTGTCGAGGGTGGAACGACCGGCGGCACGGTATTGATCACGTAATTGTTCGAGCTGCTGACACCGCTGCCACTGTTGCCGGAGGCATCGCTGACACCCGCGCTGTTGACGCTGATCGCATTGCTGGCACTGTTGACGTTGGCATTCGGTGTCAGCGTCGCGGTCCAGGTCTTGCCGCCGTCGCTGCTGCTCAGGTTGGACAAGGTGCCGTTACCGACATTGATGTCTGCCAGATCGAAGCCGCTCACCGCCTCGTTGAAGGTGATGGTCACCGCCGATGTCTGGCCGATGCCCAGGTTCGGGTTGGCAATCACCACCGTCGCCGTTGGCCGTTCGCTGTCGAGACCATAGTTGTTCGACACCGCCACCGTGCTGCCGACGTTACCGGCCAGGTCAGTGACGTTGCTGGTGTCCAGCGCGATGAAGTTGCTCGGATCGGTGACATTCGCGGTCGGGGTGAACGTCGCGGTCCAGGTCTTGCCGCCATCGCTGCTGCTCAGGTTACTCAGATCACCGTTGGTTACGCTCAGGTCGGAGAGATCAAAATTGCTCACCGCCTCGCTGAAGGTGAAGGTCACCGTGGTGGTCTGGCCGATCCCCAGATGCGGGTTGGCGACCACGATGTCCACCGTTGGCCGGGTCGCGTCGAGCACGTAGTTGTTGGAAATGGCGATGCTCGCACCAAGGTTGCCAGCCAGATCCTGCACGCCGGCAGTGTCGACGATGATCAGGTTGGTCGCATCGTTGACGTTGGCGGTTGGTGTCAGCGTGGCGGTCCAGGTGATGCCGCCGTCGCTGCTGATCAGGTTCGACAAGGTGCCATTGGCGACGCTGATGTCCGACAGATCGAAACCGCTCACGGCTTCGCTGAAGGTGATGGTCACCGTGGTGGTTTCGCCAATGCCCAGGCGATTGTCGGCGACCACGATAGTGGCGGTCGGCAACGCGGTGTCGATGGCAAAGTTGTTGGAGTCGGTGGTGCCGACGCCACTGTTGCCAGAGGCGTTGGTGACCCCGCTGTTGTCGAGGGTGATCAGGTTGCTGGTGTCGGTGATGTTGGCGGTTGGCGTCAGCGTGGCGGTCCAGGTGATGCCGCCATCGCTGGAGCTGACGTTGCTCAGGGTGCCATTGGCGATGGTCAGGTCCGCATTGCTGAAACCGCTGACCGCCTCGCTGAAGGTGATCGTCACCACCGAGGTTTCCCCGGCCTTGAGCGAGCTGTCCGCAACGACGATGGTCGCGGTCGGCACTTCGGTTTGCACCGCGTAGTTGGCCGAGTTGGTGGTGCCGGTGCCAGCATTGCCGGCCAGATCGCTGATGCCGGCGTTGTTCAGAACAATCAGGTTGGTGGTATCGCTGATGCCGATGGTCGGAGTGAACGTCGCCGTCCAGGTGATGCCGCCGTCGCTGGACGAGACGTTGCTCAACGTGCCGTTGGCGACGCTCAGGTCGGCATTGTCGAACCCGGTGACCGCTTCGCTGAAGGTGATGGTCACGGTCGCTGTTTCACCAGGACGCAGATCGTTGTCGCTCATGACAATCGTGGCGGTCGGACGCTGACTGTCGACCGCGTAGTTGTTCGAATCGGTGGTACCGCTGCCAGTGTTGCCAGCCCCGTCGACCACTCCAGTGTTGTCCAGGGTGATCAGGTTGCTGGTGTCGGTGACGCCGGCCGATGGGGTAAACGTCGCGGTGTAGGTGATGTTGTCCGAGGTGCTCAGCGCGGAAAGTGTGCCGTTCTCGACGGTCAGGTCTGCCAGGGTGAAACCGGTCACCGCCTCGCTGAAGGTAATAGTGACCGTGGTGGTCTGACCAACGCCCAGCGCCGTGTCGGTCACCACAACGGTCGCGGTCGGGCGCTGGGTGTCGATGGCGTAATTGTTCGAATCAGTGGTGCCCACTCCCACGTTGCCGGACCCATTCTGCACCCCGGTATTGTCCAGGGTGATCAGGTTGGTCGCGTCGGTAATGTTGGCGGTCGGCGTGAAGGTTGCCGTCCAGGTGATGCCACCATCACTGCTGCTCACGGCGCTCAGCGTGCCGTTGGCGATGGTCAGGTCGGCGTTACTGAAACCGGTCACGGCTTCGGAGAAGGTGATGGTCACCGTGGTGGTTTCGCCGATGCTCAGGCTGTTGTCGGCAACCACGATAGTGGCGGTCGGAACCATGGTGTCGATCACGAAATTGCCGGAGTTGGTGACGCCGGTGCCGGCGTTACCGGCCAGGTCAGCGATGCCGGTGTTGTTCAGGCTGATAAGGTTGCTGGTGTCGTTGATCCCGAGAGTGGGCGTGTATGTCGCCGTCCAGGTGATGCCGCCGTCGCTGCTGCTCACGGCGGTCAACGTGCCGTTGGGTATGTTCAGATCGGCGTTGGTGAAGCCCGTCACCGCCTCGGAGAAGGTAAAGGTCACCAACGAGGTTTCACCGGCGCTGAGGCTCGTGTCGGCGACCACGATGGTCGCTGTCGGACGTTGGGTGTCGATGCTGTAATTGTTCGAATCCGTAGTGCCGCTGCCAGCGTTGCCGGCCAGGTCAGCGATGCCGGTGTTGTCCAGCGTCACCAGATTGGTGGTGTCGCTGATGCTGGCGCCTGGAGTGAACGTTGCGGTCCAGGTAATACCTCCGTCACTGCTGCTGACTGCGCTCAAGGTGCCATTGGCGATGGTCAGGTCGGCGTTGGTGAAACCGCTGACCGCTTCACTGAAGGTGATGGTCACCAGCGATGTGTCGCCGATTTTCAAGGCCGTGTCTGTGAACACGATGGTGGCCGTTGGGCGCTGGTTGTCGATGGCGTAGTTATTGGAGTCGGTGGTGCCGCTGCCCTGGTTGCCGTTGACGTCACTGACCCCACTGTTGTCGAGGGTGATCAGGTTGGTGGCATCGGTAATGTTGGCGGTCGGCGTGAAGGTTGCCGTCCAGGTGATGCCACCATCACTGCTGCTCACGGCGCTCAGCGTGCCGTTGGCGATGGTCAGGTCGGCATTAGTGAAGCCGGTCACGGCTTCGGAGAAGGTGATGGTCACCAACGACGTTTCGCCGATTCTCAAGGCGTTGTCGGCAACCACAATAGTCGCCGTCGGGCGCTGCGTGTCGATGGCGTAATTGTTCGAGTCGGTGGTGCCGCTGCCGGTATTGCCGGACAAATCGGAGAGGCCGGTATTGGCCAGGGTGATCAGGTTGGTGGTATCGCTGATGTTGTTGGTTGGCGTGAGGGTGGCCGTCCAGGTGATCCCGCCGTCACTGCTGCTCAAACCGCTCACGCTGCCATTGGCCACGGACAGGTCGGCGGTGGTGAAACCGGTCACGGCCTCGCTGAACGTGATGGTCACCAGCGAGGTTTCCCCTGCCTTGAGCGCGGTGTCCGCAACGACAAGGGTGGCCGTCGGGCGCACGGTGTCGATGGCGTAGTTGTTGGAATCGGTTGTACCGCTGCCGGCGTTACCGGCCAGGTCAGCGATCCCGGTGTTATCCAGCGTCACCACGTTAGTGGTGTCGGTGACACTGCCACTCGGCGTAAACGTCGCCGTCCAGGTAATGCCTCCATCGCTGCTGCTCACGGCGGACAACGTGCCGTTGGCGATGGTCAGGTCGGCGTTGGTGAAACCGCTGACCGCTTCATTGAAGGTGATGGTCACCAGCGACGTTTCACCGATTTTCAGAGCTGTGTCAGCGACAACGATAGTGGCCGTCGGGCGCTGGGTATCGATCACATAATTGCTGGAATTGGTGGTACCGACACCCACGGTACCGTCAGAGACCGCCGCCACACCGGTGTTGTCCAGAGTGATGACGTTGGTGGTGTCGGTAATCCCGTTGGTCGGCGTAAAAGTCGCGGTCCAGGTGATCCCGCCATCGCTGCTGCTCACGGCCGTCAACGTGCCGTTGGCGATGGTCAGGTCGGCATTGGTGAAGCCAGTGACCGCCGTGTTGAAGGTGATGGTCACCAGCGAGGTTTCGCCAATTTTCAGCGCACTGTCCGCCAGGACGATGGTCGCGGTCGGTGGTTCGACGTAATTGGTATTGAGCGTGCCGCCGGTACTGTAAACCGCAGCAGTGGCACTCGGCGAGCTACCCGTCGCACCGCCGTTTGACGGGCCTCCGGCACCACTGGCCGCAGCGTTGCCGGTGATCGCCGCGAAGTTGGCAGCGGTGATCAGTACCGTGCCGCCGTTGTTCCAGATGGCCCCGACACCACGGCCACCGTCACCGCCGTTGGCAATGTTGCCGCCGCTGCCACCACCGCCGCCGCCACCGCCCGCCGCGAGGTTATTGCTGATGACCGATGTGCCGATGACTTTCAAGGTGCCGGTCGAGGCGTTGTAGATACCGCCGGCCGCATTGCCACCGACGCCGCCAACCGAGTTCCAGCCCGAACCACCGCCGCCACCACCAATGGACAACGTGCCATTGGTCGCTGAGCCGCCGTTGCCGCCGTGGCTGTAACCGGCGGCGCCATTGCCGCCGAGGCCGCCAGTGCTGGTACCGCCGCGCCCGCCCATATCGTTCGAGGTGTAGCCGCCGCCATAACCACCGGTATTCGCTGTGCCGACCCCACCGGCATAGGTTGAGTTGCCCGGGCCTGTCGAACCACCATGGCCACCGTTACCGCCGCCGATCCCGCCACCACCGCCGCCGCCGCCGCCGGAATAACCTCCGGCCACCCCACCGCCGCCACCACCACCGGAAGCGGCGTTGGCAGTCACCGTGACGTTATTGAGCGTAAGAATGCCGGCGTTGAAAATCCCGCCGCCCATGGCGCCTGCTGCCGCCGCGCCACCGTTACCGCCATTGCCGGCCACCAATCCCTTGGTGATCACCAGACCGTCCAGCGTCACGGTGGCGCCTGAAGTGATTTCCACCACGCGGGTCTTGTATTGCCCGTCGAGGGTCACGTCGGCCACGCCGTCGTTGTTCAGATCGCCATCGACGGTAATGTTCTTGTTGATCAATAACTCGGAGTTGAGTTGCACGGTCATGCCGGCGTTGAACGTGACGATGTCGCCGTTTTGCGCAGACGCCAGAGTCGTACGCAACGAGCCGACGCCCGAGTCGAGGTTGTTAGTCGCGGTCCAGGTGGCAAGGCCCCATTGATATTCACTCATCGCCTTGGTCGACAAGACGTTGGCGCTCTCGATGCTGCCGGTGGCAATTTCCAGATCCCAGTCGCCGCCGACACCGGTGCGGTTGTTCGAAGCGGCTACATCACGGCCGGTCAACTGCGCCAGCGAGTCGACGAAACTCAAGCCGCGATCGCCCTCGGCGGTGTAGCAGCCGTAGATCAGGATGTCGCCGCCAGCGTTCATGTCCTTGCCGATTTCGCCGAGGATGGCGCTGCGTTGCGCGACGTTGTCCGCAGACAGATAACTGTTGCCCAACCACAGATCGCCAGCGTTGCCGTGGGCAATGATCTGCACTGAACTGACGCCATGATGTTGATCGAGGTAATCGGCGATCTGTTGCAAACCATCCTTGGTGGCGTCGAGTTTCACCACTTGGGTGCCAGGGGCAACGCCCTGAACCAGGCTGTCGGCATCTTTCACACGCGAATCGACGAACACCACGCTCTGGCCCGGCACCGCCACCGGGCTGGCGGCCGGTGTGGCATCGGCCTGACCATGGGTGTCCTTGCTGGCGACCGGGTGATCGGCGGTCGGCGCCTTGGCGGCATCCGCCGCAGGGTGGCTGTCAGCCTGGGCAGCCGCATCGGCCACGGTGGCAGCCACTGCGCCGTCGAACAGCATGCGCGGTTCCAGCGACATGATCATCGGCGATGCCAGCGAACGCTGACCCTCGGTTGTCCGTGACTTGACCTTCGCACTGCCAAAAAGAGACCACCACATGTTGCTCACCCGAACTCGAACGAATGTACGTGACGCATCAATAAAAAACGCCGCGATCAGTTGATCGCAGCGTCGGACTTCATACGAATGACATTGGCGGCGCTGGCTGAGCCATCGAGCCAAAAGGACAAATCGGCGTATTGCTTGAACAGGTCCGGCGGCAGGATCGTGCGCCGAGACTGCAAGGCGACCTTCGGCTTGACCTTGTGCAGGCCGGCCAGGCCCAGGCCCTGATCGAATTCTGGTGCGTCGTAGGCCAGGTGCTCGAAATCGTGCTCGAACCAGGGTTCGTCGATAAAGTCGTAAACCAGCCGCAGCACCCGCTCAGGCGCCTGAGTCAGCAAATCGTAATCAACGATCAGCAGCGAATCGGCGTGCTCGCCGTAATAGGCTTCCTTGAGCGCTGCCCAGGCAAAACCCACCAGCCGGTTACGCTGAGCCAGGGTTTCGCAGCGGCTGTAGACCGTGTTGCGCTCGACGGCGTCGCCGAACAGTTTGGTGTTTTCATAAGGATTGGCGCGGTACAGCCGCTCAAGGCTGTCCATCACCCACGCGACGTTGCGCACACAAGCGATGACTTTGGCTTTGGGAAACAGGTCATTGAGTGCCGGCAGCCGCGAGCTCCACTGCCGATTGGTGTCGAACACTACCGGTTTATCGACTTTGTCGGCGTAGTAGGAGTCGAACAGACCGCGCAGCAAACGGCGGCGCATGGGGGTGTCGATCACTGCGCCGAACTCGCTGCCGGCGCCGCATTGCTCAAGCACGCTGGAAAACAGGGCGCCAACCGGGCTGGTCATTCCGGCGTGAAAGCGCGGGTTCTGCAAAAGGATCGCAGAAAGCAGGGTCGAGCCCGAGCGCGGCAAGCCGGAAATAAAGTGGAACTGCTGCAATCCATTCACCGTAGTCGGAAGTCCTTTTGTCCGACAGAGCGTAGTCCAACAGTAACCTTGCGACTAGTAGTGTTTTGATATCAAGTCAGAGCAAAAAGGACTAACCAGTTAACTTTTTATCGCGATTTCAAAGGTGAAACGATTGAGTCGTGACCGCGCTTAATCACTTGGCGATTTGAACGTGATCAACCGTGCTTGCGCGCCGCCGGCATGGACCTCACCCGCGATGCGCCAAGTGGCAGGCAACGGCAAAAATTCCTGCGGATCATCCAGCGTGCCAATAAGCCATACCCGGCCGTTAACGGGCAGTTCGGCAAGGCTGTCCAGATAGACATCGGCGGCCACCAGCGTGCCGAACCCGTAGTCATTGGGCCGCGTCGAACGGCCATCCGCTGCCGGTGGCGTGTACAGGCGAACCCGTGCGCCGCTGCGATCGTAGTAGACGTAGCTCAAGTACCAGAGCATGTCGCTGGTGACGATCCGGTCGCCTGCCTGGAAATGCTGGTTGACGTAGTTCACCACGCGGTCGAACTGGTCATTGCGGTCCACCGTGGCGTTTGTGTTCACCCCGACCATTTCGACCCCGATCAGCGCCACCAGCACTGCCAGCGCCAACAGCCGCATGCGACTGTACACGCGGTCGATGGCCATCCCGGCCAGCATCGGCAAACCCATTGCGTAAGCGGTCAGGTAGCGCTCGATGAACACCGGGGTGATAAACGACACCGCGAACACCAGCAGCAGGGGCAGGCCGGTGTACAACGCCAGCAGGACACTGCCACGGGACACGCTGCGATCACGCATCACGGCCACCGCAACCAACAGCAGCAACGCCAGCGGCAAGGCGCTGAAGATCAACAGCGAGCGAGCATCGCCATCATCCTGGGTCAGCCACGCCCAGATCATCGAAGGCAGCGATGCCAGGGTGACCGGGTCTTCCCAGCCGACATCGCCGCCGGTCTTGAGCTGCTCCATATGTTGCAGCAGGTCGAACACGTTGGGCAGCCAGGGCAGGTACAACACAACGATGGCCAGATTGGCCAGCCACCAGTCGGCGCGCTGAATGTGGCGAAAACGGTAGCCGCGCTGCAGGCGGATCGCCCCAAGATAAATCCAGTGGCACAGCGCCGCGAGCACGGCGAAGTAGTGAGTGTAGAACGCCGCCGTCATCAACAACGCATACACCACCAGATAGCGATGCCGTTGCGGCCGCCTGATCCAGTAGATCAGCGCCAGCATGGCCGCGATCAGCAACAACCCGAGCAGTGAGTACATGCGCACTTCCTGGCTGTAGCGCACTGCCGTCGGCAACAGCGCCAGCAACACCCCGGCGAAGATCGCGGCGCGGCGCGTGGCCAGTTGATCCACCAGACGGATGCCCAGCCCCACTGCAGCAATGCCCGCCAGTGCGCTGAGACAGCGGATCGCGAAGATGCCGTCACCGAACAGCTCAATCCAGCCGTGCAGCAACATGAAGTACAGCGGCGGATGCACATCGCGCCCGGCGTGGTGCCAGATTTCGCCCAACGAGTAACGCGCCAGCAACAGGCTGGACCCTTCATCGCCCCAGATCGCCGCAGCGCTCAGATCGTAAAAACGCACGGCCGCCGCCAGCAGCAGGATGGGCAACAGCCAGTGTTCTCTGGCCCAGCGAAGCAGGCGCAAACGGCCAAACCATGAGCCCGGGGTTGCGTGTGGATCCTGCGTGTCACCCACCGGCGTTACTCTGTTGAGCGCCATTGCTGCCTCTCGCTGTACTGCGTCACCACGGATATGGGTGCCAAATCCTGCCCGTCACTTTAGGTCAGGCGCAGGAGAGCCGTCGATGCCGGCCGGCGTTTTCACGACATCCGGCAACCTTGCCAATCCCGGTCTACGCTCTGGCGTGGCGTGACCTGGCCACGAAGTGCCAAGGCAATTGCAGCAGCCTGAATTCACTTGCGGCCCGCCGACCACCAATCAGAAGGATGAGGACTTTATGGACGTTTACATGGGCACGGTTATGACGTTTGCCTTCAACTTTGCGCCCACCGGCTGGGCCTTGTGCAACGGTCAGATCATCGCAATCCAACAGAATCAGGCACTGTTCGCATTGCTGGGCACCACCTACGGAGGCAACGGCACCACCAACTTCGGCCTGCCCAACCTGCAGAGCCGCATGCCGGTCTGCCAAGGCTCCGGTGGGGGGCTGACAACACGGATCATGGGAGAAACCTCCGGCACCGAACAAGTCATCCCGACCCTCAGCAACCTGCCCGCTCATACCCACACCCTGGCCGGCCTCACCGCCACCACCACGGTGCAACTGGCCAACCCGGCCAGCAATCCGCTCGGCACCCCCAGCGCGACCAATGCCTATATCGGTGCATCGGGCACCGGGCCGGGTCTGGCGAATATCTTTTCCGATGCCCAGGGCGCCTCAGCCGTTCCTCTCAAAGGCGCCGCGACCACTATCACTGGCACCATCTCGCCGGCCGGTAACGGCTTGCCGCTGCCCATCATGAACCCGTATCTGGTGCTCAATTTCAGCATTGCGCTGAACGGCATCTTTCCTTCGCGTAACTGATCGACCGCCGGGGGATCACCTCCCCCGGTTTCCTACCTTGCCGGAGCACAACCATGCTGCAATCGGTTCAAAGCCAACATTTCCAGGCCTTGCTGGGGCGCATCGGCACCCTGCACCTGCCCGACGGCAGCACCCTGCAAGTCCATATCGGGCAACTTGAGGAAAACCCCTCGGCAAAAATGCGCTACAGCGAACGCATGCCTTTCAGCGTCGAGCTGAACAGCGTGGAGCCAACCGAATTCGTCGATGGCCTGTGCGCGCTGGAGCTGCCGGAACTGGGGCGGGTACAGGGCATATTTGTCTCGCGGGTTCCGCCGATGGGGCGGGATCCGCAGTTGGCGTATTTCCACATCACCTTCAACTGAAAATCCTGGATTTCCGCGTGCCGGTTGAATGTGTAACTGCAATTTGGGAAGCGTCTGACATCAATTCTTCGGCGGCCTTGTTAGCGTTGCACGCAACTGGCTCCGGAACGTTCGTTGCGCGCAAGACCAAGGAAGGTCTGCGCGCAATCGTTGCATCGACGTCCGAGAGCCTGTGCCCCGTCACAGGACAAGGAATAAAGGATGTCGACCGCCCATGCCCGCTTCAGCCTCTCGCTCAACGACGTTAAACACGACCTGCAAGTCCTCTCCTTCAGCGGTCACGAATCGATCAGCCAGCCCTACACCTTCGAGGTCGAGCTGGTCAGCGAACGAGCAAATCTGCGCCTTGAAAGCCTCATGCACCAGCAGGCGTTCCTGGCGTTCGACCTCGAAGGCCATGGCATCCACGGCGTGATCAATCGCGTCGCCCGTGGCGACAGCGGCAAACGCCTGACGCGCTACAGCCTGACACTGGTTCCGCGCCTGGCGTATCTGCAGCATCGTTGCAATCAGCGAATATTCCAGCAGATGACCGTGCCACAGATCATCACCCGGATTCTCGCGGACAACGGTATTCAACGTGACCTGCACCGGTTTCATCTCGGTGCCGACTATCCGCCGCGCGAATACTGCGTGCAGAAGGAGTCGGATCTGCACTTCATCCAGCGTCTGTGTCAGGAAGAAGGCATTCACTACCACTTCGAGCACAGCCGGGAGAAACACTTGCTGGTGCTGGGCGACGACCAGACGGTCTTCCCCCGTCTGGACCGCCCGACGCCCTACCGCCAGGACAACGGCATGGTTGCCGAAACGCCGGCAATCCAACAATGGCAGGTACGGGTGGAAACCCGCCCGACGGCGACCGTGCGCCGCGATCATGATTTTCGCAAGACGCGCTTTCTGCTGGAGGCGACCCATCGGCCCGACAGCAACACGCCGCGGCCGGCGCTTGAGGATTATCGCTATCCGGGGCGCTTCAGCGACGGCGCACGGGGCAAGCAACTGACCCACCGCGCCCTCGAAAGTCATCGCGCCGACTACTTGCAGGGCTGTGGCCACAGCGATCAGCCCAGCCTGGTGTCCGGCCATTTCCTGTCGATCACCGAGCATGCCTGCGAGGAAAACAATGGACTGTGGCTGCTGACCGCAGTCAACCACCGCGGAAAACAATCAGCGGTGCTGGAAGAAACGCTGGGCGAGGCCAGCGCCGGCGCTGCCGACGGCTTCGTTGAAGGCTACCGCAACGACTTTGTCGCCACGCCATGGGACGTGATCTACCGCCCGCCGCAATCATTCGTGAAGCCACGAATCTTCGGTAGCCAGACCGCTGTGGTCAGCGGCCCCGTCAACGAAGAGATTCATTGCGATGCGTATGGTCGGGTCAAGGTCCAGTTCTACTGGGATCGCGAAGGCAACCACGACGACCACAGCAGTTGCTGGCTGCGGCTGGCCTCTAACTGGGCCGGCAACGCCCATGGCAGCGTGATGCTGCCGCGGGTCGGCATGGAAGTGCTGGTCAGCTTTCTTGAGGGCGACCCGGACCACCCGGTCGTCAGCGGCTGCCTGATCAACAGCGCCAACCCCGCCCCCTATGAATTGCCGGAACACAAGACCCGCAGCGTGTTTCGCTCACGCAGTTCACCGGACAACGGCGGCTTCAATGAATTGCACGTGGAAGATCGTGCCGGCCGCGAACTGATTTACCTGCGCGCCCAGCGCGACCTCGAGCACAAGGTGGAAAACGACAGCCGTCTGGACGTCGGCAACGAGCGCCACGAGACCATCAAGGGCAACAGCATCAGCGTGTTGCAGGCCGAAGAGCAGCGCACCGTACACGGCGACCGCAAAACCCGGCTCCACGCCAGCGACCACTTGCACGTCAGCGGTGACAGCCACAGCCGGGTCGATCAGTTGCAGGCGATCGAGGCCGGTCGGCAAATCCACCTCAACGCCGGCGATCATCTGGTACTCAACGCCGGCAAAAGTATCAGCATCACCGTCGGCGGCGAGCACCTGGTGATCGGTCACGGCGGCATTTTCAGCAGCAGTGCCATCCAGGTCGGCGGCAGCCCCAAAGCGGTTGCGCCGGCGCGGGCCGCGATGCCCGATGGCGTCGACGACCTGGCGGCGCCAGCGCCATTGCCCGCCGTGCTGGCGTCCACGCAACGCGCGCTGATGAGCGCCAGCCATGCCATGGGCGCGACCTTCTGCCCGCTGTGTGAAGCCTGCCGCGAGGGCATCTGCCAGCCACGGGAGAACGCCGCATGAGCGAAGCCTTTGCGCGCCAGTGGATGACCCGCCAATTCGCTTCAGGGCATGGCCTGTATCTGCTGCTCGACTCACAACCACAGCAACGGGAAATCCGTCAGTGGTTACTGCAAACCAGCGACTTCGAGCACTACCGCATCCTCTACAAGGACACGCCCGTCGCCGAACTGGCGGATAACGGGCCGTTTGTTTTCGCCCTTGAACGGTATGACGACAAACGCATCGCGCCGCTGCTCGCCCGTCCGGAGGACAACTGGGGATGGCTGTTCAGCCTGCCTCAAGCCTGCCTGTGCGCTTGGGTCGAACACTGGCAGCAACGACTGATCATCGGCGCCCGCCCGCATCAGGCGCTGTACCGCTTTCACGACAACCGCGTGCTGAGCCGGACACTGGCGCATTTGCCCTCCGAAGCCATACCGGCCTACCTCGGCCCGACGCTCAGCGTGTGTTACTGGCAGGGCACGCAATGGGAGAGCAGCGACAACCCGACGCCCGGCCGCTACCCAGTGCCGGAGTCCCCGCCGTGGCTGCAAACACCCGCACCTGCGGAGCAAACCCGCGAGATTCGCCAGCTCAACGCTCACCGTTTCCTGCTGGCCGAACACGAACAGGCCTACGCCGACCTCGCGCGAACACAACCCCCGGAAACCTGGCTGCGTGAACGTCTCGAGCAGGCAGATGAGTGGGGTTGGCAGACACCGCAGCAGCTGGCGTTTCTGCTGATCCACAGCGTGCGAATGCCTGCTCGTGGGGTCGATGCGCAGTGGCAAGTGCGTCCGGGGGAAACGCCGCTGGAGCATTTCGAACGGGTGAGCCATTGGGTGAACACGATGGGTGGAGGTGCAGCGCAGTGAAACGATTTTTTCGACAAGCCGGGTGGGCGGGCTGCATGGGGATGTTGTTCGGTTGTGTGGCGAGTCCGCCCGACAGCTTCACCTTCACGGCGGATCTGCCGCCGGGATTTGTTTATCAAGCTATCGCCAAATACGAACCCGACATAGGTGAAACCTGCAGCGTCCCGGACGGCCGGAATACTGCGGTTGGCTACAACCTGAAGTGGCGCGAGCACTACGAGCCGGTTTCTGAAATAGCTATTCGCAGAACGGTGCGCGGCTGCCCGTTGGTGATCCGCAAAATTGATCTGGAAATCTACTTTGCCTACGGGAAAGACCGGGGTGACTTCGCGTCGGACTATGCCGCTGTCGCCATACGCGGTGAGCTGGAGGAAAAGTACAAAAGCACTTTCGACGAAGCCGGTGAAAGCAACTTTTACGGCCAGTGCCAATGGCTGTTTCGCACGATGGGACCTTACCGCCGCATCGTAAAACTCCTCGACTGCAAAAAAACCGATGAGCTTGGCGCGCTCGCACGAGGTCGCCCGTTTGCCGCCTACACCCTCGACCAACTGCCGGGCAAAACCGTGCGGATGAAGATCGATTTGGCGGCGGAAGAGAGGCCTGCCATCGGCAAGACCTGGGTCAAAGTACCTAACGGCTGGAAGCGCTGCCTGGGCGACAACTTCGAGGACCAATACGCCTTCTGCTTCGGTAACCACACCGATTTCAGCACCTTCCAGATGGTTGATGGCCGCATCTGCACCATCTATCCCGGCTGCACGGAATAAGGAATGTTCCACATGACGTCACTTGAAAAAGGGTTGCACAGCTACCTCACCGGGCCTCGCTTGCGATGCATGGCGGTGCTGGGGAGTTGCTTCGCTCTTATTGTTGGCTGCAAGAGCAGTCCGCCCGACAGCTTCACCTTCACGGCAGATCTGCCGACGGGGTTCGCCTATGAAGCCATCGCCAAATACGTGCCCGCCAAAGGAGAAACCTGCACCGTCCCGGACGGACGAAATACTGCGGTTGGCTACAACCTGAAGTGGCGTGAGCACTACGAGCCGGTTTCAGAAATTGCGCTCCACCGGACGGTCAAAGGTTGTCCGTTGGTGATCTGGAAGATTGATATTGAGATTAGAGCTGCATACGGCAAGGGCTGGAGTGACATCAATGGTGACAGCGCAGTGGTCGCTGTACGCGAGGAACTGGAAGCCCGTTACAAGGGCGCCTTTAACGATGAGGCTGAAAGCAGCTTTTACGGCCAGTGTCAGTGGCTGTTCCGCACCTCGGGCAAGCCTCGCATCCTGCGAAAACTCCTCGACTGCAAAAAAACCGATGAGCTTGGCGCGCTCGCACGAGGTCGCCCGTTTGCCGCCTACACCCTCGATCAACTGCCGGGCAAAACCGTGCGGATGAAGATCGATTTGGCGGCGGAAGAACGGCCTGCCATCGGCAAGACCTGGGTCAAAGTACCTAACGGCTGGAAGCGTTGCCTGGGCGACAACTTCGAAGACCAGGATGCCTTCTGCTTCGGTAACCACACCGATTTCAGCACCTTCCAGATGGTTGATGGCCGCATCTGCACCATCTATCCCGGCTGCACGGAATAAGGAATGTTCCACATGACGTCACTTGATAAGGACCTGCAATCACCGCTCAACAGCCGCCTGCTGAGCTGCCCGGCACAAGGCAACTGGAGCAGTTTTCAACTGGTCGATGAGTTTGGCTCTGGGGAAGCTTATGGAGGATTGGCCTATGTTGCGGTCGATTCGGAGGGGCAACTATTCAATGGATACCTTGATATCAACGGTGTTGGCAAAGTCGACAACTATTGCGCAGGCCCGATTGCGTTGCGTTTCGAACAGGCTTACGAGGCTCAGGAAAAAGTCTATCTACGCGTAATGGAACGCCCCCACTACCCCCTGAAAATCACCGAACTCCAGGTTCGTGCCGAACAAACCCGTTACCGCAATCCGGACGCCACCCGTAACCGCGAACAACCCGTTACGGACGGCGACGAATACATCCAGGTAGAGGTGCGCCATCTGGTCCGGCATGTCGCTCATCTGCCGCCCGAGGTCTATCGCCACTACCCCGCCAACAGCGGCCTGTCAGCGATCATGGGCAAGCATGCACAGGTCGGCGTCGCCCTGGCCTCGCGCAAACACTCGGTGCTGGAAGTGCGTGCATTGCGGGCCTTGCGCCCGATGCTGTCGACGGCGCCGGAGTTCTGCGCACTCAACCTTTACCAACTGGCATTGATGGCCACCCTGAGTTACTGCCCTTTTGGCCAGAAACCCGCCACCGCGCCGATCAAGGAACCCCGGGTCACCTTCCCCACACAACCCAGCGTGGGCAACTGGTTCGCCGATGCCCTGGCCAAGTCCGACGAGTTGTGGCGCGTCGACGCCGCGCAAAGCACAGCCTATTACCCCCTGTATGAAGACGTGGCGTATTCCAGAAGGCTGGAAATCGTGCCGTTCGATCCGGCGCTGTATGAGGTCAATGATCCGGCTCTTGGAGAGGATCAGGAGCACCCAGAGAAGATCCACTTTCTCGACGACAGACTCCTCGGGAAAGAAGCGACCGACACCCAGGCGTTCATCACTCACAATGACGAACTGATCCTGATTGCAGTGCGTGGAACCTTAGAGATCATTCCTGACGGGTTGCGCGATGCCGATGCATTACAAGTGCCGTTCGAAGAAGGAGAGGGTCAGGTCCACCGCGGTTTCTACCAAGCAGCAAAAAAAGCCGCAGCTTTCGCAATTAGCTATCTAGACCGATTCTACGCCGGCCAAAAACTACTCATCTGCGGCCACAGCCTCGGCGGTGCAATCACCCTGCTGCTCGCGGAAATGCTGCGCCGCAGGTCCGAAGACTACAACATCCAGCTCTACACCTACGGCGCCCCCCGCGCCGGCGACACCGTCTTCATCAAAGCCGCTGCCCCGCTGGTGCATTACCGCATGGTCAACCACAACGACCCGGTGCCCAGCGTGCCGGGCAGCTGGATGAACACCAAGACCGGGGTCTACGGGGCGGGCGCGGCGCTGATGTTTACCAATGTGCCGGTCGGTCTGTCGGTATTCGTCGCGGGCATTACCAACTGGACGGGGGAAGCCTATGCCCACCACGGCACCCTGCATCACGCCATGCCGGTGGAGTTCGGGCGTCAGCAGGTGTCTTCGATCCTGTGGGAGCCGGGCTGCGACACCATCACCCAGCACGCCGCGTGCACCGTCGCGCTGCAGCAGAAAAACGGCCTGCCGGATCGTCCGGGCTTGTTACGGCAAATCTTCAACGCCGGGCATCACTCGATGGTCGGCGGCTATGTCCCGGCGTGCTGGGCAGCCTTGCGCCGTTGGCAGCAGGCCCATGAAGCGAATCGCACGCGGGTCACCGACCGCGAGTTCGAATGGGTGGACGAGGCGCTGCTGCGCATTACCCGGCAATTACGCGCCGCCCGCAAGGATCTGCTGGCCCGGCCAGCGGCCTACGTGCGCACTCAGGAGCGTACGATCGAGGCGATCAGCCACGAAGTCAGCCGCATCGAGACCACCCATGGGCGCCTGAGCGCTCTGCGGTACAGACGGGTCAGGGCCACGGACGTCTATGGCCTGTTCGCCGCACAGCCGGAGCTGCTCGCCGAAAGCGTGCAACGCTGGCGCGCGCACCCGGAAAACCTCAAGGAAGAACAACTGGCGCAGGCACCGGACAACGCCAGCAACGATGCGCTGCTGACCTCACTTTACGGGCATACGATTGGCGCACCGCATACGCTCGATATCGACTCGATCATCTAACGCAACCTCACCTTCAACTGACTGCACATTCCCTTGTAGCGAGCCTGCTCGCGAAAGCGTCCTGTCAGCCAACAACGATGCTGGATGAACCGCCGTCTTCGCGAGCAGGCTCGTTCCCACAGGGTTTGTGCAGGCCTAGCCCTGCGGATACCAGACCAGCCGCTCCGCCGCAGGATTGCTTTGCTCCACCGCGAAACCCAGGGCCAGGTAATGCCGGCGCGCATGCGGGTTGCTGGTCCAGACCACCGTCGCCACCGGGCAGCGGATCTGTTGCGCAGCTTTCTGCACGCCTTGCAGCACAGCGCGGCCAAAACCCTGGCCGCGGGCCTGCGGGACGAAGGCCAGGTACAGCACGCGAATCTCGTTGGGGCCGAAATCGGTGCTGAGGGCACCGATCGCCGTGCCGAGTTTTTCCACCACGTAGTGCATGGCGTTGGGGTAGTTGTCGCCCATGCCCTGTTCCTGCACCTGGAACTGCTGGGCGACCACTTGCTGCACCTGTTCCGGCTCGCCGTCGATCCACTGCAGATCCGGCCGCGCGGTTTGATACAGGCTTTGTAGAAACGGCCCGTCGGTTAGCCGCGAAGGTCGCACCACCAATCCTTCTGCCGCCACTGCTGCGTTGTCCGCCATCGTGCTCTCCGTTAGAAACCGCTTTCCCTGACCCCCAGCGCCGCCATCCGGCGCCACGCCACACCGAGCAACGACTCACCGTTGCCCTGCACCACCACCACGCCGCGCAATGGCTGCACCGGCGTCGCTGGCGCATCGACAGCGCTCAGGCGCACGCCGTACTGCGCCTGCACCGGTTCTGCGCGTTGCTGTTGATCGCGGCGCACGGCGATCGGCCCGTGGTGATCGGAGGTCAGCGCCTCCTGATCGACATAGGCCACGCCGTTGCTGTCGATTTCGTTGAGTTGCACGGCGAGCGCCGGGTGCATTGGATCGTCTGCAATGAAGCGCCCGCTGGCCCCCGGTTTGACTCGCCACAATTCGGATTCGGCCAGATAACCGCGCAACCGTGTGCCGTCTTCAACCACTCGCGCCAGCGCATCATGGGTCGACAGCCAGCGCCCGGGCGTCAGGTTCGGCAGCAGATCACGCACACGACCGGCATGCGGGGCACGCAACAGCAGACGTTCACGCTGAGCGCTCAGGCCGCGATATTGCGCCACCGCTTCGGCCAGTTTCTGCTCGATGATACTGGCGTCGGCGGCGGTTTCGCTGCGGCCGGCCTGACGGCGCATGAGCAATTGCTGGATCTGGATTTCCCGGCGGACGATGACCAGTTTCGAGTCGAGATCCGGGGATTCGAGCTCGATCAGCACATCGCCCTGGGCGACCGTTTGCCCGTCTGCAACCTTTACCGATTTCACCCGCGCCGACGCCGGTGCGTGCAGGGCACTGGCGCGCCCGGCCTCAAGCATCGTCGGCAATTCCACCGAACTGCGCCACGGCACAATCAGCACCAGCAACAGCCCGAGCACCGCGAGACTGCTGAGCAGCACCCGTGGACCGTGTGCCTGTTCGCGGCGGCTCCACCACTGGCGCCACTCACTCATGATCGGCAAGAAGATGAACCACACCAGTTCCACCAGCATCAGGAAGATCCCCAACACCTTGAAGAACAGGTGATAGACCGCCAGCGCGATCCCGAAAAACAACGCCGCACGCCACAGCCACGAGCCATACCCCCAGATCAGCAAACGCCGTTGCATCTTCGGCGACCATGGCTCCGGCGCCGGCGCGCCATAACCGAACAAAAATTCGCGCAAACGCCAGCGACATAAGGCGAAGGCCCGGCCCTGAAGGTTGTCGACTTCCCACAGGTCACTGAGCAGAAAATAGCCATCAAAGCGCATGAACGGATTGAGATTGACCACCAGCGTGGTGATCCACGTGGCGCTGGCGAGCATGAACGCCGCCGTGCGTCCCGGGCCGTCGGGCAACAGCGACCAGGCCAGCAGCGCGATACACGCCAGCAGCAGTTCCGCGAGCACCCCGCCAGCGCCGATCAGCAAGCGCGCGCGACGGTCATTGACCCGCCAGGCATCACTGACATCGGTGTAAAACATCGGCAGCAGCACCATGAACGCCACGCCCATGCTCTGCACCCGACACCCGGCGCGCTTGGCCATGAACGCATGGCCGAATTCGTGGCACAGCTTGGCGAAGAACAAGGCCACGCCAAACGCCAATGCACCGCCGAGGCTGAACAGGTGCGGGAAGGTGCCGACAAAACGCTGCCAGTCCCGCGACACCAGAAACACCCCAAGGCCGAGGGTCGCCGGCAAACCGTAGCGCAACAAACGCGGACCGAAGCGCTCCAGCCACGGCCAGGCACGGTTGAGAAACGCGTCGGGGCGCCACAGCGGAATGCGGAAGAACAGGTATTGATGCAGCAGGACTTGCCACAGGCTCTGCTTCTGCGCCAGAGCCTTGAGCCGGTAGCTGGCGCGCTGCTGATCATCCATGGCGCTGATCAAATCGTGCCCACGGAGAAACCCCAGCAACTGCTCAAGCTCATCGCCGTCCAGCGGCAGGCCCGGCTCGCGATTGGCTGCGCGCAAGACTTGCTCGGCGTCGCCCAGCGACCAGTGCCGCAACAGACGCATCGCCGCCGTACCGAGCTTGAAATAGCGACCGCGCACCGGATCGGCGAGGGTCCAGCGCGGTGAACCGTCCAGGGCCGGCGCCGCGGGCGACAGTTGCAGATCGGCACGCAGGCTCGGCAGGTTCATTTACAGGCCCACGCTCTGGCGCAATCCGGCCAGGGGTCGGCGCAACAGATACAGGGCCAGCGGCGCACGATCGCCAAAGATTTTTGCCGTGCCGCGCAGGCCGATGCGCGGTGGCGCGTCAGCGAAACTGGCGTCGAGCCGATACGCCAGTTGCCCGCCCGCTGTCGGCTGCGCCTCGTAGGCCGAGCGCTCCAGCGTGGCGAGATGGCGCTTGAGCGGATCGCTGTCGAGAAACAGTGAGACTTCAGCACCCGGCGCCAGCGCAATCGCATCACCCACTGCCAGTTCGATACGCAGTTCAGCCTGATTCGGGTCGGCGATCTCCATCAGCCGTTCGCCGGTCTGCACCGGTTTGCCGGTCAGGCGCTCGGCATCGGCGAACACCGCAATCCCGTCGCGTTCGGCACGCACTTCGCTGCGCGCCAGTAACTCGCGGGCGTAATCGCGCTCGGCACGTTTTTGCTCGGCACGGGCGGCGAGCAAATCGACCTTGGCGCTCGACTCGGCATCGGCAAACGAACGTTGTGAATTGGATTTCAACTCCGCTTCGGCCACGCCCAAGGCGCGCTCGGCGACATCGGCCTGGGCCTTGAGCGTGGTGCTTTCAAAACGCAGCAGCACGTCGCCGGTTTTCACCGCCTGATTGGGTTTGACCAGAAACTCGGCAATCACCCCATCCAGCGGCGCCGCCACCACACGGCCGCCCAGCGGCACCACTTCGGCCGGGGCCAGCACCGATTGATGCACCGGGATCAGCAAGCCGAGCAGCAGTACCGCGAGCAGCGCCACCTGACGCTTGCGCGTCCAGCGCAGGCGCCACGGCTTGCGCGGTTGCAACGCCAGCCAGGCATGACTGTAGGTGTCGCCGAGTTGCGACAGCAGGACTTGTTCGGAAGGATTCCACGGCACATCGCGGGCCAGCCACAACCCGCCGAACACTTGTCCGTCGCGATCAATCAGCGGCAACCAGAACACTTGCGCGGCGGACAGGCTGCGCCAGTCAGCCTGAATGCTGTCGTTGAGCAGTTCAGGAGCAATCACCCGTGCCTGCTTCAGCACATCCTGTTTGAACAACTGCGCCACGGCCTGTTCGACAAATGCCACGAACGGCGCATTCGGCTCGACGGCGCTGACGCCGGTCACGGCCTGCACTTTGCCGGCGATCAACAGTGCCGCATGACGGAAGCCGAACAGCGACTGACCGTCATTGACCAGGCTGTAGGCCAGTTGCGAGGTATCGTGAGCGGCGCGGGTCTGGCGTTCGAGGTCGAGAAAGCGGGCGAACACCTGTTCGGCGCCGCCGCTCACCGGGGCGTTCACTTCAGCTCCGGGAAACGTGCGGTGCCGCTCATGCCGGCCAACAAGCCTTTCGCTTCCGGCAGTGTTGCTACCAGCAACAGTGTTTGACTGCCTTCGTCGATACGCGCGCCAAGGCGTTTGACCGTGGCAGCGATCGGCTGCCCGGTTTCATCGGGCACGAAACTGAAGGTCTGGCCGGGCTTGAGCTTCGCCATCCAGCGCGATGGCACCAGCAAATGAATTTCGAGGGTGCGGTTATCCACCACATCGAGCAGCGGCGCGCCGGCCGACACGCTCTCAAAGCGCTGCACCTTGCGCTCGACCACCTGCCCGTCGAACGGCGCGATCACGCTGCAGCGTTTGACCTGCACCTGATACACCTGGGATTGCGCCTGGGTCTCGCTGACCTTGGCCTCGGCCCGCGCCACTTCGAAACGCCCGACGGAATTGAGTGCGGCCAGTTGCCTGTTATGCGCCAGTTCTTCACCGGCACCACGGCTGGCCGCCTGCGCCGCATTGAGTTGCGCCTGATAGGCCGAGCAATCGAAACGTGCCAGCGTGTCGCCCTTTTTGAACGACTCACCCTCGCTGAACGGCAACTCGACAATCCGCCCGGACAATTCGCTGGCCAGCACGGCCTGATCCCGTGCGCGCAACACACCGCGCGCCTCACTGCCGGAAGCCTGCGCAGGCGCTCCGTTATCCAGCAGCGGATCGTCTGCACCGGGCGTTTGCGCCTGAACTGCACACGCCACCAAGGTCAATCCCACAACCCAACCACGAAAACGCCGCATAACCGCTACTCCCTGTCGGATGTGCGGAGTCTACGACAGCAGAGGTTAGCGTCAAGCGAAAGGCCAGCATTGCTCTGAAATGTGATGCTGCAAAAGAGCAGACCGGTTCGAGTTTGTTTAAACGCCGCAGGCTCGCGCTCTTGTCCTGCGAAACGTAGAGACGCTTTCGCTCGCGCAGAAAAGAAAGGAACGGTAGACAAAAGCTCTCCAAGAATAAGGTGCGGCGTATTCTCCATCTGTTCCCGCTTCGCGTCCCCACCCCAAAAAAACCTGCGATCAAGCCGGATTATTGGTAGCGACTGCTGCCGGATACACCGACTCCCATCCCCCACCCAGCGCCTTGTACAACCCGACCATGGCCAGCGAAACGCCGGTCGAACTCTCGACCCACTGCTCCTGCGTCGCCAGCAACGCACCTTGCACGGTGAGGACATTGACGAAATCGACCACGCCTTCGACGTATTGCTGTTGCGCGGTGCGCAGGGCGATCTGGTTCTGGCGTACGGCTTCGGCGAGGCTGTCGCGGCGGCGTTGGCTGGCGTTGTAAGCCGTGAGTTGATCGTCGATTTCATGCCAGGCACGCAGCACGGTTTGCTGGTAGGCGATGGCCGCTTCCTGTTGTTGGGCTTCGCGCAGTTGCAGCATGCCGCGCAGGCGTCCGCCGTCGAACAGCGGCAGGCTGAACTGCGGGCCGATGCCGAACGCGCGTGAGCCCCAGGAGCCGAAATCACTCAGTTGCATGGCTTGCGAGCCGACGTTGCCGGACAGGGTGATACGCGGATAGAAATCGCCCTTGGCCACGCCGATGTTGGCGGTGGCCGCGTGCAGGCGCGCTTCGGCCTGGCGGATGTCCGGGCGACGCTCGGCAAGCTGTGACGGCAGGCCGATGGCGACTTGCAGCGGCGACTGCGGCACGGCGGCGTCTGTGGATAACGCCTTGGCCAAGGCTTGTGGCGGTTCGCCGATCAACAGGCTGATCGCATTGATCAGTTGCGACTGGCGCTGTTCAAGCGCGGGCAGACGCGACTCGATGGCCGCGACTTGCGCGGCGGCTTCGGCGACGTCCAGATCGGTCGCCACACCATCGTTCAGGCGCAGTTGCGAGAGTTTCAGGCTGTGCCGGGCGACATCGAGGTTCTGCTCGGTGACCGCGCGAGTGTTCTGCACGCCGCGCAGCTGGATGTAGTTCTGCGCGGTGTCGGCAAGGACCGCCAGCAACACACCGCGACGGTCGTTTTCGGCGACCTCGAGACTGGCGTCGGCGGCTTCGGTTTCGCGGCGCACGCGGCCCCAGACATCCAGTTCCCAGGCGGCGGAGAAACCGGCGTCCCACAGGTTGAAAGCGGAATCGCCGTTGTGCCCGGACGGATCACTCAAGCCTGCGCCGCTGTTGCGTTTGCGTGCGTAACTGCCGGTGGCGGCGGTGTTCGGATAGCGATCCGCACTGATCACCTGGCGGGCAGCGCGGCTTTGTTGCAAGCGGCTGCTGGCCAGTTGCAGGTCGAGGTTGCTCTTCATCGCCCGCTGCGTGAGGGCCGAGAGCTGCGCATCATGGAAAACGTCCCACCAGCGTTCGGTCAGCGGTTCACTGACTGCCTGGCTGGGGGCGGATCTGGCGGGTTTGGCCCAGTCGGCGATTTGTGTGGCTTCGGGCTTGTGGAAGTCCGGGCCGACGGTGCACGCGCTGAGGCTTACTGTGAGCAAGACACTCAAGCCGAGCTGCTGGCAAGCCTGCTCCCACAGCGATCTCTGTTTGAAGCGAGGATCCTGGACAGCCTGCACAATCCCTGTGGGAGCTGGCTTGCCAGCGATGGCGCCAGCCGATTCAACAACATTCATCGCTGAGTCACCTCGCGCTCCGCCGGCGCCGAACTGCGTGTATCAATGCTCGCCTCCACCGACATCCCCACCCGCAAGCGCTCGGCCAATGGCTGGCCCGGTTCCAGCAGGATTTTCACTGGAATCCGCTGCACGACCTTGGTGAAGTTACCCGTGGCGTTGTCCGGTTTAACCGCCGCAAAGGTCACGCCGGTGGCCGGCGCGATGCTCTCGACGCGTCCACTCAGCGCTTCGCCGCCAAGACTGTCGACGTGCACCTGCACGTCCTGCCCGGGCTGCACGTCGGTCAGTTGGGTTTCCTGAAAGTTGGCGACCACATACGCCTGCTTCAACGGCACCACTGCCAGCAACTTGCTGCCCGGCGTCACATAGGCGCCAACGCGCACCGCGCGCTCCCCGACCATGCCGTCCTGCGGGGCGGTGATGCGCGTGTAGGAGAGTTCGAAACTGGCAATTTCCAGCGCTGCCTGCGCATGTTTCAAACTGCCTTCGGCGGCATCGCGCTGCGCCGTCAGAATCTCCACCTGCTTGCGCTCGGCGGCCAGTTTCGCGCTGGCGGTATCGAGCCGTGCGCTCGCCTGATCAATACGGGTACGCGCCTGTTGCGCGTTCTGCACCGTGCCGGCGCCGACACCGGCCAGATGGTTGTAGCGATTGAGTTCCTGCTGCGCGAAAGCCATTTGCGCCTTGGCCGAGACCACCGAGGCCTGGGCCTGGGCGATCACCGAGGTCTGCCGTTCCAGCGTCGCCCTGGCGTTTTGCAATTGGGCGCGGGCGACCAGGGTCTGCGCGTCGGCGGCCTCGGCGGCGGCGCGCAAATCACGGTCATCGATCAACGCCAGCAACTGCCCGGCCTTGACCTGCTGGTTGTCTTCCACCAGCACGTCCTTGATGAACCCGGCCACGCGCGGCACCACCAGGGTGTAGTCGGCAGAGACGAACGCATCATTGGTGTTCTGCTGAGTACGTTTGCCGAACAGGCCTGGCATCGCCAGATACATCAGCACGCCGACCGCCAGTGCGGCAGCCACGGCCACCGCGAGTTTCTGTTTTGCTTGAGTCGTCATAAAAACCTTCTGTTTCAGTACAGCCGTCAGGTCGGTGCGCGCGGCGGGAAGATCCGCGTCGGCAGCCAGAAAATCAGCAGGATCAGCGCCACTGCGACGCCCGCCATGCACACATAGAGGTCGGACGAAGTCAGCACCACGGCCTGTTCGTGCAGGCGATGGGCGAGCCCCGGATCGCTGCGATCAGCCAGAGGCGAATTGCCAAGGCTGTCGATCAACATGGTCGAGTGGAAATGCAGGCGCGCCGTGGTCAGCGCTTCGATCACACCGGTGGCGACCACCGCCGCCAGGCCTTTCACCGTGTTGAACCACGCGGAGGCGAACGGCCCGTCCTGCGGCTGGATGCTGCCGGTGGACAACATCAACAGCGGCAGCACCGACATCGGCTGACCGAAGATCTGCAACCACTGCAGGAGGTAGAAATTGTCGCGAATCCACTCCGAGGTCAGCAGCGAGCCGCCCAGGGAGGACAGCGTCAACAGGCTCAAGCCGATGCCAAGCACCCAGCGACAATCGACCCAGCGCAGGTTGCACAGCGCCGCCACCAGCGGCAGCGCGAGCAACTGCGGCAAAGCGGCGATCAGCATGATCGGCGCGGTCTGCACCGGGCGATAACCTTGTACCTGCGCCAGATAGCTCGACGGAATCAGCACCACGGCCTGCAACACCACCAGCACCCCGGCGAGGGTCATCAGTGCGAACGACAGGTTGCGGATGCCGAGCATCTGCAGCTTGAAAAACGGAATCGGCTGCGACCACTCATTGATCAGAAACGCCACCAGCAACAGCGAGCCGGCGCCGAGCAAACCGCAGATCAGGTCCGACTCGAACCAGTCCAGCCGGTTGCCCTGGAGCAAGCCGATCACCAGCATGCAGATCGCCGGAAAACCTAGCAGCAGGCCCTTCCAGTTGAACGTCTTGAGGCGCTCCAGGCGCAGCGGGTCCTGCGGAATGCCCCAAGCGATCATGGCCATGGCAATCAGGCACGGCACGATGATTTGCCAGAACGTCCATTGCCAGCCGACGTATTCACTCCATAAGCCGGCCAGCGGCGTGCCGAGGCCCGGGCCGAACGTCGCCGTGAGCGCGTAACCGGCCAGGCCATACAGTTTGAAATTGGCCGGCAAAAAGCGCAGGGCCACGGTCATCAGCATCGGCGGCAACGCGCCACCGGCCAGCCCTTGCAAGGTGCGCATCAACAACAGGCTTTCGTAGTCGGGGGCGAACGGGCACAGCAAGCCGAGCAACGTGAACAGACTGATCGCGCCGAGGGTGAAACGGCGCAGCGAAAAGGTCACCGAGCACCACGGTGCGAACGCCATCGCCGCCACCGAGGTCGCGGCGTAGCAGGCGACCAGCCAGGTGCCTTCGTCGTAGCCAATGTTCAGCGCGCCCCGGATATCGGCGAGCGCGACTTTGGTCACCATCTCGTTAAGACCCGAGACCAGCACAGCCAGCAGCACACCGACCAGACCGGTGATGATCCGCGCGCCGAACAGCGGTGGCGTGGCCGCCGTCGCCGGACTGGCCGCAGCGATGGGCGCCGGAGCCGTCAGGGAAGTCATGAATGCACACTCCGGAGGGAAAAATACCGGAGCATCTTAGTCGGGCTTACTACTGACGAAAATTGACTTATTGGCAGGATATAAGTGCGTCAGACACAACTATTTCACTGTAGGCGTGAGCCTGCTCGCGATGGCGCCGTTTCGGTCGATATTTTCGCCGACTGATACACCGCTGTCGCGAGCAGGCTCACGCCTACAGGGTTCGTGTGGTTTTCGGAATCAGGGCTGGGCGGCCAGCCAGGTTTCGTCGCAACAGGCCTTGAGCGTCTCGCGCAGCCAGCGGTGCGCCGGGTCCTTGTCGAAGCGCGGGTGCCAGGCCTGGGTCAGCATCAGCGTCGGCAACGGGATTGGCAGGTCGAATGAGCGCAGCTTCAGACCCAGTCGGCGCACACTCAGCAGCGCTTCCTTGGGCACCGGCAGGATCAGGTCGGAATCAGGCAAGGCAAACATCGCCGCATGGAAGCTCGGCGCGATCACCGCCACCCGCCGCTCCAGCCCCAAGGCGTTCAGCGCAGTATCAATCGGGCCACGGGCAATGCCACGACGCGACATGCTGATGTGGGAGAAACCGGCATAACGCTCGGCGGTGATTTCGCCGTCGAGCAACGGATGGTCCTCACGCACCAGACCGACAAAATGCGTGGAGAACAGGTTCTGCACTTTGACTTCCGGGGTCACCGGCCGGGTATTGCTGACACTCAGGTCGATCCGCCCTTCGCGCAACGCTTCATCGTCGCCGTCGCCTTCCGGGACAAAGCGTAATTCGCAATGCGGGGCCTGCTGGTCGAGGGTGTCGAACAGTTTTCCACCGTACACACCGACGAAAAAGTCGTTGGCGCGGATGCTGAAGCGGCGGCGCAGAGTGCCCAGTTCGACGGCGTCTGCCGAGCGGAACAGCAGCGCGGCGTGTTCGACCACATCGCGCACCTGCTCGCGTAATTCCAGGGCTTTGGGTGTGGGCACCAGGCCACGGCCGGCGCGCACCAGGATCGGATCGCCGATGGCTTCGCGGATGCGCGTCAGCGTGCGGCTCATGGCCGCCGGGCTGAGGTTCATCCGCCGCGCGGCACCGACCACGCTGCCCTCGTCGAGCAAGGCGTCGAGGGCGACCAGCAGGTTCATGTCCGGCAGTTGCATACTGAGCACTCGTGGCTGATCAGGATTGATCTGCGCGCAATGCTAGCAAACATCTTTTAAGTAAGGAGGCGCCCGACAGGACGCCATCGCTGGCAAGCCAGCTCCCACATTGATTCAGGGAGCTCACAAAGTCTACGGCCACCGCAAAACCTGCGGGAGCTGGCTTGCCAGCGATAGGGCCAGCCGCAACGCCACAGAATTACCGCTGCATCCCCCACCGCTTAACGGTCACCCGCTCCAGCGTATCGAAAACCAGATTCTCAACGAGCAACCCGATCAAAATCACCACCGCCAACCCGGCAAACACCTTGTCGGTGTACAGCTCATTGCGATTCTGAAAGATGTACCAGCCCAACCCACCCTTGCCACTGGTCGCACCAAACACCAGTTCTGCCGCGATCAATGTGCGCCAGGCAAACGCCCAGCCAATTTTCAGCCCGGCAAGAATCGACGGCAGCGCCGCCGGGATCAGAATAAACAGCACCAGTCGCAAACCCTTCAAACCGTAATTGCGCCCAGCCATGCGCAGAGTTTCCGAAACGCCGAGAAACCCGGCATAGGTGTTCAGCGCGAGCGCCCACAGCACCGAATGCACCAGCACGAAGATCAGGCTGTTCTGCCCCAGGCCAAACCACAGCAGCGCCAATGGCAATAAGGCAATCGCGGGCAACGGATTGAACATCGAGGTCATCGTGCTCAGCAGATCACGGCCCAACTGCGTCGATACCGCCAACGTGGTCAGGGCAAATGCCAGCACGATGCCGATCAGATAACCCTTGAGCAACACCACCAGCGATATCCACACCTTGGCCAGCAACTCGCCACTGAGCAGGCCGTCGAACAGCGCATGGCTGGTTTGCAGGAAACTCGGCAGCATCAGGTCATTGTTCTGAATCCGCGCGACCACTTCCCACACGACAGCGAGCACAATCAGGATCAGGCCTTTACGCAGCCAGCCCTGTTGCCACAGCTGCGTGCCGAGGGACAACTCGCGCTCGACCGGCACTTCGGTCAGCGGCTCCAACTTGATTTCGAATTCTTCACGCACGGATGATGAATGGCTCATCGGGTAGTCCTCCTGGCCGCTCAATAAGCGATGCGAATGTCGTTGAAGTCGTGGTCACGCTCGGTTTCCGGCGACTGGCCTTCATCGAACAGCAAGCGATGAATGCGCCGCGCCGATTCCTGAAACGCCACGCCGCCAAGGCTTTGCAGATCGTATTGATGGCTGTGCACTTCAGCGCGCACCCGCCCCGGGTGGGGTGACAGCAGCAGGATGCGATTGCCGACCACCAGTGCCTCTTCGATCGAGTGCGTGACGAACAGCAAGGTGAAGCGCACTTCTTCCCAGAGCAGCAGCAATTCTTCCTGCATCTTGCGCCGGGTCAGTGCATCCAGCGCGGCGAACGGCTCGTCCATCAAGAGGATTTTCGGCTGCATCGCCAGCGCCCGGGCAATCGCCACCCGCGCCTTCATGCCGCCGGACAACGTGTGTGGATAAGCATCGGCGAACGCCGCCAGGCCAACTTTTTCCAAATAGTGCAGCGCGCGTTCTTCGGCTTCTTTCTTCTTCAGAGTGCGCGACGCGAGGAGCGGGAACATCACGTTCTGTTTGACGGTTTTCCACGGTGGCAGCTGATCGAATTCCTGAAACACCACAATCCGGTCAGGGCCCGGTGCATCGACGCGCTGGCCTTGCAGACGGATCTCGCCTTCGCACGGTTGAATGAACCCGGCCACCGCTTTGAGCAGGGTCGATTTGCCGCAACCGGACGGGCCGAGCAGCACGTAGCGATCGGCCGGGTCGATTTCAAAACTGACCTGGTGAGTGGCGCGCACCACGCGTTGCGGCGTGCGGTATTCGAGGCTGACGTTGTCCACTGCCAACAACGCTTCGCTGCGAGCGATCGGGTTGCTGGCCGCGTGGCCTTGCAAGGGAGCGTTCATTATTTGATCAATCTCCGGCGAATCAGAAAGGCGCGTCGCCCTGAATGGTCGTGCGATACAGCTTGCGGCGCAGATGCGCAGGGCAACCGGCGGCGAGGTGGATCAGCGAACGGTTGTCCCAGAACACCATGTCGTGGGGCTGCCACTGGTGGCGGTAGATGTTTTGCGGCAGCACGCTGTGGGCATAGAGCTCGGCGAGCAGCTGCTTGCTCTCGTCTTCCGGCAAACCGACGATGCGCGTGGTGAAACCTTCGCTGACAAACAGCGCCTTGCGGCCGTTTTCCGGGTGGGTACGGACGATCGGGTGCACGACTTCGGCGACCTGGGCCAGTTGCTCCGGGGTCAGCGTCGGACGCCAGTTACCTTCGAATTTGGTCTCGCTGTAGCGCGCCGTGTAGGAGTGCGCGGCCGAGCGACCTGCGACCGCTTTGCGCAGCGCTTCAGGCAGGTGGTCCCAGGCTTTGTGCATGTCGGCGAACAAGGTGTCGCCGCCCTCGGACGGCAGTTCTTGCGCGTGCAGCATCGAGCCAAGGCTCGGCAGCTCTTTGTAGGAGAGGTCGGAGTGCCAGAACTTGCCGGCATCGCCGAGGCCGATGTTCTGGCCGTTTTCGACGATGTTGGAAACGATGAGGATTTCCGGGTGATCCGCCAGCAGGAACTGCTTGAGCACGTGGATCTGCAACACGCCGAAACGGCGGCTGAAGTCGATCTGCTGTTGCGGGGTGATGCGCTGGTCGCGGAACACCACAACGTGGTGATCCAGATGCGCGCGGTGAATGCGGGCGAAGTCCTGGTCGTTGACCGGGCGGGTCAGGTCCAGGCCGATGATTTCGGCACCGACGGCACCGCTGAACGGACGAATCTCGAAGGTTTGCGGCGCGGCAGTCGCGGCGCTTGGGGTGGCAGTAGCTGCGGACATCTTTCAATCTCCCACGCACGACGCGCTCACGGGCGCGCTCGTCGATCAGACACTCACGCTGGATTGCGTGTTGGTTCAGGTCGTGCGGCGCGCCGATTGGTCGGCAGGTACGCAGGGGGATGACTTTAAAGCTATAAGAACTGGAAATTAAATACCGTTAATGAATAACGATATGGCGGATGGTGAGGAATGGACTGGATGGTGAGTGACGATTAGTGTCACTTTTGGGCGTAATGCGGCGATTTATCGGACGCCATCGCTGGCAAGCCAGCTCCCACAGGTTCTGATGTCGATCACATGATCGTGTTCCAACCAAGAACTCTGTGGGAGCTGGCTTGCCAGCGATGAAGCCGGTCAGGCCACTAGAGAATCAACGTTCGTGCAACGCCTCGGCTCGCGCCCGGATGATCGGCTTGAGCAGGTAACTCAACACCGACTTCTTGCCGGTGATGATGTCCACCGACGCGACCATCCCAGGAATGATCAACAGCGGTTTCTCATCGGTACCCAAGTGGCTGCGCTCGGTGCGCACCTTGATGATGTAGTAGGTGGTTTTCTTGTCTTCGTCGGTGATGGTGTCGGCACCGATCTGTTCCAGCTTGGCTTTCAACCCGCCATAGATGGTGTAGTCATAGGCGGTGAACTTGACGATCGCTTCCTGCCCCGGGTGCAGGAAGGCAATGTCCTGCGGACGGATCTTGGCTTCGACCAGCAAGGTGTCATCCAGCGGTACGATTTCGACCATGTCGCTGCCCGGCTGAATCACCCCGCCGATGGTGTTGACCAGCAACTTGTTGACGATGCCGCGCACGGGCGAGGTAACCAGCGTCCGGCTGACCCGATCCTCCAGCGCCTTGCCGGTGGCCTGGGCCTTGTTCAGGTCGGTGCGCGCTTCATTGAGCTGGGTGAGCGCATCGCTGCGGAACTTGCCGCGCGTCTCGTCGATCTTGCGCTGCACTTCCTTGATCGCCGATTCCGCACGCGGGATTGCCAGGGTGGTGGCGTCGAGCTGACCACGGGTTTCCACCTCGGCACGCTTGAGGCGCAAGACTTCTACCGGGGACACCGCGCCCTGCGCCACCAGCGGCTCGGACATGTTGATTTCCTGACGTTGCAAGCCCAGTTGCTGACGATACTGCGCCTGCTTGGAGCTGAACTCGCGCAGCTCTTGCTGACGCTGGATCAACTGCTCCTGCAAACCACCGATCTCGTCGTGCAGTTGCTGGCGGCGGCTGATGTACAGCGACTCTTCGCTTTTCGCCTGGCCCGGCACGGCTTTGAGCACGTCTTCAGGGAAATTCAGCGGACGGTCATCGACCTCGGCACTCAGACGCTCGACGCGCAGCAGCATCGACAGCCGATCGGCCTCGGTTTCGCCGACGTTGGAGGCAAATCGCGTATCGTCGAGGCGAATCAGCGGTGCACCGGCTTCGACAATCTGGCCTTCCTTGACGAACAGCTCGGAGACGATCCCGCCCTCCAGGTTCTGGATTTTCTGGATCTTCGACGACGGAATCGCCTTGCCGTCGCCCTTGGTCACTTCGTCGATCACGGCGAAGTTGGCCCACAGCAGCAGGAAGATAAAGAAGCCGATGATCGCCCAGATGGTCAGACGCACGACGCGTGGGGCGTCTTCGATCAGCGCTTTGTTGACCTCCGGCAGCGGCTGGCCCTGCAACGAAGCAGAGCCCTTGAAGTAGCGACGGATCGAATCCTTGACACCCGACTTAAGCAACACTGATCTGCCCCTTCTTCAACGCTTCCATCACCGCCGCTTTCGGACCGTCAGCGAGAATCTGCCCACGGTCGACCACCAACAGGCGATCCACCAGCGACAGCAGCGACGCCCGGTGCGTCACCAGCACCACGGTCTTGTTTTCTATCACCGCCGCGAGGCGTTGCTTGAGGCGTTCTTCGCCAGTGTTGTCCATGGCGCTGGTGGGCTCGTCCATCAACAGGATCGGTGGATTGAGCAACAGTGCCCGCGCAAGGGCGACGTTCTGCCGCTGGCCGCCGGACAGGTTTTGTCCGCGCTCGCCGACTTGCAGTTCATAACCTTGCGGGTGCAGACGGGCGAACTCGTGGACACCGGCCAGTTCGGCGGCTTGCAGCACCAGTTCGTCCTCGACATAACGTGCGCCGGACACCAGGTTGTCGCGCAGGGTGCCGGACAGCAGCTGGATGTCCTGCGGCACGTAGCCGATGTTGTAGCGCAGTTCGCTGACGTCGATCTGACGGATATCCACACCGTCGACCAGCAACGCGCCGTCGTCCGGCTGATACAGGCCCACCAGCAGTTTCGCCAGCGAACTCTTGCCCGAGCCGCTGCGGCCAATGATGCCGATCTTCTCGCCGGGACGGATCACCAGGTTGATGTTCTTCAGCGCCGGGTTCTGTTGTTCCGGGTAGGTGAAGTTGAGTTGGCGGCATTCGATCGCGCCCTGCAGGACCTTGCGGCTCAGCGGGCGTTCTTCGAAATTGCGCTCCTGTGGCAACTCCATCATCTGATCGACCGAGGTCATGGTCACCCGCGCCTGCTGGTAACGCGTCAGCAGGCCGGACAGCGAGGCCAGCGGGCTGAGGGCGCGGCCACTGAGCATGTAGCAGGCAATCAGACCGCCCATGCTCAGGTTGCCGGCGATGATCTGGTAGACGCCGAAGACGATCATGATCACCCCGGCCAGTTGCTGGATCAGAAGGGTGATGTTCATCGCCAGACCGGAGAGCATTTTCACTCGCAGTTCGAGGCGGCTGAGGGTGCCGATGGTCTGTTCCCACTGGTATTGGCGTTCGCTTTCGGCGTTGTTGACCTTGACTGCGTCGAGGCCGGCGAGGGTTTCGATCAGGCTCGACTGGCGCTCGGCACCGAGGGCCATGGTGCGCTCCATCGTCGCGACCAGCGGCTTCTGCAAGGCATAGCCGATCAGCAGGGCAATCGGGAACGCCAGCACCGGAATCCACACCAGGTGCCCGCCGAGAATGGCGATGACGATGAAGATCAGGATGGTAAACGGCAGGTCGATCAGGCTGGTCAGGGTCAGCGAAGCGAGGAAGTCGCGCAGGCTCTGAAACTCATGGATGTTCTGCGCAAAGCTGCCGACCCGCGCCGGGCGGTATTTCATCGCCATGCCGACAATGCGTTCGAACAGCGTGGCGGAGATGATCAGGTCGGTTTTCTTCCCGGCCAGGTCCAGGCACAGACTGCGCAGGCTCTTGAGGATCAGGTCGAAAATGTAGGCCCCGGTGATGCCCAGTGCGAGCACCCACAGGGTCGCTTCGGCCTGGTTCGGCACCACGCGGTCGTAGACGTTCATCACGAACAGCGGCGCGGCCATGGCGATGATGTTGATCAGGAAACTGGCGGCGATCGCATCGGCGTACAGCCAGCGCGAACGCTTGAGGGTATCGCGGAACCACGAGCGTGCACGCGGGATCAGCGTGCCGTGGTTGACGTCGAATTTGTGCTGCGGCTGGGCGAAGAAGACTTTGCCGGTGTAGTCGTCGGCCAGCAGTTCGCGGCTGACCACCGATTCGCCGCCGTCGCTTTCGCTGAGCAGCACCCTGGCTTCGTTCTCGCCTTGCCAGCCGAGCAGGACGGCGCTGCGGCCGTCCTTGAGCAGCAACAGTGCCGGCATGGCGATCGCCGGAATTTCTTCCAGCTTGCGTTGCAGTACCCGGCCCTGGAGCCCGGCGCGAGCGGCGGCGCGGGGCAGCAACTCGACGCTCAGGCGTTGCTTGGGCAGCGGCAGGCCGGTGGTCAGCATCGCCGCGCTGGCGGGTTTCTGGTGCAGCATGCAAAGGGCGAGCAGACCGTCCAGTAACGGATCGTCGTGCAACGCGCGTGGATCATGACTGAGTTGAACTCGACTGACTTCTGATTCCACGCTCGACACTCTTTGACTGTTGAAAAGGGATAACTCAATTCATCCCAGGCAGCTGGACCTTGGGCTTCACGTCGTTCTGCACAACGGATGCCAATGGCGCGACCACTCCCTGGCTTCTGAGCAACTCGCCCATGGTCGCCTTGATTCGATACTGAGTAAATAACTGAATGTTTTTGATTTCAGCCAGACGCCGCGAAGCGGTGAACAACTCGTTTTCGCTGTCGAGCAAGTCAAGCAGAGTACGCTCGCCGAGGCTGAACTGACGCTGGTAAGCGGTGCGCACCGAGGTGCTGTGGTCGACGTACTGCTGAGCGATCGGCACCTGAGCATTGGCGTTGTTCAAGGCATTCCAGGCCAGACCGAGTTCTTCGTTCAACTGACGCAGGGCGTTGTTGCGGATGTCCAGCGCCTGGTTCGACAGGTACGACTTGGATTCCAGGTCGGCCTTGTTGCTGCCGCCCGAATAGAGGTTGAAGCGCATGCGCAGCATGGCCTGCCACTCGTTGTTGTGACCGTTCTGGCCGTCCAGATCGTTGTCGGCGGTGCGACCCAGTTCGGCGTCGAAACGCGGGTAGAAGGTCGACTTGGCGGTTTCGTACTGCTTCTCGGCGGCGGCGATGTCCGACTCGGCCGAACGCAGGATCGGGCTGTTCTCCAGCATCTGTGCGCGGGCTTCATTGAGGTTGGCCGGCATCATCGCCATGAACGGTGCCGGGCGCTCCAACTGATCGGGCATCTGGCCGACGGCGCTGAGGAAGTTGGTCTCGGAGTCGGCGAGGTTGGTCTGTTCGGTGATCAGGTTGTTACGCGCCTGGGCCATCCGCGCTTCGGCCTGATCGAGGTCGGCGCCGCTGCCGACGCCACGCTGGGTGCGCAACTGGATCTGGTCATAGATGCGCTGGTGGCTCTTGAGGTTTTCCTCGGCCAGACGCACGAATTCGCGACGGGTCAGCACGTCCAGATACACCTGGGCGACGGTCAGCGCGGTGCGCTCGGAAGTGCCGAGCAACGAGTAGGCGCGGGAGTTGACGGTGGCTTGTTGACGCCCGACTTCGCTGGATGTCGCAAAACCGTCGAAGACCATTTGCGAGAGACGTAAACTTGACTCGCTGCGGTTCAGGGTCTCCCAGTGATTGCCACCGCCGTTGGCGCGGGTGGTCACGCTGTCGGTGCCCTCACGACCATAACCGCCGAGCAGATCGACCTTGGGCAGGTATCCACCTTTTGCTGCCTTTAACTGATAATCCGCGGCCAAACGACTGTTGACCCCTGCCTGGATTTCCGGATGGACATCCAGTGCCTGCTGCATGGCTTCTGGTAAGGATTGTGCTTGTACAAACGAGGCGGCGAGAGCGAAGGGTACGGCGAAAAGCAGTGGCGAACGCATGATAGGAATTTCCCAGAACTTCTTGTCTTGAATCACAGCAAAACGTGGCGCTGCGTCGGATGATGGCAACCAGATTGACCGTATGTCGGAAAGTTCAAAACAGGAACTGGATCACACGCTAAAGGACAGGTCGCCGCGGAAATATCAATGTGACATTAGTGGGGCGATTGTTTAGGATGGCACCCATAAGGTCAATAGTTTGGCATAAAGTTAATCGCGAAAGAATATAGCCAAATTATTGACGAAAACATGCGTCAATCTTGATTCGCAAATTTTAAAAGTACGTCCAGACTGAATCGGCGCCCAAGCCATCAGGTGTATGGAAGTCAACTGAACGTGACACCCGGAGAGTCTTCAATGAGCAGTGTTGTTGCCATCGTCAAAAGCATTGTCGGTCAGGTATTCGTGGTGTCCCCAGAGGGCGTACGCCGCGTACTCGTTGAAGGCGATCGACTGTTTGTCGGCGATCAGATTGACACTGGCCTCTCTGGCGCCGTGTCGCTGGAACTGGCTGATGGCCGCACCCTGGACCTGGGCCGCGAAACCCAGTGGAGCGCCAACGCGCCCGACTCCAGCACTGACCTGGCCGAAGCCACCGCGCAGGCCGCACCCTCTGTAGCCGAGTTGCAGCAGGCCATCGCCGCCGGTGCCGACCCGACCACCGCCCTTGAAGCCACCGCTGCCGGCGCCACCGCCGCAGGCACTGGCGGTGCCGCTGGTGGCGGCCACAGTTTCGTGATGCTCGACGCCACCGCTGGCCGCGTCGACCCGACCATCGGCTTCCCGACGGCGGGCATCAATGCCGGCGCACAAGCGGCGCAGAACATCACCGGCGGCCAGACCACCGACACCACCACCAACGCCCTGCGTGAGTCGACCCTGAGCCTCAGCGCCACGCCGACCATCACCGAAGCCGGCGGCGTGCTGGTGTACACCGCAACCCTGACCCAGGCGCCGCTGACCGACCTGACCATTACCCTGTCCAACGGCTCGGTGATCGTGATTCCGGCTGGCTCTACCACCGGCACCGTCAACGTGCCACTGGCACCGAACGACACCGTTTATAACGACCCGACCCAGATCGACGTGACCGTCACCGGCACCACTGGCGGTAACGGCATCACCGTGACCCCGCCGACCACCCCGGCCACGACCCAGGTCACTGACACCATCGACACCACCACCGTCACGCTGACCGCTGGCAACAGCGTCACCGAAGGCGGCCAGATCACCTACACCGCGACGCTGACCAACCCGGCGCAGACGCCGGTGACCGTCACCCTGTCGAACGGTTCGACCATCACCATCGAAGCCGGCCAGACCACTGGCACCGTCAACGTGCCGACTGCGGCCAACGACGTTTACAACAATGGCAGCACCGTCAGCACCACCATCACCGGTGCTACCGGCGGCAATTTCGAAAACCTGGTGCCGAACACGACGCCAGCGACCACCACCATTACCGATTCGATCGACGACACCAACCTGTCGCTGACAGCCACCGGCACCGTGGCTGAAGGCGGTTCGATTGTTTACACCGCAACCCTGACCAACCCGGCCGGCACGCCAGTCACTGTGACCCTGAGCAACGGCTCGGTAATCACCATCGAAGCGGGCAAGACTACCGGCACCGTGACCGTTCCGGCGCCAGCCGATGACGTCTATAAAGACGCCGGCAAAGTCGAAGTCACCATCAAGGACGCCACCGGCGGCAACTTCGAAAACCTGGTGCCGAGCACCACACCAGCCGTTACCGAAGTAACTGACACCATCGACACCTCGACCGTGAAACTCACGGCTGACACCACTGTGGCTGAAGGTGGCACCGTCACCTACACCGCCACCGTCGGCGCGCCGGTCACCGGCTCGCCTGTCATCGTGACTTTGGCCAACGGTCAGAGCATCACCATCGAAGTCGGCAAAACCAGCGGCACCGTGACCACCACCGCGCCTAACGATGCGTTGGCCGGCAATGCGCCGCTGACCAACTCGATCACCGGTGTTTCCGGTGGTAATTACGAAGATCTGGTCGCCGACAAGACCCCGGTTTCGACCACTGTTACCGACGTCGCCGATACCACCAACCTGTCGCTGAGCGCGACCGGTTCCGTGGCCGAGGGTGGTTCGATCGTTTACACCGCGACCCTGACCAATCCGGCCGGCACGCCTGTCACCGTGACCCTGTCGAATGGCTCGGTAATCACCATCGAAGCCGGCAAGACCACTGGCACCGTGACCGTTCCTGCGCCTGCCGATGACGTCTATAAAGACGCCGGCAAAGTCGAAGTGACGATCAAGGACGCCACCGGCGGCAACTTCGAGAATCTGGTGCCAAGCACCACGCCAGCCGTTACCGAAGTCACCGACACCATCGACACCTCGACCGTGAAACTCACGGCTGACACCTCGGTCGCTGAAGGTGGCACCGTCACCTACACCGCCACTGTTGGCGCGCCGGTCACCGGTTCGCCGGTGGTCGTGACGCTGGCCAATGGTCAGAGCATTACCATCGAAGTCGGCAAAACCAGCGGCACCGTGACCACTACTGCACCGAACGATGCGCTGACCGGTCAGGCGCCGATCACCAACGCGATCACGGGCGTGAGCGGCGGCAATTACGAAGACCTCGTTGCCGACAAAACTCCGGTCAGCACCACCGTCACCGACACCACTGACACCACCGACCTGACGCTGAGCGCGACGGGGACCGTGGCCGAGGGCGGTTCGATTGTTTACACCGCAACCTTGACCAACGCCGCTGGCTCGCCAGTCACCGTGACTCTGTCGAACGGTTCGGTAATCACCATCGAAGCCGGCAAAACCACCGGCACCGTGACCGTTCCTGCGCCAGCTGATGACGTCTACAAAGACGCCGGCAAAGTCGAAGTGACCATCAAGGACGCCACTGGCGGCAACTTCGAGAACCTCGTTCCGAGCACCGTTCCAGCCGTCACCGACGTGACCGATACCGTCGACACCACCACCGTCAAACTGACTGCCACCGAGTCGGCGGCTGAAGGTGGCACCGTCACCTACACCGCCACCGTTGGCGCGCCAGTCACCGGTTCGCCTGTCGTCGTGACCCTGGCCAACGGCCAGAACATCACCATCGAAGTCGGCAAAACCACCGGCACCGTGACCACCACTGCGCCGAACGATGCGCTGACCGGCCACACCCCGCTGACCAACGCGATCACCGACGTTTCCGGCGGCAATTACGAAAACCTCGTGGCCGACAAGACCCCGGTCAGCACCACCGTCACCGACACTACTGACACCACCGACCTGACGCTGAGCGCGACCGGCACCGTGGCTGAAGGCGGCTCGATCGTCTACACCGCAACCCTGACCAACGCTGCTGGCTCGCCAGTGACCGTGACCCTGTCGAACGGTTCGGTAATCACTATCGAAGCCGGCAAAACCACCGGCACCGTGACCGTTCCGGCGCCAGCCGATGACGTCTACAAAGACGCCGGCAAAGTCGAAGTCACCATCAAGGACGCCACTGGCGGCAACTTCGAGAACCTCGTTCCGAGCACCGTTCCAGCCGTCACCGACGTGACCGATACCGTCGACACCACCACCGTCAAACTGACCGCTACCGAGTCGGCGGCTGAAGGTGGCACCGTTACTTACACTGCCACTGTTGGCGCGCCAGTCACCGGCTCGCCTGTCGTCGTGACCTTGGCCAACGGCCAGAACATCACCATCGAAGTCGGCAAAACCACCGGCACCGTGACCACCACCGCGCCTAACGATGCGTTGACCGGCCACACCCCGCTGACCAATGCGATCACTGACGTAAGCGGCGGTAACTACGAGAGTCTGGTCGCCGACAAAACCCCGGTTTCGACCACGGTCACTGACACTGTCGACACTACCAACCTGTCGCTCACTGCGACCGGCACCGTGGCTGAAGGCGGGTCGATCGTTTACACCGCAACCCTGACCAACCCGGCCGGCACCCCGGTAACCGTGACTCTGTCGAACGGTTCGGTAATCACCATCGAAGCGGGCAAAACCACCGGCACCGTGACCGTTCCTGCACCAGCCGATGACGTCTACAAGGACGCCGGCAAAGTCGAAGTGACCATCAAGGACGCCACCGGCGGCGACTTCGAGAACCTCGTTCCGAGCACCGTTCCTGCAGTGACCGAGGTCACCGACACCATCGACACCTCGACGGTCAAACTGACCGCCACCGAGACTGCCGCTGAAGGTGGCACCGTCACCTATACCGCTACTGTCGGCGCACCCGTCACCGGTTCGCCTGTCGTCGTGACCTTGGCCAACGGCCAGAACATCACCATCGAAGTGGGTAAAACCACCGGCACCGTGACCACCACCGCGCCGAACGATGCGCTGACTGGCCACGCGCCTCTGACCAACGCGATCACCGACGTTTCCGGCGGCAATTACGAAAACCTCGTGGCCGACAAAACCCCGGTCAGCACCACCGTCACCGACACTACTGACACCACCGACCTGACGCTGAGCGCGACCGGCACCCTGGCTGAAGGCGGTTCGATCGTTTACACCGCGACGCTGACCAACCCGGCTGGCTCGCCGGTGACTGTGACCCTGTCGAACGGTTCGGTGATCACCATCGAAGCGGGCAAAACCACCGGCACCGTGACCGTTCCTGCACCAGCCGATGACGTCTACAAGGACGCAGGCAAGGTCGAAGTCACTATCAAAGACGCCACCGGCGGCAACTTCGAGAATCTGGTACCGAGCACTGTTCCAGCCGTCACCGAAGTGACTGACACCATCGACACCTCGACCGTGAAGCTGACGGCCGACACCACTGTGGCTGAAGGCGGCACCGTCACCTATACCGCTACTGTCGGCGCGCCGGTCACCGGTTCGCCGGTCGTGGTGACCCTGGCCAATGGTCAGAGCATTACCATCGAAGTCGGCAAAACCACCGGCACCGTGACCTTCACCGCGCCGAACGATGCGCTGACCGGTCAGGCGTCGCTGGGTAATTCGATCACGGGTGTAAGCGGCGGTAACTACGAAAACCTGGTGGCCGACAAGACCCCGGTTTCGACCACGGTCACTGACACCGTCGACACCACTGACCTCTCGCTCAGCGCCACCAACTCGGTCGCCGAGGGCGGTTCGATCATCTACACCGCGACGCTGACCAATCCGGCCGGCACCCCGATGACCGTGACTCTGTCGAACGGCTCGGTGATCACCATCGAAGCGGGCAAGACCACCGGCACCGTGACCGTTCCTGCGCCAGCCGATGACGTCTACAAGGACGCCGGCAAAGTCGAAGTCACTATCAAAGACGCCACCGGCGGCAACTTCGAGAACCTGGTGCCGAGCACCACGCCAGCCGTGACCGAAGTCACCGATACCGTCGATACCACCACCGTCAAACTGACCGCCACCGAGTCGGCGGCTGAAGGTGGCACCGTCACCTACACCGCCACCGTTGGCGCGCCAGTCACCGGTTCGCCTGTCGTCGTGACCCTGGCCAACGGCCAGAACATCACCATCGAAGTGGGTAAAACCACCGGCACCGTGACCACCACCGCGCCGAACGATGCGCTGACCGGCCACGCGCCTCTGACCAACGCGATCACCGACGTTTCCGGCGGTAATTACGAAAACCTCGTGGCTGACAAAACCCCGGTCAGCACCACCGTCACCGACACCACTGACACCACCGACCTGACGCTGAGCGCGACCGGCACCGTGGCTGAAGGCGGGTCGATCGTTTACACCGCAACCCTGACCAACCCGGCCGGTACCCCGGTAACCGTGACTCTGTCGAACGGTTCGGTAATCACCATCGAAGCCGGCAAAACCACTGGCACCGTGACCGTTCCTGCACCTGCCGATGACGTCTATAAAGACGCCGGCAAAGTGGAAGTGACGATCAAGGACGCGACTGGCGGCAACTTCGAAAATTTGGTGCCGAGTACCACGCCAGCGGTGACCGAAGTCACTGACACCATCGACACCTCGACGGTCAAACTGACCGCCACCGAGTCGGCCGCTGAAGGTGGCACGGTCACCTACACCGCTACTGTTGGCGCACCGGTCACCGGTTCGCCGGTGGTCGTGACCCTGGCCAACGGCCAGAACATCACCATCGAAGTCGGCAAAACCACCGGCACTGTGACCACCACCGCGCCGAACGATGCGCTGACTGGCCACGCGCCGCTGACCAACGCGATCACCGACGTTTCCGGCGGCAATTACGAAAACCTCGTGGCCGACAAAACCCCGGTCAGCACCACCGTCACCGACACGGTCGACACCACCAACCTGTCGCTGAGCGCCACCGGTTCGGTGAACGAAGGCGGCCAGATCACCTACACCGCGACCCTGACCAATGCTGCTGGCTCGCCGGTCACCGTGACTCTGTCGAATGGTGCCGTGATCACCATCGACGCCGGCAAAACCACCGGCACCGTCACCGTCGACGCACCGAAAGACGACGTCTACAAAGATGCCGGCACGGTTGAAGCGACTATCAAAGGCGCGACTGGCGGCGACTTCGAAAACCTGGTCACCAGCACAGCGCCAGCGGTCACTACCGTCAACGACACTATCGACACCTCCACCGTGTCGCTGACCGCCACGGCGAACGTCGCTGAAGGCGAAACCGTGGTCTACACCGCAACCGTGACCGCGCCAGTGACTGGCTCGCCGGTTGTCGTGACCCTGTCCAACGGCCAGACCATCACCATCGCTGTCGGTGAAACCACCGGCTCGGTGAACTTCGTTGCACCGAACAGCCCTCTGGCCGGCGGCAGCTCGCTGAGCGTGACCATCGACGGCGCCACTGGCGGCAATTTCGAAAAACTGGCGGTCGACGGCAAGTCCGCCGACACCACGGTTTCGGACACCACCGACACCACCAACCTGAACCTGACCGCGACCGATTCGGTGGCTGAAGGCGGGTCGATCGTTTACACCGCGACCCTGACCAACCCGGCCGGCACCCCGGTAACCGTGACTCTGTCGAACGGTTCGGTGATCACCATCGAAGCGGGCAAAACCAGCGGCACCGTGACCGTTCCTGCGCCAGCCGACGACGTTTACAAAGACGCCGGTAAAGTCGAAGTCACGATCAAGGAGGCAACGGGCGGCAACTTCGAGAATCTGGTGCCAAGCACCGTGCCGGCCGTGACCAACGTCACCGACACCATCGACACCACCACCGTCAAACTCACCGCGACCGAGTCGGCGGCTGAGGGCGGCACCGTAACCTACACCGCGACCGTGGGCGCGCCGGTGACCGGTTCGCCAGTTGTCGTGACTTTGGCCAATGGTCAAACCATCACCATCGGTGTCGGCCAGACCACCGGCACCGCGACCACCACCGCACCGAACGATGCGTTGACTGGCCATGCTCCGCTGACCAATGCGATCACTGACGTAACAGGTGGCAACTTCGAGAACCTGGTGGCCGACAAGACCCCGGTATCGACCACGGTCACTGACACTGTCGACACTACCAATCTGTCGCTCAGCGCGACCGGCTCGGTGGCTGAAGGTGGCTCGATCGTCTACACCGCAACCCTGACCAACGCTGCTGGCTCGCCAGTGACCGTGACCCTGTCGAACGGCGCGGTAATCACTATCGAAGCCGGTAAAACTACTGGCGCCGTGACTGTTCCTGCGCCAGCCGACGACGTTTACAAAGACGCTGGCAAAGTCGAAGCGACCATCAGCACCGCCACCGGTGGCAACTTCGAAAACCTGGTACCGAGCACTGTTCCAGCCGTCACCGAAGTCACCGATACCATCGACACCTCGACCGTAAAACTGACGGCCGATACCTCCGTGGCTGAAGGCGGCACTGTTACTTACACCGCGACTGTTGGCGCTCCAGTAACCGGCTCGCCTGTCGTGGTGACCCTGGCCAACGGCCAGAACATCACCATCGAAGTCGGTAAAACCACCGGCACCGTGACCACCACTGCACCGAACGATGCACTGACCGGCCAGGCGCCGCTGACCAACTCGATCACCGGCGTGACCGGCGGCAACTACGAAAATCTCGTGGCCGACAAAACACCGGTCAGCACCACCGTGACCGACACCGTCGACACCACTAATCTGTCGCTCAGCGCTACCAATTCGGTCGCTGAAGGCGGTTCGATTGTTTACACCGCGACCCTGACCAACGCCGCTGGCTCGCCAGTCACCGTGACCCTGTCGAACGGCGCGGTAATCACCATCGAAGCCGGTAAAACCACTGGCACCGTGACTGTCCCGGCACCAGCCGACGACGTTTACAAAGACGCTGGCAAAGTCGAAGCGACCATTTCGACCGCCACCGGTGGCAACTTCGAGAACCTGGTGCCAAGCACCGTACCGGCAGTGACCAACGTCACCGACACCATCGACACCACCACCGTCAAACTGACAGCGACAGAGTCGACTGCTGAGGGTGGCAATGTCACCTACACCGCGACTGTCGGCGCACCGGTAACCGGCTCGCCAGTTGTCGTGACTTTGGCCAATGGTCAAACCATCACCATTGGTGTCGGCCAGACCACCGGCACCGCGACCACTACCGCACCAAACGACGTATTGACTGGCCACGCTCCGCTGACCAACTCGATCACTGACGTAACAGGTGGCAACTTCGAGAACCTGGTGGCCGACAAGACCCCGGTTTCGACCAATGTCACCGACACCGTCGACACGACCAATCTGTCGCTCAGCGCTACCAATTCGGTCGCTGAAGGCGGTTCGATTGTTTACACCGCAACCCTGACCAACGCTGCTGGCTCGCCAGTGACCGTGACCCTGTCGAATGGCGCGGTAATCACCATCGAAGCCGGTAAAACCACCGGCACCGTGACCGTCCCGGCACCGGCTGACGACGTCTACAAAGACGCCGGCACCGTACAGGCGACCATCAGCACCGCCACCGGTGGCAACTTCGAAAACCTGGTCACCAGCACAACGCCGGCCGTGACCAGCGTCACCGATACCATCGACACCACCACGGTGAAACTGACCGCAACCGCCACGGCCGCTGAAGGCGGCAACGTCGTCTACACCGCCACCGTCGGCGCACCAGTAACCGGTTCGCCAGTCGTGGTAACCCTGGCCAACGGTCAGACCATCACCATCGGCGTTGGCCAGACCACCGGCACCGCGACCACTACCGCACCAAACGACGTATTGACCGGTCACGCACCGCTGACCAACGCGATCACCAACGTCAGCGGCGGTAACTACGAAAACCTCGTGGCGGACAAGACGCCAGTCAGCACAAACGTGACCGACACCGTCGACACCACCAACCTGTCGCTGTCCGCGACTGGCACCGTGGCCGAGGGCGGTTCGATTGTTTACACCGCAACGTTGACCAACGCTGCTGGCTCGCCAGTCACCGTGACCCTGTCCAACGGCGCCGTGATCACCATCGACGCCGGCAAAACCACCGGCACCGTGACCGTTCCTGCGCCAGCCGACGACGTTTACAAAGACGCCGGCAAAGTCGAAGCAACCATTTCGACCGCCACCGGTGGCAACTTCGAGAACCTGGTGCCGAGCACTGTTCCGGCCGTCACCGAAGTCGCCGATACCATCGACACCTCGACCGTCAAACTGACGGCCGATACCTCCGTGGCTGAAGGCGGTACCGTTACTTACACCGCCACTGTTGGCGCTCCAGTAACCGGCTCGCCTGTCACTGTGACCTTAGCCAACGGTCAGAACATCACCATCGAAGTCGGTAAAACCACCGGCACCGTGACCACCACTGCGCCGAACGATGCACTGACCGGCCAGGCGCCGCTGACCAACTCGATCACCGGCGTGACTGGCGGCAACTACGAAAATCTGGTCGCCGACAAAACCCCGGTTTCGACCACGGTCACTGACACTGTCGACACTACCAACCTGTCGCTCAGCGCGACCGGCTCGGTGGCTGAAGGCGGTTCGATTGTTTATACCGCTACCCTGACCAACGCTGCTGGCTCGCCAGTGACCGTGACCCTGTCGAACGGCGCGGTAATCACTATCGAAGCCGGTAAAACCACTGGCACCGTGACCGTCCCGGCCCCGGCTGATGACGTTTACAAAGACGCAGGCAAAGTCGAAGCGACGATTTCGACCGCCACCGGTGGCAACTTCGAGAACCTGGTACCGAGCACTGTTCCAGCCGTCACCGAAGTCACCGATACCATCGACACCTCGACCGTCAAACTGACGGCCGATACCTCCGTGGCTGAAGGCGGTACCGTTACTTACACCGCCACTGTTGGCGCTCCAGTAACCGGCTCGCCTGTCACTGTGACCTTAGCCAACGGTCAGAACATCACCATCGAAGTCGGTAAAACCACCGGCACCGTGACCACCACTGCGCCGAACGATGCACTGACCGGCCAGGCGCCGCTGACCAACTCGATCACCGGCGTGACTGGCGGCAACTACGAAAATCTGGTCGCCGACAAAACCCCGGTTTCGACCACGGTCACTGACACTGTCGACACTACCAACCTGTCGCTCAGCGCGACCGGCTCGGTGGCTGAAGGCGGTTCGATTGTTTACACCGCAACCCTGACCAACGCTGCTGGCTCGCCAGTGACCGTGACGCTGTCCAACGGCGCGGTAATCACCATCGACGCCGGTAAAACCACCGGCACCGTGACCGTCCCGGCACCGGCTGATGACGTTTACAAAGACGCCGGCAAAGTCGAAGCAACCATTTCGACTGCCACCGGTGGCAACTTCGAAAACCTGGTACCGAGCACTGTTCCAGCCGTCACCGAAGTCACCGATACCATCGACACCTCGACCGTCAAACTGACGGCTGATACGTCGGTAGCTGAAGGCGGCACCGTCACTTACACCGCGACTGTTGGCGCACCGGTAACCGGTTCGCCAGTTGTCGTGACTTTGGCCAACGGTCAGACGATCACCATTGGAGTTGGCCAGACCACCGGTACCGCGACCACCACGGCGCCAAACGACGTATTGACCGGTCACGCACCGCTGACCAACGCGATCACCAACGTCAGCGGCGGTAACTACGAAAACCTCGTGGCGGACAAGACTCCGGTCAGCACTACGGTGACCGACACTGTCGACACGACCAATCTGTCGCTCAGCGCTACCAATTCGGTCGCTGAAGGCGGTTCGATTGTTTACACCGCGACCCTGACCAACGCCGCTGGCTCGCCAGTGACCGTGACCCTGTCGAACGGCGCGGTAATCACCATCGACGCCGGTAAAACCACCGGCACCGTGACCGTCCCGGCTCCGGCTGACGACGTCTACAAAGACGCCGGCACCGTACAGGCGACCATCAGCACCGCCACCGGTGGCAACTTCGAAAACCTGGTGCCAAGCACCGTACCGGCAGTGACCAACGTCACCGACACCATCGACACCACCACCGTCAAACTGACAGCGACAGAGTCGACTGCTGAGGGTGGCAATGTCACCTACACCGCGACTGTCGGCGCACCGGTAACCGGCTCGCCAGTTGTCGTGACTTTGGCCAACGGTCAGACGATCACCATTGGAGTTGGCCAGACCACCGGTACCGCGACCACCACGGCGCCAAACGACGCATTGACTGGCCACGCGCCGCTGACCAACTCGATCACTGACGTAACAGGTGGCAACTTCGAGAACCTGGTGGCCGACAAGACCCCGGTTTCGACCAATGTCACCGACACTGTCGACACGACCAATCTGTCGCTCAGCGCTACCAATTCGGTCGCTGAAGGCGGTTCGATTGTCTACACCGCGACCCTGACCAACGCTGCTGGCTCGCCAGTCACCGTGACCCTGTCCAACGGCGCCGTGATCACCATCGACGCCGGCAAAACCACCGGCACCGTGACCGTCCCGGCCCCGGCTGATGACGTCTACAAAGACGCCGGCAAAGTCGAAGCGACGATTTCGACCGCGACCGGTGGCAACTTCGAGAACCTGGTGCCGAGCACTGTTCCGGCCGTCACCGAAGTCGCCGATACCATCGACACCTCGACCGTAAAACTGACGGCCGATACCTCCGTGGCTGAAGGCGGCACTGTTACTTACACCGCGACTGTTGGCGCTCCAGTGACCGGCTCGCCTGTCGTGGTGACCCTGGCCAACGGCCAGAACATCACCATCGAAGTCGGTAAAACCACCGGCACCGTGACCACCACTGCACCGAACGATGCACTGACCGGCCAGGCGCCGCTGACCAACTCGATCACCGGCGTGACCGGCGGCAACTACGAAAATCTCGTGGCCGACAAAACACCGGTCAGCACCACCGTGACCGACACCGTCGACACCACTAATCTGTCGCTCAGCGCTACCAATTCGGTCGCTGAAGGCGGTTCGATTGTTTACACCGCGACCCTGACCAACGCCGCTGGCTCGCCAGTCACCGTGACCCTGTCGAACGGCGCGGTAATCACCATCGAAGCCGGTAAAACCACTGGCACCGTGACTGTCCCGGCACCAGCCGACGACGTTTACAAAGACGCTGGCAAAGTCGAAGCGACCATTTCGACCGCCACCGGTGGCAACTTCGAGAACCTGGTGCCAAGCACCGTACCGGCAGTGACCAACGTCACCGACACCATCGACACCACCACCGTCAAACTGACAGCGACAGAGTCGACTGCTGAGGGTGGCAATGTCACCTACACCGCGACTGTCGGCGCACCGGTAACCGGCTCGCCAGTTGTCGTGACTTTGGCCAACGGTCAGACCATCACCATCGGCGTCGGTCAGACCACCGGTACCGCGACCACCACCGCACCGAACGATGCGTTGACCGGCCATGCTCCGCTGACCAACTCGATCACTGACGTAACAGGTGGCAACTTCGAGAACCTGGTGGCCGACAAGACCCCGGTTTCGACCAATGTCACCGACACTGTCGACACGACCAATCTGTCGCTCAGCGCTACCAATTCGGTCGCTGAAGGCGGTTCGATTGTCTACACCGCGACCCTGACCAACGCTGCTGGCTCGCCAGTCACCGTGACCCTGTCCAACGGCGCCGTGATCACCATCGACGCCGGCAAAACCACCGGCACCGTGACCGTCCCGGCACCGACTGACGACGTTTACAAAGACGCCGGCACCGTACAGGCGACAATCAACACCGCCACCGGTGGCAACTTCGAAAACCTGGTGCCGAGCACTGTTCCGGCCGTCACCAGCGTCACCGATACCATCGACACCACCACCGTGAAACTGACGGCAACGGCCACGGCGGCAGAGGGCGGCAACGTCGTCTACACCGCCACCGTCGGCGCACCAGTAACCGGTTCGCCAGTCGTGGTAACCCTGGCCAACGGTCAGACCATCACCATCGGCGTCGGTCAGACCACCGGTACCGCGACCACCACCGCACCGAACGATGCGTTGACTGGCCATGCTCCGCTGACCAACGCGATCACCGACGTCAGCGGCGGTAACTACGAAAACCTCGTGGCGGACAAGACGCCGGTCAGCACCACCGTGACCGACACCGTCGACACCACCAACCTGTCGCTGTCCGCGACTGGCACCGTGGCCGAGGGCGGTTCGATTGTCTACACCGCGACCCTGACCAACGCTGCTGGCTCGCCAGTCACCGTGACCCTGTCCAACGGCGCCGTGATCACCATCGACGCCGGCAAAACCACCGGCACCGTGACCGTTCCTGCGCCAGCCGACGACGTTTACAAAGACGCCGGCACCGTACAGGCGACCATCAGCACCGCCACCGGTGGCAACTTCGAGAATCTGGTGCCGAGCACGACGCCGGCCGTGACCAGCGTTACCGATACCATCGACACCACCACCGTGAAACTGACGGCCACCGAGTCGGCGGCTGAAGGCGGCAACGTTGTTTACACCGCGACTGTCGGCGCACCAGTAACCGGCTCGCCAGTTGTCGTGACTTTGGCCAATGGTCAAACCATCACCATTGGTGTCGGCCAGACCACCGGCACCGCGACCACTACCGCACCAAACGACGTATTGACTGGCCACGCTCCGCTGACCAACTCGATCACTGACGTAACAGGTGGCAACTTCGAGAACCTGGTGGCCGACAAGACCCCGGTTTCGACCAATGTCACCGACACCGTCGACACGACCAATCTGTCGCTCAGCGCTACCAATTCGGTCGCTGAAGGCGGTTCGATTGTTTACACCGCGACCCTGACCAACGCTGCTGGCTCGCCAGTGACCGTGACGCTGTCCAACGGCGCCGTGATCACCATCGAAGCGGGCAAAACCACCGGCACCGTGACCGTTCCTGCGCCAGCCGACGACGTTTACAAAGACGCTGGCAAAGTCGAAGCAACCATTTCGACTGCCACCGGTGGCAACTTCGAAAACCTGGTGCCGAGCACAACGCCGGCCGTGACCAGCGTTACCGATACCATCGACACCACCACGGTGAAACTGACCGCGACCGCCACTGCTGCTGAAGGCGGCAACGTCGTCTACACCGCAACCGTCGGCGCACCAGTAACCGGTTCGCCAGTCGTGGTAACCCTGGCCAACGGTCAGACCATCACCATCGGCGTTGGCCAGACCACCGGCACCGCAACCACTACCGCACCAAACGACGTATTGACCGGTCACGCACCGCTGACCAACGCGATCACCAACGTCAGCGGCGGTAACTACGAAAACCTCGTGGCGGACAAGACGCCGGTCAGCACTACGGTGACCGACACTGTCGACACGACCAATCTGTCGCTCAGCGCTACCAATTCGGTCGCTGAAGGCGGTTCGATTGTCTACACCGCGACCCTGACCAACGCCGCCGGCTCGCCAGTGACCGTGACGCTGTCCAACGGCGCCGTGATCACCATCGAAGCGGGCAAAACCACCGGCACCGTGACCGTCCCGGCACCGGCTGACGACGTCTATAAAGACGCCGGCACCGTGCAAGCGACCATCAGCACCGCCACTGGTGGCAGCTTCGAAAACCTGGTGCCGAGCACTGTTCCAGCCGTCACCAGCGTCACCGATACCATCGACACAACCACCGTGAAACTGACGGCAACGGCCACGGCGGCAGAGGGCGGCAACGTCGTCTACACCGCCACTGTCGGTGCTCCAGTAACCGGTTCGCCAGTCGTGGTAACCCTGGCCAACGGCCAGACCATCACCATTGGCGTTGGCCAGACCACCGGCACCGCGGCCACCACCGCACCGAACGATGCGTTGACCGGCCATGCGCCGCTGACCAATTCGATCACCAACGTGAGCGGTGGTAACTACGAAAATCTGGTCGCAGACAAAACCCCGGTCAGCACGACTGTGACCGACACCGTCGACACCACCAACTTGACGCTGTCCGCGACCGGCACCGTGGCCGAGGGTGGCCAGATCACCTACACCGCAACCCTGAGCAACGCCGCTGGCTCGCCAGTCACCGTGACCCTGAGCAACGGTTCGGTCATCACCATCGACGCCGGCAAAACCAGCGGCACCGTGACCGTTCCAGCGCCAGCCGACGACGTCTACAAAGACGCCGGCAACGTCCAGGCAACGATCAAAACCGCCACTGGCGGCAGTTTCGAAAACCTGGTCACCAGCACAACGCCGGCCGTGACCAGCGTCACCGACACCATCGACACCACCACGGTGAAACTGACCGCGACCGGTACAGCGGCTGAAGGCGGCAACGTCGTCTACACCGCCACCGTCGGTGCTCCCGTGACTGGCTCGCCAGTTGTGGTAACCCTGTCGAACGGTCAGACCATCACCATCGGCGTTGGCCAGACCACCGGCACCGCAACCACTACCGCACCGAACGATGCGTTGACTGGCCATGCACCGCTGACCAACTCGATCACCAACGTGAGCGGTGGTAACTACGAAAATCTGGTCGCCGACAAAACCCCGGTCAGCACTACCGTGACCGACACCGTCGACACCACTAACCTGTCGCTGAGCGCGACCCCGGCGGTGAACGAAGGTGGCCAGATCACCTACACCGCAACCCTGAGCAACGCCGCCGGCTCGCCGGTGACCGTGACCCTGAGCAACGGCTCGGTGATCACCATCGACGCTGGCAAAACCTCCGGCACCGTGACCGTTCCGGCTCCGGCTGACGACGTCTACAAAGACGCCGGCACCGTGCAGGCGACCATCACCGGTACCAGCGGCGGCGGCTTTGAAAACCTGGTCACCAGCACGACACCGGCCGTGACCAGCGTCGCCGACACCATCGACACCACCACCGTCAGCATCACTGGCAGCAGCTCGGTGACCGAAGGCCAGACCGCCAGCTACACGGTCAGCCTGAACCACCCGGCGCAAACCGAAGTGACCCTGAAAATCGTCTACAGCGGCACCGCCGCCGACGGTTCGGACTTCACTGGCGTGTACACCGTGAAGATCCCGGCGGGCGCCAGCAGCGCGCAGTTCAACGTCGCGACCATTGATGACAAGATCACCGAAGGCACCGAAAACTTCGTGGTCAAGATCGACTCGGCCACCGGCGGCAACTTCGAGAACCTGGCCGTCAGCAGCACCAACGGCAGCGTCAGCACCTCGATCATCGACAACGATGCGCCACCGGTCATCGACCTCGACGCCAACAACTCCAGCGGCGCCACTGGTGCCGACTACAAGGTGACGTTCACCGAAAACACCCCGGGCGCCGGCGTGTCGATTGCCGACACTGACCTGACCATCACCGACCCGGACAGCACCATGCTCACTGGCGCGACCATTGTGCTGACCAACCGTCAGGACGGCGATGCGCTGAACCTGGGCAACAGCGTCAATGGCATCACCATCAATGCCAACAGCACCAACGGCACGGTGACCCTGACCCTGTCAGGTAATGCGACGCTCGCCGACTACATGCAGGCGATCAAGAACATCAGCTTCACCAACGGCAGTGAAAACCCGAGCACCGTGCCGCGGATCATTACCGTGACCGTGACCGATGGCGGCAACTACTCCAACACGGCGACCACCACGGTCAACGTGGTGGCGGTCAACGATGCGCCGGTCGCAGCCCCGGTCAACGTCACTGGCACCGAAGACACGCCGCTGATCCTCGGCTGGTCGACCTTCGGTGTGACCGACGTCGACAGCCCGGCCAGCAGCCTCGGCATCAAAATCACCCAACTGCCGGGCGAAGGCAAACTGCAGTATCTGGACGGTTCGACCTGGAAAGACGTCGCCAACAACCAGACCTTCAGCAAGGCTGACATCGACGCCGGCAAACTGCGCTTCATGCCGGATGCCAACGAATCGGGCGTCAACGGTTACGGCGGTACCGGCGTGGGCAACAACCAGGCCGACTACGCGCAGATCAAGTTCCAGCCAACCGACGGCCAACTGCTGGGCAACACCGGCACCGTGAAGATCGACATCACGCCTGTGGCCGATGCCCCGACCGTGAGCGTGGCCGACAACAGCGTGAATTCCACCGGGCTGGTCAAGGAAGTCTGGACCGGCCTGTCGGGTCTGGGCACCAGCGGCGCAGGCGCGGACTCGACCACGTTGAAAACCGTCATCGACGGCGCTGGCACCCCGAACTCCAGCGGCACCGTGACCAACGTGCAGTCGGACGGCAGCGTGACCGCCGGCACCGCGTCGAAAACCTCGGGCCTGATCTACCTGGAAGCCGGCAAGACCTACAGCTTCAGCGGTGTGGCCGACGACAGCCTGCTGATCACCATCGGCGGCAAGAGCGTGGCGTCGGGTACTTGGGGGGCGGGTGGTGCGATCAGCGGTTCGTTCACCCCGACCACCAGCGGTTACTACACCCTGGACATCTACCACCACAACCAGAGCGGCCCGGGCAGCTATGACGTGAACCTGTCGGTCAACGGCAGTACGCCAATCGACCTGAGCAGCGCCGGCGTGCCGATCTACACCGGCGTGCAGGATCTGGTGAACGCCGGCGTGACCGTCTCCGATCTGCACGGCACTAACGGCGAAGGTTATTACGACGGCTACAAGCTCAACACCGGCGCTGAAGGCACCACGGTGAAACTGTCGGCGATCAACACCGCCCTGACCGACACCGACGGCTCGGAAACCCTGAGCGTGAAGATCAGCGGTGCGCCGGTCGGCTCGGTGCTCTCCGACGGTAACGGCCACAGCTTCACCGTCACCGCGAGCAACGGCGAAGCCAACGTCACCGGCTGGAACCTGGGCAGCCTGACCGTAACCCCGCCGACCTACTACAACGGCCAGTTCAACCTGACCGTGACCTCGACCTCCACCGAGATGGTCGGCGGTTCGGCCAGCAGCACCGCGACCATTCCGGTCACCGTGGTGCCGGCGGTTTACACCGCGTCGGTGGCGACCTCGGGTGATGACACCTTCAACGGCACCGATGGCAACGACATCATGGTCGCCGACATCGGCGGTCTTACCGTGGTGCCGGGCACCAACTACAACATCGCGTTCATGGTCGACAGCTCGGGCAGCATGAGCACCTCGTCGATCAACGCTGCCAAGGACTCTCTGACCTCGGTGTTCAACACCCTCAAGCAGAGCCTGGGCGGCAGCAACTCAGGGACGGTGAACATCTTCCTGGTGGACTTCGATACCCAGGTCAACAAGTCGGTGTCGGTGAACCTCAACGATCCGAACGCACTGACCAAGCTCAAAGCCGTGCTCGACTCGATGTCGTCCGGCGGCGGCACCAACTACGAAGACGTGTTCAAGACCACGGCCAACTTCTTCCAGAGCGCGGAAGCCGTGGCCAACACCGGGGCGAAGAACCTTACGTACTTCATCACTGATGGCCAGCCGACCTACTACCAGAGCGGCGAGCAGACCAACCCGACGCTGTACGGCAACGTGAAGTTCGACAGTGTGGTAACGACCAGCAACTACAAACTGGGCGACACCTTCAGCACCTACATCGACAGCACGCATTACCTGAGCATCAGTGCCAACGGCAGTGCGCAGCTGCAGGTCTACACCAGCCGTTACGGCTGGACCGCGACCAACCTGGGCACCGTTCATGCCCAAGGCGACGGGACCTACGAGTTGTCGAGCCTGGCGGGTACCGGTAACAGCACCACATCGGCTACCACCGATAACTCCAGCAGCAGCTTCACCTTGCTCAGCGGTCTGTCGAACGTCGAAGCCATCGGTATCAACAGTGGTGTCAGCCTCAACGACCTGAAACCGTATGACTCGGATCACTCGCCGCAAACCAACATCGACCCGAAAGACCTGGCCAACTCAATCATCGGCCATACCGAAGCGACGCTGCCGGGCAACGACACCGTCAGCGGTGGCGACGGCAACGACATCCTGTTCGGCGATCTGGTGAGCTTCAACGGCATTGCCGGTGAGGGTTATCAGGCGATGCAGGCGTTCGTAGCGCAGCAGACCGGCGTCGACGTCAGCAAGGTCACTACCAGCAACGTGCACCAGTACATCACCGAGCACTATCAGGCGTTCGATGTGTCTGGCGCGCATGACGGCAACGACACCCTGCTGGGTGGCGCGGGCAATGACATCCTGTTCGGTTCGGGCGGCAACGACCTGCTCGATGGCGGCAAGGGCAATGACATTCTGCTCGGCGGCACTGGCAACGACACGCTGATCGGCGGTCAGGGCAACGACATCCTGATCGGTGGTTCCGGCGCCGACACCTTCGTCTGGAAGGCTGGCGACACCGGCAACGACGTGATCAAGGACTTCAATGCCAATGAAGGCGACCGCATCGACCTGCGCGATCTGCTGCAGGGCGAGACCGGCAGCACCATCGACAACTTCCTGAAAATCACCACGGTCGACGGCGTGTCGTCGCTGCAAGTCAGCTCGGCGGGCAAGTTCAACTCGGCCGATGCCGCCGCCGCGACACCGGACGTGACGATCAAACTGGAAGGCAACAACTGGTCGAGCGCCAACATCCATAACCTGATTGCCGGCAGCGACCCGACCATCAAGGTCGACCACAACAACAGCTGATGCGTGAACAAAACGGCCGCCCTCAGGGGCGGCCGTCGCGTTTACCTGCACCGTACCGGTGACGATCTCGTCGTCGCACCGCATACTTGCCCGCAGTTGGCTATGCTGCTGACAGCATGACGCTGGTTCATTTCCGAGGGATGCTCAATGTTTTACGTGCAACGCGATGCGCAAGGTCAGTTGATTCGCGTGGAAGCCGCGGCCTACGCCGAGGCCACGGAAACGCTGCCGGCCGACCACCATGAAATCCAGGCGTGGTACGCCAACGAAGCGGTGGAAAACAGCCTCAAACAGCTCAAGCAGAGCGACTTTGAAATGATTCGGGTACTCGACGACCTGATTCAGGTGCTGACCCAGAAAGGCGTGATCCGCGTCACCGACCTGCCGCCGGCAGCCCAGGCCAAACTGATGGACCGGACCCAGGCGCGTGAAGCATTGGGCGGGTTGAGTCAGTTGATCGATGAGGATGAGGGCGGGTTGATCTGATCCCCCCGTAATCAAAAGCCTACCCTCACCCCGAGGGAGAGGGAGCCGACCAAGGTTTCAGGCGTATACATCGACCTGAGAAATCGAGTCGATGACCGATTCAGCGGACATCGTTCACGTCGGCGTCTCCCCCAATCAGTCCCCTCTCCCTCTGGGAGAGGGCTAAGGTGAGGGCGGGTTTGCAATGACTCACCGCCAAGGCTTCGGCTCACCCAACAACTGTCCCTGCACCCCATACAAGCCCATCTCGCGAATCACCGACAACTCCCCTTCAGTCTCCACCCGCTCGGCAATCAACGGCAGGTCGATGCTGTGCGCCGCGCTCTGGATCGCCTCGATAAACAGGCGCTTGTCGCTCTCCTGATCGATCGCGCGAATGTAACTGCCATCAATTTTCAGGTACGCCAGCCCCAGCCGCGCCAAGTTGCCGATCATGCTGAAGCGCCCGCCGAAACGTTGCAGGCTCAGGGAGAAGCCGAGTTCCCGCAGACGTCGGGTCAACTGTTCCAGCACGGCTTGTTCGGGCAACTGTTCTTCACCGATTTCCAGGGTCAGCCGCTCGCCCAGATTGGAATGTGCGCGCAGAATCTCGAACACCTTATTCAAGGCCTGCGGGTCGCCCAGGGTCGCTGAAGACAGGTTCAGTGCCAGCGAGTCTTCATGCGTCTTCATCTGCTCGAGCACGCGCTCAAGCATCAAGCGGTCCAGCCGCGCCGTCCAGCCGAAGCGCTCAAGCCAGGGCAGAAAGCGACCGGCGGGGATAGTCTGGCCCTGGTCATCGAGCAGGCGCGACAGCACCTTGTAATGCAACACCAGTTGCGTGTCCTGCGCGGCCACCACCGGTTGGAAATACAGTTCGAAGCGCTGCTGACTCAAGGCCTGATCGAGCAAGCGATGCCAGGCGTGGTGATCGTCGCCGACATCCGCCACCAGGCTATGGTCGATACACGCCCAGTTCTGCTCGCCCTGCCCTTCGGCCTGCGCCAGCGCCTGATCGCCGAGGGTCAGCACCGCTTGCGGTGAATCGCCGTGAGCGAACGGGGCGAGGCCGATAGAGGCCACGGCCGGCACATCGGTGGCGCCAGTGGCGTGCAGGCTGCTCAAGGCACTGTCGAGGTTCTGCGCCAGTTGCAGCGCTTCTTCGCGCACCAGCCCCGGTGCCAGCACGGCGAATTCGCCACCGCGAATGCGAGTGACGAGGTTCTGGGTTTCCGGGTATCTGGCGCACTCGCGGGACAGTTGTTCGCCAACAGCTTTCAACAGTTCATCGGTGCGCTGCCCGCCCAGTCGCTGGTTGAGTCCGGCCAGATCCTTGACCCGCAACAACAGCAGATAACCGGAACTGGCCTGCTCCGGGTTGCTCACCCGGTTATGCAGCTGCATCTCGAAATAACGTCGGTTGGCCAGCCCCGTGAGGTTGTCCTGATACGACTCGGCGCGCAGCTTTTCACTGCGTTCGGCCTGCTCCTGGAACAGTGCTTTAAGCTTCTCGACCATCTGGTTCATCGCCTGCACCACCCGTCGCAGTTCAGGGGTACGCGGCAGTTCCGGCAGGCTGAGGAATTCGCGGCGGGCGATGGCGTGGGACTGCTGGACCATGTAATCCAGCGGTTTCAATTGCCGGCGCAGCAGCAACGCGCCGAGCACCGCACTCACCGCGCCACAGATCAGCAGCCAACCCAGACTGCCCAGCGCGCTCTGCCACAGCTTGGCCACGGCGAACATCGGGTGGCTGACCACCTCGACCCGCGCCGCCTGCTCCCAGCCACGGCTGACCAGCGCATCGCCACCGGCCGGTTCCAGGCCGATCAGTTTGACGAACCAGTCCGGCACATTGGTAACGGCCGGTATGCCACTGCGCTCGACGATAGTCTTGTCGGTCTTCAGATCAACCACGCGGATGCTCGCGTAGTAACCGCTGTCGAAAATCGAGCTGACCAGCAGCTCGACCATCGCCGGGTCGTCGATATTCGGTGTCAGCGACAACGCCAGCGCCGTGGCGGCGTCCTGAGCGTGGGAGCGCAACTGATTGACGTACTGGGTGCGCGAGCTCTCCAGACTGACCATGAAGCTGCCCGTGAAGGCGACCACCAGGAACAGACAGATAGCGATCAACAGCTGTTTGAACAAAGACATCTGAGCGCGTGCTCCTAGTTAGTCGTCTCGACCGGAAAACCTTCGGCCTGCATTTTCTTCAGCACATCCTGCCAGCGCGACAGGCGTTTGGTGTCACCCACCTTCTTGTTGCCCTTGGCGCCCGGCAGGTACAGACCTTCGGCATTGAAAGAGTAGACCGGCAACAGGTCGGTTCGCTGGGACGCCGGCTGGATCGGATCGATCAAGCTGTCGAGCACCAGCGGCATGGCGTCGGGGGTGGCATAGTACGTCAGCACCATGTGCGCGCGATTCTGGCGCAGTGCCTTGACGTAGGTGATGCGCAGCTTGTCACTGGAAACGCCGAGATGGCGCAGGCTGAAATACTTGGCGATCGCATAGTCTTCGCAGTCGCCGGCGCCCTTCCATAAGGCTTCGATCGGTGTCTCCCAATAATCGACCTCGTGCCACAGGTCGATGTCTTCTACATAACGCACCTGTTTGTTGAAAAACAGGTTCACCACCTTGAGCTTTTCCATCTCGCTGACCTGTTTCTGCGTGGCCAGCAGGTTTTGCCAGGCGTCGATCCGCTGCTGTCCGGCGCCCAGCGGCCCGTACAGCGCCGTGGCTTTGCGGCTGATCGCGGAAAAATCCCAATCGGCATGCAGGCCGCCCAGCATGACGCCGGCCAGCAGCAGTGCGCAGCCTAGCCAGCGCAGTGTCCGGGGGATTGCGAAACGTACCGCCACAGCAGGTTTCCAGAGAGCAGGGAGGAAAGCGTTTGATGGTGAAGCTTAGCCCGGCAAAAAACAATGGCACCATGAGATCATCGCCGGCACGCTAAACTTCACCAATGACAGGGTGCCTCTATGCGGTTTGACATCCGGTAGAGCAATCACTAGTGTCATTTGGATCCAAATTAAGTCGACAGACAGGGTGCGTAGTCGTGACACAGAAGCCCAAACCACTGCAGAGCATCAAAGTCGATGGGCCGATCCCCGCGCACCTGGCCCGCTCGATCATCGAAGAAACCCTGCGCGCCGCCATCCTCGATGGGCGCCTGCCCTGCGGCACCGCCCTGCGCCAGCAGGATCTGGCCGATCTGTTCGGCGTCAGCCGCATGCCCGTGCGCGAAGCCTTGCGCCAGCTCGAAGCGCAGGAATTGCTGAGTGTCACCGCCCACAAAGGCGCAGTGGTAGCCCCACTGATCCAGGGCGATGCGACCGAAACCTACGAGTTGCGAATCCTCCTCGAAACCGCCGCATTGCGGCAGTCGATTCCGCGACTGAGCGCCGCCGACTGCCAACGCGCGGCCGGTTATATCGAAGAACTCGAAGCCCAGCACGATTACACCGAAATCGGTCGGCTCAACCGGTTGTTCCACATGGCGCTGTATAGCAAGGCCCCAAACCGCCGTCTGTTGCGTCTGGTGGAAGACGGCCTCAACGAAGAAGAGCGTTTCCTGCGTTTCAATCTGGAAGCGATGGGCCTGGGCAAACTGTCCCAGGAAGACCATCGCCAGTTGCTCGAAGCGGCGCAGGATCGCAATGTCGAGCTCTCGGTAAAACTGCTCGAGCAGCATCTCAACCGCGGTGTCGAGGTCATTACCCGCTACCTCGCCAGCCCCGCCGCACAAAACCGCAAAGCCGTGCGCTGAATCCGCAACGCCGGGATCAGGCCCCGTGCCTGCCCGGCGAATAACTCGCTTACAAATCCCCGCCCCGATCTGCTGCGCAGCCGCTGGCAAACCCCTGCCTTCCCTCTACCCTCCGTGCGCCGGTCAGCCTGACTCGGTGGTGAAACGGTAATAGCCGTCGCGCTGATTTACCCTCACTCTTGAACGGCCAACCCCATAAAGAACGGGCGACGCACCGCATCGTCGGCGCCGTCCCCGCACCAGGAACCTACGGAAGGAGCCTTGTCACGGGAAAAAGGAAGTCCAGGCGCCGGTCCCGGCCAATTTCCGCCCCTTTAAATCAATCAATTCATTTCATTAAGAAAGTTGCTTCGAGTGAGGCATTCACTCTTGTTAATCAATTTTGGCCAATATTGACCGAAAGGAGCAACTACGCCCAAATAAAACTTCAGCCAAAAGTTTTATTGGCACTGCTCATACTTGAAAAACAGCAAACTTAAAATAATTAAAAATACACTTGTTAAATACTTTCCCGGTGTATTAGTTTTTCTTCGCCGAGTTTGAACTTCGGCACTCACCCCGGAGTCTCGCCCCAATTCATAAGGGCGGCTCACCGGGACCAGCGCTAAAACCGTAGATAACGCCTGACGCTTATTCACCGGCAATTGTGGCTTCGCCCGACATCCAGGAAACAACTAACTGCGGCGCTATTGATTGCACAGTTGAAAGAGACGTTGCACTTCATATCAATGATAAAGGACATCATGATGCCCACTAAGAACCAACTCGCCCTGAAGAAAGCCGAACTCAGTATTCACCCGATCTTTTCCGAGATCACTTCACTGTCGGTCTTGCGTCGTTTCATGGAAACCCACGTCTTTGCCGTGTGGGACTTCATGTCACTGACCAAGCGCCTGCAGCAGGAGCTGACTTGCACGCGCTTGCCCTGGCTACCGCCGCGTGACCCTCACGCGGCGCGGCTGATCAACGAAATCGTCCTCGGCGAAGAATCGGACGATCGCCTGGCCGAAGGTCACTACAGCCACTTCGAGTTGTACCTGGATGCGATGCGCGAAATCGGCGCGAGCACCACGGCGGTGGAGCGCTTCGTCGCGCTGCAGCAGGAAGGCGTGAGCTACGACATTGCGCTGCAAAGCGTCGCGGTCGACCCGGCCGCCGCGCAGTTTGTTCGCGACACCCTGCGCACCGCCTTGCATGCACCGGGGCACAGTGTTGCGGCGGCGTTTCTGCATGGTCGCGAAAGCGTTATCCCGACCATGTTCCAGCGCATCCTCGACGACTGGGGCATCGGTATCGAGCAGGCGCCGACCTTTCGCTATTACCTGGAACGGCACATCGAAGTCGACTCCGAGGATCACGGCCCGGCGGCCGAGCAGTTGCTGGAACGTCTGGTTGATGGCGATCCTCAGCGTGAGGCCGAGGTCTACGCCAGTGCCATCGCTGCCGTGGAAAGCCGCATCGCCCTGTGGGACGGCCTGCGCCTGAGCATGCGCGAGCCGTTGGCGGAGGTGGCCCAATGAACGCCGCTGATTACCAATCCTTCGCCGACGCCTGGGAGAGTCGCGCGACCATTCGCACCCGTCCGCGCCGTGTGCTGGAAAACGACGAGCGTCTGATCTATCCGCTCAGCCGCCAGCCGCTGGTGCTCAGCGAAACCTTTCTGCGTGAATGCCCGCAGCAGCGCGATTTCGCCCTGGTGCAGACGCTGTACAAATTCATCAACGACGTGGTGATTTTCGAGACCGAAATCGTCGACAAGACCGCGCGCAGTATCGCCAAGAATCGCTTTGCCGTGGGCTTTCCTTTCGCCTGTCGCTACGACGCGATGACCGTGGTGGTCGACGAGGATTACCACGCTCTGGTGGCGATGGATTTCATGCAGCAAACGGTGGCCATGACCGGCATCGAACCGATTCAGCTGCCCGATGAAATCGAGCTGAGCCGGGCGATTCCTGCCGCCGTCGCACTGGCGCCGGAGCACTTGCGCAGCGCCGTGGAGCTGATCTGCGTGGCCATCGCCGAAAACACCGTGACCGGCGATGTCGCCGCGTTCGCCCGCGATGACACGGTCAAGCCGTCGATCAAGGGACTGATGGCCGATCACCTGCTCGACGAGGGCCGTCATTCGAGTTTCTGGGCGCGGATGGTGCGCATTTATTGGCACACCGCCAGCGCGGCAGATCGCGACGTCATCGCGCAGATCCTGCCGGTGTTTATCGGCCATTACCTGACCAATGACATCCAGAAATCCTTCGACCTGCGCCTGATCAATGCGCTGCCAGTCAGCGAGGCCACACGACGCTCGCTCAGGGACGAAATGGCCGGACTGGCATTCCCGATCAATCGCCACCATCCGTTGGTGGGCAACATCGTCAAGTTCTTCCACAACAGCTCGCTGCTCGACACGCCTTGCGTGCAGCACGCCCTGCGCGACTACCTGGTTTGATGAGGAGGCCGACATGAAACGTCTCGACATTTTGCTGATGGGCGCCAGTCAGGCCATGACCGACCTGGCGCTGGAACTCGAACAACACGGTCATACCTTGCAGCGCAGCGGTGCCACGCACTCGAAGGTGGATTTGATCATCGACGATGGCTTTATTGCCGCCGGCGACTTTTGTCGCATCCCGCACCTGCATCTGCGTTTGGGTGTCGGTGCACAGAGCCGGTCAGGTCTGCCGACACTCGACCTGCTGTGCTTTCTCGGCTCGACGCTGATCAGCCGTGTGCCGATTGGCGACGAGCCGTCCGGCAACGGTCAGGCACTGCGCCAGCGCGTGCTGGCGCAGGTGGTGGACGAAGTCGCGCTGCTGGTCAGCCGTTTCTCCCGTGACGCCGACTATCTGAAGGACGTTGCCTCTGTGAGCGCACCGGATTTCGAACGTCTGGAGAACCTGCTGTTTCTCGACAGCCTGGCGTACGTCCATCGACTCAACGACACGGCCAATCCGGCGTTGCTGGCGCAAGCGCGGATGCCGGTGATCGAGCGTCTGCAACACAGCCTGATCAAGCATGCCGATCGGCCGGCGCTGCACCTCGCCGAACAGGCGATCAGTTACCGCCAGTTGCACGCCCACGCCCAAGCGATCCAGCAGCGATTGCAGCCACTGCTCGCCGCGCATCCGCAACCATGGATCGTCGGCATCTGTCTGTCGAAAAGTCCGGCGTTGTTCGCCTCGATTCTGGCGACGCTGGGCAGCGGCGCGGTGTACTTGCCGCTGGAGCCGAGACATCCGTTGCAGCGTCAGCAATACATTCTGCAGAACGCCGGCGCCGTGTTGTTGCTGCATGACGGCGAGCATCCGCTCAGCGAAACCATGGCCGGGCTGGATGTCAGCCAGATCGACACGGCGCACGTTGATCCGCACCTGCCGTTGATGCGCCAGCGCCCGGCACTCGACGCACCGTGCATGGCCTTGTACACCTCAGGCACCACCGGGCATCCGAAGGGTGTACTGCTGAGCCAGGCCAACCTCGCCCACTTCACCGCGTGGTACGCCGATTACGTGCAACTGCGGGCCGAAAGCCGGGTGCTGCAGTTCTCCTCGATGAGTTTCGATTCGTCGCTGATCGACATCTTCCCGACCCTGCTCGAAGGTGCCGAACTGGTGGTACCCGACGACACGCAACGGCGTGATCCGCTGCAACTGGTGGCACTGATCCGGCGCCGCCAACTGACCCACGCCTTCCTGCCGCCGGCCCTGCTGAGCATCCTGCCGCTCGAGCAACTGGAGGGCGTGCAAGTGATGACCGGCGGCGATGTTTGCGAGCCGTTCGTCATCGAGCAACTGACCCGCCAGGGCACCTTGCACAACCTCTACGGCCCCACCGAAGCCACGGTGTTGATCACCGCGCGGCAGCTCAGAACCGGCGACAGCAACCGCACCCTCGGCGCGCCGATCGCCAACAGTCAGGTGCTGATTCTCGATGACGAACTGCAGCCGGTGCCGGAGAACACGGTCGGCGAGTTGTTCATCGTCGGCCCCGGCGTCTGCCTCGGTTATCTGAACAATCCACAGCAGACCGCCGAGCGTTATCTACAGCTGGACCTACCGGATGGCACTCAACTGCGCGCCTATCGCAGCGGCGATATGGCCAAGTGGGGCGCGCACGGCATCGAACTGTGCGGGCGCCGCGACAATCAGGTGAAGATCCGTGGTTTTCGGGTCGAGCCGGAAGAGATCGAACGCTGCCTGCGCGAGAGCCAGTTGTACCGACAGATCGCGGTGGTGATCGACAGCCAGCGGCGGATTCTGGCGTTCCTCGCCCAGCCGCAATCGGAGGTCGCTCGTGAAGCGCTGAAGGCTCACGCGCAACAATTCCTCCCGGACTACATGCAACCAGTGGCGTGGACGGAACTGCCAGGCATGCCCTTCGCCAGTAACGGCAAGGTTGATCGCAAAGCCTTGCTGGAGCTGCCGGTGAGCGTGCAGGACGGCGGCCCGAAATGCCTGCCGGCAAATGCCGACGAAGCCTTGCTGCTGGAGATCTGGGCAGAGTTGCTGGAACTGCCCACCGGTGACATTTCCACCGACGAGAGTTTCTTCAACCTTGGTGGCCACTCGATTCTGTTGTCGCGGATGTTGCTGCGTTTGCGGGAAGAGTTTGGCCGCAGCATTTCGATCAATCGCTTCATTGAACTGCCAACGATCAGCAAACTCGCCACACTGGTGCGCGGTACCGATGACAGCGCCGTGCTCAGCGCCCAAGCCATGGCCGACGCCGAGCGACCGCTGGATATCGAGCCGTTGCCGATCAGCCGCATGGGCGATGTGCATAAGGTCATCGTTACCGGCGCCAACAGTTTTGTCGGCGTACACATCGTCGAAGCACTGCTGGGTTGGGGTGCCAGCGAAGTCGCATGCCTGGTGCGCGACGGCGGCGGGCAAACGGCGGCGCAACGCTTCGCCCACGCCTTGCGCGAGAACCGTCTCGATCATCTGGACCTGAGTCGGGTAAGGGTTTACGCGGCCGACATCACTCGACCGCAACTGGGCCTGGCTGAAGCGGATTATCAGCGCCTGGATCGCGAATTCGGCGCGCTCGTGCACAACGCCGCCAACGTCAATCACGTGCTTGATTACGAGTCGCTGGCAGCAGACAACGTCGAGCCGGTTTTCCAGTTGCTGCGCCTGTGCGAAGGGCAGAGCAAAAAGGTCTTCAACTTTGTTTCGACGCTCTCGGCGTCCAGCACCGTCGATGACGCGGGTCAGGTCCTGGAGCTGCCCGCAGCGCCGACGCCACCGATCTACATTCGCAACGGCTACAACCTGTCGAAGTGGGTGGGCGAACGCATCCTTGAACGGGCGCGCGAACGCGGTGTGCGGATCAATCTGTATCGCCCCGGAAACATCAGCTTCAACAGCTTGAGCGGCGTCTGTCAGCCGCATAAAAACCGTTTGATGCTGATGCTCAAGGGGTCGATCCAGCTCGGTCAGGTACCCGCCTTTGCGCTGAATTTCGACCTGATGCCGGTGGACTTTCTCGCCCGCTTCATCGCCTTCCACGCCAGCCGTTATTGCGCCGAACGCGCGGTGTTCAACCTGCACAACCCCGAGCCACTGAGTTGGGACGCCTACGTCGCTTCGTTCCGCGAAACCGGCAGCGAGTTCTCGCTGGTCAGCGTCGCCGACTGGCAACAGCAACTGAGCCGGGTCGATGCCGACAACGCGCTGTTCGGCGTGCTCGGTTTTTACCTCAACGGTTTCGAGGAAGACATTGGCGACATCTCCCTGATCGGCCACGCCAATGCTGAGGCCGGCGTGCAGCAGATGGGCGCGCACTACCCGGAAAAATCCCCGGCGCTGCTGCGCCGCGGCTGCGATTACCTGAAAGAAATCAACTTCATCTGATCCATCAACAAGGAGCTACACCATGAGCACTCTGCAACCCGACACCCTGATCAAAAACCCCCACGGCTGCCACGTCGTATCGTCGGTGGAAGTGCCGGCAGACGCCACACAGGTCTGGGCCGTGGTCGGCGACTTTGGCGGTTTCGAGCGGTTTATTCCGGCGTTGTCGCACATCGAAATGACTGGCGAAGGCGTGGCTTCGCTGCGCAAGAAATTCTTCAAAGATGGCAACGTGGTGGTCGAGCAACTCAACTCCCGCGATGAGCAGGCGCGGAGCATGACCTGGACGACGATTTACAACACCCTGGGCGTGGCCAATCTATGGGCGGCGATGAATGTGGAATCGCTGGGGGCGGGAAAAGCACGGGCGACCTGGACGATCATTGCCGAGCCGGCCAGCGGCGGTGAGGAGGCGCTACCGGGGTTCAAGGACTTTGTGCAGGGGTTTGCCGATGATGCAATGGGGAATGTGCTGAAGCTGTTTGTTTAAGGCTTTGCACAGGCGGTGAGTGAACCACCGCTTTCGCTGGCAAGCCAGCCCCCACAGGATTCGAGTCGTTCACACATATTGTGTTCGCCAAAAATTCTGTGGGGGCGGGCTTGCCCGCGATTGAACGATAACACGGTCTGACGGGTGGTCAGATCTTGAAACTGTCGACCAACTGCTTCAACCGGTTGGCCTGCTGCGACAACGCATCACAATCCTTCAACGTTTCGTTGAGGTTGGCCACGCTCTGCTGGTTCAACAGGTTGATCTGATTGACGTCAACGTTGAGGGTCTCCACCACAGCCGTCTGCTCCTCGGTCGCGGCGGCCACCGACTGGTTCATGCCGTCGATTTCACCGATACGCTGGGTCACGCTGACCAGACGCAAGCCGGCCTGGTTGGCCACCTCAACACTCTGCTCGCTGGATGCCTGACTGGCATTCATGGTGGTCACCGCTTCACGGGAGCCGACCTGCAGCGACGTGATCATCTTGTGGATTTCTTCTGCCGACTCCTGGGTGCGATGGGCAAGGTTGCGCACCTCGTCCGCCACCACCGCAAAACCACGGCCAGCCTCACCGGCCCGCGCGGCTTCGATAGCCGCGTTGAGTGCCAGCAGGTTGGTCTGCTGCGAAATGCCTTTGATCACATCGAGAATGTGGCCGATGTTGTCGGTGCTGGCGTTCAGGGTTTCGATCTGCGTGCACGACAGGCTGATTTTCTGCGACAGCTCGGTCATCGCCTGAATGGTCTGCTCCACCACCTGACGACCGTCATCGGCCTGTTCGCTGGCGCCGCTGGCGTGCTGCGAAGCATCGGCCGCGTTGCGGGCGATTTCCTGGGTGGCGGCGCCCAACTGGTTGATCGCGGCAGCGACGCTGTTGGTGCGCGCACTTTGTTCGTCGGAACCGACAATGGACGCATTGGACGACGCCATTACCCGCTGCGACAGGTCGTGTACGTGACGGGTTGCCGACGACACTTCGGAAATCGACGCGTGAATCCGTTCAACGAACTGGTTGAACGCACTGCCCAGTTCGCCAAATTCGTCTTTGCTCTCAACCACCAGACGACGGGTCAGATCGCCTTCGCCCTGAGCGATGTCCTGCATTGCGCGACCCATGGTGGTCAACGGACGCATCAACACATTGATCAACAGGCTCAACAGCAGTGCAATCGCGGCCACCGCCACAAACATTGCGATCAGTGCCGAGGTACGGAACTGACTGAGGGCTGCGTAGGCTTTATCGTGATCAATCGACAGACCGATGTACCACTGCGCATTCGGCAGGTCGCTGACCGGGGTGAACGACAGGATGCGTTCCTGACCGTTGAGCACCACGTTCTGATTGCCCTTCTCGATGCGCACACCGGCATTCGGGTAGATGTCTTTCAGGTTTTTCATCACCTGATCTTTATCCGGGCTGACGATTACCTGACCGTCGGCGCTGACCAGGAACGCGTGACCGAGGCCACCGAAGTCCACCGAGTTGATGATCTTTACCAGGGTTTCCAGGCTCAAGTCACCACCGACCACACCGAGCAATTCGCCGTTCTTTTTTACCGGCATGGCGATGGTCACCACCAGACCACCGACAGCGGCCATGTACGGCGGCGTCAGCATGGTTTTATCGGCGGCGACGGCTTGCTTGTACCAAGGGCGCTGGCGCGGGTCGTAACCGTCCGGCATCTTCGCGTCAGGGCGTTGGGTGAATACACCATTGGCCTGGCCGACGTAAGTGAACTGGAAGTTGGAGGTGAAGGCCGGCTGATCGACCAGACCGGGGAAGTCAGCGTCCTTGCCCTGGTGGGCAACGTTTTGCGCAAGGTTTTCCAATACCAGAATCCGCCCGCTCATCCAGTTCTGCACGCTGCTGGCAGTCAGGTCGCCCGCCTGCTGTACGGAGGACTGGAGGTTCTGGCGAATGGTGTTTCGCTGCAGATAGTCGTTGTAGAGGGTGAACAGAGCGAACGCCAGGACCACGACGCCCGAAGCGGCCAACAGGATTTTATGGCTGAACTTGAGATTCATTTCATGGGACTTCTTATGCCAAAAGTGGGGATGCGTTCCGGATGCAACATTCCATGTACAGAGCAGGCAGCGTTCTTCTTGGCCGCTCTACTTTGGTGCACGCATGTCTCACCAGTCTTTCGGCACGGTTCAGAGAAATCTTAGGGTTGTATGGGAAATGGACGGCATTTAGGTCAGATTCCCGCCGAACGGCGCACTAGAGCGTTTGCCGCACCTTGCGATGAGCGTTGACCGGGCGACAAATGAACATTCTTTGATCGCCTGATCTTGGCAGGCTCTTAAACGACAAAACCCCTGTCTGCGTTAGCAGACAGGGGTTCTGAAATTTAATCTTGACGATGACCTACTCTCACATGGGGAAACCCCACACTACCATCGGCGATGCATCGTTTCACTTCTGAGTTCGGGATGGGATCAGGTGGTTCCAACGCTCTATGGTCGTCAAGAAATTCGGGTACTGACTCGCGACCATCTGGCCTCGCTTCAGCAAATCGGGTATGTGATACAGGTGTCTTGTGAGTTGCGCGAACTTTCGGTTCGTTTCGTCTTCACACACCGCAATCTGGTCTCTTCGACGCAAATTGCTTGGGTGTTATATGGTCAAGCCTCACGGGCAATTAGTATTGGTTAGCTCAACGCCTCACAGCGCTTACACACCCAACCTATCAACGTCGTAGTCTTCGACGGCCCTTCAGGGAACTCAAGGTTCCAGTGAGATCTCATCTTGAGGCAAGTTTCCCGCTTAGATGCTTTCAGCGGTTATCTTTCCCGAACATAGCTACCCGGCAATGCCACTGGCGTGACAACCGGAACACCAGAGGTTCGTCCACTCCGGTCCTCTCGTACTAGGAGCAGCCCCTCTCAAATCTCAAACGTCCACGGCAGATAGGGACCGAACTGTCTCACGACGTTCTAAACCCAGCTCGCGTACCACTTTAAATGGCGAACAGCCATACCCTTGGGACCGGCTTCAGCCCCAGGATGTGATGAGCCGACATCGAGGTGCCAAACACCGCCGTCGATATGAACTCTTGGGCGGTATCAGCCTGTTATCCCCGGAGTACCTTTTATCCGTTGAGCGATGGCCCTTCCATACAGAACCACCGGATCACTAAGACCTACTTTCGTACCTGCTCGACGTGTCTGTCTCGCAGTCAAGCGCGCTTTTGCCTTTATACTCTACGACCGATTTCCGACCGGTCTGAGCGCACCTTCGTACTCCTCCGTTACTCTTTAGGAGGAGACCGCCCCAGTCAAACTACCCACCATACACTGTCCTCGATCCGGATAACGGACCTGAGTTAGAACCTCAAAGTTGCCAGGGTGGTATTTCAAGGATGGCTCCACGCGAACTGGCGTCCACGCTTCAAAGCCTCCCACCTATCCTACACAAGCAAATTCAAAGTCCAGTGCAAAGCTATAGTAAAGGTTCACGGGGTCTTTCCGTCTAGCCGCGGATACACTGCATCTTCACAGCGATTTCAATTTCACTGAGTCTCGGGTGGAGACAGCGCCGCCATCGTTACGCCATTCGTGCAGGTCGGAACTTACCCGACAAGGAATTTCGCTACCTTAGGACCGTTATAGTTACGGCCGCCGTTTACCGGGGCTTCGATCAAGAGCTTCGCGTTAGCTAACCCCATCAATTAACCTTCCGGCACCGGGCAGGCGTCACACCCTATACGTCCACTTTCGTGTTTGCAGAGTGCTGTGTTTTTAATAAACAGTCGCAGCGGCCTGGTATCTTCGACCGGCATGAGCTTACGGAGCAAGTCCTTCACCCTCACCGGCGCACCTTCTCCCGAAGTTACGGTGCCATTTTGCCTAGTTCCTTCACCCGAGTTCTCTCAAGCGCCTTGGTATTCTCTACCCAACCACCTGTGTCGGTTTGGGGTACGGTTCCTGGTTATCTGAAGCTTAGAAGCTTTTCTTGGAAGCATGGCATCAACCACTTCGTCACCTGAAAGGTAACTCGTCATCAGCTCTCGGCCTTAGAATCCCGGATTTACCTAAGATTCCAGCCTACCACCTTAAACTTGGACAACCAACGCCAAGCTGGCCTAGCCTTCTCCGTCCCTCCATCGCAATAACCAGAAGTACAGGAATATTAACCTGTTTTCCATCGACTACGCTTTTCAGCCTCGCCTTAGGGACCGACTAACCCTGCGTCGATTAACGTTGCGCAGGAAACCTTGGTCTTTCGGCGTGGGTGTTTTTCACACCCATTGTCGTTACTCATGTCAGCATTCGCACTTCTGATACCTCCAGCAAGCTTCTCAACTCACCTTCACAGGCTTACAGAACGCTCCTCTACCGCATCATCCGAAGATGATACCCGTAGCTTCGGTGTATGGTTTGAGCCCCGTTACATCTTCCGCGCAGGCCGACTCGACTAGTGAGCTATTACGCTTTCTTTAAAGGGTGGCTGCTTCTAAGCCAACCTCCTAGCTGTCTAAGCCTTCCCACATCGTTTCCCACTTAACCATAACTTTGGGACCTTAGCTGACGGTCTGGGTTGTTTCCCTTTTCACGACGGACGTTAGCACCCGCCGTGTGTCTCCCATGCTCGGCACTTGTAGGTATTCGGAGTTTGCATCGGTTTGGTAAGTCGGGATGACCCCCTAGCCGAAACAGTGCTCTACCCCCTACAGTGATACATGAGGCGCTACCTAAATAGCTTTCGAGGAGAACCAGCTATCTCCGAGCTTGATTAGCCTTTCACTCCGATCCACAGGTCATCCGCTAACTTTTCAACGGTAGTCGGTTCGGTCCTCCAGTCAGTGTTACCTAACCTTCAACCTGCCCATGGATAGATCGCCCGGTTTCGGGTCTATTCCCAGCGACTAGACGCCCTATTAAGACTCGCTTTCGCTACGCCTCCCCTATTCGGTTAAGCTCGCCACTGAAAATAAGTCGCTGACCCATTATACAAAAGGTACGCAGTCACAGAACAAAGTCTGCTCCCACTGCTTGTACGCATACGGTTTCAGGATCTATTTCACTCCCCTCTCCGGGGTTCTTTTCGCCTTTCCCTCACGGTACTAGTTCACTATCGGTCAGTCAGTAGTATTTAGCCTTGGAGGATGGTCCCCCCATATTCAGACAAAGTTTCTCGTGCTCCGTCCTACTCGATTTCATGACTAAGAGATTTTCGCGTACAGGGCTATCACCCACTATGGCCGCACTTTCCAGAGCGTTCCGCTAATCTCAAAGCCACTTAAGGGCTAGTCCCCGTTCGCTCGCCACTACTAAGGGAATCTCGGTTGATTTCTT